>CAZWEO010000001.1:0-186568 GCA_964633115.1 uncultured Desulfobacterales bacterium
TAAACAACTGTTTTCTTACACTTTTACCTACATTGTTTTAACACCCTTTATTAGTGATCAAACGGAAAAGCACGAGTTGATAAAGAGCCTCAATCATTTGAGAGACCTGAGCGATCAGATGATCGAGAATATTGAAATAAATTACAACAATGCCTTGATGACCAACGAGATTGGCCTGGCTATCACCAAACACACACGCAAAGAAGATATTTTATCCAATATTATCAGTATTTCAGAGAAACGACTCGATTATGACCGGGGAATAATTCTGTTGGCGAATGCAGATAAAACCAAGCTTCAAGTTGCTGCAGGGTATGGGTATTCCCAAGAGCAAAATAAAATGATAAAACATACCGCTTTTCATTTGAACCGCCCTGAATCTAAGGGTATTTTTGTTGTCTCCTATCATGAGAAGCGACCGTTTTTGATCAATGATATCGATGAAATTGAAGAAACACTTTCTCCCCGCAGCTTATCATTTGCAAAATCAATCGGAACCAAATCCTTTGTCTGCTGCCCCATTATTTGTGATAACGAATCATTGGGAATTCTGGCTGTTGACAATTTAACGTCCAAACGACCTTTGATCCAAAGCGACATCAGCCTGCTCATTGGTATTGCTTCAGTTTTAGGAATAAGCATTCGGAATGCGGAATTGCTTGAAGCCAGAGAACGCCAGTTTAGATCCATATTAAAAACACTCGCCGCCAGCATTGATGCTCGCGACCCCCTTACGGCTGGGCATTCCGAAAGAGTTACAGAGTTCGCGCTGGGCATATGCGATGAATTGAATTTAACCAAAGAATATCGCGATATGATTCAAGTAGCGGCGCTGCTTCACGATTATGGAAAAATTGGCGTGCCGGATTCCCTCTTAAAAAAGCCCCGTCGTTTAACAGCCGATGAATATGAAGTGATCAAAACGCACTCAGAACAGACGCGCGTTATTCTGGAACAGGTTAATTTTGATGGTGTTTTCAGCCAGGTGCCGGAAATAGCCGGTGCCCATCATGAAAAAATTGATGGCAGCGGCTACCCCAGAGGGCTAAGCGGCGAGGAAATTCCATTGGGGGCAAAAATTATTGCAGTGGCCGATTTTTTTGAGGCCATAACAGCAAAAAGGCACTATCGTAACCCCATGCCAGTAGAAAAGGCCACAAAATTACTCATGGCCGAAAGGGGTGTTCATTTTGAGGAAAATATTGTTGATGCTTTCTTCCGATACCATAACAAGCAAATAGAAAAACCCAAATCATACCCGCTGGCATCCTCCCACCACTAAGACTTTCTACTATCCAATTCCTCTTGGGTACTTCTCGTAATAATGTGCATTCAGCCAGCTACGCTTGAGTGCTTGGTTCATTTTATATACCGTATAGAATCGTTCCCAGCGACCTAAGTTAAACAGAGACTTCATCATTCGTAAGGGGTAGGTGGGAAAGGAATATAATCTCTTCTTTATATAGTTGTCTGCTGCATAGATGGTCTCCAGATCAACTCCCTGGGTTTTATGAACCACGTGGGAGAACCGATATTTATCCCAGTCTTTGGGGAAATCCTTATACAGCAGGCCATCGCAAGTGACGATTTCCTCCATCAATTCGGTTCCCGGCAGCGGTGTCAAGATACTGATCTGAATTACATCGATCCCGGCTTTCACCAGGTAATCGGCCAAGGTCTTGTAGAAGTCTTTGGTTTCAAAATCGTTGCCGATAATAAACGATCCATATACGCCAATGCCATACTTGTGAAAGGTATCAATCACGCGCCTGTAGTCGTCCACGCCCGTTGTAATATTGACGCCCTTTTGCATTTTTTCCAAGGACTTCAGGCTGATGGCCTCAAACCCCAGAAATACAAACATGCATCCGGATCTGGCAGCAAGCTCGACCACTTCCTCATCGTCTGCCGCATTAATACTTGTCTGCGTCCACCATTTTTTTTGCATGTTCTGATCGATCATGCCTTGAAAAATCTGTCTGGCGCGTTTGATACTCTCCGGGCTATAGCCGATTAGATTGTCATCCACAAAGGCAATATACTCACTGTCGATAGCGGCGAGCTCCTTTAAAACATCTTCCGCAGTGCGACACCGGTAGGCCTTGCCCAGATATCTGGAAACCGAGCAGAAACGACAATTAAACGGACAACCCCGTGACGTCTGAACCGATTGCCAGAGATAGTTTGGATTGAGAAGATCTCGACGAGGCTGGACATCATAGTTCTCCAGATCGACTCTGGGACCCACATATTTTCTTTTGAGCTGATTGGCTGAAAAATCTTTTAGGACTTCCTGCCAGATACCTTCCACCTCACCGATTACCACGGCATCGACATATTGCATGACCTCGTCCGGCAACATGGACGCATGAATACCGCCCATGATCACTTTTGTACCGCATTCCTGATACATTTTGGCAATTTCATAGGCACGGTTGACATTGGTGGTAAAGGCGGTGATGGCAACCAAATCAGCCGGTTCATACTCAAAGGTCTCAACTTGTTCATCTGCGATCTTGATATCCCATTCATCAGGCGTAACAGCGGCAACATAGGCAAGCCCCAAAGGTGAAAAAGTGGAAAATCTACTCAAAAGAAATCCACTTTTTTGCCTAACAGGATTGATCAATAAGAGCTTTTTCATATCAACTCAATTTCTTTCCCTGACACAAAATAACCGGTGTATACGTAAACCGCCTGGGGTGTGAAAATATATTTTGAAACTCTTCGTAGAACTCGTCGTACCCGCCATCATATTCATCGAAAGGATAGCCGGACAACTTGCCGCCCACCTCTACTTTTTTAGTCCAGTTAAATTTATCAACCTCGCTGAGTTCACCAAAAATTAAATGATGAGCTTCGACCGTTACATCCAGATCCGTATACCCCAAGTCGTAAAGATACGAATAAAGCTTTCTACCTGCCAATGGATCAAAGTCTGCTTTTTGCTCCAATGTCCGTCGGAGACCCAACATGGTCGACTCAAGTCTTTTAGGTAGACCATAGTGAGTCAAGCAGTTATAATCCAGGTCGATCAAACACATGATCCCGCCTGGTTTTAGTACCTGGCTGATGTTTTGAATGATCTCATCGGCCGTGGATCCATAATACTCTAGGACAAAACGCACCCAGATAAAATCGAATTTTCCATAACCAGATAAATCAGATCGGATATCCGCCAATTCAAATTGAACGCCCTCAGCAGCATAATGCTTTTTTGCAAATTCAATTCGCTGCTCCGAGTTGTCGATGCCAATTGTTTCGCCTTTTGCGCCTGTCAGTTTGTTTAGGTGAAACGTTGTTTTACCAGACCCACATCCCAGATCGGCAACACGCATCCCTTCTTGGAGGCCTGCCCACCTGGCATGTCGCTCGATGGTTGCCGGGTCTGTTTTTAAATCTAGACGGCGAGCCTCTTCTTCACTCTCCATCAGATAGCCATTTGTGCGCATTCGGCTTTCCCTTTGTTGCCCCTGACATTAAACTCACATTGAACTGAGAATTGAAATCACAAAGGCGAATTATAGCATGTGGGCGTTTATGTCAATAAACCATCTACCATGATACAAAAACAAATAAGCCGCATATAGCGGCTTATTTGATGTCGTGTCTATGTTTACGCTGAATAAAAGTAGCTGTTCCTTATTTGGTATCGAGGATCGAATTATTGGATTCGAAAAAAGGAAAGCCGAAATGCGTAAATATTTATGTCCCGTATTTAAATGAAAGCGTTACGCGTGCGCGGAAAGCGACGACTTTGGAATCTTCAACCTTCATATCGAGCTTTGTAATTTCTGCTACCCGCAATTCTCGGAGACTCTTACTAGCTGTTTCGACGGCATTTTTGGCTGCTTGTTCCCAGGATGCTTCGCTGGTGCCCACAAGTTCAATAATTTTGTATACACTATCTGACATGTCACCCTCCTTTTGTTTAACGGTTAAAAGATATGTACCGGGCAATGGAACCCGACTATAGTGACACTGATACGAATTAAGAATGCTTTAATTGAATCAAACTTACTATATTGAGATCTGGCAATTTAAATATATTGCCAAGTGCAGAGATGGTCGAGATATATCAACAAAAGACGAGAATTATTTCAACAACATTAAACCTTATATTAAGCAATACAATAGGGTATCACTTTAAGTCAATAGCTAATGGCAGTTACAGATGTCCCACCGCATCGATTTCGATTCTAAGCCCAAAGGGTAAATTCTTAACAGCCACGGTGGTTCTGGCGGGCATGGGATTTTGGAAAAAGGTTCGATATACGTCGTTGAAACGCCCGTACTCCCGAATATCGGCTAAATAGACACAGATCTGCAGCACATTATTAATCGATGATCCGGCAGCTTCCATGATAATTTTAATATTTTGTAATGCCATTTTGGCTTCTTTTTCAATTGTGCCGGCCAGCAACCGATTGGTCTCAGGGTCCACGGATCCCTGGCCTGATATATAGATCATATCCTTGTATATGATCGCCTGGGAATAGGGCCCGCCCATTTGGGCGGCCAGGGGTGTATTGAGTCTTTTTTTTTCAGCCATAGCATACTCCTCTGATGCTTGATCAGACTTGATCCTTTTGCTGTTCACCCGTTAATAAATAATACGGCTTCCAATACATCCGATGAATCCATCTAAGACTTCTTGAGGTGGCCAGGCTGGTGGTATGAATTAGTGCATACAATGTCGGTACGACCACCAGCGTTAATATGGTTGCCAGAGCAAGGCCAAAGATTACCGCGCTGGCCATGGAACTCCACCACTGGTTTGATTCACTGATCCAGGAGATTTCCATCACGTGAAAATCATACGCCACACCCGTAACCATGGGTAATAATCCCAGAATCGTAGTGATGGCTGTTAACAGCACTGGTCTGAGACGCGTACATCCAGCGGCAACAATGGCGTCCCGGAACGGCATGCCGCGTTTATTGAGACGATTGGTATAGTCGATAAGCACAATAGCATTGTTGACCACCACGCCCGCCAAAGAGATCACACCCACACCGGTCATGACAATGCCGAAGGGGAAGGACATAAAGGCCAAACCCAAAAAGACGCCGCCCAGCGATAAGATAATTGAGGTTAAAATGATGGCTGGCTGTGCGATTGAATTAAATTGGGTCACCAGAATCAACATGATTAAAAAGAGGGCCGTGGCAAAGGCTTTGGTTAAGAAAGCTTCAGCCTTGGCCTGTTCTTCCTGTTCACCAGTAAATCTGATTTTATATCCCGGTGGCAAACTGATATCGGCGATTATTTTCTCGGCCTGGGCCCTCACCACCGGGCTGGGAACATGTATTTCATCCACATTGGCTTTAATCGTAACCACGCGTTCATGATTGACACGGTTGATTTGCCCCAACCCACCTTTAACCTCAAAGCTGGCAATGGTGCTCAAGGGAATCAGCCCCTGGCCGGTTGGGATCAACAGCTCGCGCAGAATGTCAGTGGAACTTCTGTCGGCCTCCGATAGCTGTACCGTTATATCGTAATCGTCATCCCCTTCCCGAAAGGTAGAAACTTTGGTACCATTAAAGGCAACTTTTAACACGAACCCAATCACTTCGGTGGATAGACCCAGTAACGCTGCTTTCTGGCGATCTACACGTACGTTCACGGTGGGCGACCCGGCTACGTAGTCATCGCGGATATCCTGCACAAAGGGAATTTTTTCCAAGAACTTGATAACCTCACCTGCAATTTGGCCCAATACCGCAAAGTTATCTCCGGCAATTTCAATATTGATGGGTGCGCCCATGGGTGGCCCTTCCTCCTGCACGGAAATGGTTATTTGAGCACCGGGAATGTCCTTGACCCGTTCCCTGATATCTTCCATGGTATCAAATGACGATCTCGGTCGCTCTTCCATTTCATGAAATTGTACACCAATATGATTGGGGGAATTACTTTCAAAATCGGAACTACCGCCTAATACGGCAACGGTTCTAGAATAAATGTCCTTTACATTGACCAGGTCAGTCAAACCAGTATACTGGCTACCGTCCCGCAAGGTGTGGTTCTTTTTATCCGTATCTGCGTAATAGCACTCTGCCGGATCCACATGGTTTGTTAATACATCGCGACCATCAGCATGACAGATGGCAGCTTCCACCTGTTTGGTAATCCGATCGGAAAATTCAATATCGGCGCCTTCGGAAACATCCAGATTTATATAGATACTGCTGGGCTCGATATTTGGAAAAAACTCCACCGGTTTCTCAAGACCAACCCGGAACATCCAGATCATAAACATGGCCACAACCGCTGCAAATGATAGCAAAAGAACTGCCAGCCTGTGATTCAGCGCGCTAATTAGTAGTTTGCGATACAGCTTGAGCATGGGTCCTCTAACGGCAATGGGTGCTTCGCCGGCTTGCTCGATCTCTTCTGCCGTGACATTTTTTTGGGCTATCCTGTGAGCAAAGGGTAGTTTCAGAAATATAGCCGCTAGCGCCGGATTGATGATCATGGCCACAAACAAAGAGGATAACAGAGTAACAATAACGGTTTTGGGCAGATAGGACATAAACTCACCCATAATGCCCGGCCAAAATATAAGCGGGAAAAATGCGGCCACCGTGGTCAAAGTAGAGGCTGTTACCGGCTGGGCCACCTCGCTGGTTGCACGGATGGCGGCCTGTATCCGTGGCACACCCTGCTCCATAAATCGAAAAATGTTTTCAATGATCACAATGGCGTTGTCCACCAGCATTCCCAGCGCTAGTGTCAAGGAAAACAACACCACCATATTCAAGGTAATGCCCAGTGCGCTTAAGGCCACAAAGGATATAAACATGGAAAAAGGAATAGCCATGCTTACCAAGATTGCATTGCGAATCCCCAGAAAAAAAAGCAAGATCACGATCACCAGAATCAAGCCGGTAATAATATTATTTTCTAAATCGGACACCATCATGCGGATTTCTTTAGCCTGATCCATGAGCTTGGTAATTTCGGTTCCGCTGGGCCAATTCTTTCTCTTCTCAGTAATAATGTTGGTAGCCTTGTCTGTTATATCCAGAATATTTTCACCCGCGCGTTTTTTTATCTGGATATTAACGGCTTCAATTCCATTTAAACGCGAGCGGCCCTCTTCATCCTTAAACCCATCCACAACCCGGGCGACGTCCCTTAAATATATTGGCTGTCCATTATGAACGCCCACGATAAGGCCATAAATCTCTTCTGGCGTGCGAAACTCCCCGGGGACGCGTAACTGAAAACGGCCATCCCCCATGCGGATGGCACCGCCGGATACATTCTGGTTTTCCTGTGATATGACGTCCTGCAGCATGAGTATGGATAAGCCAAAATAAGCCAGCTTATCTGGATAGGGTTCAACCCGAACTTCTCGTTCGAGGCCACCGGTTACATCTGCTTCCAGGACACCGGGGATGGATTCAAACTCCTCTTCGAGTTCCTCGGCTAAATTCTTGAGGCATACCAAACCGCACGTCCCAGACAGGGAATAGACCACAATGGGAAGCTCCGAAATGTTGATTTCTATCACTTCGGGATCGTCTTCCAGGTCACGGGGCAGTTCTTGCTTGGCCAAATCCACCTTGTCTTTGGTCTTTTGAAGCACATCATCGATATCGGTTCCGGCCACAAATTCAATAATTATGGAACTCATCCCCTCGGTGCTGGACGATTCGATGCTTTTAACACTCTCCAGGCCTTTAAGCTTCTTTTCAATGGGGATGGTAATTGCGCTTTCAATATCTTCTGGCGCCACCCCGGCGTAGTTGGTCATGATAAAAACAAAGGGAATGGTAATGTCCGGGGCTGATTCTCTGGGCATGGAAAAATAAGAGAGCGGCCCAAAAATCAGTATCATGAGCGCCAACACCATGACGCTGGTTCGCTTTTTAACAGCCAGTTCGGAAACACTCATAGGGTCAAAATCTCCTGCACATTGCGAACATTCTTAATCACCTCGACGGCCTGGCCCTCGCTCAATAAACGGTGCCCGACAACGATCACATTATCATTGGGTTTGAGCCCAGAGGTAATATGAACTTGCCAGTCCACCAGGAGTCCCACTTCGACCTGGACTTTCTTTGCCGAACCGCTATTCTCAATGTAAACAAATTGCTCTTCACCCTGGTTGATGACAGCATATAGCGGCACGATCAAAGCCCGATTGTACGCTTTGCGTATGAGTTCAACACTGGCAAACATGCCCGGTAAAATATCGCCATTTGGATTGGGAATTTCCAGCTCCAAATCATACAGACGGGCCAAATTCCTGGGCTGACTGGACAAAAACACCTTTCTCCCGGTCATTTGTCGGTCTTCGAGCGCTGCTATAATAACGCTAGCTTCAGACAATTTAACAAATGAAGCCGCATCACTTTCGGGGATGCCCACGGCCACTTTAACCTCTGACATGCGAAGTATTTGAGCTACCGGATCGCCAATTCCGTAATAATCGCCTTGCTTGGCAACAATCTCGTTAACCTGGCCATCCATGGGAGCCACTATACGCGTCCGGCTCAGGGCTAATTTGGCCTCTTCTCTTTGAGCGGCGACATCGGCCAAACGGGCCTCCATCTCATCAAGCATATTGGCAGCCGTAATTCTCTTTTGATCCAATGAATAGATGCGATCATATTCCAATTTAGCCAATTTGTAGTTGGCTTCGATCCGCGCCAGCCGGGTTCGATAATCGCGGTCATCTATCTGGGCAAGCACTTGTCCCTTTCTAATGGCCTGGCCTTCGCTTGCCAAAATTTGGATCACTTGTCCCGAAACCTCAGATTTGACCCACAAATCCTCGGCCGGCTCGACATAACCCGGCAATCGGATTTTATCTTCCAGTCGTCGCGGAACAGCTGTCAGGGTAATAACCCGAACTGGCGGTGTTTCCTTTTTTATGGCTTCTTGTTTGGCCTCTTCCAACCGGGAGCGTTCAACTTGTATTTTGCCCCAAAGTTGGAATATAAAAAAAACGATGGCAAACACCATAACCCAGGGAATTAAACCCCAGATCACTCTCAGAATTTTTGTTTTAACACTGGTCTTTTCCATTTTCTCCAAGCCTGTTAATTAGGTTGTATGACGACCTGATTTTCAGGTGCCTGTCTATTGACGAATCCGGCAACACTTCCGTTACACCAATTGCTTAAAACAGCACCTTTAATTTTCAATTTGTATTAAAATGTGCTTGCTCGATTATCATATTAAAAGTATATGTTCAAACTTTCAATCAGCGCTTCAGTATGGTACATGTACTACATTCTCAAATAAAATCTGATAGTAAGATACCCTTAGCGCCAATTATCTTCTAAGTAAAGATGGGGTTCATTGATTTGAGAGCATATGAACACTAATGCCTTAAAAAAACAAGCAGAATGGGCGGTCGACATCACCGCCGTTACAAACCTGATTGCACAAACTCAGCAAATGAGTGGTGAAATCCCCTGGAGTCCAAAAGAAAAAACCGATCCATGGGATCATATTGAGGCTGCCATGGGTCTTTCCATTGGCGGTCATTTTGAGAAGGCCCAAAAAGCATTTCAATGGTTGGCGGACATGCAGTTAAATGACGGCAGCTGGTACTCTGCTTACCGCAATGCGATTCCTGAGGACCTTACCAGGGAAAGCAACATGTCCTCTTATCTCGCAGTGGGTCTATTGCACCATTACTTTATTACCGGTGATACCGATTTCCTAAAATCTCTGTGGGATCCCCTGTGCGGCGGCATCGACTTTGCTTTGAGCCTGCAAACACCCAACGGTGAAATCTATTGGGCCATCAGTCCTGAAAAACGAATTGATAAAATGGCGCTTCTTACTGGATGCAGCTCCATTTTCATGAGTCTCAAATGTGCCCTTTATGTTGCCAATGTTCTGGGATACTCCCGACCGGCCTGGCAAACGGCTTTACTGAAACTGGGTAATGCTATCAAAAATAAAACCTATCTCTTCAATATGACCAAATCCCGTTTTTCTATGGATTGGTTTTACCCCATTCTTTCGGGCTGCATTTCTGGTGCGCAGGCCCACAAACGCATTGAAGCTTACTGGGAAAAATATGTCCTCAGGGGACAAGGCGTACGCTGTGTATCGGATGAACCGTGGGTAACCCTGGCGGAAACATCTGAGCTGGCCCTGGCATTGGCTGCAATAGAGAATGCAGATCTATCCGCAATTGTTTTCAATTGGATCAGTGACCGGAAGTTTGATGACGGCACATATTGGTGCGGATATACTGTTCCTGATATCATTGTTTGGCCGGAAGAAAAAATTACCTGGAGCAATGCCGTTGTGTTGATGGCTGTCGACGCCTTGTATCAATTAACGCCAGCCAGCCACTTATTTAGCCATCGGTTTTGGAAATCCATTCCTTTTATCCAGCTGCCTAAATGAGAAAAGATCACAGACCCTACTACCTTAAAAGATTCTACACCCGACTGCAGCATCTATATGTAAAACGCCTCATCAAACCCCAATTATCCTCGCTCGGAGTTGGCTTCACCTTCATGAAACCCTGGCATGTTAAGATCTTTGGTGGTCCCATCCATATCGGTAACTATGCAACTCTGATTGCATCTTCGGACAACAAGGTCCGCCTTTCGGTTTGGTCTGATCACAAAACCAAGGGTCATATTCGTGTTGGTGACTATTGCATGATCTGTCCAGGCGTGCGCATTGGAGCGGCCGATAGTATTCACATCGGCGATAATTGTATGCTCGCCAGCAATGCTTACATTACTGATTCGGATTGGCACGATATATACAACCGCATTGCTCTGGGCAAAACGAAATCGGTTCACATCGCTGATAATGCTTGGGTAGGAGATGGTGCCGTTATTTGTAAAGGCGTTTCCATTGGCCAAAATAGTATTATCGGTGCGGGAGCCATTGTGGTAAAGGATATACCCCCCAACTGTATTGCCGCCGGCAATCCAGCTAAAGTTATCAGACACCTGGATCCGGATGAAAAAATGGTTACGCGGGCCCAATTTTTTGAAAACCCGGACAAACTATTCAAAGATTTTGACAAGTTTGATCGTGTCATTTTAGGAAAAAATAGCTTGATGCATTGGTTAAGGCATGTGCTGATGCCCCGGGAAAACGAATAGCCATCAAATCTATCGATATTTACACAGTCACGATCTGTCTTCATCGGCCACCGCCTATTCCAACATGCTGTTTTAAGTCTAAATCTTCTTTACTTTACAAAAATACGGATTACTGTTAATTTTGTTGTCCAATATTCAAACATGGGTACTTTGCATTGCAAATAGGAGTTGAAAATGGATTATATAAAAATTAGCTTTTGTAATGATATTGACGAACTCCATTCAAAAATGGATCGTTCGATTCAAGATGTTTTTGGCTCCCTAAATTCGGCATTTTCCATAGAAGAACGCACCTGGCGTCCACAAGTCGATATTTATGAAACGGAAGAAGAAATTATTTTGCGTGCCGAAGTTGCCGGTGTAGACAAGGAGGACCTAGCGGTCGAGGTTAGTCGCCGGGCCATTAAACTGACCGGAAAACGGTCAGAGCTTCCCCGCATCGATAATGCCACCTACAGACTGGCCGAAATTCAATACGGTAAATTCGAACGCGTTCTTTACCTGCCGGTACCTATCGATACGGAAATAGTATCGGCAACCTACTGCAACGGTTTCCTTGAAATTCGATTGGTCAAACAGGTCACCGACAGAACTTACACTATCCCCATATCAGAAGAATCTTAATTCATAACCATTCTGATTTTTTAATGAAACGGTTTTCCTTTCAGGAGAGTTGAAATGGCTGATCAAAAATCAAATGTTGAATTTGACCTAAAAAGTCTTCCCCAATCATTACCGATTCTACCCTTATTCGATACGGTTCTGTTTCCAAAAATGGTTCTGCCCCTAGTGGTAATGCAAAAAGAATCCGTTAAACTCATAGACGAAGCCATGTCGAAGGACCGTATTATCGGCCTGTTGGTGTCTCGAACCCCTTCCGGTGAAGAAACGGCGGGAACAGAAGATCTTTATGATATCGGGTCCAGCGCTCTGATTCTAAAAATGGCCAAAACAGAAGATGAAAAATCCCAAATACTCGTTCAAGGACTGGGACGCTTTAAGACCACTGCATTTCTAAAGGACAAACCCTACTTAGTCGGTAGTATTCAACATATTCCTGAAAAGGAAACCAGAGATACTCAAACTGAAGCACTGATGACCAATATAGTTCACCTATTCTCCAAAGTGGTCGAACTATCCCCGGTTTTGCCTCCCGAAATCAGTTCCATGGCAAAATCAATTGAAGAACCGGGCATATTGTCCAACATGGTGGCTTCCAGCATCAACGCATCTGTGGAAGAAAAACAAAAAGTATTAGAAATCGATAACGTTAAAAAGCGCCTTAAAGAAGTGACGCGTTTGGTCAACCACCAGCTGGAAATACTTGAGCTTGGCAATAAAATTCAGACACAGGTCAAAGGTGACATGGATAAAAGCCAAAAGGAATATTATCTTCGTCAACAACTTAAGGCCATTAAAGAGGAATTGGGAGAAAAGGATGATTCCAATGTTGAGGCGGAAGAGTATCAGACCAAAATATTGGAAAAAGGCCTACCCGAAGAGGCTAAAAAGGAAGCTGAGCGGGAGCTTAGCCGCCTGGCCAAAATGCACCCCTCTTCGGCTGAATATACCGTGGCGTCTACTTACTTGGACTGGATGACATCGCTGCCATGGCAAGCAAGCACCGAAGACAACCTGGATATTAAAACCGCCCGCAAAATTCTGGACGAAGATCATTTTGGCCTGGAGAAAGCCAAAAACCGCATCATTGAGTATCTGGCCGTTCGTAAACTAAAGCCGGATTCAAAGGGACCCATCCTTTGCTTTGCCGGCCCTCCTGGTACAGGCAAAACTTCTTTGGGAAGCTCCATTGCCAGGGCGCTGGGGCGTAAGTTTATTCGACTCTCTTTGGGCGGTGTACGCGATGAAGCCGAAATCAGGGGACATCGCCGAACTTATATTGGGGCCTTACCCGGGCGCATTATTCAGGGTATCCGCAGAGCCGGATCCAATAATCCCGTATTCATGCTGGATGAAATCGATAAGGTCGGCAGTGATTTCCGTGGCGATCCTTCCTCTGCTTTGCTGGAGGTACTCGATCCAGAGCAAAATTTTTCATTTTCAGATCACTACCTGGATGTCCCCTTTGATCTTTCCAGTGTGATGTTTATCACCACCGCTAACAGATTGGATACGATTCCACCGCCTTTACGGGATCGGATGGAAGTATTGCAACTCCTGGGATACACATTGGATGAAAAAATTAAAATTGCCAATCGCTACCTGATCCCACGTCAACGCAAAGCCCACGGCTTGAACGCCGAACAGATTTCGTTCACCACCGGCGCCGTAAAACGGATTATCGCCGGATACACCCGCGAGGCTGGTTTGCGAAACCTGGAACGTGAAATTGCAACTGTCTGTCGGGGCATTGCCAGTCGGATTGCCGAGGGTAAAATAAAAACCGCCTCAGTGAAAGTTGTCAACATTTCTAAATTTCTCGGACCGATCAGGTTTACATCTGAAGTAAAATCTAGAATTTCAACACCGGGAATCGCCATGGGATTGGCTTGGACCCCCACGGGAGGCGAGCTCCTTTTCATTGAGGCCACTAGTATGAAAGGTGGCAAGGGACTTACCTTAACCGGCCAGCTGGGTGATGTCATGAAAGAATCGGCGGCCACGGCTTTAAGCTTTATTCGGGCCAATGCCAAAGCCTTGGGTGTTCCTGAAGATTTTTTCCAAACAAGAGACATCCATATTCATGTGCCTGCGGGCGCCATACCCAAAGACGGCCCGTCAGCCGGTGTCACGATGCTGACCGCCTTGACATCTTTGTTGACCAATAAGCGCATCCATAAAGACCTTGCCATGACAGGTGAAATCACACTTAGGGGGCAAGTGCTGCCAGTGGGTGGTATCAAGGAAAAAGTTCTGGCCGCACACAGGGCCGGTATCCGACGACTCATATTACCACTAGCCAATGAAAAAGATTTGGATGATATCCCCAAAAAGGTCAAAAAAGAGATCCAGTTTCATCTAGTCGGTAAAATGAAAGAGGTCTTAACCCTGGCTTTGGACTAACCCTTCGTGCACAAGACAAAGAAATCTCAAGTCTGCAAGAACACACATTGCCATTTTTTGGTAATGTGCCTGGTTTTGGGATTTTTCATCAGTTGTGCCACACCGCCACCCGCACCGCCGCAAAAGCCCGGAAAGCCCAAACCATATCGGGTGGGCAAAACATGGTATCAGCCCGTATCTGATGCCCGTGGCTTCAAGCAAAAAGGCATTGCCTCGTGGTATGGCAAGAAGTTTCACGGCAGAAAAACTTCCAGCGGCGAAACCTATAACATGTACGCCATGACAGCGGCGCATAAAACGCTCCCGCTTGGGACCTATGTTCATGTCAAAAGCCTCGATAATGGCAGGGACGTCACGGTCAGAATCAATGATCGCGGACCGTTTGTACGGGGTCGTATCATTGATTTGTCTTTTTCAGCCGCCAAAAAGATGGATCTGATAACCACTGGCACTGCACGCGTAAAAATTGTCGCCTTGGAACCAGATAACCGCGAGAAAAAGGTCAAAAAATCTGCTCAAAAAAAACCAGTTGATTACCACAAAGGCAATTTTACTTTTCAAATCGGAGCCTTTAGTGACAAACAAAATGCCTACCGCTTAAAAGACAAACTGAACCAAACCTATAAGAATGCGCATGTATCTGAGTATGATAATGGCCAGGAAATTCTGTATCGCGTGCGGGTTGGCAAGGCAACATCATTAGCACAAGCCGTCGAATACGAAGAAACTCTTATTAAACATGGTTTTAAAGATGTCTTCATCGTCGCCGAATAAAGCCATGCAAAAGGTGGTCTTCATCGATAGAGACGGCGTGATCAATCAGGATTCGAGTGCCTATATCAAGAGCTGGTCTGAATTCAAATTCCTGCCGCGCAGTCTTGAGGCACTGCACAATCTAACCCAGCATCATTTTCGCTCTTATTTGATCACCAACCAATCGGCCGTCAATCGCAAACTCATAACTCCGGAAACACTCACCCATATTCACAGCAATATGTTGGCAGGAATCATTGCCGCTGGCGGCCGGCTTGATGATATTTTTTTCTGTCCACATTTGCCCGATGAAGACTGTAATTGTCGCAAGCCCAAACCTGGACTCATACTTGCCGCCCAAAAAAAATATGATGTCCATCTGGCCGGGTCTTATATGATTGGCGACAGTGCCAAGGACATTGTCTGTGCCCGGCAAGCCGGCTGCGGTTTTACCCTTCTGGTAAAAACCGGAAATTACGCCACCGCGATTAAAGAGCTTAAAGGCGCCAACATCTTTCCCGATTATATCGCCACCGATCTCTATGATGCTGTTAATTGGATCATTGCCCATGTGGAACGATAAATCCAAACCCGCTAGCTAGCATATCCCTTGACTTGCTTGACAGTCCATTTCTATTAACTTATCTTATAGTACCACCATGTGGGCATTTATTAGCTTGGGCAATTTACTGACTATACTATAGGGATTGTCGTATTAACGTTCCGATTCGAGCGAAAAGTATCCCACTTATTTTTTTTGAACGACATATCAGATAGAATCTAACAAGTTACTGTTTCCCAATTTTTGGTTTTGTAAAAATGAAACAACCAGCATTGTTGATAATTCGAACCAATAGGATTTTGACTTCGGCACCTATGGCTAGATCCATAGGAATCGCTGTTTTCCTATTGCTTACCATTGCTGGCAACCTAAATGCCGGCGAATCCGTGGGATTGCCAACAAACGTCTGCTGGGGCGAATTCTGTGGTCCCGATCAACAAGATATTTGGGATCGATTTCAGGCTGCCGACAGTCTCTCGCAAGACCTGATTCCCAGGGTGTACTCAGGGATTTGTTATCACGACAGCCGTGGTTTAAATCCGCATGTACCTCAATTTGGCGGTATCTTGATCGACGAAGTAAATCAAAAGCTATTCTTTTACGGACGTTTCAGTTTCCATATTAAGACAAACCCTTATGATGGACTCGATGTCGATACAGCCAGAAGCGAATTCCTAAAAAGTTTTAAGCTGGCCTTATATGACAATTTTGCCTATGCCGAAGCCGCCGACTCTTTTGCGCCATTTCGTTACTGGTTTCGACAAGAAATAGATAGCGAGGATCTATTAATGGTCGGTTTCTTCGGGTTTGACCATACGATCCTTTGCCACCTTGAATAGGTGAACATCTATGCTAGATTTGGACTAGGAGCCTTCGGGCTCTGATTCGGCTGGTACGGCCACGGGGACTTTAAAGAAATGAATGCCTTCTTTGGTTAATACTTTCTCTTCTTCTTTGGTGCTGACGCCACGAATATTTCTGGGTTCAGTTACGCCATAATGCATCTTCAAGGCTTCCGTTGCAAATTCACATCCCACATTATCAAAGTTGTTATGCACATAATCGATGATTTCACTATTCATCTTTTTGAGGTCGATCTGCTTGTCGAGCGGATTTGCAGACGTTTGCGACCCTTTAATCGCAAAAGTCGATGGCAGTTTGGTTATGGCCGTACTGTTACAGGATGGGCATGTAATCAAACCCTTCTTTTTCTGGGCATTATACGCCTTGCTGTCTTCAAACCAACCTTCGAAAACATGACCCTTATCACATTGCAGGTCAAATGCTATCATAACTCATTTCGTCCTTTATACGTGCTAATATCACCAAAATTCAATTCCGTAACATGTGAAATTATCATATGTTTTGCTGGAATAAAAGAATTTATTGACAGATCATGCGGTTCAACACAAAATATGGCTGGTCTCAAACCTAAGATCAAAATTGGATGATGCAAGTCAGCTAAACACTATTAGGACGTCATCATCTACTCAATTTGGAGAAAAGGCATCATGAAACATTTGACATCTGGCCTAGTCACTCTAGGCATAACCCTCACACTTCTGACCACCATGGTATATGCAGAAGACCGCTACGTGATCGATAACTTGCAGATCACCTTTCGGACTGGACCCGGCAATGATCGCAAAATAATTTCCCTCCTTAACAGCGATCAAATGGTGGAAACTATTGAGCCCAGAGGTGATTGGGTTATGGTTCGGCTTCAAAATGGCAAGGAAGGATGGGTATTGCAACGCTATTTAACCAAGGAAACTCCCTGCCGCACCCGGGTGATAACAGCAAACCAGTCCATCGATCAGCTTGAAAATAAGTTGGCTGCCGCCCAAAAAGCAACCCAACAGATAGTCGCTGATAAGGAAAAAATAAGCCAAGAATTGAAGCGAACTCAGCAAGAACTCAACAAAACAACCAAAGCCTATGCGATATTAAAAAAGGGCGCAGCCGGTTACCTAGAGCTAAAAGATCGACACCAGAAAGCAAATACGCGCCTCACCAATCAAACCCAAAAAGCAGATGAGTTAGATCTTGAACTTAATACCATTCGCAAAAAAAAGTATGTCCGCTGGTTTCTGGGTGGTGCAGGGGTTCTGTTGCTCGGATTCATTTTGGGTTTCAACTCCAAGAAACAAAACCGTCGCTCATCTTTGATGTAATACCAGTGGTTTGCAGACAAATTACAATGGTCCATTCAAACATCAGCCTGAAACATGGTTCAATCAAAGTACCTGCCAAAAATTATGCATAGAGATAGTCTATGAAAAGTACCTATGATTTTCTCGTCATTGGAAGTGGTATTGCCGGCCTATCTTTTGCCCTCAAAGTTGCCAAGGCCGGCACTGTGGCCATCATTACTAAAGAAAAGGTGACCGATAGCAGCACCAGCCAAGCCCAAGGCGGCATTGCTTCGGTTTTCGATGAGCTCGATTCTTTTGATCTTCATATCAAAGACACGCTGGCCTCGGGTGACGGTTTATGCCATCCGGATGTCGTCGAAACAGTGGTCAAAAATGGTCCCGATCGTATTCATGAACTGATTGATCTGGGTGTAAAATTTAACCTGCGAAAAAATGTCAAGGACCCTGAGAAAACCAATCAGTTGGATCTAGGACGCGAAGGTGGCCATTCGCAAAACCGGATCGTCCACGCTGAAGATATGACCGGCCGGGAAATCGAACGAGTTTTGGTTTCTCATATTCATCAAAATGACAATATTGAACTGTTCGAAAATCATATTGCCATCGATCTGATTACCGTCTCAACCAGTATGAAAAGGGGTCTTATTACCACCACCCACGAAGATTATTGTTGTGGCGCCTATGTTCTCGATAAACAAACAAGCCGCGTTGTTACATTTTGTGCCAAGAACACCTTGGTCGCCACCGGCGGCGTCGGCAAGGTTTACCTTTATACCAGCAATCCGGATATTGCCACCGGAGATGGCATTGCCATGGGATACCGCGCGGGTGCCACCCTGATTAATCTGGAATTTGTTCAATTTCATCCCACCTGTCTCTATCATCCCGATGCTAAAAACTTTCTTATTTCCGAAGCGGTTCGGGGCGAGGGGGCTATTCTCATCGATGAGCGCGGAAATCCGTTTATGCAAAAGTACGACCCCATGAAGGATCTTGCCTGCAGAGATGTGGTCGCCAGAGCCATCGATACAGAATTAAAAAAGAGCGGCGATGACGCCGTTTTTCTGGACATATCTCAAAAAGACGCTCATTTTATTCGTGAACGCTTCCCCAATATCTATCAAAAATGTCTCGGATTTGGTTATGACATGACCAAAGTACCCATCCCCGTGGTGCCAGCGGCGCACTATATGTGCGGCGGCATTGCCACGGATCTCTGTGCCAGAACCGACATCCAAAACTTATATGCCGTTGGTGAAGCGGCGTGTACTGGCCTGCATGGTGCCAACCGACTTGCCAGCAATTCTTTGATTGAAGCCGTGGTCTATGCGCATGCTGCATCCCAAGCGGCGATAGCGTCGCTGCAAAAGGGAGAATTTAAATCATTGCCTGAAATTCCGGATTGGGATGATACCGGGACCACCGACAGTGATGAGGTTATTATGGTTTCGCACAATTGGGACGAGATCCGCAGGCTCATGTGGAATTATGTCGGCATTGTACGCTCAAACAAGCGACTCGCCAGAGCCCAGCGACGTATCGATATTATTCAAAAAGAAATCCAAGAGTATTACTGGAATTTTAAGGTCGAATCCGGTTTAATTGAACTCAGAAATATCGCCACGGTTGCCGAACTTATCATCAAATGTGCCTCCTATCGTAAGGAAAGTCGTGGCTTGCATTACAACCTTGAGTATCCCCAGCGGGATGACATCAAATGGCACAAAGATTCACGTGTCAGACGCTCTTTCCTAGTTTGATAATCGGGCGATAACCCCAGCCACCGCTCGGATTAGATGACCCTAATTAATCCGATTTAATTGTCTCCCTACGACGCCAAATTTCATTGACAATACAACAAGCTGCATTATTTTTGTGGATTAAAGATCGGACATCTAGGTATCATCTAACAGGGTATGCATGCAAACAAAGCGAGACTACTACGAAATTTTGGGCGTCAGCCAGAAAGCGTCTGCATCAGACATAAAGACGGCCTACCGCAAACAAGCTCTCAAATACCATCCAGATAAAAATCCCGGCAACAAAGAGGCTGAGGAAAAATTCAAGGAAGCTGCCGAATCCTACGCAGTCCTCAGAGATGACCAAAAGCGCCAGATTTATGATCAGTATGGGCATCAAGGGCTGGAAGGTTCCGGTTTTTCCGGCTTTGGTGGATTCGATGACATCTTTTCCAGCTTTGGGGATATCTTTGAAGACTTTTTCGGTTTTAGCTCTGGGCGCCGTTCGGGACGAAGTCGTTCACAGCGTGGATCTGATCTTCGTTACGACCTAAGCTTGTCCTTTATGGAAGCCGCTTTTGGTACGGAGACCACCGTAGATGTCGAAAAAATGGAGCTGTGCCCAGCTTGTGATGGCAGCGCCATGGAGCCTGGCACGCATGCTGAAACCTGCAGTCAATGTAATGGCTTGGGTCAAGTTTCCAGAAGTCAGGGTTTTTTCACAGTCCGGACAACCTGCTCGCAGTGCCGCGGCGGTGGTCAGATTATCACATCTCCTTGTAAAAACTGCCGGGGAAGCGGACAGCTACAGATCTCCAAAACCGTCTCGGTCAAAATTCCAGGTGGTGTCGACACCGGTAGTCGCTTGCGTTTGACCGGTGAAGGGGAAGCCGGTAGACTGGGAGGCCAACCCGGAGACCTATACATTTTTCTCCATATAGAACCGCATGATTTTTTTGCCAGAAACAATTCAGACATCCTATGTGAAATTCCCATATCTTTTATACAAGCCTCCTTGGGAGACGAGATTGAGATACCTACCCTTGTGGGTAAAAAGAATCTGAAGGTACCCAAAGGAACCCAACCTGGAGATGTGTTTAGATTCACGGGTGAAGGCATCGCCTCTTTAAGAAATGGACGTCGGGGTGATCAGATTATGCAGGTTGCTATAAAAACACCTACGAACTTAAACAAAAAACAGGAAAAGCTTCTAAAAGAATTTGCTAAGCTAGAAAATAGTAAAATTTCCAATAAAATTAAAAATCTTTTCAAGGGCGACGCTGAAAGCGCTGTCCCCTGAATATTCACTTACTGATACTGTACTATTTCGCATTCAACCCAAAGGCGATTCTCCATGTTCGAATTAAAAGTCATCACCCACTTTGCTGCGGCCCACCAACTCGCCATGGTTGCCAAGAAATGTGAAAACCTGCATGGGCACAACTGGAAGGTAGAAGTCTATATTGCTGGCGATGAATTGAATGACGCCGGTGTTGTAATCGATTTTGGCGAAATCAAAAGGCACTTAGCTGATATCAAAAAATCTTTGGACCATCGGTTTCTAAACGAACTGGAATGCTTTCAGAACTGTAATCCTTCCTCGGAAAACATTGCCAGATTTATCGCCGAGACCATGCAGGCTAAAATTTCAGAACTTGGGATTCGTGTATCGCGGGTAAGTGCCTGGGAATCTGAGGATGCCTGCGCGACCTACATTCCCTGAAAATTTCCTTCCCTCCGAGTTGTCAAATCTGCTTCGCTAAGAGGCCTGCAGACCGATTTCCTGCCAGCGCTGGATCAGTTCATCCCGTAAAACGATGCTGGACACATCCGGCACATGTTGGCGAATATTGTCGACGCCGCCTTCTTGTCTGTCCACCAGGATAACGACCTTGAGGACCTGCAATCCTTCTGAAACCGCCCGCTCAATCGCTTTAATTGTAGACCCTCCCGTGGTGGCCACGTCATCGATGATCACCACCCGGTCTCCTGGATTAAGATCACCTTCCACCCAGCGTATCATCCCGTGATCTTTCTGGTTTTTTCGAATTGAAAATGCTTTTATCGGCTTTCCTTCCAACTCCGATGTATACGCGGTGGCGACGGCAATGGGATCGGCACCAAACGTTAAACCGCCAATGCCATCAATATGCAGAGTTTTTATGGCCTCAAAAACCAAATGCCCCACCAGAAATAAACCATGTGGATCCAGGGTTACGGGTTTGCAATTGACATAAAATTGACTCATCCGTCCGGACACCAATTTAAAGATTGGCTCATCAGAAAACTTGAAAGCCTTTTGACATAGTAGATCGATCAGTTCTTTTTTCATTAGACGGTCCTCCGCAAGTCATTAAATGTCCAGATACAAAAGCGGCATCGTCTGGCGATCATCACAAGAAACGGTTGATTTTATATCATTATTCAGGTAAAAAAAAGCCTCCACCAAAACGGAAGAAGCGAGTTTTTTGGGTTTCAGTGGAGGCCTGGATAAAGGAAAACTGGAGACAGCACTCCTTCATCTCAACTTTCTATTAACAAGGATTTAAAAGTGGGTCAAATCATAATATTCGCTTCACAAGGGAGGCCCCTTAAATGATACCGGCAAAACCAATTCTCAGACTCTGTATCTGTACGCTCATTGTGACCGCTCTATGGGTCCCAGCACAAATTTATGCATCTGAACCAGATAACGCCCCCTTAGCCTTGGAGCAGATTGTTCAAATTGCCCTCGAAGCCAATCTGGATATTAAAGCGGCTGGCAAAGAGACCGCAGCCGCTGCATTTGCCAAAAAGAGCAGCCGGGCGAATTATTATCCCACGCTGAACACCACCTATCAGTATCGCTATAACGAGGAAAAAATCGAACTTTTTGGTCCAGGCAAGGAGGAGTACTCGTTTGTTTTTTCGGCCACCCAGCCCCTTTTCAGCGGTTTCGCGATCACCAATCAATACAAAATGGCCGAACTAAGTCTAGACATGGCCAGGGCCAACAAAAAACTGGTTCGCCAGGACGTGGTGCTGGATGCCACGCGCGCTTATTTTGAAATTTTAAAAGCCGAAAAACTACTCAGCGTCTCCAAAGAAACCGTGCAGCAGGTGAGCGCCCAGACGAATGTGGTCAAAAACTTCTATGATGTGGGCATGTCACCCTTAAACGACCTGCTCGAGTCCCAGGTATTACTGGCCGAGGCCAAACAGCAAGTGGTCTTTGCCAAAAACAACCTCGAAATTGCACGTTCCAACATGAACCGGCTTTTGCGCAGACCCACCCATCAACCCATTGCCGTCGTCGATGTGCTTGACGTTGCTCCGAGCGCCTACGATCTGGATACCAGTATCCAGATGGCTTTGGATAACCGCATCGAAATCAGTATGTCTGATCTTGAGGTAGCTCTGGCGCAAAAAGATATTGATTTAGCCAAACGGACCTACTACCCCACGCTTAACCTTCAATTTAACTATTATCGCTTTGGAGAGGAATGGCTTGTCAATCTTGACGAAGAGGGCATTGATGAATCGGATCTGTCGGTAGCTGACGTCCGCGCCATTGCTTCCTGGAATATCTGGGATTGGGGCAAAACATCTAATGCTACCCGCGAAAAAAAGAGCCGCCTTTCCCAGGCCAGAATAAACCGCGAGAAGCTCAAAGACGGCATCCGCCTGAATGTGACCCAAGCCTTTTTGACCATGCAAACAGCTGAAAAGAATATCGCCACCATTGAAACAGCCATCGAGCAAGCTCGTGAAAATGTGCGTATCAATGAAGAACGTTTTAAAGAACAAGTGGCAACCTCCACGGATGTCTTAACAGCCCAGACACTAATGGCACGGACCATGAATAGCTATTATAGCGCACTTTACGATTTTAATATCGCCAAGGCTGCTTTGTTCCGTGAGATGGGCCAGGATTAGTCTGAATGAAAATCGATGACAATGCGCTGATTCGGATGTTTCGGGTCAGCAAACATTATGCATCCAAACCTGCGCTAATCAATATTACCCTGGATATTTTCAAAAACGAATTTGTCTTTTTTTCCGGTCCCAGCGGTGCGGGTAAATCCACCCTCCTGAAAATACTCTACCTTGGGCAAGACATTACTGAAGGACAGGTGCTGATCGATGGCATGAACCTGGCCCGCATTCCCCGGCACAGAGCCCATATGCTCAGAAGAAAAATCGGAATCATTTTCCAGGATTACAAACTGATTCCGGGCAAAACCGTGTACCAAAACGTTGCACTTGTATTGGAGGCCAAGGGCCTCAGCCAACGATTTATCCAAAAGAAAGTCCACAGTGTACTCCGAACTGTTGGTATGGAAGACCGTAAAAAATCCTTTCCTTTGAGTCTATCCGGTGGCGAACAGCAGAAAATAGCCATTGCCAGGGCCATGGTGGGCGAGCCCAGGATCATTCTGGCTGATGAACCCACCGGCAGCCTTGATGTCGATGCGGCGCATAATGTGTTTGAATTGCTGACGGCATACCATAAGCGTGGTGCCACTATCTTGTTTGCAACCCATGACAAGGATCTGATTCGCAACACCAAACATCGTGTTATCTTTTTGAATCATGGTCGTATCCAGTCTTAGGTCGAATTCTTCTTGAACGGAAACGCATGATAACACTTTTTATTAAAAAGGCCTTACAAGATATATCCGACAATCGGTTTCTAAACGCCATTACCGTTGTAACCATCGGGCTGTCGATATTAATTATCAGCTCCTTTTCGCTGTTTTTCATCAACACCAATGCATTATTAAATTCGTGGAAACAAGGTATCCGTGTACTCGTCTATCTTAATTCAGATGCTACCGAAGCCAATCGTCTTGACCTACGCTACCAGCTTCAGCAGTTGCAAGACATTCAGGAGCTCACGTTCATTTCCAAGGAAACCGCTCTAGAACGCTTGAAAAGCCAAATGCGGAATCAATCCGCCTTGCTTGAAAACCTTAAAAAGAACCCATTACCGGATGCTTTTGAGATCCGCATTGTGGATGCATCCCGGGAACTCAATCAGGTGGCGGCTCTCGCAGAAAAAATTAAAACGTTTCCACAGGTTGCCGAAGTGGAATACGGTCAGCACTTTATCGCGCGCTTCTCCCATATCATCAATATTTTCAAGTTTGTAGGTTATGCCCTGGGGGGTTTGTTCTTCGTGGCCACTCTTTTTATAATCGCCAATACAATACGGCTAGTACTCTATTCCCGCGGGGAAGAAATTGAAATCATGCGCCTGGTGGGCGCTACAGATCGATTTATCACGGCCCCCTTTTATATCGAGGGACTTATATTGAGCGCTCTGGGCGCTACCTTGGGTTTGCTAGCCTTGTTTATAGCCTATCAATTGATATTATCAAAGTTTCAATCCAGCCTAGCATTGGCATCATTTGAAGTCCAATTTCTTACTATCATTCAAATCCTAATATTCATCGGCATAAGTATGCTGGTAGGCTTGCTGGGATGTTTTTTGTCGTTAAAACAATTTTTAAAAAACTAATGCGCACACATCACAACGACCGATACTTCGCCAGATCTTCAATGCCGGATTTATTATTAAGCGCTTTGATTATATGCCTGTTGCCTGCTATTGGTGTTGTCACCACGCCTCAATATTCACCGGCTGAAAGTAACGGTGATCCTAAAAAGGATATCGCCTCCATAACTCAAAAAGAGACCCAGGTCATTTCGGAATTGGATAAGCTGAGCCGGACACTCAATCATGCCCGACAGAAAAAATCCGCAATTCAAAACGAACTGCGTAAATTGGGAAAAAGAATATCAGTAAATCAACATCGATCTAAACAGCTAAGCGAACAGATCAACAAAAATGAAGCTTATGCGCACCTGAGGATTGTAGCGCTGTATAAACTGCACCAACGCGGCAAACTCAACATATTAGCCTCTGCGGATACCCTCTACGATTTTTCTCAAAGCAAACAGGCGTTAGAAACTATTTTGCAAGAGGATAATCAGATACTGGCCTCCTTGCTAAAAGATCAGACGGATCTTGGTCAAATTCGCAAAAAGCTACTCGACCAAAAAGCAGAAAAAGACACACTCCAAAAAAAATTAAACGTTCAAATAGTGAACATAACTCGCAAACAAAAAAAACGCAGTTCGATGTTGCGTAGAATCCGAACTCAAAAAACGTTAACACTGGCGGCGATTGAATCCCAGAAAAATTCAGCCAAAGAACTGGATACCGCTATTAGTGGATTTAAAAAAGAAAACCCGGGCAATCGGCCCTATGCGGGATCAGCGGCCCAGGCCTTCTCTGATCTAAAGGGCTTGCTAATCATGCCGGTTAAAGGTAAGATAGTTGCGTTTTTCGGTCCCTATACCAATGCCCGCTTTAAGATCGTCAACTTCCGCAGCGGCATTAATATTCGGGCCGAAAGGGGCGAACCTATTCTTGCGGTTTACAAGGGAAAAACCCTTTATGCTGATTGGTTTAGGGGTTACGGCAACATGATTATCATCGATCATGGAAACCACTACTATACCCTATATGCACATGCCGAAGAACTTTTTAAGACAAAAGGTGATTTTGTGGAAGCGGGGGAGGTAATCGCCACCATTGGTGATACCGGTTCCATGGACAATCCCGGACTTCATTTTGAAGTTCGCTATCATGGGCAACCAATTGACCCCGTTCCTTGGATCAACCAGGGATAAAGGAGCTACAATGCGAGCTAAGCGCTACAGCCATACAAAATTATGGCTCGTTTTTATGATCTCAGTGATTATATCAACTGCGGGGGCAGGATTTTATCACAAACTGTCAGCCGACAGTGACGAAACCTATAAAGGCTTAAAAATATTTTCTGATGTTCTTGAAATCGTTCAGAAAAACTACGTAGACCCTGTTGAGTCGGAAGACCTTATCGAAAAGGCCATTCAAGGAATGGTCAGCAGTTTGGACCCTCACTCTGCCTTGCTACCACCCGAAGCCTACCAAGAACTGCGCATTGATACCGAAGGAAAATTCACAGGTATCGGAATACATGTAACCATGCGCGACGGTTTTGTCACGGTGGTATCGCCGATTGAAGGCACCCCAGCCTTTCGGGCCGGTGTCAAAGCCAGAGATAAAATCGTTAAAGTAGATGGTGCGGCTACGTCTGAACTAAGGGACGCTGTCAAAAAAATGCGCGGTCCCAAAGGAACCACGGTGGTCATTACAGTTCTGCGTGAAACCGAGCAAGAGCCCATCGATTTTACGCTCGTTAGAGACGTCATTCCGATCCGAAGTGTCAAGTCCACCACATTAGAACCCGGATATGGATATATACGGATTACCAATTTCAGGGATAGTACCACCGATGATGTGGTTGCAGCTTTGGAGAAACTCGAACAAGACGAATTGGGTCTCAAAGGTCTTGTTTTAGACCTCAGAGATAATCCTGGCGGTATCCTCTCACAGGCCATATCCGTATCTGATCTTTTTATTGACCAAGGAACTATTCTGACCATAAAAGGACGGCTTGATAAGCACAACAATGTATATAAGGCTCGCAGTAACGACGTTCCCCGGGAATATCCCCTTATTGTTCTGGTAAACGGTGGCAGTGCCAGCGCCTCTGAGATTGTTGCCGGCGCACTTAAAGATCTTAATCGTGCGCTGCTGCTAGGAACCCAAACCTTTGGCAAAGGCTCGGTTCAAACCGTTGAGTCCTTGAGAGACGGCTATGGGCTAAAATTTACCATTGCCCGATACTACACCCCCAGCGGACTGTCTATTCAGGCCACCGGAATTAAACCGGATATTACGGTGCTCAAGGAAGAACAAAATATTGAAGATACATCCGAACCTTCAGCAGGCCTACTCAAGGAAAAAGACCTCAAAAACCATTTAAAATCCAAACCCCTTGCAGATACGACCAAAAACGATCAGAATTCCCAAGGAGAACTATCAGAATCCGAGATGATACTTCAGGAAAATATCCGCCAAGACAACCAGGTAACCCGCGCGCTTGAACTTCTAATTAGTTACGACATTTTCAAAGACATCTCGAATGCCAAGTAAGCGAACCAAGAAAAAACCTGCACCCCCCAAAAGAAAAAAGACAAAAAAAAATAATCGGTCCCGACAGTTTTTAAAAATTCCTGTTGGGCTGATTATTTTAACGGTCCTGGTCCTCATTGCTGGGATTCTAATTAATCACATGTTGGTAAAACGGAGACCTCTGGCTCTTTTGGGTAATGAGGGCGGCAATGCCCGAGCTTACATACCCACACCCCAATTTGAAATTTATCCTCTTAAAGATATTCCGCGCCCTAAGCCAGAAAAAGTAACTACATTAACACCAGAAAACAGTTTGCCCCGGGTTGCGATTATTCTGGATGATATTGGTTACGATCGCGAAATCGTTACCAAATTTCTTTCCTTGAACTTGCCGCTTACCCTGTCGATGCTACCTAAAAGCCCATATGCAAGCAGCATCCTTGCTAACGCCCAAGAACACAATGTCGAAATTATGTTGCATCAGCCCATGGAACCCTTTGAATATCCGCGCGCTAATCCGGGTCCCGGTGCACTGCTGTCCAGTATGTCACCCGATAAACTGGTTCAACAATTTATTCAGAATCTAGATGAAATGCCCTTTGTATCCGGGGTTAACAACCATATGGGCTCAAAAATGACAGCCAATGCCGCCCAAATGCGTCAATTATTTACGGTGATGAAACAACGGAATCTGTATTTTATCGATAGCCGCACAACCGAAAAAACCATTTGTCGGGATTCAGCAAATCTTTTACAGTTACCTTTTGGAGAGCGGGATATTTTTATCGACCATTTCCAAGACAATGAATTTATTAAAAAGCAACTTTTCCAGCTTGTCCGGATTGCAGAAAAACACGGTATTGCCATCGGAATTGCCCATCCCTACCGACGAACCTACAAGATTCTGCGTAATATGATGGCCGACATGAAGGAGAAGGTGCAGTTTGTGCCGGTTTCAGAAGTAGCTGAAGTTTCCGGATAAGCAGTTTTATCGGTTGGTAAGAATACGTTCTGTTTCAAAGCGGCTTTAAAGGAGCAACCGTTTTTTTTCGAAGGTTCATATCATAAGGAACCTGCCTCACTAGCGGAGTGCCCTACCGGACTGATGATGTTTCCACAGCCCTCTCTTACTACCATACAGTATGATTTCATCATCAGTCCGGGGGGCACAAATTCATGCTTGGATTGATATGTCCCTTCTAAAAAGACGGATGCTCCTTCTGACGATTGCTGAATTCTGTGTAGCCCTTATGAATCATTCTTTTTACAAGCCATGGCTAGCCATTCATCTTTAACCCGTGTTTCAATCAGGCTTAAACCCTTTGATTGCATCTTTTCTGCGACTGCTGTCTGGTTGTCCTGATAGATGCCGGAACAAATCAGAACGGCATTGGCGGCCATGTACGGGTCGATGCTATCAAGAAGGCTCAAGATCGGCCCCGATAATATATTGGCCACAATAAGATCAAAAGTGCTTTCCAAACCATCCGTCAAATTCCCAACGCCTACATCGAAGTGGCTGCTACTAATTTGATTTTGTTTTAGATTCGCTTTGGCGATGTTTACTGCCATTTCATCATTATCGATGCCCACCAGCTTGCCGGCACCGAGTTTGGCCGCCGCAATCATCAAGATACCCGAACCTGTTCCAATGTCTAAAAAGTGACAGCCCTTGGACACGTATTTTTCAATGAGGCCGATGCACAATGCCGTTGTCGGATGGGTGCCGGTTCCGAAAGCCATGCCCGGATCAATTTCCAAGACAATTTCATTGGGTTTGGCAATATAGCCGCGCCAGGTGGGTTTAACCGTGATACGCGCTGTAATCGATTCAGGCCAGAAAAAGGCCTTCCAAGACTCAGCCCAATCATCTTCCTGCATGTGCTGATAGCTGAGGGTGCATGGGAGTT
This sequence comes from uncultured Desulfobacterales bacterium, assembly GCA_964633115.1. GTDB lineage: Bacteria > Desulfobacterota > Desulfobacteria > Desulfobacterales > B30-G6 > B30-G6. Next base: position 29,253 of record CAZWEO010000001.1, read on the forward strand.
TTTGTGTTTTTGCAAGCAAATCAATCCGGTCTTGAAGCAATTTCAGATTGTTGCTTGCTTGGTGCGTATCAGGAAAATAGCCAATCACAGCATCTTGAAGCGGCTTAGGCACCGCATCCGCACCCCAGCCTTCCTCAGGATCAAGACGCGGATCCTCAATTTGGACCCCTTTAACACCCAGATCGTAAAATATATCTGTGATCACCTCGATTGCTTGGGGCTTATTGCCCGACAGGATCACAATTTTAGCCGCAATCCACTCCATTACCAAAGTTCCTTGGGCGGGTTAAAATAACCATAAGACAGGTGCGAAAATCTTTTTTGGATATGCTTGAGCAAATATCGAATCCCCATGGGTTCACCACAAGAAGCCACTGCTTGCATAGCAGTTCCGTATCTTATGGGATCGTAATTTAGATTCCGCCATTGAATACGTTGAATCGGATACTGACTTAAAAAAGCTACCAGGCTTTCAGCCTCTTCAGGGGAATCGGAAACACCCGGCATATTCAAGTAATTGATGGAGACATACAAACCCTTTTCCAAAGCAATCCGGATGGTTTCGATAACATCCTCAAATTCATAGCCCTTGGGTCGAAAATAGGCCTGATAGCATCGATCCCTAAAGCTGTTAATACTAATGCGCACACTATCGAGACCCGCTGCGATCATTTGCTTCATCACCTTGGGCAAACTACCATTGGTATTGAGATGAATGGTTCCCTTTGATGTTTTTTTGCGAATCAATTTGATGGCAGGCACGACGGCATCAGCCGCTAGCAAAGGATCGCCCTCACAGCCCTGACCAAAGCTTACGATGGCTTTTGGGACAGCATGGATATGGACCAGAGCGACACCCGCAATTTCCTCTGGCGTTGGTGTAAATGCTATTCGTTCTTGGCTACAGGATATCCCATCCTGTTTCTGGAGAGATAAACAGCCCAAGCAGTCAGCATTACATATCCTTGCCGTTGGTAAGGGAGCTTCATATCGACCTAGAAAAAAATTTTTCCCTGCTGGGCAACCATAATTCAGAGCACAGCCTTCAAGATGTTGGCGCAGCCGGTTGTCTGGCAGTTTTTGACGTATTCTTAGGATACCTGCTTCAACCTTTTCAGTCTGCATCAAACGTAGATCCTGCCTTCTTTCCGGATCTACCTGCAACACGGCCGAGCGAAAACCACCTTGCAACCACCCCACGGCCCCATAGGAGAAAAGCGGTAGTGGTGCTGCCTCTGGATTGTCCTCGTAGGCACTGTTGTGAGTGATGATGTAGCCCGGTGAATTAAAGGCCGCTACGGGGTAGATCTTTTCTGAAACATCATAAGGATTGTGGCGCAGGGGCACAAATTGCTCGTTTTGGATATCATATAAAATCGGTATTCGATCAGGCAGAAACATCAACTCGCTACCATACGGCAATGACACCGCCTGGTTTTTCTTTAACGTTGTTAGCTGTTTTGCGCTCATACCCACCGCAGCATAACCGGCCAATTCGAAGATTTCCCCCTTTTGGTTGGCCACCACAGCTGTCAAACTGTTGAGATCTAAATTTGAACCTTGATCCGGTTTCATTTCAACCTGTGATGATGTGCTTCAAAATATGTCCCAGTTCTGGAAAGATTAATTGCGTACAGGCTAGTTTGCAGGCTTTGAGGCTTCCAGGCATGCAAAATACGGCCGCATCTTTCACAATACCGGCTGTTGCCCGGGACATAATGGCGGCGGAATCGATCTTTTCGAAACTTAAATAAGCAAACAATGGGCCAAAGGCAGTTAGCTCCTTATCAAACATGGGTGTGATAGCTTCAATCGTGACATCCTGAACACTGATTCCAGAACCACCGGTTACCAGTACCACCTGGGCACCTGAAAACTGTATGGCTTTCGAAACTGCGCGCACAATATGCCTTTTGTCATCAGTTACGACCAGATGTTCAATTATATGATGACCTTCCTTTTCGGATCGCTTTTTAATCCACTGGCCGCTGGCATCATCCTTTATGGAACGCGAACTCGATACCGAAATAACCGCAATTTTAAGTGCTTTGGGCGCACCTTTTTTATGCTCTCTAGTTCCCATCTGATCTCCTCAATATGAGTTTTTGCTGCTTCAGCAAACTCGAATTCAAATCGCTAGGTCTAAGCCGAAACCTAATTGGCAACAGTTGATATCGCGAACCTAAATCATAACTTAGAAGGCATCCATATGACAATCGTTAACCTGAATTGAACCAAATATTTCTTGATCTGCGCCAATCTATTGCGGATCGAGGGTTCGCAAAAAGCCGCAACAGATCCATTGGTCTGCCGGTGTTTTTTGCGAACCCTCCTCCATCAAGATCTCGGCACATCTCTACGGTAAAAATTGTTCAAATCAGGTTTAAATCACATGGAAATGCCTTGATTTTAAGTTGCTTGTCTTTTAATGTGTTCTTGGCTCAGGCATCATTTGCCCTAACTTTGTATGAAGTTCGATATGATTGAGATAACCATACTTAAAGCATGATTCAGCATAATTGTACCGGCATTTTACTAGCAGGAGGTGAAAGCAGACGATTCAAGGGTGCTGAAAAATCTAATCTGAAGGTTGGTAATCAACGCATCATTGACCGATTGATGGCTGTCTTTAAGGCCCTTTTTACCGACATCATCATCGTATCCAATCAACCCCGAACGTTTCTTGAATGGGATGCACTCATCGTCACCGATATTTACAATACGCGCAGCTCGTTAACAGGTCTTCATACGGGCTTGTTCTATACCCAAAGCGAGCATGCATTCATAACTGCCTGTGACGCTCCTTTCTTGAACATCAATTTGGTTAACAAACTGCTTGGTTATATTGATCACCAAACCGATGTGATCATTCCAAAAACAAAATTAGGCTATGAGCCGCTTTGTGCCATTTATTCGCGACGAATATTGCAGCCCGTTCAAAATGCTTTGGATCGACAGAAGCTTAAAATCAGTAGCTTATTTAGTCGGTTGGCTGTAAAGGAAATCCCGGAATCGGTCTTAAGAAAAATAGACCCGGATCTCATATCCTTTTACAATATCAATACCCCCGTAGATCTTGAATTGGCCAATAGGAAACTTGCAGACCATGGGAATTGAACAGCTGGTTCAGAAAATTAAAGCCCATCCGGAATATACCCAAGCCGGTATGATTCTTTGCCACAATGGGGTTGTGCGCAGCACTTCCCGTGATGGTCGCGTCGTAACCGGTCTTAGCGTACAAGTAAATCATGAAATGTTGCAATCGATACTCAACACCCACAAAAAGGATCCCGGTATCATTGAGATCCTGGTGGAAATCAATGCGGACCAGAATCTTTCAGTGGGTGATGATGTGATGTTCCTTGTTGTGGCGGGTGATATCCGCGAAAATGTATTGGCGACGCTCGAAAAAACGCTCAATGCCATTAAGACAACCGTTACCCATAAAACTGAATTTTTCAAAGATACTCAATAGAAAGGCTTTTATCATGCCGGATTTTACGCATGTGGATAAAAAAGGACGCGTCCGAATGGTGGATGTTACCCCCAAAAAAGCATCGCTGCGCCAGGCCGAAGCCCAAGCAGTTGTCTGCATGCAACCTGAAACTTTGGATCGAATCAGCCAACATCAGGTGAAAAAGGGTAATGTGCTCGAAACCGCCCGAATTGCCGGAATTATGGCCGCCAAGAACACCGCCACCCTGATACCCATGTGTCACCCTTTAAATATCACGCATGCCCAAATCGATTTTATGCCAGATAGTCAAACCAGCAGCATTCGTATCCAGTCCGCCATAAGCCTCGTCGGTCAAACCGGCGTAGAGATGGAAGCCTTAACGGCTGTGAGTATCGCCGCATTGACCATTTATGACATGTGTAAATCATTCGATAAAAATATCTCAATTTCAGATATATGGCTGCTAAAAAAATCAGGTGGTAAGAGTGGTGATTTTATTCGTGATCTCACTCCTGAAGGGAGTTCCTCATGCAGTTGAGCTTGTCCCCCATTGAGCTCACGTTGCTTATCACTGCCGGCATTATTGTTGGCGGTTTTTTGGGATGGTTGCTGACGAAATTTCGACTGACCCCGCCGCTTGTAAAAACCAAGGCAGATCTTAACGCCCACCTGGAAACCATCGCTCAAAATCAAGCGACGATTGAGGAGCTGAAAGCCCGGCTAGAGGCATCCAATCATGAAATTAAGTCACTAACCCAGCAATTGCTTTCAGTTTCAGAGGAACGCTCAGCCGCTTTAAGTAAATTGGAACAAATGCCAACGCTTGAAGCCTCATTAGAAAAACGCAATCAGGATGTGACCGACCTGCAGAACAAAAATACCGAGCTAAAGAATAAGATTGCCGCCCTGGAAACCACTATTGAAAAAGAAACCAAGGCGTTTGAAGACAAAATTGCACTTCTTCAAGAGCTTCGCGTTAGCCTCACGGATACCTATCAGGCCCTCTCTGCCAATGCGCTAAGACAAAATAACCAGGTCTTTATGGATCTTGCTAAATCAACCCTGTCGAAATATATCGACACAGCCAAAACAGATTTTGCTGCCAGGGGCAAGGCGGTCAAAGACAGTGTTCTGCCGCTTGAGGACGCCCTTAAACGCTACGAAGAACATATTCAGGCCATGGAACGCTCCCGCGAAAAGGCCTATGGTGGCTTATCGGCTCAAGTGCAGTCACTCATCCAGACCCAAGACGTGCTGCAAAAAGAGACCGGTAAGCTCGTCAACGCTTTGCGGGTTCCCCATATTCGGGGAAGATGGGGTGAAATCACCCTTAGACGTGTGGCTGAGCTTAGTGGTATGCAGAATCATTGCGATTTCTATGAACAGGCCTCGGCTCGGTCTGAAGAGGGAATTTTACGACCCGACATGGTCGTTCATCTGCCAGGCCATCGTCAAATCATCATCGATGCCAAGGTTCCGCTTGTGGCCTATATTGACGCCTTGGAAACCAGCTCCGAAGAACACCGAGAAGAACATCTCGCCACCCATGCCAGGCATGTCAAAACCCATATTAACCAGCTCTCCCAAAAAGCCTATTGGACGCAGTTTCAACCAACACCTGAATTCGTGGTACTTTTCATACCCGGTGAAAACTTTTTTTCTGCGGCATTGGCCAAAGATCCCCAACTGATCGAAATCGGTGTGCGTAAAAATGTTATCTTGGCAACCCCGACCACCTTGATATCCTTATTAAAAACGGTTGCTTTTGGATGGCAGCAAGAGCAATTGGCTGAAAACGCGAAAAAAATAAGTGAATTGGGTACAGAATTGTTCGAGCGTCTCGCCACCATGGGTCAGCATATTAACAACTTGGGACGCGATATCGAGCGCACCACCCTAACTTACAATAAGGTTGTTGGCTCTTTGGAACGTAGGGTATTTAGCTCGGCCCGAAAATTCAAAGAACTTGGCATCACCCAAAAAGATGAAAATAAAGACCTGACCATTGCCACGGTCGAAGCCACCACCCGAAAACTCAGTATGGATGATTCTGAATGAAGCGCCTAATCCCGCCTAAAAGATGTTACCGAATAGTTGCTTTTTTGGTGTTACTGTTTGTGATTTCCGGCTGCGGTTACCTGCAACGGAAACCAGAAATCTCACCAGCGACAGCCTTAAAAAAGCTTAGACCATCCCATTATCCTGATTTCAAAGATCATCACCACTACGACGGTTTGATCCATAGCATTAAACAAAGTCTATCATATCTAAATAGAGTGCCCCGTGATCGAACCTTTATTTATGGCGAAGACACCTTTACAGCCAAGCACCTCATGGAATCGCTGAACAGGCTGGCTGAATTAATTGCAGAAAATCCATCTGAAATTGAACTCAATCAGTTTATTGGCCAAAACTGCCTTGTTTATCAATCCGTGGGTAGCAACTGGAAAAGAGAGGTCTTATTTACCGGATATTATGAGCCGACCCTTTTGGGTAGCCTGACCCCAAGCGATGAATATCAACACCCGGTTTATGCACTACCATATGATTTGATTCGTATTGATCTTTCACCGTTCTCCGAACGTTATGCGGGCCAATCTATCGTCGGACGCTATACGGGTTCGACGGTGGTTCCGTATTATGATCGACGTCAAATTGAACAACCCAATTCGCCCGTATCCCAGTCCAGCGAAATTTTGGCCTGGATTAAATATCCGATTGATTTGTTTTTTTTACAAATTCAGGGATCTGGTCGTCTGTTATTGCCCAATGGCCTTCATATCAATTTGCATTACCATGCCAGCAATGGGCATCCCTACCGCAGCATCGGAAAATTATTGATCGATGAAGGTAAAATCGCCAAAGAAAATATGTCGATGCAAGCCATCCGGGCCTATCTGCATGAAAATCCAGATGAACGTGTGCGCATTTTTAACCATAATCCCAGCTATGTATTTTTTAAGACCGAACCGGAGGGGCCCATTGGCTATTTGCAGGAACCGTTGACACCTGAACGTTCAGTGGCTACGGATCGACGTATTTTTCCACCCGGTGCCTTCGGTTATATCGAAACGGTTCGCCCGATTGTAACGCAGTCCGGGCAGATTGAATCATGGAACGATTTCAACGCTTTTATCCTCAACCAGGACACCGGAGGGGCCATAAGAGGTCCTGGGCGGGTCGATTTGTTTTGGGGAAATGGTCCCTATGCTGAGGTGGCCGCCGGTCATATGCAGCATCCTGGCACGATATATTTCATCGTCTTGAAACCAAAAGATTCATAACAGTTGACACATCGGCTGGTTATAATATATCTCATGAAAAAAATTTCCCGAAAATAGCCTCACGACATTGTGGGTGAAACAGATATGCTTTCGGGTAGATAGGAGTTTATATGTTCGGTATTGGTATGCCGGAAATGCTGTTGATCGTAGCCGTTGCCCTGATTGTCATCGGCCCCAAAAAGCTGCCCGATCTGGCCAAATCCCTTGGACGGGCCATGGGCGAATTTAAAAAGGCCACCAGCGACATCAAAGAGTCCATCGGCGCCGAAGCTGATTTTAAAGAGGTCAAAGAGACCTTCGATGATCTTCAAAAAGATATCAAAGGTACCGTAACCTTTGATAATATCGATGACTACCAACCCAAAACTGATCCTTCCATGCAAAGTGCCAGCGTCCCATCCTCTAAACACCCTAGCGACGACACACTTGGCAGCGATGACGCCATTGGAGACCTAAAAGAAGCTTTTGATGACCTGAACCAGACGGAATCCAAGTCCCCTGCCGACGAACCAACGGAATCTGATGTGTCCGCAACCAACCCGGATGCAACCAAAGAGGATACCCCCAGCAATGAGTGAGGATGATAAAGTCCCTTTCACGTCCCATTTGGAAGAGCTGCGCAATCGTATGATCAAAGGCTTCATCGCCGTCGGTGTTGGTTTTGTGGTATCTTACATTTTTAAGGAACAGCTGTTTCAAATATTGACCGCCCCTTTAATCTCCGTAATGGGCGCGGATGATACCATGATTTATACCAATTTACCCGAAGCGTTCTTCACGTTTCTTAAGGCCGCTTTATTATCCGGAATTATGGTTGCATCTCCGGTTATCTTTTATCAATTCTGGATGTTCACCGCACCGGGACTTTATAAGAAAGAAAAGCGTCTGCTCCTGCCAATTGTGTTTTTATCATCTCTTTTTTTTGTGGGTGGCGCGCTATTTGGCTACTTTGTTGTTTTTCCGTGGGGGTTTAAATTTTTTCTGGGCTTTGCAACAGACACCATCAAAGCCATGCCATCCATGAAGGAGTACCTCAGTTTCTCCTCCAAATTGTTGTTGGCCTTCGGATTGGTCTTTGAACTGCCTCTGGTGATAACCTTCCTGGCCAAGCTGGGGATTGTATCCGTTCCATTTTTAAAGAAAAATCGAAAATATGCACTACTTCTCTTTTTTGCCGGAGCGGCGATATTGACCCCACCGGATGTGGTCACGCAGATCATGATGGCCCTGCCGCTGATGGTGCTGTATGAAATCAGTATCGTGGGCGCGCGGATCTTCGGGAAAAAGAAAGCCGTGGTGGAAGAAACCCCACCTGAAGCCGCTGATGCTTAGCCATTGACAGTATTATGGATACTTGATACCTAAAACACGCAAGCAATGAAAAATAGGAACCATGAAAGGAGGCAAGGGGAACCAATGAAATCAAAGGGATATCTAACTGCCATCGCCATCGGTGTGCTCGTACTTTTCGCATCTGTAGCCTTATATGCTGGAACGACCGTGCCGGATGTTTTCAAATTGGAAAACGATTACGAACATAAAAAAGCCATTGTTGAATTTTCCCATAAAAAACACGCTGAAGAATATGCCAGCAAAAATCCGAAACTGTATAAAAATAAATGTGGTGAGTGCCATCACGACGAAAACAACAAACCCTTAACAGATCTTAAAGAAGGGGATGCTGTTCAAAAATGTATCGAGTGCCACAAAAAGCCCGGCGAGGTACCCAAGAAAGTCAAGCAAGGATGGAAAGCCAAAAAGGTTAAGAAAAAAGAAAAAGATATAATGTCACGTGAGTGGCATGCTGAAGCCATTCATGACAATTGCCGCGTCTGCCATAAAAAATGGAATAAGGCAAATAAGTCCAAAGCAGCGCCGACCACCTGCGTCAAGTGCCATCCCAAACAAGAAAAATAAACTAGCCGAAAAATAAAAAAAGGGCCCACGCAATTTCAATGCGGGCCCTTTTTTATTTTTGGAATCCCACCGCTACCCAACCCTTAGCGTGTTCCCGCCACACTAGTTTTAACCTATTTTGCTCCCCTGTTGCAACCAGCGCGTCGCGTTCTTGGCTTTGAATACCAGACAGAAGCAAAAAGCCATCCAACTTCAAATTCTGTTTCATTTTAGGCAGGTAGGCACTCAGGGTGGGCCATCGCAAATTGGCTATAATCAGATCAAACGAATCCTGTATACTTTCAAAGGCTTGCGGCGAAATACGTATGCAATCATCCAGCGTATTAATTCGAACGTTTCTTTTAGCTTCCGAAATCGATATCGGATCCAAATCAATACCCATTCCTCGTTTGAGGCCCATCTGAACCGCAGCGATTATCAGAATGCCTGATCCGGTTCCGATATCCAGAGCGGATGTGTGTTCCAATGCCACTAGCTCCGGCCGTAATTTTATCAAGGTTTCAAGGCCCTTTAGGCATAATCGCGTTGTGGCATGCTGGCCACTGCCAAAGGATATGCCATGTCCCATATTGATAACCACGTCTCCAGAATTCGATTTGAAGTTGCAATTATCTGGCTTGATAACCACCCGACCCGATATCCGTACTGGTTTATTCAGAGCGGTTTCGATAAACGTGTGACCGTTCTCGACGACATACATGAGTTCGGATTGATCGATAAGTGCCCGCATGACCGATCGAAGCGCACTTTTCTCATTCCGGTTACGACAGGACAATTCCTTTTGGATATCCGCAAGCGTTAAGCGTCGCTCAGCATCGCCAATAATGGTCAGTATTTTTTGCTGAAGTTCTGCTTCAGACATGATCATTGGGAATGATTATTATGGAAGGAACGGGCCGCTGCCACCACTTGCTCGGCCCATTGACGTGTTCCCAGAGCATGGATATGCGTATAAGTAGCCAGTACGTTTTTGCGACAAATGCCGTCGCGGCCATCTACGATCCCAGCACCCCGCTCAACGTGAAAAACCAGCTGTGCTGATATATCTGGGCTTTGAATCACTTTGGAATAGTGGAATTCATGCCCCCGAATCTGGGTTCCGATGGTATAAAATGGATTCTCACGATCAACATTGATGATGGTATAACCATGGCCTTGGGGGCGTTTATTCAAATTAAAAACCAGCGGGAAAAAACCCACCATGTCAAAGACATCCGCTTGCAGTTGCAACTGTTTCCCCAAATACATCAAGCCCCCACACTCCGCATAGATGGGCAAACCGTTTTCGGCGTATTCACGTATCTGTTTGCGGTAGGTCTCATTTGCGGCCAGCTCCTTGGCATGGGTCTCTGGGAAGCCGCCACCAATATAGAGAGCATCGATCTTCGGAAGTCTCTTTTCGCTTAAAGGACTGGTAAACACCAGTTCAGCTCCCGCTGCGGTCAAAGATTCCAAATTTTCCGGATAGTAAAATTGGAAGGCTGAATCTCGAATTATTCCAATCCTGGGGGCAGGACCGCTTGTCTCGATCTTTTCAAAGCAGACCGATGATTCCGTTACAAGTTGGGGTTTCCCTGGTCGTTTTAATTCTGTTTGATTGCTCTGTTTGGCACCAGCGGCTTTAGGTCTCAGATTACCGCCATAACCGGCTAGCCTTACAATTTCTTCCAGATCGATGTGCTTTGAAATGACATCAGAGATGGTCTGGATAGATGTGTTTGCCCAGCTATGTTCAGGGGTCGGCACCAAACCCATATGCCTTTCCGGAAATGCCTGATTGCGAAGCTTGGGCACCGCTCCCAGTACTGGAAGGTCACAATAGTGCTCAATACAGGTCCGCAGATTATTCTCATGTCGCGGCCCGGCAACCCGATTGAGGATGACACCTTTGATTTTGACTTGCGGATCAAAGTGTTGACACCCCATCACCACTGCAGCCATGGTACGGGTTGTTTTGGTGCCATCGATACACAAAATGACCGGAAGATTTAGATATTTGGCCAGTTCGGCCGTGCTGGTTTGACCAGTTCGTTCAATACTATCATATAGGCCACGATTACCTTCGACGATTGCCAGATCCGAATCTTTAACATAGCAGTCAAAGGAGCCACTTATGGTTTCTTTGGAAATCAGATAAGTATCCAGATTATAACAGGGGCGGTCTGCCGCTAGCGCAAGCCAGCCGGCGTCAATATAATCGGGACCTTTTTTGAAAGGCGAGATGGTAAAACCGCACTGGGTCAGTGCTGCAATGATGCCGACGGAAAAAATGGTTTTCCCGGATCCACCGCGTAAAGCGGATATAACGATGCCGGGAAATCCAGTTTTTTCTCTGTGTGGTTGGATGGGTTTCAATAAAACGTCGTTACAGAGAAACAGTCGAAACTGAGTGCAAAATTAGTCTTCGTGTTCAGCCCCGGCTTGTTTACCTGTCCCTGGCAGGCCATAGAGCGAGGTGCTGCCGCTGGACCAGTATTCGAGTACACCTTCTACGATCATTTGATTGACAAACTTCTTGGCCGCGCGCGGTTTTTCGCCGATTATTTTTGCCAGGTCGTTGAAATAGAACTTGGATTTAGATTTTTGCTTTTTCATTAGCCCGGCGACTAATTTTTCTTTGGCCTCTTCGTAATCCATTTTTTAACCTCTTCAGTTGTAGCGGGAGACCCTATGGTAGGGTCCCCCGGTTTTAGCGCTCTTAGAACTTGAATTGGGTCGTCTGACGCCATGTAGAATAAGCTGGATCACGGAAGTCATCGATGAGGTGATGCGTAAATTCGAGTTCACATTTCTCGAAGAAACGCTCCCAGCCGATTCGTTCGGCCCATTCGCCCACACGCTCATACTTGTTGGCGCCGGCGGCATAGGCTTCCACGATATTTTTGATGCATTCAGTGGTAGATTCCCAGCGCGGTGCCTCATTGGGCAGGAAGGCCACAACAACCTTGGAGAACTTAGGCGCCGTAATCCGGTTAGAAACCTTACCACCGGCCATGATAACGATACCGTCGCCGACATCATCGGCCAGAGGCATGGCGGGGCACATGGTATAGCAGTTGCCACAGAACATACACCGTTCATTCTTTACGGCGACACTCTTCAATGTCTTGCCGTTAACTTCTACCTTGGCCGGCTTGACAGCCGCGGTCGGGCAGGCCGCGATGGCCAACGGGATCTCACACATTTTGTCCACATACTCATGATCCAACATAGGCGGTTTGCGGTGATATCCCAAAATGGCGATATCAGAACAATGCACCGCACCACACATGTTCAGGCAGCAGGCCAGGGATACGCGCAGCTGGGCCGGTAGGCGATGGTCTTTAAAATCATCGAACAGCACGTCCATGGTGGCCTTGACCGGGCCGGAAGCATCCGTTGCCGGTGTATGACAGTGAATCCATCCCTGGGTATGCACGATATTGGTCACGCCAGCGCCGGTTCCGCCCACGGGGAATTTGAAGCTGCCACCGTCGAACTTACGGCTTTCCAGATCCTGAACCAAAGGATCGACTTTGTCCTCGCTGTCCACCATGAACTCAATGTTGTTACGGGTAGTAAAACGTAGGTAGCCGTCGCAATGTTTGTCGGCAATTTCGCAGATTTCGCGAATATGGGTGACACTCATAAGACGAGCCCCGCCGCAGCGTACGGTAAAGACCTTGTCGCCGGATTCGGCCACATGCACCAGCACGCCTGGTTTCAATATTTCATGATAGAGCCATTTACCCTTGTTGGCAGCAATGACCGGAGGGTAAAACTCATCATATTTTCTCGGACCGATGTCGGAGATCCTGTTTTCCATCGGTTTGTCCGGATTGTATCCTGAAGAAATAAATGCCATGGTTTTCCCCTCCTATCTCTGATGATGTTTTCTGAATTCATTGACGTCACGATCCCATCCACCCTCAACTTCGTCTTCATTCCAGAAGATATACGGATTGGTTCTCGGCTCTTGCACGTGACGTGGATCTGGGTCGATGCCGGTGGCCTCGAGCAGTTTCTGGAAGCCTTGCCGTTTCATCAATTCACCGACACGCTCACGGTTTTTGCCTTCTTCCATCCACCAGTCCCAAATGCCTTCAATGACTTCTTTGATTTCATCATACGGTTCTTCCACCTTAACAAAGGGTACCAACAGGGAGCCCATCTGGGCGCCATCCAGGATCGGTGCTTTGGCGCCGATCAGCATGGAAAGGCCTCTATCATCGCCAATTCTTAAAGCTCTGGGCATGACGTTGATACAGTGCATGCAGCGCGTACATTCCTTGGAGTCTATTTTGAGATCCTTGCCTTCCATCCACATACAGTTGGTGGGACACAGATCGATGACTTCCTTGTTGATGTCGAAGGCACCCCAGTCACGTCCGCTATGGGCGTTGCCGTTGGGTGCTATTTCACCACCCATGTAGGCCTGGACCGCTTCCTGGTCAATCTTGATATCGTCGCGCCAGGTCCCGATAAAAGCTATGTCTGCACGGGCAATGGACGCCACACAACAGTTGGCGCAACCATCGAATTTAAATTTAAACTTGTAAGGGAATGCCGGCCGATGCAGCTCGTCCTGGTATTCCTGGGTCAAATCGTAGCAGAGTGCCTGGGTGTCAAAACAGGAATACTCACATCGCGCCGAACCAATACAATCGGACGGGGTCCGCAGGTTAGATCCGGAACCCCCCAGGTCCTGGTCCATATTATGGGTCATTTCATAGAAAATTTCTTCTATTTGAGGGGTTGTGGTTCCCAGGAAGATGATATCACCGGTGGAGCCATGCATATTGGTGATGCCACTACCACGGAAATCCCAAATATCGCAGAGTTTTCTCAAATAATCCGCTGTATAGAACTTACCGCCCGGCTGGGCCACACGCATCGTATGAAAGTGGGCCACGCCCGGAAAGTTTTCAGGCTGGTCACAATACCGACCGATAACACCGCCGCCGTATCCGAAAACACCCACGATACCGCCGTGTTTCCAGTGGCAGCGACCCTGTTTGTAAGAGAGCTCGAGAATACCCAGAAGATCATCGACAACGTCCGTACCTATCTGATACTCGATGTTTCTCTCATTCTTTGCCCTTGCTGCGGCCTCTTGTTTCAAGTCCGAAACAAAACTTGGCCACGGCCCAGACTCTAACTGGTCCAACAAAGGGGTTTCATGCTTCGCCATCTTAGTACCTCCATTTTAATTAATATTAAGCTTCCGAAAACAACAAAATTTATACCCCTAAAAGGTTTAAACCTGTCACCTCCTCTCAATCCAATTTCTGTTTACTGCCTATATTTATTCATGCTTGAATGTTTTTACCAAGGAGCAGATATAAAATGGATCTGGGTTGATGTCAATAAAAATCCATTGATTCCTGGCACTAATAAAAGGGATAAATTCAAACCTTTGACTCAACACGACATGATGTGGTTGATTGCCAATTTTTTGGACTATATTGTGATTTTTTGATGAAGGATATCAGAGCGTAGCGAGCTGGCGAAGCCCGTTAATGACAGTGGCAATATGTGTATCTAAATTTTGGCGTATGACCGGCAGATCAGGGCTTTGGGAATCGATCTGAGCGACTATATCTGTGCAAATTTCTTTAACGTCCTTTTCAGAAAGGTTCAAAAAGAATATTTTGAAAGCATCAATCAATTCAGGCGAAATGCGGTGGTGTTCGGCCTGAAATTCTAGCCCTTTGAAAAAACCCGCGATGATACTCGGAACCACATCAAAACTGTTCCAAACCATATCTCCCACGCCATCCAACCGATCAATACGCAATTTCAGACAAATGTTCAAAAAGAAAATCAATGCTGTATTAAGGATGGTTTTCAGTGAATCATCCTGTTGGCTCAGGTTAAAGAGGGGTTCATACTGTCTTACTGTAATCAATTTGACCGATATACGATCTGACTGCACACGAACCACGAAATCTCCGGCCGCATGATGCCACGAAGCAATCTGTTCGGTTGTGTCGATGCGATAATGTGCCGTTAATATCATGGCTGCCTGTTCAAAAATCTGCTGGACTTGATTTGAAGATAAATAGTGCTTTGGATTTTCTGGATCCCAAACACGTATCGTTGGATTTTCAGTGTTATTCTTAATAGATAGATGAAACTCATGAAAATCCTCAAACCATTCCCCCATCATCATATGAGCATCTTGCTGGTCATTCATGGTAGCCAGTCTACAATCATAAACCCGCGGCAACCAATTATTTGCATACCGGCGAGTTAGCCGCCTTAAATGATGAAACTCTTTAATAATGGTTTCTTGGCCCAATTTTGAAACAGCTACATTAATAACACAGGCGATACGCTCTGCATTCAGATGCAGAATGATTCTGGCCGGATGATAAAACGCACCATGTTTTTCAAGATGTATATCCAGTTGGGATATATCCCCAGGATTTATGGGACAGTCTGCAATGTGAGAGGCAATTTCGGTAAGGCGTGCAGGTCCAAGTTTTCTGAGATAGTCGGAAACAGCCTTAAAATACGTCCCAGAAGTAAGCGAATCATACGGGGACTTTTTATCCGTCCGGTAATCCATTGGTAATGGTTTTTCCCACAAAAGATTACCGGGTTGAATTGGTTCTGGCTGATCAGAAACAAAATATTGTGTCGGCAGGTTATCCGGCATTACGGATGCCATTTTGCGGATAGGCCTAGAAGGCGATGATTGCTATTACCGATATCCATTCGAGTATAATCATTTCACATTATTGGACAATTTCTAAATCGCCGACTATCGATGTTCGTTAAGCTCTTTAAGAACATCAGGTGCAACATCATAGCCCAGCTCGACGGCTTTATCGATATTTTCAATGGCGAGTCCGAATTCGTCTTTTTCCATATAGGCGATGGCCAAATTGTTATAGGCCACAGCAAAATCTGGTGCCAATTCAATCACCTTGAGGTTGGTCTCGATACTTTCTTCGACCTTTCCCGTAGCAAGATAGGCATTGGCCAGGGTCGTGTAAGCCTGTAGAAATTTCTGGTTCCATCTAACCGCTTTTTCAAGTGCTGGAATGGCTTCTTCCACATTGCCCAACTGCATGTGAACGAAGCCGATATTGCCCCACCCCTCGGCAAAACCAGCCCGCGCTTTTACGGCTCTTTTATTATAATCAAGGCAGCCTTCCAGGTCACCATGCTGCAATCGAATGCCACCGAGCTGAACGTAAGCTTCAGCCAAACTAGGACTGCACGCAATGGCTTCATGTAACTCATTTTCAGCTTCCTGATATTTTTTTTGGCCCAGATAGGCTACGGCCAGGTTGTAATGAGAGTTGCCGCAATCCGGATTGGAAGCAATGGCGGCTTTTTGATGATTGATGTATTCGTCTACGTTTTTTGCTTGTGGCATCTGGTTTCCTCTTTTTTTTATTTTATTGTTATCCCCACCATGAAACAGCGATCCCAGGGATCAGTTAAAATAACGCAGCATTGAATGTTTGGCAACTCGCTTTTTTCTTGACATACGCCTTAGTATTATTCATAAAAATGTCTTCACGTTTTACGTCAGCACCCAACTGTACGATTCAGGAGATATTCACCATTGAACTTACGGAGTAAATACCGGGTTTCTGCTCTAAAATGCATGCCGCCTGTTGAGCACAGAAACCCGTCCAGCAAGCAGGGCGTTCAATTTCCGAACCGTGTATGAATGCATATCGGTTTGAGTCTTTATTTTATAATTCCATATCAACATAAACAAAATCAGAAAAATAAAATGTCCGCAGGCACACTTTTGTACAGACAGCGGTATAATAAGGAGGCAGCATGAAACCAGGATGTTATACGGCCCTTGTAACGCCATTTTCAGAGACAGGGGAAACAGTCGATTATGACGCTTTAAACCGCCTCATCATGTTTCAGATCGAAAACAATATTACAGGCATATTGGCAGTCGGCACCACTGGTGAAAGTCCCACCTTGGCTTGGGAAGAACATCATAAAGTCACCGAAACCGTGGTCAAGGGAACCCAGGGAAAGTGCCTTTGCATTGCCGGCACTGGCAGCAATAACACCAAGGAATCCATCGGTGCCACCGAACACGCTGTTAGCGTAGGGGCGGATGCGGTCCTTTTGGTAGATCCCTATTACAATGGTCCCAGCTCCTTAGAAATTCGCCAAGAGTATATTAAACCGGTGGCAACCCAATTTCCAGATACAACCATTATTCCTTACGTCATTCCGGGAAGGACCGGTGCCCAGCTCTTTCCCGAAGATCTGGCGCTTCTTTTTAAAGATTGTCCCAACGTCAACACCGTCAAAGAGGCCACGGCCAACATTGACAACATGCGGCGCACCCGTGAATGCTGTGGGGGAGACTACACTATTTTATCCGGTGATGACGGCATGACCTTTCAAATGATGACCGATCAGGCTGTCAATGCCGCCGGCGTCATCTCAGTCATAACCAATATTACACCGCGTGCCATAGCAGACATGGTTAAGCATCTTAATGACGGCAATCTGGACCAGGCCGAAAAATTGAAAACCGCGCTTGATCCGCTCTTCGGTCTGGTAACAATAAGCACCCAGGAAGAATCAAATTTTGGCCCCGTCACCTGTCGAGCCAGAAATCCCTTGGGTGTTAAAACCCTCATGTCTATCTTGGGCCTGCCCGTGGGTCCCTGCCGGCAGCCATTGGGCAAGATGTCTCAGAATGGTATTCAGAAAGTAGTGGCAGCTGCCAAAGATGTACAACAACACAATCCTGAAATATGGCAGCCCCTGGCGGACTTTTTTAACATCGATATGGACGAACGTTTGAATAATCCCGTCTATCAGGAGGGTCTTTTCTATCCAGAATACTAAAAACAAAAATCCCCCTTTTGCGAGCGAAGTAAAAGGGGGATTTTTGTTTTATGACTAGGTTTTTTTAGAAACAGTTGCCGCTTGTTCTTCCGGGCTTTTTTGTTTGAACAGAATATCTTTCAACCAGTCAATGCCAAAATTGAGTAGGGCCACATCATCATCTTTGAGCTTTGCCTGCATCTCTTCATCCACCTGAAATCGTTCCAAAAAGGTGCTTGTAAACACAAACTCTCTGAATTTATCGATATTGTAGCTAACCATGAAAAATAATTCTTTGGCTTTATCCGTCAGTTTGATATTAGGCGGAAACGATCGTTTGCGCACAACCAGATCTGTCCATTTGCTATTAATTTCATCGTGTATATCAACTCCCTGATCCTTGCGCCATTCTTTGACAGTCCAATTCTTATCCTCTTCAAAACCAAGGCAGTGGGGTTCATTGACAAAAAAATAAAAACCTTCATCATCAGCCCCTTCTTTATGACTGAGCGTGGCCACACCCAAGGGATAATAACGGCAGGTTGTAGGGCGGTCTTCATACAGAATACAGCCAGCTTCTCTTAAAAACGGACAGGCCTCTTTTTCATCATCCACCATTTTGAGCGTCACCACCGGTAAATTGGTTTTTTCCAATAAATGCGGTTCGGTATAAATGGCCAGGAATTCTTCCGAAGAAAGTTGGAGCCTTTTCTTCAACCGGATTACGTCATACGGTGTCAGGGTGATACGAATACCACTGCAGCACTTGGTGAAACACGTGACACCTTTGTGGCATTCAAATTTGAATTTGCTATTCGGGCCGAGTCGAACCGGTTCGATGGCCGCCATTTTATCTTTTTGGGTCATTCTTTTTCCTTTCAAGTGGGTCTTTTGTTTCCTCTCCCATAAACCGATGTTTGCTTGCTTGTCAATTCAATCCTTGCACAAAATCACCCGCTTAGATCCTTGCCTTTTCTACTGCTTCTATGCCATAATAGTGTTTCTGCCTACGCCTAATTTTATAAGATAATCAATATGCAAACCATTACAACCCAGGTACTCATAATCGGAGGCGGCGTAACCGGCGCCGGAATTGGCCGAGACCTTGCTTTGCGCGGTGTCAACTGCGTACTCGCCGAAAAACATGATATTAACGCCGGTGCATCTGGTGCCAACCATGGCCTGCTGCATAGCGGCGCACGCTATGTCTCCAGCGATGTCCATTCGGCTGAAGAATGCCGCAAAGAAAGTAATCTGTTAAAAAAACTTGCCCCAGACTGTATTGAGGATACCGGCGGTCTATTTATCGCTGTTGAAGGGGATGAAGACTCCTATATTGCCGACTTTCCCCATCTGTGTGCCCAAAGCCACATCCCCGTAAAAGAGCTAGATGTCAAAGACGCGCTCGAAATGGAGCCGGCTCTATCTACCAAAACCATTGCGGCTTTTCAGGTTAATGATGCCTCGGTGGGGCCTTTCAAGCTCTCCATGGAAAACATTCACCAGGCACTTTCGCTTGGCTGCCAGCTGTTGCGTCATTCCGAAGTGGTTGGGTTTCAGATAAGTGGGCGAAAAATCCAGGCCACCTTATTGAAAAACATGCTCACGCATGAATCCTTTAAGGTCATAGCAGACCAGGTAATCAATGCCACCGGAGCTTGGGCCAAGGAGATTGCCGCGCTGGCTGATTGCCCCATCGACTTGCTTTATTCCAAGGGGAGTTTGTTGGTAACTCACAGTCGTGTGACCCAGCGTGTCATAAACCGGTTGCGCCCTTCAGCCAATGCAGACATCCTGGTCCCCGGAGGGACTGTATCCATCCTGGGCACCACATCGATTCGGATTGACAATCTGGAGGCCATTTTCCCGACCGTCAAAGAAATTGATGCCATCGTGGGTGAAGGCGCTCACATGATTCCTACGCTGGAAACCATCCGCTACATTCGGGCTTATGCCGGTGTGCGCCCCCTCGTGGGTGTGGCTTCTGACGGCGGTGATCGATCCGTTAGCCGCAGTTTTGCTTTAATCGATCATGATACCGACGGATTAGACAACTTTGCCACCATCACCGGTGGCAAACTGACAACCTATCGCCTCATGGCCGAAAAAACAGCCGATCTCATCTGTGACCGGCTGGGTGTAACTCAGCCCTGCCTGACGCGTACGGAGCCACTACCCACGGCCCAGGCAACCCGCTGGACCAAACCCGGCATTGCACCCAAACTCTGGATCCAGCACAACGATCCCGAAGACCTATTATTGTGTGAGTGCGAAATGGTTCCCAAAAGCGTGGTCACCAATCTCTCTCAATCCATTCATGAACAAAATGGTAAGCCAGATTTGGTATCTCTGGGATTGCGCAGCCGCATCGGCAAAGGTGCCTGCCAAGGGACCTTCTGTGCCCAGCGCGTTGCCGCCTATCTATATGATATTGAAGAAATGACCGGCCAGGAAGGTTTAGAAAGCATCCGCGCTTTTGTTACCGAACGATGGCGTGGCGAAAGACCGCTTTTATGGGATACATCGTTGATGCAGGCCGAGCTCAAGGAAGCCCTTTACTGCGGGCTGTTTGGTGTGGAATGCCATGAATCAGACCTCTGATATCCAATGCGATCTGTTGATCATTGGTGCTGGTATGACTGGCATGGCAGCCGCCGTGTTCGCCGCCAAGCGTAAGATCAAAACAGTCCTGGTCGGTATCACCAGCGAAATGATTTTTGCCAGTGGCCTTTTAGACCTTCTGGGTGTCCATCCCATCGAAAATGGCACGTCCATCAATGACCCCTGGCAGGGCATTACGAAACTCATTCAAGATAATCCCGATCATCCCTATGCCAAGATACCGGAAGCCACGATACAAAAAGCGTTTGAGGAATTGGTTGAATATCTTAACGCAGCAGGGCTGACCTACACCCGCCACAATGATCGCAACGCCCTTATCCTTACACCAACCGGCACCCTCAAACCATCGTATTACATACCCCATACCATGTGGGCTTGGGTGCACGCTTATGAATCCAAAGCGCCCTGTCTGATTCTTGATATCAAAGGCCTCAAAGGATTCAGTGCCCGCCAAATCGTGGCACCTTTTAAGGAAACTTGGCCTGCTCTGGCTCAGACCACCATATCATTTCCTGGCATGGACCAGCCCGGCGAAATTTACCTGGAGCCCTTGGCGCGCTCTATGGTGTTGCCTCAGACTCGCCAAGCTTTGGCCGATACGATTCGGCCCCTGATTAACGGATTTCAATATGTGGGCCTACCGGCGATGTTCGGTATCCAAAATCCAGATAAAATCCGATCGGACTTGGAAAAACTGTTAGGTGTCAAATTATTTGAAATCCCCACCATGCCACCTTCCATACCCGGGTTGCGATTGAAAGAAACTTTTGAAACAGCGCTTCCCCAAAATGGCGTTCACTGTTTGGTGCCAAAGCAGGTTCTCGCTGTTCAAAAAAAAGGCGATGCTTTCTTGGTGCAGATTGGAGATGCGGCGCCGGAACAAGTACTCAAAACCCGCGGTATTATATTAGCCAGTGGGCGTTTTGTGGGCCGGGGCCTACACGCCGACCGCATGAAGATTCGTGAATCCATATTCAACCTACCGGTACACCAGCCTGAAGAAAGGCGAGATTGGCATCGATTTGAATTTCTGCACCCATCAGGACATCCCATCAACCGTGCCGGCCTTGAAATTGACGACCAGTTTCGCCCTTTAGACGCCTCCGACCAAGCTGCCTACGACTCACTCTTTGCAGCCGGATCCATCTTGGCGCACCAGGATTGGATGCGTCAAAAATGCGGTTCCGGTCTCGCCATCGCCACGGCATTTGCGGCGGTAAATGCCTTTATCAGTAAAGCAGGTATTTGACCAGCCGGCCGTCAAGTCCGCCGGCCTTAATCGGCTTTTTCCAGGAGGCTTTCAAACCGATTTTTTTGATATATTTTCGATCGCCGTAATATATAAAAGCGATCGAATTTTTACATTTCTGTTTCAGAAAATCACCGTAACTTTTATAGAAAAGCTCAAGGTTCTGATCCCCCGCCATGCGGATGCCATAGGGCGGATTCGTTACAATCACCCGCCCCTCAAGCGCGTGTAGCGTTCTGAAGTCCAGTTTTTGAATGTTTACATTGTTACCGTAATGGAGACCCATCAGATTGATCTGCGCCGCCCGAATAGCCTCTTTGGATATATCACTGCCCGCAATCAGTCCTCTGGGCAGCTCCCGGATGTGTCCGTCAGCCGTATTTTTTACCTGTTGCCAGACCGTGCGGTCAAAGTCGGGCAGGGACTCAAAACCGAAGCGACGCCGGAATACACCCGCAGGGACATGACTATAGTGCATTAGCGCTTCACATAAAAGGGTGCCTGAGCCACACATGGGATCGTATATGGGAACAGAACCGTCCCATTCACTAAATCGGATAATCGCAGCCGCTACGGTCTCCTGCATGGGCGCCGAAACAGTCTCCTCTCTGTATCCTCTGCGATGAAGCGCGCCGCCTGAGGTGTCCAGGCTTATGACCGCCTTATTCTTTCTAATATGCAAATTCAGCAAGATATCGGGATTATTAACCGACACATCCGGACGCTGACCGGTTTTTTCTTTGAAGTAATCGGCAATGGCGTCTTTTAAACGAAGGGCAGCATACTTGGAGTGCGAAATCGTACTGTCGGAAACATTCCCTGATATCGCAAATGTATTGCCTTGTTCAAAAATATCTTCCCATCTTATCTGCTTGGCCCTTTGATACAGCGTATCGGTATCCGGACAAACATATGATTTCAACGGCGCCAAGCATCGTGAAACAAGCCTGGACAGGTAATTAATTCGATACAGGGCTGCATTGTCCGCCTTAAAATAAATGCCGCTAAATGCCAGCCTCACATCGCGAGCACCGAGTTCAACAATTTCCCTGGCACCAGCGTCCTTTAAGCTGTCGGCTATCTGGGCAAAATATCGGCTATCCATCTGATACTGAAACGCCGCAGGCGGCAGCTTTTTTTCACCAGGATAATCGACCCCATGCGTTGGTACCATCATAGATTGCCTTTCTCTGAAAATAAGACCGCAAAGAATGATCGAAAGATTGCTTGATCATTCTATTTGCAGTATGAGCTGTACAGACTTAAACTGACCCTGCGGCTGCCAAACCAGGTTAAATACTGCAAGAATTTGGATGCAAAATCAACCCAAACGTTGTGACAATAGGGCCATCCCCATAGTTGCATAAACAACATGGCAAACTATAGATTTTGCAACGCTGGGGTTATCTGAATGGTGAATACCAAAATGGATACCGAATATAAAAGCAGAACCCAGAAAAAAAAGGAAGACAAGGCCCTGCAGCGATTGGGGGAACAGCTGCTCGGCTTGCAGCCCGGGCTACTTGAGACTATGGATCTGCCGGATGAACTACTGAAAGAAATCGAATTTGCACGAAAAATAAAGAGCCATGGCGCTCGGCGTAGGCAGACACGGCACATTGGCGCCCTCCTACGGCACATCGATACACAAGCCATCATAACCACCCTTGAGCACATGCGGTCGTGTAAACCATGACAGTATCAGGGGATGTAAAGCTCACGCGAATCTGAATTTCAACGGAGAATGATGGATTTATAAAACATCGGCATACCAAATAAATACCACATGCCGAAAAACCAGAACCCCATAAAAGCAAGCCCAATTCCTCCCCAAATCCTGCTCAGCGTAATTCTTTGAATACCCGGGAAGAGGAGGGATTCTTCGGGTTGGGCCTGGTTTATATATACCGCAACCTTTTTCCCGACCGGGAAGTATTCGACAATCGCTTCGTTTTCCAACTTTTCATTGTCAGGTTCGTATCCGAAAAAGCCAACGCCAAACCCACCCCAGACCTCAAGCAGGGCATATTTTTGAATTCCCCGGACCAGAACAGACTCAACCGGACGTTTCGGGTTAATGTATACCGGCGCCGGTTCTCCCGGTGAATATCGAGCGATCAGCGCCTCAGAATCCTCTCTGTCGTTGGTCGCGCTGTATCCATAGTGGATTCTGTTACCATTGTAAGATTTATCTTGAAAAGAATATGTATAAAAAACTTCTGCACGGTAGACTGTATTTCCGTCGCTGTCAGTGGATTTTTCTATCGTGGATTCAACGAATTTTCCGGTAACGTGTTCCCATTCTTTTGTTCCGTAGGCTTGAAACACGAGTTTGCCCCCTTTGACCATCATCCAGAGACCTGCAATGACAAATGCATCTATGTCGTTTGCTTGGCTACTTCCGCAAACACCTGCAAACGTCAGCGCAAATGCGGTAATCAGCAGAATCCATTTAATGTTCATTCTGATCCCCTTTTCGATGTTTTTCAGCATGGTGGTCAATTCATGGCTTGGGGGTTAAGCCTACTCTTGTAGTCATGTGGGTTTTTTATCTAGAGTCAAGGGCAGATTTGACCCCTTTTCCCCTTTTCTTTTTGTTTTTGTGACCCCTTTTCCCCTTTTCTTTTTGTGTAATTGCGGTTGGCCGATGCGGTCAGGGAACTCTGTTTGGAAATTCGCTAGGAATTCCGCTCCAAAGATATTTGTCTGGCAAGATAAACCTTGGCCAAGCTCTGATAGGGAACATCTTTCTTATTAGCCAAGATTTTTTCACTATTAGATAGTTAGCTCGGTCCGACCCCAGATTGCATTGTGATAGTTTTTACCAAACCTCCTCAAACAGTCTCATAAAATTAAGTCCCATGATTTTCTTGATATCCATATGGGCGTATCCTCGGGCAACCAGCGCTGCGGTAATGTTGGAGAAGTCTCTTGAGGACTGGATCCCCTCCGGATTTACCAGCGGATGGTCGAGGGACAGGGCTGGACCTTTTTTCGACTTGCCGGTCAGAATCCAGTCAAACCATTCTTTGGAACGCCCCTCGGTGAAGTCAGTGCCCACTCCAACATGATCAATGCCCACCAAGTCAACCATGTAGTTTATCACATCTACGAAATCATTTATGGTAGATTTATTGTTCGAAGGCAAAAATGCCGGAAAGATGGTTGCACCGATTACACCCCCCTTTTTTGCAACTGCCTTTATGGCTTCATCAGATTTGTTGCGGGGATGATTGCAGATAGATTTGGGATTGGCGTGAGTGAATGTCACAGGTTTTGTGGATGCTTCTATCGTATCCATCGTGGTGCGATGCCCAACGTGTGATAAATCGATGAGAATTCCAAGCTGGTTCATCTGCTCCACAGCCTCTATCCCGAATCCAGTCAAACCTGCATCGATTCGCTCCAGGCATCCCTGCCCGGCGTAATTGGCCTCCATGTAAGTCACCTGCATGATCCTCACGCCCAGATCATGGAAAACAGCAAGCCGGTCGATATCGTCTTCAATGGGGGAAAGGTTCTGAAATCCAAAGATGATCCCAATCCTGCCTGCCTCTTTGGCTTTTTTGATGTCGGCCTCGTTTCTAATTTGGCAAATTAGATCACTGTTCTCCTCAAGCGCCTTATGCCACCAAGCGATGTTTTCCATTGTTTGGATGAAGTTTTCAATGACGGCAACTGTTGCATTAACCGCTGTCAAACCGCCTGTGCGCATGTTCTCGAACACATTCCTTGACCAATTTGAAATTTCAAGGCCATCGATTATGATGGATTCTTTGTGTAGCGTTAGCGCTTTTTCATCAGTTTTCATTATTTCACCTAGTTGCGAACAAGCTAGTTTGCCAGTATGTAGCGGAAGTCACAAAAGGGGGCACCCTCCATGATGGTCTGTGTCCGTTTAAATTTTATGTTGGGGTTGAAACCTTCGACAAAAGGATTGTCTCGGCAACACGAAAGGCAATAACCAAACTTAAGAATTCCCAAAGCCTTGTAACGATCAACATAACCACAGCTTGTAACCTTAAAGGCATAGGTTCTTTCACTTTGTTCCAAAATCTCTTTTTCTATAACATTACCTTCTCCCCATGAAGCGACCTCCCTGGCCAGATCCGCCATTGTGTTTGATCCCAATGTTGCGGCACAATGGCGACCATACTCCCTGCTTGTCTCCTCATTTATACTTTGAACAATAGCCTTGGCCTTTTCAAGTCCCACCTCCTTGCCAAAAGCAATTATCAAGGGAGCAATAGCATGCGCTTCTATGACACGCCTTTCTAGTAAACTTATTTTCTGATCACTCATTAGATCTCCTTTTACGTTTAAATATATCTTTAAATCCGTAAGACATCAACATTTTCTGAGATCACCAGCTAATTGGTAAGAATATTACCCTCTCACAATGCCTGTAAAATTTCTGACATCTTATTTCACTTTTGAAAAAAATCGATTGAAATCGATCCCTGGGAAGCTAGAGAAATGTAAAAAAGAACGCTTTATCGGTTTTTTATTTTAGCGTTCTTTTTTGCTGAAATAAAGGTTGGCCGATGAGGCAATGGAACGCCGTTTGGAAAAGAAGCCTCCCATGTCAACTTTCTACAATTTTATATCCTTTCATTAATAATTGCCTTGATATTTTAAAGGATGCGTATTAATAATGGCTATATATTTTAAAGGATTTGGCACATGGAACGATCAATAGAAGCTCGATTGATAAAATGGAAAGATGCCGTCAGGCGTAAGCCCTTGATCGTCAGAGGGGGACGCCAGACCGGTAAAACCTGGTCTGTTGAAGCCTTTGGAGAAAAATTTTTCAAAAACATGCTGAAAATAGACCTGGAAAAACGGAATGATCTGCATACAATCTTCCAGGACGACCTCAGCAGCAATACTATTTTATCACGGCTGGAAATTTCCTCCCGGCAGAAAATTAGGCCCGGTGAAACCCTGCTGTTTCTTGATGAAATACAGGCCTGCCCTCGAGCGCTTATGGCTCTGCGATATCTTTATGAAGAAAAACCCGAACTGCATGTTATCGCGGCCGGCTCTTTGCTCGATTTTGCCTTGGGAGAGATACCATTTCCAGTAGGCCGTCTTCAGTTTTTAAATATGTATCCAATGACGTTTGCCGAGTTTTTATTGGCAGGCGGGCATGAACATTTATGCCGGATACTACAGGAACCACCCACCGAAATAGACGAATTTATTCATAAGTTCATGATCACCCAGCTTAAATATTATTTCTTCACAGGGGGAATGCCGGAAGCGGTACAGGCATATCTCGACACTGGATCCATGCTGGAAACCTTCGATGTTCAGTCGGAACTTCTTGCTTCTTACCGTCAGGACTTTGCAAAATATGCTCTACGCGCCGATAAGCTTTGTCTCGATCAGGTTCTGTCCGGCTGCGCAACAAGGGTCGGGGAGCAAATTATGTATTCGCGGCTTACTAGCAGTTATTCCAACCCGACCATCCGCAAGGCTTTCGAATTGCTGTGCATGGCGAATGTCCTGTATAAAATACCTTCAGTAAAACAGCCTGCAATACCATTGGGAAGTATGGCCAATAATCGAAAATTCAAGGCATCTCTTATTGATATCGGTTTGATGCAGAGGCTGAACCATCTGCCTGTGGATGTTGAAATTAAGCATGAGGACTTGCTGGCTATCTATCGTGGCAAGCTTGCAGAACAGTTTGTTGCCCAAGAATTAATCGCGGCGCAGGATGGGGGGCTTTACTATTGGGCCAGGAATGCACCTGGCAGTACGGCTGAAGTTGACTACCTCTTCGAGTGCCGGGGGCAAATATATCCTATTGAGGTAAAATCCGGCAGAGGCGGAACTCTCAGAAGCATGCACGCAATGCTCCAGCATTACCCGGAATGCCCGGAAGGATTTGTACTCTATAGTGGGCCCTACGCCAAACGGATAGAGCAAAAGTTGCACTTCATTCCCATCTACTATGCCGGTTACCTGGAAGGACTAAAGGACTGACGGCGGACCGCCCTGCAGCATCAAATTGTGCGGGGAATGGCTGGTCCAAAACGCTCGCTCTTCATCCTCGGTTTTAAATTTTGGAATTTTTTTATCCATTTTTTTCATCTCTCTAGACAATCGGGGAAAACCACCCTTTGTAAAATAAATTTTCTCGATGAATCCGCACTGGACAATCTGGCAAAGATCTTCGCAGGAATGGTCGGTGCCGGCAGATAATTGTCAAAAAAGAAAAGTAAAATTACCCTGTAATTTTACTTTTCTCTTATACTGAAACAGCGGTTGGCAACCGCGGCTGTGGAAGTGCCCATGAACAGGATCAGCTCTGTTGCTGAGACCGCAATAGCCTTGCCAAGAGCGACGTTATTTGTTATTCGGATGCCAATCAAATTGTGAAAATAGAAACCGAGTGCATCCTGATTTCTTTCTTAGGTCGGAGCTGCTTTTTTAGCTTTAAGCTCTCCGCAAGAAGTGGTCGAGCGCGTCAGGCAATACATTGAGGTCGGTGGAAAAGACGGTCGCTTTGCCCTGCTTTTGTGCAATCTGGGTGCCACGACACCCCCGGAAAACGTAAAAGCCGCTATCAGTGCCGTTTACCGGTATGGATGTTACAGCTATAAGGTATGAGGAATCACGGCATGAACATTTTACATATCTCGGATCTTCATTTCGGCCCCCGTCACTGGGAGGGAGACGACAATCTTCTTCTCAAAAAGCTTAACTCATACGATGCCGATATTGTTATCAACACGGGAGACAGTACCACAGATGGTCTGGAAGATGAGTATGCGGAAGCAGGGTGTTTCTTAAAAGCCATCACATGCAAAAACGTCATCTCCATCATCGGTAATCATGACAAAAGAAATATGCGCGCCCATGAACTATTCCGTAAATATATTTACAACCCGGAAATCATTTATCTGTCCGACATTGCGAAAACGAGCAAAAAACACATCTTTTTGAACCGGAAAATAGCCAAGGTCCATGATAATTTTACCGATATCAATTTTATTAAACCCATTTCGGTAGATGGAAAATCCGTATTGGTTATCAGCATCGATTCCAATGAACTTTACAGTGATGATGGGTGTGTTGATGAAAGCATCCTGCACGCAGTTTCAGAGAAGATCAATCAGACAGCATATGACCTGCCGCTGCTGCTGATCCATCATTCCATTTTGGGTACCGACGAGTCGCCTCTCGAAAATTCCTTGCGTCTGATTGATTTTGTGCAAAAGCATAAGATCAAAAACGTCTTTTGCGGTCATACCCATGAACTTGAACTGAGGCAGACCACAGATCTATATCAAGGGCATTCCTTTACCCAGTTAATGTGCGGCACGCTATCCTCCAGCAATCATGCCCACGATGACAACATTTACCTGTACTATGAAGATTTTGGCAGCGATAATATGCACCTGTATTTGGTGCGGATCTTTCCGGAGAAGGGTGTGCTGCGCTTCAAAGAGGAACTGGTTTTTTAGGTTTAGTTCACGCCAAAGCACCACTAGGATTGCCTTTTCTGGATTGACTGCTAAAAAAAATCCACCCACTTTCGGATGGCATCCAGATAGATAAATGTTTCTGAAGACAGTATCCCGCCGATATGATTGAGATCTTCCATTAGAAAAGACCGCAGTTCTTCGCGTGAATGGAAAAAGACTTCCGCTAAAATATCATAACGGCCGGTGGAATTAATCACCGAGTTGACCCCGCTCAACCGAGCAATCTTTTCCATAATCTGGCGATGATCCCTTTTTTCCAGGTTCATACCCACCAGTGCAACGATGCTGTTTTCAAAATAGAGTGGATTCACTTGAGCGCTGATTTTAAGCAGCCCCTCGGCGGTCATCTTTCCGACCCTCAACCGGATGGTACCATCGGAAAGATCCAGCTTCCCGGCGATTTTTTTAAATGATGCTCTGCCGTTTTTTTGTAGTTCGGCAATGATTTGCCGGTCTGTATCATCGGGCAGAAATTTTCGTGATTTTACCATAAGAGCCAACCTTTCTAATTTAAAATTTTGTAAACTCCATCTTATTTTTCTAGGATAAAGCAAATTGGGGTTTCACTATTTCCCAAGTTTCAATTTATTTTCGACAAACAAGCATGTCAACAAGTTTAAACAGGAGTAAATCAATTTATCGAAAAATAGTGCTTGATATTTTTCGATAAGCAAAGTATTTTGCTCAAAATAATGCTCTTACCGAAATAATTTTGGCTGATGCCAAAATTAATAGTCTGGTAGTGAAGATTGCAAACCACAAAATAAGTTTTAGCCCGCAATGCCTTAAATCTTCAAAAGTCTATCAGCACCCGGATTGTCCGGGTACAAGACTGATTTAAAAATAAAATATTGAATAATGCATATTCTTTTTGTATGTTGAAATTCGCTGTTTGGTAAACCGACCATACCAATGACCGGTGCAATGCCGGCATGGGCCAAACCAATCGTGTTACACGCCTTACTTCATTGTTTTTCACAATTTATACTCACACCTAAAGGAGGACATGAACATGAAGAAAATCTGCCAAAAAGAAAAAAGCGCCGGGACCTTAAACCGTCGGTCATTTATTAAAAAATCGGCGGCCATGGGTCTGGGCGTATTTGCGACTGCGAGTATGGGGCCATGGTTTATCAAGGATGCACTGTCATCTTCCGGAAAACTGAATCTTTTTACCTGGCCGGATTATTCAAAACCCGAGGTCATCAAGGCCTTTGAAAAAGCCACCGGTATCAAGGTCAAGGTGACCAACTACTCTTCCAACCAGGAGTGTATGAATAAACTGCGGGCCGCCCGCGCCAAGGGATTCGACATAGCCCAGCCCTCTTTGACCGAATACGAACTACACATGGAATTTGAACTGTACCAGGCCATGGATGAAAGCAAGATTACCAATCTGAACAACCTTGAGCCCTCCTTCTATGAAACATCCAAAAAACAGGGTGGTGAAATCCGTGGCAAACGTGTAGGCCTGCCCTATGACTGGGGAACCGAAGCGATGACTTTTAACACCGACAAACATAATTTTAAATATGGTGAACTTTCCTATGGCACCATGTGGGAACCCCAATTCAATCAGAAGGTGACCTGCCGGCCCCATTCGGTATTTATCGGCGCCGGGTTATACCTGGATGCCATCGGCAAGGTTCCCTCGGACAGGATGTTTGATACCTATCGCGATGAAACAAAAATGCGTAAAGTATATGATGAAATTTTAAAGTTCTTGATCTCCAAAAAACAAAACATCAAAATGTTCTGGAATAACGCCCAGGATCACCAGCTGGCATTTTTGCAGAACGGCTGCGAAATCGGCCAGACCTGGGACGGTCCTATTCTGACCATGAAAAAGGAAGGCAAACCCGTTACCTACATGGCCCCCAAGGAAGGCGCCATGACCTGGGTTGACTCCATGGGCATTGTTAAGAATGCCGAGAACCTCGAGCAGGCCTATGCCTGGATCAACTGGGCCTATACAGCCGAAGCCGGCGCCATCATGGCTAAAAGCACCGGTTACAACAGCGTAGTAAAAGGCGTTGATGCTCTACTGGATGAAAAGACCAAACAGGGTTTCAGGGAAGCTTATCCGGGGGATGCGCTGGGTAATCTTTGGTGGTATGTTTCCGAAGCACCATGGTTTGTCCCGGCGCGTACCGAATACAGGGATAAATTTCAGGCCGCCTAAATCCAATGGAAAAATAGCACGCCCGGTTCTGCAGAAAACAGGAACAGGGCGTGCTCGCTTTTTGTAGCCACTGATAAAATAAGCATTACAAAATAAATCATTGTCTCAAAACAACCTACCAAGTAAGGAAATTATCGTATGGGGCAAGATGTTGAAATAGCCGATGTCAGCATGCGTTTCGGTGATTTTTATGCTGTTCGCGACATAAATGTACATATCGAAGCGGGAGAATTTTTCAGCTTTTTGGGACCGTCGGGTTGCGGCAAAACCACATTACTGCGTCTGGTTTCCGGCTTTATGGATCCTACAAAGGGGCAGATAAAGATAGGCGCCAAAGACATGAGAGGTATTGGATCGAACAATCGTCCAACCGCTATGATATTCCAGAACCTGGCTCTTTTCCCCCTGATGACGGTGACGCAAAATATCGGATTCGGTCTGGAAGTGCGTGGCGTGCCCAAGACGGAGCGAATTAATAAGGTGGAAGAACTCATCGAACTCGTGGATCTGCATGGCGCCGGGAAAAGAAGGGTCAGTGAGCTCTCCGGCGGGCAGATGCAGCGCGTGGCCATTGCCAGAGCTTTGGCGGTGAATCCTGCCGTTTTACTGCTTGACGAACCCTTGTCCGCCCTGGATCTGAAGCTGAGACACCATATGCGCGCTGAATTGCGCAATATTCAGCGCCGCACCGGAGTAACCTTTATATATATTACCCATGATCAGACCGAGGCGTTGACCATGTCGGATCGTGTGGGTGTGATGTCCATCGGCAAACTGGAACAGGTGGCAGAACCGGATGTCATTTACAACACACCGGCAACGGCCTTTGTGGCTTCCTTTGTAGGGGAGAGCAACCGTCTTCAGGGCACAGTCAGCAGTCTTGATGGTGAATATGTGGTCTTGAAAACAGCAACCGGACTGTTCTCCTGTAAAAATCCGCAGCAACTGAGCCAGGGAGAGGACGCGACAATTTTTATCAGGCCGGAGACGGTTTTTATGACAACCGAACCCAATGCGCCTAATTTATTGACGTGTGGTATCCAAGACTTGAGTTTCGAAGGCGCCTATGCGGTTGCCACTCTCAAGACCGAACAGGAACAACTGCTAACCATGCGTCTTAATAATGACGGTACCGCTCCCCGGATTAAGACCGGCGAGAATGTCACAGTGACTTTCAACCGGGAAAACGCTTTCGTGTTAAAAAACGGAGACACTTCAAGTGTTTGACTTCTGGAAAAATGCATTAAGGGATCTGGGTAAAATCGGCGTCGCCTATATTATCATTACAGTGGGTGCCTGGATGGTGTTCATGATTCTGATACCCCAGCTTATCATGTTTGATTATTCGTTTCGACCCATGTTGGCGCTGAGAGACATCGGTGGCCCTAAAGATGTCTGGACCCTGAAAAATTATATCGTGTTTTTTACCAATAAGCTGCACATGGCGATTTTTTTCAAAACCATCTGGTCCAGTATCATCGTAACGTCGGCAGCCCTTGCAATCTGCTATCCCATAGCCTTTTATCTGGCCAAAGTGGCCCGCGGCGGTAAGGTGGGTTTGTTGATGCTGGGACTGATTATACCTTACTGGATCAATGAACTGCTGCGTCTTTTTGCCTGGCAGATAATCCTGGCGGATTCCGGTATCTTGAACAACTTGCTGATGGTGCTAGGATTTATTTCCGATCCGATTAATTTTCGCGCAGGCGACGGGGCCGTCATTCTGGGAATGACCTACGCCTATATCCTCTTTATGGTCTTCCCGATATACAATGTCATGGAGAGTCTGGACCGCAATCAGCTTGATGCAGCCCGCGATCTGGGTGCATCCTGGTTGCGTATTCACCGTAAAATCGTGATACCGTATGCCAAACCCGGCATCGCCGTGGGCTGCACCATGACCTTCATGCTGGCTGCCGGTACCGTTGCAGCCCCGCAGCTTTTGGGCAGCCCCAGCAGTTTTTGGTTCACCCAGGTCATCAACACCAATTTTGAGACTGCCAACTGGAATCAGGGGGCGGCCTATGCAACGCTCTTGATGCTGCTGTGCATGATTTTTATGTTTATTATGCTTAAATTATTCAAGGTCGGTCTGAAAGAGCTTACCCAATGAAATCATCCAAATCTATTTTCGGAATGGTTATCGGTGGTTATCTGGCCCTGTTTTTTGCCTATATGTTTTTGCCACTGATTTTTATGACGATTATCGCCTTCAATGCCAATTCCGTCCCCCAGATATCGCCCTGGAAGGGGTTCACATTCATGTGGTTCGGAGAACTGGCCAAGGATGAGCAGATGTGGCATGCCCTGCTAAACAGCTTCATCGTTGCGTTCTCGGTGGTTGCGATATCGGTACCCATGGGACTGGGGGGTGCCCTGCTACTGACGCGGCTGCAGTTCAAGGCCCGTGATTTTGTTTACGGTATTCTGGTTTCGCCCATCCTGACACCGGGCATTATTCTAGGAATTTCGACATTTTTGTTCTGGGACAGTTATATGAATGTTCCCGGTGGATTATGGACCGCCATTCTCGGCCAGTCGACCTTTATCACCTCTTATTGCATGCTTCTGATTATGTCGCGCGCCCAGCGTTTTGATCTGACCCAGGAGGAGGCTGCCTTTGATCTGGGAGCAACCCATCGCCAGGTATTCTGGAAAATAACCCTTCCGTTTTTGAGACCGGCTCTGCTCTCGTCGGTGGCGCTAGCTTTTATGCAGTCATTTGATAACTACAACACCACCCTGTTTGCTATCGGCATCGAACAGACGCTGCCGATTTATATCGGCACCAAACTGCGCAGCTTTATCAGCCCGGCCATGAACGCCCTGGCTGTGGTTTTTATCGCCTTGACGATTATAGGTGCGATTACCTATGAATTCAGACGTCGACGCGAAATAATCAAAGCAGGCTAATATAGACAGGGGAGACGGATATGAAATTTATGGTATGTTATGATGGTTCAAAGGAAGCCAAAAAAGCCCTGGAACTTGCCCAGGAGCACGCAAGGGTTTGGGGCGCCTCCCTGGAAGTGGTCAATTCAATCATGCGAGAAACATCGCTAAAACGTTCGTTTATCGAAAAGAAAGAACAATCTTTAGAAAATGAGAGCAAAGAACTTTTAGGTGGTAGTGACATTCCCTACAAAGTTGAACTACTCATCGATACGCTGCAACCGGGAGAACAGATGGTTCAGCATGCGGAAGCAGAGGAAATTGATCAAATATTTATCGGGATCGAAAAAACATCCAAGGTAGGCAAACTAATATTCGGGTCTACTGCTCAGCATGTAATATTAAAAGCCCCGTGCCCGGTGCTTACGGTAAAATAACGCGGAATAAAATCGTAGCACGATTTTGTCGAACGCGACGTTGTCGCACCAGTAAGAAAGATAAAAATTCCATGCGATTGAGGCTCCACACTTTGCCATAAAGGGGAATTCAAATTTAAAGGCTTTTTAGAAGTGGTTTTGAAACCACTTCTAAAAAGTTTAAAACCACAGGTTTCTTTATTTACCGATTTCAGCTTTAATCGTTTGATACCCATCTTCAATAAAAGCCGCGGCCACCTTTTCCTGGGTGTCCTCGTCGGGTACCAGGGCCGACATGTACCCCCCCCGCCCACCGCCGGTCACCTTGGCACCCAAAGCGCCCAAGGATATGGCCCGCTCGCAGAGGTCCACCAGAATTTCATGGGAAAGACCCATTTCGATAAGGATGCTGTGGTTGGCGGTCATAATCTCTCCGACCTTTTCGAGATCGTAGGCTTCCAGCGCCTTCTTCATCTCGGCACCCTGACTTTTGATTTTTTCCATCCGTGAGGCGAACAGATCCGGATCACGTTCCAACTCTTTTTCGACATATATATCCAGCTTGGAGGTGTCGGCGGTGATACCGCTGTTGCCCAGAACCACCCGGATCGGTTCCTTGATCTTGATTTGTTCGAAATGTTTTTCCTTGTCTTTAATCCAGTATTTAATCAACCCGCCGTAGGTGGAAGCGGTATTATCGACCCCGCTGGGGATGCCATGATAGGCGAACTCACCTTCCCAGCCCACATGATTGATCTGTTCGATGGCGTATCCCATATCGAATTCATCATTAAGAGCGCGGGCCAATGAAACACAACTGGCTGCGCTGGCACCAACGCCACTGCCGGCCAGCAAGTCGCCCCCATAGGTGATCTTTAAGGGAGTTTTTTTAACATCGATCTCCATCACTTCCAGAATATGATTGATGGAATCAACCTGTTGATGCTTCTTTTTATCTTTATATCCTGGGACTTCCATACGATTGTCTTCCAGGGTCCACCCCTCACCATCGGTTTTTTCCACCACCGCTTCGGTCACATAGGGCAGTGCCGACACAATGGCGGGCACTTCCCGCAACACGAACTGGTCTCCAATCAAGATTGTTTTTCCAAATGCTGTACCGCTTCCCATGGTCGTCTCCTTAATATTGGTTTTAGGTGTTCGGTTTTAATTTTTAAGTCCAATGACTTATTGTAAACACGCCCATTATATTAAAATCATATATTCTCAATATGGGTGGCTTTATAAAAAGTTCAAATTCAAGGCGTAGTGCATTCCGCAAACGTGAGGTGTACTGGTTGTACGTTGAATGGTTGCGGAATGTATTAGAACGCCGAAGTTGGGCTTTTTAGGAAGCCATCAAAATTTTTTCCATCTCCGTGATCAATGCCTCCTCTTTGCCGATGGCCAACGTCGTGGCAGCAGTAAGGCTGTGACAAGCATCTGAAAAGCCTCCCAGCTTACCCGTTGCTTCGGGAAGAAAGGTATCCAGTCCCGGCATGCGGCCGGCCCGTATTTCCTCCTCCACCTTTACGGGTGCGCGCATGCTTACCTTGACTTCATTGAAGGTAATGGCGCCAAACCCGGGTATCTTATTGGGAATAACTTGAAAGCCGGCGATATATTTATTCGGATCAAACCCTTCGGTTTCCTTATAGGCATCACAAAAAGCGCCGATCATCTTAACCCCCATGGGGTTAAAGCGCTCCTGAACATGGAACCATTGAATATGTTCGCTGTGTTCAATTTCACCTCGCCGGATTTTTTGAATCTGATCCTCGAAAATTTTGTTTTGAATATCACGCAGATCCTGCAACATCTGATCCGATTCGGGGGTTGTCCCCGCCAGACAGACTTGGATTCCTATATCAGGACCATCCTGGTAATATCCAGCGGCCCCCAGGGTATCCAAATAGAACCCCAATTCATCGCAAGGAACCGGTCCTTTATCGGTTAGCAAAAAGTATTCCTCACCCGTATCATGTTCCCGAATCTCCAATAATCCCTGCTGTTGGGTCTCCAATGCAACCTCACGGTTCTGTGTGGCCAGACGACCGTTTAAAAAGAACCGGTCACCCACTGCGCCAATGGTAGCAATATAAGCCAGATCTCTATTGGCAGGGTCCATTGTGGTTGCAAATAGATAACAAGTCGTAGAAGCGGTGATATCAAGATCACCTTTCAGACCGAACAATTCCGGGTCCAAATTGTGCACCATAGGATCGGTGGCAGGGCTGGCCTTATGATGATCCAGTATCAGAGTAAGATTTTTCCCCCTGTTCAGGTCCGAAATCATGGGTGCAATGCGACCAGCAAAATCGGTGAATACAATCAGTTTTCCTTGTTGATTGAACACCCTTTTTAGAACCGCTGGATACGGTTTTTCAAGGCAGTAGCGCTTGACGTCAAATCCTTCACGTTCAAACGTGCGAGTCAGAATCGCGCCGGACGTAAGACCGTCCGAGTCGTTGTGGTGGAACAACTGTATGGTTTTTTCGGGCCACTTTTTCACCTTTTGGATGGCCTTTTCCATGGCCTCGATTAATTGAGCTCGCATCTGACTTCTCCTCATGCTTTCAGGTGGCTATCCCCCCATAAAACGAACCTCTGCAGGCCGATAATACAATTCGTTTTGAGTTATGTGGATAACCAGACATTTAAAAAATGGATACAGATTTTGCGTTTACTAATTTATTCAATTGAATCGCTCCCCTTAACCAACCCTCTATTCAAAGTCAATCCATTATTGACATTGGCAGATGAAAACATAAATGATATATAACGAAATGATTTTATAGATCTAAATCCATATTCTGACAACCCATATAATACCATTAATTACGGGACGGATAGGAGCCAAAACCTTATGAAACCCTTCCAGCAATTTCCGCGCAAATGTCGTTCCAAGATTCATTTCGTCCTCACCGACATCGATGACACCCTGACCTTCTCAGGGAGACTGCCCGCAGTCGTTTTTGCATCCATGGAACGTCTTCAGCAAAATAGCATTCAGGTTATTCCGATTACCGGCAGACCCGCCGGGTGGTGCGATCATATTGCCCGCATGTGGCCTGTGGCCGGTGTCGTGGGCGAAAACGGAGCTTTCTATTTTCGATACGATGAGGACAGAAAAAAAATGCTGCGCCAATACTTCATTCCGGAAGAACGGCGACAGGAGGATCGCCGAAAACTTGAAGCCTTAAAAATAGAGATCCTGCAGAAAGTACCCGGGTCACAGGTCTCTGCCGACCAGGCCTATCGGGAAGCAGATCTGGCCATCGATTTTTGTGAGGACGTCCCTTCATTACCACAGGCTTCCATCGATAAAATTGTGACCCTGTTCACCCGGGCTGGCGCCCAAGCCAAGGTAAGCTCCATCCATGTAAACGGATGGTTTGGAAATTATGATAAGTTGACCATGACCCAAATTTTTTTTGATGACGTTTTTAATCTGTCACTTGATGTACACAAAGAACAGGTTATCTACATCGGGGATTCGCCCAATGACTGTCCCATGTTCGCTTTTTTTCCCCATTCCGTGGGTGTTGCCAACATCCTTGATTTCAAGGGGCGCATAGAAGTTGAACCCGCCTGGATCACCACAAAAAGCGGTGGATTCGGATTCGCCGAAATGGCTGAATTCCTTGTTTCTTGATGTCCGGATCATAAACGGCCGCACGGCATGTATCGGGCATATCGATCATCGCAGCTTCAAACTCTTTTCCGACAAGTACGATGCTATCGAGTGTTAATTCCCGCCAACGGTTGCCCGAATAACTTTATATCCCTTTGCTGCTACTGCCGAAGCGACTTTTTCCTGCAAGGCCTTGCCGGGTGTCAGGGCAATCATATAACCGCCACGCCCTCCGCCGGTTACCTTGGCGCCCAGTGCGCCCTCTGACAACGTCAACTCGCATATTTCCACCAGGATTTCATGGGAAAGCCCCATGTCGATGAGAATCTTATGATTTTCGGTCATTAATACGCCGACACTTTCCAGATCATCCGCCTCAAAAGCTTTCTTCATATCGTGGGACTGTTTGGCTATGGTTTCTATCCGTAGTGCAAAAAGCGCCGGGTCTTCCTCTTTCAATTGGGCAACATACCCCCCCAGCTTGGATGTGTCCGCCGTGATACCGCTGTTGGCCAAAACGATTTGTATGGGGTTTTGGATTTCAAGTCTCTCAAAACTCTTTTGATCATTTTGAACCTGATAGAACAAAATTCCGCCATAAGTGGATGCGGTGTTATCGACACCACTGGGAGTTCCGTGATAGGCAAATTCTCCTTCCCAACCCACATGATTGATCTGCTCTAGAGAGTACCCCAGATTGAATTCAGCGTCGATAGCCCGGGCCAGGGAGACACAACTGGCGGCGCTGGCTCCCACCCCGCTTCCTGCCAGCAGATCGCCGCCATAGGTAATCTTAATGGGTGTCTCTTTTACATCTATATCCATTACTTCCAGAATCCGGTTGATTGAGTCGACCTGTTGCTCTTTTTTCTTGGCTTTGTAACCTGGTACCTCCATTCGGTTGTCCTCCAGTACCCAACCCTCTCCGTCAATCCTTTCCACCTTCGCTATCGTCATAAAGGAAAGGGAGGACACAATTGCAGGTACACCCCGCAATACGAATTGATCGCCGACAAATATCGTTTTCCCAAATCCTGATCCCTCTGCCATGGCCTAATCCTTTCTGTTTATATTTTCTCCGGAAGGCGTTTAACAATAAACTCAAGCAGCCAAACGCATTCAGATTGCAGTTGTCTTCCCGGGGAAAAAATTCTTGTCTAACGTGTTTTGGTAGCCGTAATGTTTTTCAAGGGACGGGGTTCTTTCTAACCAGCCCTGTTACTCAAGGTGTTCAGGATTAACGCGAATTATTTCCCAATACGCTTACCGCTTTCTATGTCGAACAAATGTATTTTTTTGAGGGGAACGGTAAGTGATAATAGCGTGTCTTTTTTGAAATGATGAATATCAGGAAGGCGAACGGTTACCAATGAATGTTCTTCATCCAAGTGCCCGTGAACCAATGTGTCGGCACCGAGGGTTTCTACATGATCCACTTTTATGTGCATCGAACCAGTCCCTTCCTCTACGAGCTCGAAGTGTTCCGGTCTAATTCCCATGATAATTTTTTTGCCGCCATCGCTTGGAACGGATCCATTTTCAAGTGGTAAGTGGATGTTACCATGGTACTCGATTTTCGTTCCGTCATCGCTCAACCTGGCATCAAAAAAATTCATGGCCGGAGAACCGATGAAACCGGCGACAAATTTGCTCGCAGGGTATTCATATACTTCCAGCGGTGTGCCGATCTGTTCCACATAACCGTCTTCCAGAATTATCAATCGGTCTCCGAGGGTCATGGCCTCGACCTGGTCGTGAGTGACATAGATGCTGGTAATCCCCAGGTTTTCGTGAAGGTTGCGGAGCTCAAGGCGCATCTGAACCCGGAGTTTGGCATCGAGATTGCTAAGCGGTTCATCAAATAGAAAGACCTTCGGTTCCCGAACTATACAGCGGCCCATGGCTACACGCTGGCGTTGACCACCTGAAAGCGCCTTGGGTTTGCGAGCCAGGAAATCCGACAACTCAAGAATCTTGGCCGCGTTTTCAACCCTTTTCCGAATTTCGGCCTTTGGCATTTTGCGTATTTTCAGGCCGTAAGCCATGTTGTTAAATACAGTCATATGAGGGTACAAGGCATAATTCTGGAAAACCATGGCAATATCGCGATCCGCTGGCTCCAGATCGTTTACAACATTGCCATTGATCGATATTTCGCCCTTGGTTATGACCTCAAGCCCGGCAATCATACGCAATGCCGTTGATTTGCCGCATCCTGAGGGGCCCAATATGGCAACGAACTCACCATCTTTAATGTCACAGCTAATACCGTGAATGACTTCATTTTTCCCGAATGATTTGTAAACATCCTTTAAGATTACGTTGGCCATAAAAACTCCTACTTTTCAGTTTCGATTAAACCTTTAACAAACTGGCGCTGCAGGACTAAAATGACAACCACCGGTGGTACCATGGCTAGAATTGTAGTCGCCAGGGTTAAATTCCATTCATTGATGTCATCAGGTACGTAGAGCATGGCCTGAATCCCCATGACAATGGTCGTCATATCTTTTTCCGTAGTTACTATCAGCGGCCAGAGATATTGATTCCAGCCGTAAATAAAAAGGATCACACACAATGCAGCAATATTGGTTCGCGACAGGGGCAGCAGCACATCAAAAAAGAAACGGATAGGACCCGCTCCGTCCACGCGTGCTGCCTCGGTGAGTTCGTCGGGTACGGTGAGGAAAAATTGCCGGAAAAGGAAAGTGGCCGTTGCAGAGGCGATCAGCGGCAAGGTCAACCCTGTATAGGTATTTAAAAGACCCAGGCGAGCCACCACAGCATAGGTGGGCAAAATACGGACCTCCACCGGCAGCATCAGGGTCATAAAAATAATCCAGAAAAAAAACATTCTGAAACGAAAGCGAAAATAAACGATGGCATAGGCCGAAAGGATGGAGATGGAGATCTTGCCGAAAACGATACCCAGGGCCATTATCAGACTGTTCAACATCATCCTGCCGACCGGTATGCCGCCGGTTGTCGCTTTGCCTGCTTTAATTATGGTCGAATAGTTTTCGATCATATTGCTACCGAACCAGCCCTGTACGGTGGACAGTACATCCCTGACCTCGTGGGTTGAGGCCACAAACGCGATGTATATGGGAAAAAGGACCACAACCAGCCCAAAAATCAGTACGATGTGGGTTAGAGTCGTGTAAAAAGGACGATTTTCAACCATCAGTACTGAACCCTCCTTTCAAGATAGCGGAACTGGATGACGGTCAGGGTGACGACGATCGCCATCAGCACCACCGATTGGGCCGCCGATCCGCCCAGATCCAATCCGATGAAGCCGTCGGCGTAAACTTTGTAGACCAGAATATCCGTCGCCTTGTACGGCCCCCCCTGGGTGACGGCATGGATAATGCCGAATGTCTCGAAAAAAGCGTAGACCACATTGACCACGATGAGAAAGAAAGTGGTGGGCGTCAACAGCGGAAAGACGATGGTCCAAAACCTCCTGGCCGGACGAGCACCATCAATGGCCGCGGCCTCAATGAGAGATTTGGGAATCATTTGCAGACCGGCCAGAAAAAAAAGAAAATTGTAGGCAATCTGCTTCCAGGCCGCGGCGATCACCACCAACACCATGGCTTGTCCCCCCTTAAGGACATGGTTCCAGTTGTAGCCCAACGACTTAAGGGCTAGCGCGAGAATACCGTTGGCGGGGCTAAACATAAAAAGCCACAATACGCCGGCCACAGCCGGAGCCACGGCATATGGCCACAGGAGAGCGGCCTTATAAACCGTTGCCCCTTTTACTACGCTATCGGCCATCACGGCCAGGAGCAAGGCTAAAGACAGCGCCAGGAAGGCGGTGGATGAACTGAAGATCAAGGTTGTCTTAAGAGAGCTTAAATAGTGCGGGTCGGAGAAAAGCTCTATGAAATTATCGAACCAGACAAACTCCGTGCGCAGCCCGAAGGGGTCCTGGAGCAAAACCGATTGCATCAGGGCCTGGCTCGCCGGCCAGATAAAAAAAACCAGGGTGATAACTATCTGGGGTGTTACCAGTACGTAAGGAAGCCAGCGATTTTTAAATACAACGCGTTTTTCCATTTTGATATGCCTATAAGAAATAATAATTAAGACGAACCGAGACCGTCGAACTTATCGACGGCTCCGGTTCTGTACCGTAACGCAATCTGCTTGTTATTTGTTGGCGCGCTCGAATTTGCGAAGCAGCTTATTACCCCGCACCGCAGCATCATCGAGACCCTGCTGGGCGGTTTTCTGGCCTCCCCAGATTGCCTCGAGCTCTTCATTAATGATATCGCGGATCTGGACGAAGCTGCCCAGGCGCAGGCCTTTTGAATTGGCCGTCGGTTTACCGCTCATCTGAATGACGGCCACATCGCGGCCTTCATTCTTCTCGTAATAGCCGGTTGCTTTGGTCAATTCATAGGCGGCATTGGTGATGGGAACATAGCCGGTGTTCTGATGCCAGAAGGCCTGAACAAATACGTCCGACATATAGGTCATAAACTTGGCAACGCCGGCGTAACTGGCTTTATCCCTGCCTGTGAGCACCCAGAGGGTCGCCCCGCCGATGATACTGTTGCGGGGGGCGCCTTCCACGTCCGACCAAAAGGGCAGCTTGCTGGTACCGAAATTAAATTTTGCTGCCTTTAGCAGACCACCGTAATAAGCAGACGAGTTCATCAACATGGCAGCTTTGCCTTCGGAAAACAGCGGATTGCCGTCACCCCGGCGGCCACCGTACACGAAGATATTATCCTTCTGCCAGTCGGCCAACTGTTGGATATGTTTGACATGGGCCGGGCTGTTGAGGGCGAACTCGGTATCCAGTCCGGCAAACCCGTTTTCCTTGGTAGCAAAGGGAATGTCGTGCCATGCGCTGAAATTTTCAAGCTGCACCCAGGACTGCCATCCGGTTGTAAAACCGTATTCCACAACACCGGCGTCGATCATTTTTTTACTGAAGGCGCCCACCTCCTCCCAGGTCTTGGGCGGACGGTCGAGACCCACTTTTTTAAAGGCCTCCTTGTTCCAAAAAACCACCGGGGTGGAACTATTGAAGGGCATGGACAGCAGCTTACCATCGGTGGTGGTATAGTATCCGATGACCGAGGAAAGATAACGGCTCTCATTAAATGGTTCGCCGAAATCCGCCATCAGCTTGTGAACCGGATAAACAGCACCTTTGGCCGCCATCATAGTCGCCGTGCCCACCTCGAATACCTGAACGATATGGGGACCTTTACCGGAACGAAATGCAGCCACGGCTCCCGTCATGGTCTCGGTATAATTACCTTTGTATACCGGCTTTACGACAAATTTGGCCTGACTGGCATTGAAACCTGCGCAAATATCATTGACCCGTTCACCTAGAACACCGCCCATGGCATGCCACCACTGGATCTCGGTCGCAGCCTGAACACTGCCCATCGCCACACCAAACACCAACACAATAGCAATCCAAAACAGACATAATTTTTTCATTTGAAATCCTCCTTTCTTGAATGATTTGATGGTTACTCAAGAAGTTGAAACGCTCATTTCGACCGAATTCACCGGTAAAATCTGACTGTTTAGCCATGGCGGGCCATCGCTGCGGCCATCCCAGGGCAACGTTCTTGAAAC
This sequence comes from uncultured Desulfobacterales bacterium, assembly GCA_964633115.1. Lineage (GTDB taxonomy): Bacteria > Desulfobacterota > Desulfobacteria > Desulfobacterales > B30-G6 > B30-G6. Next base: position 72,814 of record CAZWEO010000001.1, read on the forward strand.
CATCACTGTTTAAATTTGAATTCCCCGCTGCGACTCGACTTGAGCTCGCCGACAAGTCTTGCTGCAGGGATAAGGATTTTTGCCTTTCGCAGCGGAGCGACAACGTAGCGTTTCATAAAATCGTGCTACGATTTTATTATTTCTCTGTTTCCACCAAACCCTTTACAAACAGGCGCTGCATGATGAGGACGACCGCCACTGGCGGTAGCAAGGCCAGCACGGCAGTGGCCATTACATTACTCCAATCGGGAATTCCGTCCATGACGCTCAGCATCTGTTTCGTTGCCATGACGATTGTGGTCATGTCAACATCCGTCGTGACCAGGAGCGGCCAGAGATATTGGTTCCAGCCATAAATAAAAAGAATGACGAAAAGTGCGGCGATATTGGTGCGGGACAATGGTAGCAGTATATCTAAGAAGAAACGAATGGGTCCAGCGCCATCTACTCGTGCCGCTTCCGCCAGTTCATCCGGCACGGTCAAAAAAAACTGACGAAACAAAAAAGTAGCCGTGGCCGAAGCAATCAGGGGCAAAATAAGCCCTGTATAGCTGTTAAGGAGGCCGAAATCGGCCACCACCTTGTATGTCGGCAGGATGCGGACTTCCACCGGCAGCATCAGGGTCATAAAAATAATCCAAAAAAAGAACTTTCTGAACGGAAAGCGGAAATACACGATGGCGTAGGCAGATAGTATGGATATCGAGATCTTACCAAAGACGATGCCCATCGACATCACAAAACTGTTCCACATCATCAAGCTTACCGGGAGATCGACCGAATCGGCCTTGCCGTGTTTTAACACTCTTGTATAATTCTCAACCAGTTCGCTGCCAAACCAGCCCTGGACCGTGCCCAATGTGTCATAGGTTTTGTGCGTTGATGCCACAAACGCGATGTAAATCGGAAAAATAACGAGGATGATAGCGAGGATCAGGATTCCATGGGTTAGGACGCTTTGCAGGGGACGGTTTTCGACCATTTTCGCGGCACCATCACTTTGGGTTGAGTGGAACGGTGACCTTTGAATCTAAAACCAGATAGCGTTTAGCACATTTTTTTGCTTTTTTGAGAAAATTAATTATCAAATACTGGTGGGCAGATGAGTTTAACGCTAAACTTGAGAAAATTTAACTCACATAGCCGTCCTTTTGTCAACTCTTTTTTTTAAGTTTTGCTTCTTTTCCTGTCCTCATCTCCCAGAAATGCCGCTACGCCTATTATCCGCTGCTCTCGAAAGGATCCTTTTCTAAACCAACCAGTTCAGAAATAATGGAAAAGTACCCTTTCAGAGATTGCATCATCATTTCGATATTGACCATTTCCGCAGGTGTATGAGCATAGCGTTCTTCGGTCCCTGAATATCCGATTGTCGGAATTCCCATCAGCGCCGCCGTCATGCTGCCATCCGTGCCAAATTTCCAGTATTTGATTTTGGGAGTCTGCCCAATTTTTTTTAGCGCTAAAATTGCCTTCAGGACAAGTGGGTGATTTTCATCGGTAATCCAAGGCGGGTGCTGTTTAAAAACCTCCTTTTCATGCCCGGTATATGATTTTTCAACCGATTTTCTGGCACAAACACTGGCCTCAAACTGGGGATCCTTTTCTTTGATCTCCGTGAATAAATGTTCAAACTCTTCCAAAAGGTTTTCTACCGTTTCACCGAGCATATATCTCCGATCTATTGAAATTTCGCATCCATCCGGAATAATGCTCAAATCCCCTGGCTTGCACACCAAGTTCGTTACCGTAATAGAGCTATCGCCTAGCAGTGGATGGCGACTTTTCTTTTGGTCCGTTTTTTGGAAAATATGCTCGAGGACCGGCATCATCTTTTCAAGGGCATTGATGCCGGCCTGGGGCGTAGAAGAATGCGCCATATGGCCTTTTGTTGTTACGACGATTTCTACCTTCCCCCGCTGCCCCAAGACCAGATCGAGACCGGTCGGCTCGCACAGAATCGCCAGATCACAGCCGAGTCCTTTAGCCGGAAATGTCTTCTTGCATAAATACTCCATGCCGAACATTTGCGCCGCCTCTTCATGTACGACCGCGGAAAAAATCAGATTGCCCTTGAAAAAAGCCCCTCTGTCTTGAAGCATTTTTAATAATTTCATTAAATACAATTGAACAGAAAGCCCCCCTTTTAGATCAGCCGCGCCTCTTCCGTGGATGTTGCCCTGACCATCAATCTCACCGCCAAAAGGATCATACGGTTCCCAATCATGAAGATTGCCAACCGGAACGACATCGAGATGTCCATTTAGGAGAATATTCAGACCCTTTTCTTGTCCCTTGATAACACCCACGACATTACCAATACCATCGATAAAAGCATTGTCTATGCCGAATTCTTTGAGTTTTCTCAGGACGACCCGGGCAAGCTCCGCTTCCGCTCCCGTAAATGAGGGTATTTTTATGATTCCCTGCGTTAATTCAACGAGTTCTTTTCGAATATTATTAATTTCTGGTATCATTTTTCTGTCTCCACCAAACCCCTAACAAACAGGCGCTGCATAACGACAACCACTGCCACGGGCGGGAGCATGGCCAGAATCGCCGTGGCCATGGTCAGGTTCCATTCCGGTATGGCATCGGCAACAAAGGTCATGCGCTGGATATGCATGACGATGGTGGACATTTCAGGCTCAGTCGTAATCATAAGCGGCCATAAATATTGATTCCAGCCATAGATAAAAAGGATCACCGTCAGTGCCGCAATGTTGGTCCGCGACAGTGGCAGCAGAATGGTAAAAAAGAATCGTAGCGGACCGGCTCCATCGACGCGGGCGGCCTCGATCATTTCGTCCGGCACCGTCATGAAAAACTGACGAAATAAAAACGTGGCGGTCGCTGAAGCAATCAACGGCAGTGTTAGGCCAGTGTAGGTGTTCAACAGGCCCAAGTCGGCTACCACCTTGTAGGTCGGCAGGATTCGTACCTCCACAGGAAGCATCAGGGTCATAAAAATCAACCAGAAAAAAAACATCCTTAACGGAAAGCGGAAATAGACAATGGCATAGGCTGAAATTATCGAGATCACAATTTTACCAACGACGATACCGACGGCCATGATTAGACTGTTCACCATCATAAACCCAACCGGAACGCCGCCAGCCGTTTTCTTGCCGGTCTTGATGATGGTCGTGAAATTATCAATGAGGTTATCACCAAACCACGGTTTCACAGTTGTCGCGATGTCTTTTCTTTCGTGGGTTGATGCGACCAGGGAAATATATATGGGAAAAATGATGACAATAATGCCTATGACCAGAATCGAGTGGGTTAAGATCGTCCGCAACGGTCTTTTCTCGACCATCATTTTTAGATCTTCCTTTCTGGGCGGCGGGAGTGCGTCGTCAGTGTTTAGATGACATTTCTTCTTCTAACGAGAACTTGATTTCTCTAACCATAATCGAGATTGGAAGTCAATTCTCAGGTTCGACTCAGTCTCTGTTTCGCACGGTCGGGACGGTTGGTGATGATGCCATCCACACCCATATGTACAAATTTGTTGATATCGCCGGCCGAATCAACAAACCATGCAAAAACCTTCAGTCCTAAATTATGTGCCGTTTGGACCTCTTTTGCCGTAAGCTGTTTATACCAGGCACCCCAGATTTTGCCCCCCGCCGCGTGAATGCCATGCGGAATCGACCCATGATAGTCATCAATATTAATTCCGGCCGTCCATGGAGAGGGTCCGGGTTGCCCCAGCTTAATGTTGTCCAGCCATTTAGCGGTTACAGAAAGGTATGCCCTTGGCATCCGAGGCGCCGTTTTTTTTATCAGGGCCAGCACACTCCAGTTGAACGAAAGCACGATTGTCCTATCCTCAAAGTTTTCATTGTGGAGTGTTTTCAATACCCGTTTCACTACCATTTCCGCCGGGGGCGTCATCTCCGGTTGTTCGGGTGAAACTTTGATCTCAATCCACATTTTCGCGTGCTGATTGTCCCTTTCTTTTAACAGCGCGATCACCTCTTGCAAAGCCGGAATTTTCTCTCCATCAATTGCGCACTGATCCGGGTATTTACGGGCATATTTCGTATCCTGATTCAACCTTCCCACGTCATAGGCTTGAAGCGCCTGAAAGGTCAAGTTTCTGATCGGTATGTCCTCCCGGTCGTTGATCCATTGTTTTTCTGCAATTCGGGCTGTACCCGGGTTAAGCCGATAGTCATGATGGACACAAAGCACACCGTCCGCGGTTGTCATTACATCCAATTCAATCCCATCAACACCGAGATCCAGTGTCCGCTCAAATCCGGAAAGGGTATTTTCAGGATAAAGTCCCGCTGCACCGCGATGGCCAATCAGCAATACTTTTGTGGCCGGAACTCCTTTTTCAGCATCTAGGGCGCGTTTGATGTCGATCCCCTTTTCACTAGTTCGGTTTCAAACAAGACGCTTTGATTACCTTCGGCATTATCGAGAAGTAATTCCGCTCCTTTCTTACCCATTTCATAGTACGGCCATCGGATGGATGTGATGGAGGGTTCCAGGAGAGGCATGATCTCGTTATCATTATAGCATAAGATCGAAATATCTTCGGGAACTTTCAGGCCGGCATCTTTTACGGCCTTCAAGCTGGCCGGTGCCATTTCAAATCCTCCGATAAAAAATGAAGTTACGGATGGATGAGAATGAATGATTTTCTGTGTTTTTTGATATGCAAGATCGTAATCATAATCGGCATATTCTATCAAACCCCTGGTAACCCTGATTTTCCCCTCCCGGTGTGCAGCCCGGTATCCTTTTATAATTCTTTTGTTTACCGTAGCCTCCTCATTTCCGGCAATCAGTGCGATCTTGCGGTGACCGAGTGAAACCAAATATTTAACCGCATTATAAGCATCAGTTTCGTAATCTACGCCTACGTATTTTATTCTGGCTCGGCCCCAGTAATAGTTTAGAACGACAAAATTAAACTTTAGTTGATTCAGAGTTTTGATGTAATTGTTGACATAATTCTGGCTGGTATAGCGCGAATTGAATATGATCAATCCGTCAACAGTATTTTGTTTAACAATCTGGCTAACCGGCCGATTCCTATACAATTTTCTACCGCCGCAGAATAAAACAAGGTCGAGGCCCTTGATGCTGAGGACGTCCTGAATCCCCGTAATCATCTCCATGAAGGTGTAATTTCTGAAAATGGGAATTTCAAATGGAGTATATAGACCGATGGAATTGGTTCGGCCTGATGCAAGCCGTTTGGCAGTCAGATTTGGATTGTAGTCCAACCTTTTAATGGCTTCGAGGACACGCTCCCGGGTTTCTTGACTTACCCTGGAACCAGCGGTATTATTGATTACCAAAGAAACGGTTGTGTGAGAAACGCCGGCGGCTTCAGCTACTTTTTTTAGTGTCGTATTAATATTTATCAACCCTTGCAGTATATTTTTTCGGAACAAATCGCTCAACTCAGTCTTTTCAAAGCCAAGTTTAACGTTAAACGCATACAATTATGAGATTATGCTGTCAAGAAATATAATCATATAACAGATGGAAAATATTAGATGATTTCTCTCCTTTTTTTGTAAATAACTTAATGAGTCATATTTATTCGTTAATCAAAGAAAAAGAGTCGGAGAACCATGGCGGTAATACTTGTGCGTCTAAGACAAAGAACATTTTTTAAGCCTCTGTACATATTTGGTGTAATGTGGCTTCTCCTGGGTATGTCGGTTTTTTGTGGGGCCCTTTCCCTTACAGCCCATGCCGACCCTTGTTGCCGTAAACTCGGGAGTGTTGACTCAACTCCGGTTTGGGTCGTGGGTCATCGCGGTGCCGCCGGTCTCAAGCCTGAAAATACCTTGAGCGGTTTTGTCAGGGCATTGGAACTGGGCGTGGATGCCATCGAACTGGATGTTCTGATGACGGCTGACAATGTGTTGGTGGTTCACCATGATTTTAACCTGAAACCAGAAATAACCAGGAGATCGGATGGATCGTGGTTGCCGCCACAAGCCATTCGGCCGATAATAGATATGACCGTTAAGCAGCTGCGGGCATTTGATGTGGGCCGTCTAAAACCCGGTACCCGGTATGCATCCAGATACCCAGTGCAGATCCCTTCGGACGGCGAACCGATTCCCTTGCTGCGTGACGTTATTCAGCTGATTAAAGACTCAGATAATGCCGTCGTTGAATTATGGATCGAAATCAAAACCACGCCGGAAAGCCCGGACATAACACCGTCGCCGGAAACCGTTGCCGAACACATTGTTGCCCTAATAAAAGATCAGCATTTCATGAAGCGGGTAAATATCCTATCTTTTGATTGGCGCTCGCTTATTCATATTCAAAAGCTAGCCCCATTCATCCCAACAGTCTATCTCACTTCGGACACCAAGCAATTTAAATCAGCCAGCTTCATGAATCCCTGGGATTCAGATTGGACCGCCAGTTTTAATATTGGTGATTACGATGGCTCGATACCCCGGACGATCGTATCAGCCGGCGGACGCTGGTGGGCCCCCAAGCACACCCAAATAAAGGCAAAGCAAGTCCAGGAAGCACATCGCTTGGGATTGTGTGTCGCTGTTTGGACACCGGATTCTGAAAAGGCCATCAAACATATGATCCAGATGGGGGTTGATGCCATCATATCCAACCGTCCGGATCGTGTTCACCAAATACTTGATGAATAAATAAATTTGAATTCATCCCGCGCTGCAAGCAACTGGGAATTCAAATTTAAAATAAGAGTTTACATTTTTGGGGATTCAAAAACAGGTAGATTTCCTGTCCTTCTTCCTGGGGCAGGTATTGCGATATCTGTACACGTATCTTTGTATCGTTCACATTTACAAAGAGGTACAGAAAGTTACCCAGATAGGCCTTATTGGCGATGATGCCCTTGAACACGTTTTGACTCTCCTGGGGCGGTTCTGCAAATACTTCCACATCCTCGGGGCGTATGGAGGCATAGGCTTTATCTCCAACTTTTGTTTCCCCTGCATGTGATATCATACACAACAGGTTCTCGCTGAATTCAGTTCGGACAGAGACCTGCCCTTTATCCTGAAATACCTGGGTGATTTCTCCGGAAATAAAGTTCATGGTGCCGATAAAATCGGCCACAAATCGATCCGCAGGCTGTTCGTATATTTCTTTTGCCGAACCGATCTGAACCACGTTGCCTGATTTCATGACCGCAATTCGGTCCGAAATCACCATAGCTTCGGCCTGATCGTGGGTGACATACACCGCTGTAATACCCATGCGTCTGACCAAGCTTTTGATTTCAAAACGCAGCTCTTCCCTGAGCTTGGCATCCAGGTTGCTCAAGGGCTCGTCCAACAGCAGGACCTTTGGATTTCTTACCAGGGCTCGGGCCAGAGCCACCCGTTGCTGCTGCCCCCCGCTCAGTTGTGAGGGGTATCTGTCTTCCAGACCACCTAAACCCACCAATTCCAGTACGTTATGCGTCTTATCGCGTATCTCTTTTTTCGAGATTTTCAAAAGTTTCAAGCCATAGGCCACATTATTATAGACCTTCATGTGCGGCCAGACCGCATAGTTTTGGAACACCATGCCGATACCTCTTTTGGACGGTTGCACAAAGCCTTTTGATAGCAGGGGCTTTCCGTCGATGACGATGTCGCCTTCCTCAGGTTTCTCCAATCCGGCAATACAACGCAATGTGGTCGTCTTGCCACAACCGCTGGGTCCCAGCAGCGTCAGCATTTCTCCTTTTTCGATATCAAGCACGATACGATTCACCGCCACGACTTTTTTATAACGCTTGAACAGGCTTTTGATTTCTATAAAGGCCATGAAGTCTGTCTCCTTCGGGTTTTACTCAATCTGCACAAGTATTCACAGGCGCACTCTTCCTGGATACAAATCCATTTAGTCTGCGGCACCCCAGGCCGCCTTTAGGACGCCCCCGCTGATTTTTGATATGATCAGGAGAAGGATGAATGTGATCACAATCATTAAAAAGGCCATGGCGGCCGCAATGCCAAACTCCATGCCGCGATGCCAGTTCAAATAGATACCGATGGGCAGGGTCTCCCACCCCCCCCGATAAAGAAATACCGCCGTCGAGATCTCCTGGAACGCCATAATGAAAAACATCACCACGCCCACCATAACGCCTTTTAGCAGCAAGGGTAGCGAAATTTTAAAAAAAGTGCGGACTTTACCGGCCCCTGAAACTTCGGAAGCCTCTTCGAGTGATGGGTCCAGCTGTAAATAGGAGGAGTGTGCCATCCGCAAAAAATAGGGCAGGCGTCTTGCAAACAGGGCCAAGGGCATGATGATCCAATAGGTGGCAAGGGGGATCTTGTCCCAGAACGCCAAAAGATAACTAACACCAATGGCAATACCCGGAAAGGCCAGCATCAGGGTAATCACGAAATCCAGGGCATCTTTGCCCCGAACACGGGTTCTGACAATGATATAGGCTACGGGAAGCCCAAATGAAACCCCAAGAATCAGGGCGATACCACTGAAGAGGAAGGAGTTTTTTATCATATCCGGACTTTGCAGCAGAATTACCCTGAAATTTTCAAGCGTCCAATAACTGGGAAACGCCTCAAAAACCCATCTTCTGGAAAAAGCGGCCAATCCTAAAACAATGGGAATCAGCAAGACCAGTATGGCGATAAAAATCATGTATACATAGGCGCATACCTTTATGACTGGGCCCGGGTTGATCACCCGGCCCTCTGACGTCGTGCCCTTGGAAAGACCGGTATACTTGCGCTTTTCAACCCACCAGCGGGCAAACAGAAAGAGGGTGATGCAGACAAGGGACGACACCATCACCGCCACGATGCCCATATATTTGCGGTGTATATCGGTAAAATGATAGGCAATGTTGATATACGACACCGAGGGCAGGATATCCACCTGTCCCAAAATAAGGGGTGTCAGCCAGTCTGTGAAAGGCCATAAAAATACCAGGACGGCACCAGCTAGATAACTGGGCGTACACAGCGGCAGGGATATGGTGAAAAACCGGCGAATTCCGCCGGCCCCTTCTACTTCGGCGGCTTCTTCAAAGGAGGGATCGATATTGGTGAAGCCTGCTGATAGACCCAAAACGATAAAGGGCAGCATGTGCAGCGATTGGATGAATACCAGCCCGTGCAACCCATAAATAAAATTGATCGGTTCCTTAACCAGCCCTATCTCCATCAGGAGCAGATTAAGCGTGCCGTATTTCCCAAAGAAAATGATGAATGCAAAGACGCCGGCAAAGGCAGGCAGCACAATGGGTAACAGAATCAGAGCCGTAAATACGGTCTTGCCCCAATGCCGGTAGCGAGCAAGAATATAAGCTAGAGGCACCCCGAACACGGTGGTCGTTATCAACAATAAAGTACTGAGTAGCAGGGTGTTTCCAAAACACTTTAAGTAGTAGGTGTCCTGGAAGAATTCAAAATAGTTGCCCAGACCCCAGGCATCTGTTCCGGAAATCTTGAAGCTCTCCGCCACCAGAATAGACAAAGGGTAAATCACAAGAAAGGCAATCACCAGCCACAGGAATGCCGCTAGGTAGGTATGGCCGCGAAACATATCACATCCTTAGGTATCAACAAAAATCTGCGTGGACAAAACCATGTTTGCCCACACAGATATATCGGATTAAGTACTTGGGTCTAATTAACCCTTACGGAGAGACCAGCAAAGCGCGTGCCTTTGCGGCAGCCAATCTTGCGGCTGCGTACTTACCCTCATATTCAAAGAGCTTTCTTGCTTCTTTTATTTTGGCCTCGGCTTTGGTTACATTCATGTTCTCCGCCTTGGCTGCATTTATTTCTTCCTCGACTTCTTCTATCAGGAACAGGCTGCTTTTTAGTTTGCCCCACTTTCGATAGATTTCATATTCATATTTTTTATTGACCTCATCCCATCTTGAAGCCGCCAGATCCAGATCGTATTCGATGAAACCGACTTTTAGATCCCAAAATGAATCAACACCCAAAGCTTTCTTGGCGTGTTTGGCCATTTCGACGCCTTCCTTCTCCCACACGGAAAACTTGATATCCGTTCTGGCCGCAAAATAGCGCCCGTTCAAGACAGATTTTTGCCCGTCCATACTGAAAAGCCAGTCCAGAAAAATCTTTCCCATTTTTTCATTAGGTGCACCTTTTAACAAGGCCACCGCTTCCGGAACCAGAATGGTTTTTTCCGGCAACAAATCACGTACGGGATAGCCGTCCTTGCGTGCGGCCATGGCATTCATTTGCGGTTGGGCGATTCCAATGGGGGCTTCGCCGCGAGCAGTGAGCTGGGTCGTATCGGTGCTGCCGGTGGAAAAACGGGCCAATTGAGCGGCCAAAAGCCTTAGGTATCTCCAGGCTTCCTTCTCACCAAAGCCCTGAATAAGAATTTCAATGGCTTCATGCATGGTACCGGAAGCATACGGCAGCGTATGTACGATGTTTCCCCGGTATATGGGATTCAATAGGTCTCCCCAGGTTTTTGGTGGCGGCAGTCTCAGTTTTTTCAAAACTTTTTCGTTGTAAAGATTGGTGACAATCCAGGGTGCAAAACAGGTCCAGTAATCATCCTGATCCTTTACCTTCATGCCGCCCCATTTAGCGGGTACCATATCCCAATCCTTGGGCCTGTAAGGTACGATCAAACCTTCCTTCTTGGCAATCTCATGCGCCGGAGCACCGGCACCTAAAAAAATGTCGGCATCCGGCTTACCGCCCCACAGCCTTACTTTATCAAGACAAACCGGCCAGCCACCCGGCTTCACAAACGTGATTTCTACATCCTTGCCGTAGGTCTTTTTGTAATATGCTTTAAATCCTCTCTCCAGACTTTCGGCCAGCTCCGTATAAACCGGACCGACCCAGCCGAGCTTGTCGGCCGCCTGCACATCCTGCATGGGTACAGCCAGAAGCATTAGCGTCAGGGACAAGAAAACAAAAAAGATCTTTGCTGCGTTAATCATCCTCATAGTAACCTCCTTTTTTAGATACCGCAATTCAGGAACAAAAAATGAGTCACGTTTTTATGACGTGAATAGGATTAAACCTATTAGGAAAATAAATTTCCCATATGGTTTAAAAACAGCTGCTCTGTAATAAGGATTAGAAAGTAAGCGTCTGCTAATTATAGCTGTGCGCGTTAAGAAATGGCCCGAAGATTGAAAAATCCCGAGTACATATTGACATCATTTACTATACCCAGAGATGATTTTTTGTCAAATAAAAAAAGTAGATAGGTTTTTAATGCCGGTTCTGGCCGTTGACGTTTCAATATATCGACTCTTTCCCCAATCCGCTAATATTTTTCACCCTAAATTCACAACAGAAAGTAATAACCGGCTAGGTCCTAAAGTAGACAATCTGCTTGATTAATAGCAAATGTGTGCTATGTGAATATAACTCGAAGAACGGCTTCTCTCAACTGGAGACATCAACGTGCAATCCTATCGAACCGGAAGGCTTTTTTTTGAATCCATCCCCATTGATTCCGATCTGATTGCCTATATTAAAGCCCTTTGTCTGAACCAATCGATCCAAATTGCCAGGTTTAAGGTTATAGGGATTGTAGCTTCGGCCACGATTGGTGTATATGATCTAAAGCAGCAAGTTTATGTAACCCATATCGAGAAGAAAGCCACCGAAGTGATATCCTGTATGGGCCATGTAAACTGGAATGAAGAAAAACCCCAGGTTGCCGCTAAAATAATTCTTGCTGACCAGCAAGGACAGGTGACCGGTGGGCATCTTTTCTCCCCCACGTTGGTCCAAGAATCTGAAATCGATCTACAGGAACTGATAGATGTAAACTCTGAAATTGTCGTGTCATAAGCAGCGATGTATGCCGCACACGCTAGATAATAACAAAAATCACAAAAAGGACCTATTTGAACGAAGGAGGAGATGATGCAACTAACCAGCACCCAAGCCCAAACCCTCAAACCCAAGCCTGACGAAACCAATCTCGGCTTCGGAACCATATTCACCGATCACATGTTCAATCTGGATTACAATCCTGAAAAAGGCTGGCACAATCCCAGGATAGAACCCTATGAATCGATTGCCATGGATCCGTCCACCATGGTTTTGCATTATGGTCAGGGTGTATTTGAAGGATTGAAAGCCTACCGGACCGATGCGGGCGGCATCCAACTTTTTAGACCGCTAGACAACTTTAAACGCATGAACCGTTCTTCCCAGCTCCTTTGTATTCCCGGACACGATGAAGCCTTTGCTTTAGAAGCACTAAAACAATTGCTGACGCTTGAAAAAGATTGGGTACCTAGCGAACCCGGAACGAGTTTATATATTCGTCCGACCATCGTGGCCACCGATCCCTTTTTGGGTGTACGCGCCTCGTTTACTTACCGTTTCTTCATTATCCTATCCCCTGTGGGCGCTTATTATCCCGAAGGGTTCAATCCCATTAAAATCCTGGTATCCAAAGATCATGTTCGTGCGGTCCGCGGCGGTGTGGGTGAGGCCAAAACACCGGGGAATTATGCCGCCAGCCTGCTGGCCGGTGACAAAGCCCATGAAGAAGGATATACCCAGGTTCTCTGGCTGGACGGCGTCGAGCAAAAATATATCGAAGAAGTCGGTTCCATGAACATCTTTTTCGTAATCGATAACGAGATTGTGACTCCCATGCTCACTGGCAGTATTCTTCCCGGGATTACCCGAAACTCAGTAATTCAACTGGCTCAGCACTGGGGCATGACGGTAAGCGAAAGAAAAATCAGTATCGATGAAGTCATGCAGGCCCAAACTTCGGGCAAGCTGACCGAAATTTTCGGATCCGGAACGGCCGCCGTTGTTTCTCCGGTGGGCGAACTTAAATATGGTGATAAAATTATTACTGTTGGCGATGGGAATGTGGGTCCGGTGGCTCAGCGGCTATTTGATGCCATTCAGGATATCCAGTATGGCAAAGCAGAGGATCCGATGGGGTGGGTTGTTCCCGTCTGCTAATAAAATCGTTAAAACTTTGACTTGATTATGACCAAGGCATTAAGTGCATTTGTGTTAAAAATGGAACGTGATGAGCTGCCGCCAACGGTAATTGATACCTTTTCGCATTATTACCGACAACTGGCCGCCGGCGAATCCGGTCTGATTTCCGATACGGACATCCAACCGCTCACCCCGGATGACATTTTGGATGCAGCAAGCCTGGAAGCCTATACTGCTGCGGGGCAGGCAGCCATGTCAAAAGCCGTGGCGATTGTATTAAACGGCGGCTTGGGCACCAGCATGGGGCTTACCAAAGCAAAGTCCCTGATTCCGGTTAAAGCCGAACAAACCTTTCTGGATATCAAACTGAAGCAGGCTGAACACCGGGGCTCGCAGCTGGCGTTTATGAACAGTTTCAATACCCATTCCGATACAGTGGCGGCTGTATCGGCAGCTGCAACCAAACTGCAGCCGGCATTCTTTATTCAAAATAAGTTCCCCAAGGTGCTAACAAAAAATCTCGATCCGGTCGACTGGCCGGAGGATCCCAATCTGGAATGGAATCCACCCGGTCACGGCGATGTCTATGCTGCCCTATATGCATCTGGATTACTAAATCGCTTGCTTAAGAAGGGTATAAAATACGCCTTTATCGCCAATTCCGATAACTTGGGCGCCTCCTTGGACAAAAGGCTTTTGGGTTATTTTGCGGATCATAACTTTCCATTTATGATGGAAGTGGCCCAAAGAACGCCCGCAGATCTGAAAGGCGGCCACCTGGCGCGGCACAAAAATGGAAACCTCGTATTGCGGGAAATCGCCCAGTGTCCCGAAGATGAAATCGCCGCCTTTCAGGACATCGAGCGCTATCGATATTTCAACACCAATAGTCTGTGGGTCAATCTCACCTATCTGCAAGCCCTTTTTGAGGAAAAGGGGGCCCTATATCTACCCATGATCGTCAACCCCAAAACCGTGAATCCCAGATTGGCAGACAGCCCGGCTGTTTTCCAGATCGAATCTGCCATGGGTGCCGCCATTGCATTGTTTCCGGGGGCCAGCGCGGTTCAGGTGGGTGTTGACCGATTTATGCCGGTAAAAAAATGCCCCGAGCTTTTAGCTATCCGATCCGATTGTTACCATTTAACGGATAATTATGAGCTTATCCTGAATCCTGAACGTCAAATGCCGGCACCGCATATCACCCTCGATGTTCAATATTATGGTCATTTGGATGCATTTAATCAAAGATTTCAATGGATACCGAGTTTGGCGAATTGCCAATCTTTGACCATCCACGGAAACATATTTTTTGAAAAAGATGTTATCATCTCCGGTAATGTGACCATACGACATGATGGAGACGACCCCGCCATCATATCCGCAGGAAGCCGAATCGAATCGGATCTCAATATTTAACCTCCATAAATTATATGGACATCTGATCCGAAAATGGATATGTTATTTAACATAACACGCCAATTGTAACGAAGCACAACTCGATCGAAAGCGAATCCACAGCACCTCTTGCTATTGATGAACTCTTCTTTGTACGGCTCAATTCCGCTCTCCCTGTCCTGATAGTTTTTCTCTCATTTCAAAATGCATTTTGCATCCAAAAAAGAGGTGGCCTATCATGAAAATCAACTTTAACAACATCTTGTGTGCTACCGACTTATCCGATCTATCCGGGGTAGCCATTTCTTCGGGAGTGGCTTTGGCCAGGGAATTCAATGCCAATCTATATCTCTGCCATATTGTAGACCTCAGCACGACCGCCGCTTATGGTGACATCATTTTCGCACCCCTAGAACTTCAAAATAAGTCCATAAGCTATACCCATGAACAACTCGAGCAAATCATGCAAGATCAGCAGCTCGAGTGGATACCCCTGGTCACGGCTGGTCATCCGCCAGACGAAATTTCAAAATTTGTGGCTGGGCACCAGATAGACCTCGTGGTTGCCGCAACCCACGGCCGCAGTGGTCTCAAACGGGTTTTTTTAGGATCGGTTACCGAACGCTTGATGAGAACGCTCGCTTGTCCTTTATTAATCGTCCGGAGTACGGAAGGCACTGATATTTTAAAGGGTAAAACAGCCATGTCATTCAAAAGAATACTGGTGGGATGTGATTTTTCGAGCTTTTCTAATCTGGCCTTTCAATACGGTCTCAGTCTGGCCCAAGATTTTGAATCAGAATTACATCTAATCCATGTTATCGAAACCCCCATTTACAAAGATATATTAAAAACCAGTGCAGCCTCCGGTAATTCAACGGAAGGAGCCCTATATGATCGTTTAAATGAAAAACTAGCCCAAAAGATACCAGATGAATCGGCCATATGGTGTCAGCCCAAAACGAGTCTTTTGGCAGGCAGGCCCTACGAGGAAATTATAAAATATGCGCTATTGAATTCGATTGACCTGATAATTCTGGGAATTCGGGGGCGCAACCTCATTGAAGCGTTGTTGACAGGATCCACAACCGACCGAATTGTGCGCCAGGGTCCCTGTCCTGTTTTGTCGGTTTGCCCAGTTACTAAATAACAAAAGAGCCTTGTTTCTATTGTTTGCACGAGGCTCCGAATAATAAATCGAAAGGTATGCAGCACAGATTTTTTCTTTTACGGCATCTCAAGCATGCGTTATTTGCAACCATACGATGGAAGCCACCACCACCACGCCACCAAAGATCTGCAGCGGTGCCATCAACTCACCTAAAAAAATAGCCGCAATGACCCCGGCGGCAATGGGCTCCAGCGTTGCAGTGATACTGGCATGGGTCGGTTTAATACGCTTAATGCCTTCAAAATAGAGGCCAAAGGGCACGATCGTTCCACCCAGACCAATAAACAGTATCCAAGACCACTGTTTCAGTGTATACGCCTGGCGAAAGGCTCCCATGGGCGGAAACAATACATGCCAAATCAGGGCCGCAAACAGCATGCCATATAGTACAACCGTCCAGGGTGTGTATTTTTTCATGCCATAGGCACTGAGAAGCGAATAGGCTGCAAAAGCCACCGCTGCCAAAATTCCACCAATAATACCTACACGATTCAGCGCAAGCATCTCAAGATCATAGGCACCCACAACCAGATAGCTGCCCACCAGCGTCCCCACGATGGCAACCAGGGCTTTTGAGCCCATCCGTTGCTGTTGGATAAGAGCGGAATACAGAGCCACAAAGACAGGACCTGTATAATGTAGCAGTATGGCAGCGGCCACATTGATCTTGCTGATGGCAAATAAATAGAAAAACTGGGCTGCTCCGATTCCAAAAAATCCGAGGCAGATAAAATAGGGTAAATCGGTGAGTGATATTTTAAGCTGTCGAGGATATCTGATGGCCAGCCACACAATCAAGCCCACGAACGCCAATGTCGTTCTGAGTTGAATCAATTGGTAGGCTGTAATGCCTGCATTAAATAACGCTTTGGCACAGGCGCCCGAGATTGCAAATAAAATGGCGGCCAGCGCCACCAATAAATACCCTATCCGGTTTTCATTTTGGTTGTTCATGAGCTCTTTTTATATAAATAGAAAAATTCCATCACTTTTTTGACATAGTTGCGGGTTTCCTCGATCGGTGGAATCGCTTTGTATTTTTCAACCATACTGGGGCCCGCATTATAGGCGGCCAGCGCCAAAGGCAGTTTACCATTAAAACGATCTATCATCGCTTTAAAATATCGGGCGCCCCCCATGATGTTTTCTTTGGGATCAAAAGGGTCGCTAATATATAACGATTTTAAATTATACGGCATTACCTGCATCAATCCCAGGGCGCCTTTGCGAGATACCGCTTTGGCATTAAAATTTGATTCAACTCTGATTATGGCTTTTATCAATTGAAAAGATAAACCATACCGTAAGGATGCCTCCTTGATGATGGGATCATATACTTTGGTGGCTAGCGATGGTTTGGGACGTTCCTTGATATATAATTTGTACTGGGATGATGTGGGAGCATTGGTAAAATGGAGTACGCCTTCACTATCGATATACATGAATATATCGGCCAGGGCTGGCTCTGGTATCGCCGCTAAAAAACCAACAATCAAAACCAAAAGTAACCATCTGATTTTTTTAAATAAATAAACCATATCCGAGTTAATCTGAGAATAAAGCCAACTGGGTTTGGCGATGACGCATGGTTTTATTGTCTGATGTCTGGTTCATCTGTTGTAGTTTCTGTTCCACATCGGTCACAAAGGGTGAAATGGATTGAATCCCAATCTTGCCATGGACTTTTCGTTTTTTTACATGGCTTAAATAGAGTTCTTGTTTGGCCCGGGTCATGGCCACGTAGAACAAGCGTCGTTCCTCCTGAATATCCTGGTATTTATTTTCCTTGGGAATAAATGGAATCAAACCATTTTCACAACCTGTTATAAAAACTACAGGAAATTCCAGCCCTTTGGAGGCGTGCATGGTCATTAAACTGACCTTTTCCACGCGGGAATCGTACTGGTCTGTTTCTGTTTGCAATGCCAATCTGTTTAGAAATGTCGGTAGATCGCCATCAAAACCATACGTTTTCTGTTTTAACTCTTCCAGTTGCTGCTGTTTTTGGGGATCATCTTTTACCGATATACCCAAAGACGTCTGTTCTAATATGGTGTTGATTGTTTTGCCAGGGTCTTTGGCAGAAATTTGGGATTGAACCGTTGCCAACGCCTTTGCCATGGCTGCCAATTTCGTTTGACTTCTTTTGGATAAAGTCGCAATGGGATAGGTTAGCAGACTATTTAAGGCCTCATAAACATTTTGCCTATTCTGGTAAGCCCAAAATTTCCAGGAATCAAAGGATTTTTTACCGATGCCGGTTTGCAAGTAAGGTAAAATACGGTGGAGGTCACCATAGGATCCTTTACTTGAAAGCATTCTTAAAAATGATATCGTCGCCAGCACCCGGGGACAATATTGCCTATTTTTTTTAATGGCAACCTGAATCGGAATCCCAGCTGAAGATAGCATTTCAGCAATCACTTGGGATTGTTGGGCTGTTCGATATAGAATTACAAAATCTGAAAAGGATCGCTCCGTCTCTGATTCTGTTGCACTGGTTTTTCCAAAATCAATGGAGTAAAACCCCACCCCGCCAACCATCGACTCGATCATCTTGCCAATGGTTACAGCCTCATGTTTATCGTTTTTACAAGCGAGAATACCTACTTTTTGGGTCCCCTGATTTTCTGAATAAAGTTGCTGCCTCGGTATCCGGTCCGGTGTCTTTTGAATCATCTGCTGGGCAACATTCAAAATTGTTTGGGTCGAGCGGTAGTTTTGGTGCAACTGGATGCGCTCAGCGCCGGGATAATCTTCATGAAACCGATGAAAATAGTGCACATGTGATCCCCGGAACCCATAAATCGATTGATCTGGATCACCAATGACACATATTTCTGTCTCCGGCTGCGCCAGTTTTTTGAGCAAGCGATACTGTCCTGTATTGATATCCTGATATTCATCAACAAAAACATATGGATATTGCTTTTGAATGGCGGTGCGTACTGTAAGATCGTTTTCAAAAAGCCGGACCACATCACCGATCAAGTCCTCAAAATCCACTAATCCAAGGATTTTCAAAATCTGTTGATAGCATTGGTAGATAGCATTAACAGACTTTTTTTCAGCGGATGTAAGCTGGTCCAATTTGTCGGCATCCGCTTGGTACTCCTGTTTGATATAACGAATGGCATCCGCCAACTGTTCATGACGCAAGGACACATCCACACCAGAATCCCTTGCCATGGTTTTGGCGTCTTTGATGATTTCCAATTGCTCTCTGTCGTCAATTACGGCTGGGATTTGGTGTTGATCCCCGGTTTGTATGCTTCTCAAACAAAAAGAATGAAACGTCGTCACCAACGGCAGTTCCATTTCTTGTGGTAATAACCGTCTCAGACGAACGAGCATTTCTCCGGCGGCCTGGTTCGTAAATGTCAGGCCCAGAATATTTGCGGCTGCAACTTGTCTTTTTTTTATTAGATGAGCGATTCGATGCGTCAGGGTAAAGGTTTTACCAGTGCCGGGTCCGGCCACAATAATATTTGCACCACCTGGATGGTGAACTACTTTGCTTTGGCTTTGATTCAGAACGAGCGGTCTGGTGGAATCTGTCTTTTCTAAAGACTGTTTTTGAGGTGCTGCACGTTTAGTTTTTGGAATCCTTTTTTGGCGTTTCTGAGGCACCATTGCTGCAGGTTGTACCGCGAACAATCTCTTTTGGGCACTCAATTTCTCCCTTTCCTGGCGAGAAAACAAACGGATGGTTCCAAATTGGCCATCAAACCCAGCATCGATATGAATTTTGCTTGCGCGAATGCGCTTAATCGCGTCGGCCAGTAAGGGAATATCTGTCTGATTTAATTTTTCGACCGGCAATTGATGCAATATATCAAACTCTGATCCTAAGCTCTGCAGGAGATCATGATATGCCCGCTGAACTTTTTTGGAATTGGGTCCGACCCCCAATAATTCGGATAAGATGTCTATCAATGGAATGCTATGATAAAAAGGGTGGTTTTTTTCAGGCCGCTGTCCCTCGGGGCGATCGGCCAATTCTTCAACCCGATAAAGCACTCCCAGAGTCATGGGTTTCTGACACACCGGGCAGCGACCATCTTTTTGAATTGTTTCCCGGGGCCCAGAACGATAGTTGCATTTGCGATGTCCGTCAAAATGGTATTTACCTTCCTCGGGAAAAAACTCGATGGTGCCACAGAACTCTTGTGGGTCTCCGGTTTTAATAGCCTTCTTTATGGCGCCATAACTCAAATCGGTGTTAAAAATATTGGCCTCGCGGCCTACTTTTAGCGGAGAATGGGCATCGGAGTTGGATATTAATGTGAGTCCATCCAGATTTTTAACCCGCCAATTCATTTGCGGATCCGACGAAAGACCTGTTTCTACAGCAAAAATATGGGGTGTCAGTTCCTCGAAGCAAGCTTCGATGGTATCAAATCCAGATTTGGAACCCAACATGGAAAACCAGGGTGTCCAGATATGCGCTGGCACTAAAAAATTTTTTGGGGATGTTTCCAGGCTTATTTCCAGTAGATGTTTGGCATCTAATCCCAAAATCGGCCTGCCATCCGAATGAATATTACCAATTTTATCAAGCGTCTGATTGAATTTTTCTACCGACTCAAAAGAAGAAAAAAATACGAGATTATGATTCTTGCGGGTTTTATCCTGCTTTTTATAAATATTACTGATTTCGGTAACCAATATAAAGCGCAAACGGCTCCGACAGATAGGTGGTATGTGTTGATCAACTGTCTTAGCGATATCCGGGTTTAATTTGAATAAACCCGGTTCTGCTGGAACCAATTTCTCCTTTATTTCTGAAAACCAAGCCGGATGGGTCACATCACCAGTACCCAAGACGGTGATGCCTTTTAGCTGGCCAGCAATATACAGATTTTCCAAATCAAGGTTCTTAGCTGTTGCTCTGGAATATTTTGAATGTACGTGAAAATCAGCAAAAAATTTCATCTTGTTTCGCTTGGCTATTCCAGCTATATGTATATAATAGTTTTATATTTATACACAATATGTTGTATTGGGTATTGATAAATTGTTCATAATTATCTATTTATGAACAATATTGAAACAGGTGTTAAAAACAGCCTTGTTTTAGACAGCCTATCAAGCCGTTATTGTCAAAGGATATTAACTAAAATAATAATAATATTAATTAATTAAGAACTTATTATATTTATCAACAAGCCTTATTATTACTTATTCTTATATTAAAGTAGGAAATACTTATGAAGATTACAATTAAAAAAGGTGATATCCTGTCTGTTCTTTCTAAAATTCAAGGTCTAACCAGTCGAAAAAGTAACCTGGCCATAACCGAAAATGCGCTGCTAACAACCACAGATCAGGGCATTACGTTGATGGCAACTGACCTTGAAACCGGTATCGAAGGAAGCTATCCAGCCGTGGTGGATAAGTCAGGCGGTATCGCCATCAGTGCCCGCAAAATGTATGAAATTGTCAGGGAGTTTCCAAAAGATGAAATCGAAATAAATGAAGTCGAAAACAAATGGATTGAAATCGGGAATGCCGAAGTACAATACCATATCGTGGGTATGGATCCTGAAGAATTTCCCGAGAATCCGCATGTGGATGAAATTGAGCTTTTTGAAATGGAGTCTTCTTTTCTGAAGCGGATGATTGAAAAAAGCGCCATGATCAGCGGTGCTTCGGATGATAAACGCGCCCATATAACCGGGGTCCTATTTGAACGAATTGCAAAGGATGATCAAATCAAAATCAGAATGGTGTCAACCGATGGTAGTCGACTTTCAACCTTTGATTATGACTTCAATTCGGAAGTTAAAGTCCCTGAGTTTGATAAAGTAATCATCCCTAAAAAGGGTTTGTTGGAAGTCGCCAAGTTTCTCTCTCTGGAGGGGATCGTTCAGGTGGGTATTCATAAAACTTACTTCGTGGTTAAAAAGGAGGCTGAAACTGTAATAATACGGCTGTTGGAAGGTGAATTTCCAGAATATGCCGAAATTATAAAAAAAGAAGTTGGCTTCGACCTGCCTTTAAACCGAAATGATTTTACAATGATGCTCAAACGCATGTCGATTCTGTCCTCCGAGAATTATAAAGGCGCCGTGTTTGATTTTTCCAATGACCGTATAACTGTTAGTGCCACAAATCCGGAAATTGGCGAATCCAAGGAAGATATGGCCATTGATTTTAATCGGGATCCGGTTAAAGTGGCCTTCAATCCCAAATATTTTATTGAAATTCTAAATGCCGTCGAAACCGACAAGGTAATCATCAACATCGTCAATGAAGAGAAGCCCTGTGTAATCGAAGGTGAGAATGATAAGACCTATCTGGGTGTTATCATGCCAATGAGAATCTAATGACAGCAAAATACGACGAATCGAGTATCAATGTATTGGAGGGACTGGAGCCGGTTCGGCTCAGACCGTCCATGTATATCGGCAATGTAGATGTTGCCGGATTACATCACCTGGTTTACGAGGTCGTGGACAACAGTATTGACGAAGCCATGGCCGGGTATTGCAAGAACATCAACGTGACGGTTCACTCTGACAATAGTGTCAGTGTGGAGGACGATGGTCGCGGCATACCAGTCGGAATCCATAAAACTGAAAAAATTCCAGCAGTTGAAGTGGTGCTCACCAAACTACATGCTGGTGGTAAATTTGACAATGAGTCCTATAAGGTATCCGGTGGACTCCACGGGGTGGGGGTATCGGTCGTGAATGCCCTATCCGAATTTTTAGAAGTCGAGGTCTACTCGAATAAGAAGGTCTATTACCAATCCTATGAAAGAGGACAAAGGGCCAGTGAGCTAAAAGAGATAGGCAAAACCCGCAAGCGCGGTACCAAAATCCATTTTTCTCCGGACCCGGAAATATTTAATGCGGTTGAATTCAGTTATGACATTTTGGTTCGTCGGATTCGCGAACTGGCTTTCTTAAACAAAGGAATCCGGATCAAGCTTGTCGATGAAAGATCAGAAGAAACAAACGAGTTCATGTATAAGGGCGGTATTGTGTCCTTTGTGGAGTATATCAATAAACGCCATATCAGCCTGCACAAACCCATTTTCATTGAAGGTGAAAAATCGGATGTACAAATCGAAATATCCATTCAATACAACGATACCTTTAAAGAAAAAATATTCTCTTTTGCCAACAACATCAATACGGTGGAGGGTGGCTTCCACCTAATCGGTTTTAAAGCCGGCCTAACACGGACACTCAATCAGTATTTATCCAACGGAAATTTACCTAAAAATTTAATTGCCAAAATAAGCGGTGATGATGTGCGCGAAGGTATTACCGCTATTGTCAGTGTCCGAATTATGAATCCGCAATTTGAGGGTCAAACCAAAACCAAGCTTGGCAACAGCGAAGTCAAAGGATTGGTGGAGTCGCTGGTCAATGAGAAACTGAGCATTTTTTTGGAGGAAAATCCTTCCTTAGCCAAGAAAATTATTGCCAAGGCCGTTGACGCATCCCGGGCAAGGGACGCTGCCAAACGAGCCCGAGATCTGGCACGCAATAAAGGCGCCTTGATTGATGCCACCTTACCGGGGAAATTGGCAGAATGCCAAATTTCGGACCCTGCCCAACGGGAAATATTTTTGGTTGAGGGTGATTCTGCCGGCGGATCAGCCAAGCAGGGACGCGACCGTAAATTTCAAGCTATCCTGCCGTTAAAGGGTAAGATTCTGAACGTTGAAAAAGCACGCTTTGACAAAATATTGCGTAGTGAGGAAATCAAAAATATAATTACCGCATTGGGAACAGGCGTCGGTCGGGAAGAATATGACATTGAAAAGTTGCGCTATCACAAAATTGTGATCATGACAGATGCGGATGTGGATGGGTCCCATATTCGGACCTTGCTGTTGACTTTTTTCTACCGGCAATTTCCAGAAGTCATCGAAAATGGATTTCTATATATTGCGCAACCGCCCTTACTTAAAGTCGGTAAAGGCAAGAATGAGATTTATTTAAAGGATGAGCCCGAGTTTAGCGACTATATTCTGAAACGGGCCTGTCAGAAGCGGATCGTAAAGATAGGTGCTGAAAAGGAATCTCTTGCCAATCACCGCTTGATGATTTTTTTAAGCAACCTCTCTGAATACTTCACCATCCTAGCCAATATTGAGAAACGTGGATTTTTTGAGGAACTGACTGAGTCCATTTTAAGAGAAAGCATCATCAATAAGAAATTCCTGCAAGATAAAGATCAGATGCAATCTTTAAAGAAAGCGTTAGCAGAAAAACAATACGAAACCGTGGACCTGCAATGGAATGACGAGCGGGATGTTTATGAACTCACGGTGGAACCGAATCAGGAACTTAAAACTGAATTGCGTTTAAACAATCCGTTTCTAACCAATATAGGCCCCATCATGATCGGTAAAAATCTTGTCTATACGGCCGATTTTCAGAAAGCCCGCATCCTGGCCAAGAAAATTTTTAAGCTTGATATGCCCCCCTTTGAAGTAACCACCGGAGATAAGGATTCAGATTCGGCCGTGATATTTGAGAACAAAAAAGACCTGTATCTGCATCTGGTGGAGGCCGGGAAAAAGGGTATCAGCATTCAGCGCTATAAAGGTTTGGGTGAGATGAACCCCGACCAGTTGTGGGAGACCACCATGAATCCTGAAAAACGTACCCTGCTGCGGGTCCGAATCGAGGATGCGGTGGAGAGCGATGAAATTTTTACCATTTTGATGGGTGATGAGGTCGAACCAAGAAGAGAGTTTATTCAAAATAATGCCTTGGCGGTTAGCACTCTAGACATATAAAATAAAAAAGTGATTTCGCTCAGGCAAAATCACTTTTTTATTTGGAGGAAGGAACTTCGGGTCATGCCGGCGCCTACAGAATCGTTTAGGATCACTTTGGCGGAACGCAATTTTGCCAGATTTTGATTAATGCGAAATCCTTGAATATTGTCAGCCGTAAGTTTTTTACCTTCCAAATCATAGGGTAGGCGTTGCATACAAACCACCGAACAATTGCCACGCGTGTGGATGTTGGTAATCATTTTATTGGACAGATAATCAACCACCTCCTTTTTCAAACCCGGTTGGCCATTGTCCAGGACTTTTTCGAGCATCATGGGTATCATGGCAAAATTGGCCTGGTGTTCAATCAGTAAATCAAGATCATAAACACTGAGTTGGTTTTGTTGCATCAGGTCGCTGAGATGTTCTTTGGCTCCACGTGTGGCATACAGGAAAACACCCTTTCCATTCATATCGCCAAAGACATCGTCTTCGGTGGGAACCGCCTGAATATAGTCCGCAAAACAGCCATGGGTCCGCGTGTGCGTGTCCACAATCCCGCGGCGGGGTCTTTCAAAAGTAAAACCAGAACCGCGTTGAACGCTAATGTCGGCTGTTAAATCTTTTCGCAAATAGACACTGACGATGGAACGAAACTTACCGGATTGAATGTAAGCGCGGGCACAGTCATCGACCAGCTGGGGGGATTTGGACAGTGTCATGATATCATAGGCAAAGGCATCAATACGGCGATTATAAAAAGCCAGGTCGCTTTTAAACCCATTGGAGCGGCGGTTACCGAAATTTTCCGGAAACATAAGAACCGCCAATTCATGCTGCAATCTGGCGGCTGTGGCTGGTACGCGGAAATGCAGTTTGCCAAGCTGATTGTCGATGATAATGCCGTCGATTTTTTGATCACCATTTATATCGAAAATCGCTTGCGCAAGCTCGGGGATAAAATCAGAAGCTAAGGAACATTGTGATTTTTCGGTCTGAATCTGGCCGTTGCGAGGGACGCAGGTGGCAGTTGTTTCGAATCCGGTTGCCAAGGCATCGTCACCAAAAATGATATTCGACGTGTCGAGCGGCACAAAGGCCTTGGCCCGATGAATATTTTCAGCCCCTACCACGACGGATACGTCACCTTGTTTTAAATAACCGGACAAAGTTAGCATAAATAGCAGTTCCACACTGACATTGTATCCTGGGCAGCCGGCATAAAGATCCAGAGCAATTGCTTCTGGACATTGGTTCTTAATAATTTTAAATGGATAGCGAACCAGTGGTCCAGGATCATATTTATCGTCGCCCACATTGGTTGCCCCGATAACTACTTTTATTCTTTTTGGTTCGATCTTTGCTGTGTCCAGCAGGTTTTGAATCGCGATGGTTCCGATGCGAACATCGTCCGGCGCCACCATCCGCGTGCGGATGCCAATCCGCTCCTCGATGGTCTTTAAATTGACCGGAATCTCTCCTTTGAAGAGCATGCCCTTATTTTCATATATGGTATTATCGGTCAGGGTACCACCATTCCAGGCGCCATATGCTTTAATTTCGAGAACGGATCCTTGGATCACTGTAAGCTCCAGATTGTCAGTATTTATATTTGAATTCCTTGCTGCAACACGACTTGAGCTCGGCTAAAGATTTGCTGACGGAATATGGATTTTTAATCTTTCGTATAAAAGCGACGTAGTCGCGCTCCATAAAATCGTGGGACACGATTTTATTTTCTAAATTAATCGGGCCATTATCGTAAAAAAACCTATAACAGAAGTTTTTCGCTTTTCAATAGATGCAAGTGAGTATTTTGTACTTGATTCAAAACTAGACAAATGTGATTAATAAGCAAATCAGCCAAAACTGGGCATAAAACGGCAATGTAAAAGTTTTGTAAAATCAAATCGCCTGGCGTTTTGATTTATAGTAGCCTAGCCGCATTATTCTCTATTTGATTAGTTTAAATGAGGCGCTCAATGAACATTCACACGATCACAGCAAGGGATTTGCCCGATTTATGGTTTCAGGCAGTCCATGATATTTTAGACCATGGCAAACGGTTTAACATCGATAGAGGATCATATGCCGGGCAAACCCGATTGGAGTATGACTATTTTTTTGGTCAGGTCCTGCATCCATATAGCGAACCACTCCTGCCGGACATTCCACCGTCTTGCGGCATTCCTAACCCGGTTGAGGAGGCCTATATCTATGGTGGCGATGGATATGAACGCTCCTATATCGAGTATCTCATGACCGGTCATAAAGAACCAGGGGAATCCTATACCTATGGCGAACGTTTGACGCGAACGCCCATAACCCGTAATAAATTGGAATGGTGGCAAAGCGGCAACGAGGAGATCATTGATAAAAAGGCAGTCGATGGCAAAATCGTATTTGAGGAAAATGGCACCCTGTATTTAAATCAAATTGAGTGGATCATTGACACCTATAAAAAGTATGGCTACCGCAACAATCAGATGGTCCTGCAAATTGCGCACCCGTCCGATATGACTTTGATTGACCCACCCTGCCTAAGGTCCATCGATACCCGTGTACAGGGCGACCAACTTAATTTCTTTGTTTATTTCCGATCTTGGGATCTGTGGGGCGGCTTACCGGCCAACCTTGCCGGCATCCAAAATTTAAAGAGTTATATGGCAGCCGAAATCGGGGTAAAAGATGGTCAAATGGTGGTGGAAAGCAAGGGATTGCATTTATACGGCTATGCTGAAGATTTGGCCAAGCTACGCTGTTTGCGAGAGGATTAGAACCTAAAACAAGATGAGGCGAAAACTGTGCTTTTGGCAATTGATATCAGTAACTCGACCATAAAGGCTGGAATTTTTAATCAAGAGAATTTAATCGCAAACTGGCAGTTCGCAACCGAAAGGCATAAAGTTGCCGATGATTATGCTATGCTCATATTAAACCTTTTTAAGGCCAGCAATATCTCTTTGGACCAGATAACCGGAGTCTGTTTTTCCAGTGTCGTGCCACCACTGCGCGCAGTCTTCGCTCAAATTGCACGCCAGTACATCAAAACCGAGCCCATCATCGTAAGCCCTGCCGTCAAGACTGACGTGATCTTCAATATTGATACCCCGCGCGAACTTGGTGGAGATCGGATCGTCAATGCACTAGCGACGTACCGACTATATGGCGGGCCAGCCATCTCAATCGCATTCGGCACCGCAACTGTTTTTGACTGTATTTCTGACCAGGGCGAATATCTGGGCGGCGCGATTGCCCCAGGTATGATCGGTGCCCTGGAATCGTTGACGCGATCGGCCGCCCAACTCTATCAGGTTGAAATAAAACAACCCGACCAAGTAGTTGGCAAAAATACAATTCAGATGATGCAATCCGGACTTGTCCTGGGATATGTGGCTCTGGTGGAGGGCATGGTCGCTCGCTTAAAGCGCGAAATGCTGGCAGATACATCTGATTCGAAGTTTACGGTTATCGCCACGGGGGGGTTGGCCGAGATCATTGCACCGGAAACAAAAGCAATTGATGTGGTTGATCAGGAGCACTTATTGAAGGGATTGAGGCTTGTATACGAAATGAATAAATAGAAGCCATTAAAAAAAGTAGGTTATATAAAGCAAGATGGAATCCGGTCAAAACAAAGTCATGGCATTATCAGACGCTGTTTCGCTATACGTGGTAAATGAATGCCATATTTCCATCGGCGGATTCACCATCAATCGGAACCCCATGGCCGCTGTATATGAAATCATTCGCCAAGGTATCAAAGGATTGCATGTTTATGCCCATTCCAATGGACAGGGGATTGACGAGTTGGTGGGGGCGGGGTGTGTGGCCAAGCTAGAAATAGCCTATGCCGGTAGTGGACGTTTCGCACCTACTTGTATCCGTTTTAGAAAAGCTGTGGAGAATGGATCCCTTGCGGTTGAGGATTATTCCAATTATCAAATGACGTTGCGGTTCTTGGCTGGCGCCATGGGCATCCCTTTTATGCCCACCCGATCCGGGCTTGGCTCAAGTATTGTTGATACCTGGGGTTTTGATATACCCACGCGAAGGTCTGATTCCAGACTCCCGGATAAAAAAATAGTCATTATGGACAACCCATTTGGCGATTGGGCGGATGCCTCACGGCTGGTCCTGGTACCGGCCATTAATCCCGATGTCACCATAATCCACGTTCAACAAGCTGACCCGCATGGAAACTGCCATATTCAAGGATTAACGTTTGCCGATGTGGAACAGGCAAAAGCTGCAAAAAAAGTTATTGTTACCTGTGAAGAATTGGTGACCAGCGAACAGATCCGGTCACAATCAGACCAAAACCAGATCCCGTCTTTTTGTGTGGATGCTGTCGTGCCGATACCGTTTGGCGCTTACCCCACAGCCTGTTTTCATCATTATGATTATGATCCAATCCATTTAAATACCTACAAGCAGGCAGCCCAGGATGAGGATCGTTATCTAGCCTATTTGCAAAAATATATTTTTGGTTTGGACAACCATGAAGCGCTATTGAAGCTGGTGGGCACAGAACAACTTGTTAAAATTAAAGCGGATAAACGAACCGGCTATGCAATGGGACTCGATCGCCGCTAATTACTTTCCAGGCATCTGTGTACATAATTTCTAAATTAGAAAGAGGGGGCGGTTTTGAAAAAGGTTTAAATTCAAGTGCGTGTGGCACAACACAGTCTGTCAGGCCATAGCTCGAAGAGCGACGGCTGAAAGTTGAGCCTTTTACGAAACCGTTTTTTTAATAATGTCGGAAGAGTACAGCCTTAGAGAGATGATGGCCATTACTGCTGCCCGTCAAATTAAAGATGGGGATATTGTCTTTTGTGGCACCGGCATATCAATGCTGGCCGCCATGGCCGCCAAGCATATTAGCGCCCCCAAGAGCACAATTTTTTTTGAGACCGGCGCGATTGATTCAATCCTCGAGGAGGTCCCGCTCGCCGTGGCTGATCCGCGGGTCATGTATGGGACTGCAGTTAACGGCAGCTTGGCAGACTCCTTTGCAACCATGCAAAACAGGCGGACGGGCCGACGGGTAGTCGGAATTATGGGCGCAGCCCAGATAGACCGTTTTGGCAATTTAAATTCAACCGTTATCGGCAATTATCAACAGCCCAAAGTCCGGTTCTCAGGAAGTGGTGGGGCCTGTGATGTGGCCTCTTTTGTGGGACGCACCATTATTTTCATGCAGCATGAGAAACGGAAATTTGTCCGACAAGTGGACTATTTAACCAGTCCGGGGTGGCTGGACGGACCCCGTAGGCGTGAAGAAATCGGCCTCAAGCCGGGAGGGCCGTCAGCGGTGATAACCAACATGGCGATTTTGGGGTTTGACAGCAAAACCAAAGAGATGTTTTTAGAAGGCTTTTTCCCAGGTATATCGCCTGTCAAAATTCTAGAACACATGTCGTTTGAAGTGGATATATCGCGGGCAGTTGAGGTACCAGCACCCAGCAATGAAGAGTTGCAAATTTTAAGAGATGTGTGTGACCCTCAGCGACTTATTTTGGGCGTATAAAATTTTTGCAGTAAAATGACACCCACCAAAAGCATCAATCCGGTAGCATCGGCCCAATACGCCGGCCAAAATAGACCTGCAGCCGCAAGCCAGAAAAGGATTGTCTCCAACCAGGTAGCCCGTCGTAAAAAGTATCTTTCCAAGCCAGAGGCAAAGGCCACCAATCCCAAGGAGGTGACAGCCATGGTTAGTATGACCTCCCAATTGAATAAATCGTAATTTGGGCCAACACCCAGCAGCGGGCGATAGGCCATGATGATCGGAATAATATAGAGGCCTTTGGCCAGTTTCCAGGAAGTGAAGGCCGTTTGCATGGGATTGGCTCCGGCAACACCAGCACCTGCAAAGCTTGCCAGGCTAACCGGGGGTGTCACGTTGGCATCTTGAGAATACCAAAACACAATCATATGTGAAACCATGATAGGTACGCCCATGTCCAAGAGCGCCGGCCCAGCCAGCGTGGCCAGAACAATATAGCTGGCCGTCACTGGCAGACCCATACCTAGGACTAAGGAAGCACCACCGATTAACAAGATCGCCAGGGCCTTAATGCCGAAACTGAGATCCAGTACCAGGCTGGAAAATTTAAGTCCCATGCCAGTAAGCGTGACCATACCCACAATGATGCCAGCGGCGGCACAAGCCACCGAAACCATTACAGCGCTTTTGGCACCTTTTTCTAAGGCGCCAATTATGGTTTTAAACTCGCGCAGACAAAACGTGGCCAACGATTCGCGATTGGCAGCATCTGCGGAGGGTTGCGCTGCTTGCACGCCCCAGCGGACTGCGTTGGCGATGAGACTAGCCGCCAGCGTACTCATAACTGCCACAAAACCGGCCATCATCGGAGAGTAATTGGAAACCAATACATAAATGAGTATGACCACCGGTATGATGAAATGGAGTCCTTCCTTGATGACATTCCATACTCTGGGAAGATTTTCCTTGGGTTGACCTTCCAGACCATATTTCTTGGCCTCATAGTGAACAAAAAATAGGACGGTTACATAGTACATAATGGCAGGAACCAGGGCCACTTTGATAATGGTAAGGTAACTGGTGCTGGTAAATTCAGCCATCAAAAATGCACCGGCACCCATGATGGGCGGCATCAGTTGGCCTCCGGTTGAGGCCGCCGCTTCGATGGCACCGGCAACATGCGGGCGATACCCCACTTTTTTCATCATCGGAATGGTAAATGAGCCTGTTGCGACCACATTGCCAACGGCCGAGCCTGATACCGATCCCATAAATCCGGAAGCCACCACGGACGTCTTGGCGGGTCCACCGGAAAAGCGTCCCGTGAGCGCATAAGCCAGATTGATGAAAAAATTGCCGCCACCGGTATATTCTAAAAAAGCGCCGAAAAGTACGAAAACAAAAACAAAAGTTGCGGCTACCCCGATGGGTAGTCCGAAGATGCCCTCCGTGGTTAACCACAGGGTCGTGGTTATACGTTCGATGCTGTAGCCTTTGTGAATAATCAGTTCAGGCATATAGGGTCCGAAAAAGGCGTATAAAATGGCCGTTAAGCAAATCCCTGTCATGATGAAGCCAATGACGCGCCGGCAAGCCTCAAGCACCAACAAGGTCCCAATAATACTGACAACCAGATCGCTGGGCAACCAGTCACCCTGGCGCTCGAATATATCGGTTAAGTTGGTACAGATATAATAAGTGCAATAGATAGCCGCCAGTGCCAAGAACCAATCCATAATGACCCAGCCATTCAGTTTATCTTTGCGAGCGCGTTTATAAATAGGATTGAGTAGAAACGTGAGGCATAGGATTGCGCCCAGGTGAATCGAGCGCTGCACCAGCGCTGTCAGTGCTGTGATCCCGGCGGTGTATAGTTGATACAGGCTGAGGCCAACCGCGATAACCATTACAACACGGGCAGTTGCTGCGACAAGCATTAGGTTGCTATCAGATGGAGGCCTTAGGGGCGATTCTGTTTGCCTCTTAGCGCTAGTTTGATCGGTCATTCTACACTCCTGGTATAGATCCAACCCCTTTATGGCGATTGCGGCTTGGGTGTAGCAGGATGCGGTAAAAGCA
Source organism: uncultured Desulfobacterales bacterium (assembly GCA_964633115.1). Classification (GTDB taxonomy): domain Bacteria; phylum Desulfobacterota; class Desulfobacteria; order Desulfobacterales; family B30-G6; genus B30-G6. The sequence goes on from CAZWEO010000001.1 coordinate 104,628, forward strand.
GTTGTTTTAGTCGGTACAGCAGGCTTATGGAGCGGGCAGAGAACTGGACCGCCACATGTGCAGCTACACGGGAAAGATTGGTTCGAGTTTCCCGCCAGATAATCGTGTGGTCAACACCGGGGCTGCCAATCCTCAGAATAAAATTTCCGGTGGGCATATGCATGTCTTCGATTACTTCAAATGGTGCGCGATACACCATGCGGCCTACACCTGGCATGCGCCCCATGCCAGCACCGAATTTGAGATAACGTTCTTCTTCGATGTAAATTCGCCCGGTTTTATCAAGGCTGTGTTCTTCCCAAATGGGCGCGTTTTCCACGGAGTGATAGTAATGCAATGTAAAACGCTCACCCGGCTGCATAGGCAGAACCAGCACGGGAGGCCCCCCTTTTACGGGTTGAATGGTTAATTCAAGGCCTCCCGGTAATAAAACTAAAATGATTAACAGCGTCAAAAGTAAGCCGGCGATTGAGCCAATGCATATACGTGCCAGCCTGCTCAAGGTTTTTCCTTTAAGGCACTAGGTTTGCCGGTACTGCAATACCCTTTTCCTCCAGGTATTTGATGGTTCCCGGATGCAGCGGAATCGGTGAATATTTTACGGCATTTTCAGGTGTGGTGTAGGCGGCCGAAGGATGTATTTTCATCAAATAGCCGTTTCTCTCGAAAAGGACCTTCGCCAGGCTGTAAACCAAATCCGTATCCAAAGAAGCCTGGCAGATCATGACATTCCAGACACCAATGGTGGCAACCGGATTGTCTGCCCCGCGGTAGACTCCACCAGATAGCTCAACCGATGAATATTTAGAATTGGCAGCCAGAATTTTCTGGGTTTGCTCAGGTGTAAAGGCGATAATGTGAATATCATGGGTTGTGGACAAATCCAAAATGGAGCTGGTGCCGGGACCAACAGACCAAACACCCACATCGATGGTTCCATCGCGAAGTGCGTTGGCGCTTTCGGTAAAAGACAGGCGGCTATCTTTGTAGGAATCCAAAGGAATACCCAAGGCCTTGAAGACAACTTCAGCCATGAAGTTCGTCCCGCTGCCGGGGCTGCCGCTACTAATATTGCGTCCTTTGATCTGTTCGATGTTGGTAATACCACTTTTTTTCAAGGTGACCACTTGCAGCAGGTTCGGATACATGATGGCCATGGAAAGAATATCATGTTTTTTACCTTTGAACTTTCCGGTACCATTCAAACCGGCATCGGCCACATCACCCATAACCTCGCCGATAACGGTTTCACCCTTGTGGGCTAGTTTGACATTTTCGACACTGGCCCCGGTAACTTCGGCCACAGCTCTTACGCCTTTGACATATTTGGACCAGATTTCAGCAACACCGCCGCCATAGGGATAATAAATGCCGCCGGTACCACCCGTTCCGATACTAATAAAGGTTGTTTTTGCGGCGACCGGCCCGGCGAGAGCCAAAACCAAACAAAGCGTCAGGATAACACTGGCTTTTTTCATATGCTTAAACCTCCCTTACTCGTTGTAACGTATACAGACTATTCAACTGTACGGATTTTTAGAATAACTTCCTTGGGCTGCTTGGTAACCCCTTTGACCGGATAGGTGAATGCGGCCTCTGCTCCCGGCGCAACTAAACCCTTTTTAGTTTTCCTGGGTATCAGACCGCCCACGGCCTTACCATTGTCCAAGAAGATATTGACTTTAAAACGTTTGGGCTCGGCGGCTAAGTTCTTAACGACAACCTTGAAGTGCAGGGTTTCAGCACCCTCCCATTTTTTAAAGGAACAGGAAAAGTCTCTCACCTGGGCTACATCAGCCACATCCATGAGAACGTTGTTATTGATCGCACACAAAAATTCGCTCGGTGCATCTTTGGGTGTGTGGCCTTTGGTGGCGCAACCGGCAAAAGCCAATACAACGGCAAGCGTAATCAGGATTGACCGAACAGAGAGCCATTTTGAATGCTTCATATTTCCCTCCTTTGGTTGTTTGGTTGAGAGCGAGTTTAACTGGATAGTCTTACGTTTAACTGACCATAACACCAATGGATTGTCAACTCTAATGCCCTGGAATAAACTATTGTAAAAAGCCTATTAGACTACAACCTGTCTTAAAATTAAAAAATTGGTCCTCTGGCATGGGACTGGAAAAAGAGAAAGTGGAGCATCATCGTAATATATGCGCATTTTGAACCGCTTTGCTATGCCGTCAGAAGGAATTAGAGTATTTTGGGATAGCTTGTAGTTGTTAAAAAGATGTTCCGATTCAAGACGACAGTAAAGGAGCACGACTCACATTTTGCTTGAGTAATATCTTTGCGAGATGTTAGGGAATCTCATTTGTTGGCAAATAGTTTGAAATAAATTCCATTGTAAAGAATCATTATGTATTATGATGTCATCATCATCGGCGGCGGAATCGTGGGATTGTCAACCGCCTGGCAACTTAAGCAGCGCTTTCCGGACCAGCAGATTCTGGTTCTAGAAAAAGAATCGCAACTGGCCTACCATCAAACCGGGCATAATAGTGGTGTCATTCATGCGGGTGTCTATTATCAACCTGGCAGTTTAAAAGCCCAGTTTTGTAAACGCGGTGCCGCGCAAACCATCGATTTTTGCAAAGCGCACCATCTGCCCTATGAGCAGTGCGGTAAACTTCTGGTGGCAACCGATGCCCTGGAATATGAACGCATGGCGGCACTTGAAACCCGATGCCGTCAAAACGATATTGAAACCCAGCGTCTGACCGCGGCTGAACTCATAAAACATGAACCGGCCATTTATGGACACGGGGCCATATTCGTACCAGCCACCGGCATCACTGACTATACAGCCATCACCAACAAAATAGCCGAGCAATTTTCGGATCTTGGGGGCCACCTGCGACTGGGCAGCGAAGTTATGGCCATTCATGAATATGCTGATCGGATCGATATAACGCTGAATTCTGAAACGGTTGCCGGCCGCCATATGGTTGTCTGCGGCGGACTGATGGCCGATCGTTTGGCTCGGATGATGCACATCGATATTAATTTTGGCATTATTCCTTTTCGGGGTGAATACTACAAGCTAGCTGCAAAGCATAATCATATCATTAAGCACTTGGTCTATCCGATCCCGGATCCGGAGTTGCCTTTTTTGGGTGTGCATTTAACCCGCATGATCGACGGCGCCATAACCGTGGGCCCCAATGCTGTCCTGGGGTGGAAACGGGAAGGGTACGCAAAGATAAATTTTGATGTGAGGGACGTACGCGAAATGGTCTCATTTCCAGGGTTTTGGAAAGTTCTGCGGTCAAACCTCAAATCCGGAATGGACGAGTTCCGGGACTCTTTATACAAACAGGGCTATCTGCAGCGAGTTCAAAAATACTGTCCGCAGATACAGCGATCAGACCTAAAACCCTATCCGGCCGGCATTCGAGCCCAGGCAGTCATGCAAGACGGCAGCCTGGTACACGATTTTCTGTTTGCCGAAAGCGAACGTTCGCTGCATGTCTGCAATGCCCCGTCCCCAGCGGCGACATCAGCCATACCCATTGGTGAATATCTATGCATGAAGCTGGTTGATAAATTTGATTTCTAATTTTAGAATTCGATGTTATTTGGTGTCCGGGGAAAAGGGATCACATCGCGGATGTTGGTAATCCCGGTCAACAGCATCAAAAGTCGTTCAAAGCCCAGACCAAAGCCACTATGAGGCACACTGCCGTAACGGCGGGAATCAAGATACCACCAGTAGGCTTCTTTGGGTAGGCCCGCCTCATCAATACGCCGATCCAATACCTCGTAGCGCTCCTCACGCTGGGAACCGCCAATAATTTCACCGATATTGGGAACGAGCACATCCATGGCCGCCACGGTTTGGTCATCATCGTTGAGGCGCATATAAAAGGCTTTGATTTCTTTGGGGTAATCATAGACGATGACCGGCTTTTTAAAGTGTTTTTCGGTTAAGTAGCGTTCATGTTCAGACTGCAAATCCTTGCCAAAACCGACTTCATATTCAAAAGTTGTTTTAGATTTAGCGAGAATATCCACGGCATCGGCATAGGGCAGGCGCACAAAATCGGATTCGATAATTGTCGTTAATGTAGCCATGAGGTTTTTATCCACAAATCGGGCGAAAAGCTCAATGTCTTCCTGACAGGTTTCAAGGATATGGGCGGTTAAATAGCGGATCATTTCCTCACCCAGATCCATGTTGCCGTTTAGATCGCAAAATGCCATCTCGGGTTCAATCATCCAGAACTCAGCCACATGCCGGCGTGTATTGGAATTTTCCGCCCGAAAGGTGGGACCGAATGTGTACACATCGCCCAGCGAGAGCGCAAACATCTCAACGGCCAGCTGGCCGGAAACGGTCAAATTGGCCTCTTTGCCAAAAAAATCTTGTTCATAATCCGGCTTGCCATCTTTGTCGGGTACGTGGCTTAAATCAAAAGCGGTTACACGAAACAGTTCGCCCGCGCCTTCACAGTCAGATCCGGTTAATATCGGTGTGTGGATGTACAGAAAGCTGCGTTCTTTGAAAAATTTATGGATCGCATAAGCCAACTCGGAACGAATTCGGAAAGTTGCACCATATTTATTGGTGCGGGGTCGCAGGTGCGCGATGGTTCTCAAAAACTCATCGGTGTGCCGCTTTTTTTGGAGCGGAAAATCTTCCGGCGCAAGACTGACCACCTCAACAAGCAAGGCAGATAGTTCCCATTTTTGCCCCTTGCCTTGGGAAGGTATCAAGTTGCCTCGGACGGCCACCGCAGAACCAGTGGTGAGGCGCTTTACCCCCTCGTATGTCGGTAGCGAATTATCCGCAATGATTTGGAGATTTTTTAAGCAGGAACCATCGTTGATTTCCAAAAAGGAAAAGGCTTTGGCGTCTCGCTTGGTTCGCACCCATCCTTTTACCAGGACATCGTCCCTGGGCTCTTCTGATTTCAGCAACTCGTTGATCTTAATTCGTGGCATAGCAACTTTCCTTTTTGGTTCTTCAATAAATTTCTGGGAATGTATTTTGCTGGTATTAAGGGTTCAAGGATTCCAGGGTCCAAGGATTCAAGCGATTGTTTCAGAGCAAATTTATATTAAGTTGAATTTTTTCCGGGTGTTTCACGGAGCAAGATTGCTGCAGCCGCAAGGCGTCGGACTATGAGGCCGTAGTATACTAATGTGAATGGTCCGCAACACCGCGGATGCGGTGATATTGCTTCGCCCGTAAGGGTGAAAATTGATGAGAAGAAACGATTCGGTCCATTCCCTCTATTTTGTCAATATTTTTAATACTATCTCCTCAACAATTTTCATGAAACAAGTTATAGTTTTACGGTGATGTAGTACCCCTGCCCCCCCCGCTGCACCAGTACCACCAAGCTTTTTTTATGGCGACTCTTGATGATGGCCTTTGTAAAATCTCGCGTGTCCGAAATTTTCTGATCATCTAGCTGGCGAATGACATCGCCAACTTCAACACCGATTTCGGCCAATTGAGAATTAGGATCGATTTCAGATATCATTACACCGGTTTTGGCGGAGATTCGATTGCGCTGGCGGTTGCGAACAGAAAGATTTTTAACCGATATGCCTAATACGCGTGAAATTAATTCAGGCGCCCGTTTTTCTGGAAAAACCCTCGTTACCAGTGAAACCATTTTTTGTTGGGTGCCGCGTTGAATATTTATCTTGATTGTAGAACCCACAGAAAAATTCTTAAGCGCCTGATGGTAATCTTCCATAGAACGGATGGGAATCTCGTTCATGGACAATATGATATCCTCCTTGCGGATTCCGGACCTGATCGCCGGGCTGTCGGATTCAATCTGCTTGACCATCACCCCCTTACCCTGGGGAACCTTTAGATAATAGGCCAGTCCTTCATCGAGATTTTGCAGGATCAGTCCGGTCCAGGAAAGCACCACTTCGCCATATTGAATTAAATCGGTGACAATCCGCTGGGCCTTGTTGATGGGGATGGCAAAGCCGATACCTTGGGCTTTGGCGTAAATTGCTGTGTTGATTCCGATTAAATCACCGTGGATATTTAGCAAGGGGCCGCCGCTATTTCCGGGGTTGATGGATGCATCGGTTTGAATAAAATCACGATAGACAACATCCTCTGTCCGGACACTTCGGTTAAGCGCACTGATGACACCGGTCGTGACGGTATGCGAAAATCCAAATGGATTGCCGATGGCAATCACAGTTTCACCAATCATGAGGTCTTGGGAATCGCCCATTTCAATGGCTGGCAGATCTTCTGCAGCATCGAGCTTTAGTACAGCTAAATCAGAATCAAGATCAATACCGATGATTTGGGCCTGAAATTCACGTTCATCCTTGAGTACCACGGATACGGCTTGGGCATGTGTAACCACATGCGCGTTTGTGAGAATGAACCCGCGTTTACCATCGATGATGACGCCCGAGCCGAGGCTAGAGCGTTTTTGGCGACGGTCATAACCAGGATCAAAAAAATCTTTAAAAAAGGAATCGAAAAAAGGATCCATTCCAAAGCCCGAAAAAGGGCTGGTTCGAGAGCGAACCTGATATTCGGAATTGATATTGACCACCGCCGGAGCGACCTTTTGAATGGCTTCTACAACCGCGTCACGACGATCCAGCTCATGGGCGCCGAGGGCCAAGGGTAAACCCCCGACCAGGATCCCTATCCAGATAAACAGTTTGAAATTTAACGCTAATTTTTGCATAATTCCGATTCGTGAATAAATATTGCCCCCAAGGGGTTAATATTTATGTATCCCTTTGCAGGGACCTGGTTACCTTTCCTCTAATGAAAACAATTTGATCAGTATAATTGACTATTTACATTTTGAGCTCTAGGTTATGCCCGATAATTTTGCAACAATTTTACTATAAGTACGTTTTGATCAAATAACATACCATGGCCATAAAAAGCATACAAGATATCTTGCCGCTGGTGGATCATCCCAGTCGCTACTTGGGTACAGAGGTCAACACCCAGCCCAAAGATCTGGCCGAGAGCCAAATAAAAATAGCCTTGGCCTTTCCAGATCTTTATGAAATCGGCACCTCTCACTTTGGCTTGCAGATTCTGTATCATATCTTGAACCAGCAGCCAGAAATTGCCGCTGAAAGAGTTTATGCGCCAGCCGAGGATATGGAATCCAAGCTGCGTACATCGGGTTTGCCCTTGGTTTCACTGGAGTCGCGCCATCCACTTAACCAATTTGATATTATTGGTTTTAGTCTGCTTTACGAGTTGAATTTTACCAATATGCTGAACATGTTGGATCTGGCGGGGATCCCCCTGCGCGCCTCTCAAAGGACAGATTCGAATCCGATCATTATTGCTGGTGGTCCCTGTGTCAGCAATCCTGAACCGATAAGCGCATTTTTCGATGCCATTGTGATTGGGGAAGGGGAGCAGGTCATCCTGGAGATGACCGATATTTGGAAGCAATTAAGCCAAGGCCATAAACCCGTTAAACAGGCGCTTCTAGAAAAATGGTCACAAATCGAAAGTGTCTACGTGCCCTCGCTTTACAATGTTTCCTATGATGCTAATGGCCTCCAGCGTACTCAGCCCATGAATATCGGTCCATATCAGCAAAAGGCGCCGGATAAAATCAAGCGTGCGATTGTCAGTGATCTCAACCTTGCTGCGTTTCCGGATCGGCCTTTGGTTCCGTTTGGTAAGCCAGTTCATGATCGTTTGCGTTTAGAGATCGCCCGAGGATGCACCCGTGGATGCCGATTTTGCCAGGCAGGCATGATTTACCGCCCGGTCCGGGAACGTTCCATGAACAACCTGCTGGAACTATCGTCGCGATGCTTGCGGCAGACCGGCTATGAGGATCTGTCGTTGCTCTCCTTGAGTACCAGCGACTACAGTCAGATTTCCCCCTTGATACACGCCTTGATGCAGCGCTATTCATCAGATCACATATCCGTCTCATTGCCATCCTTTAGAGCGGGTACCTTGGCACCCGAACTGATGCAAGCCATACAAAAAGTTCGCAAAACCGGATTTACCATCGCACCCGAAGCCGGCACCCAGCGTTTAAGAGATGTTATCAATAAAAATATCAACGCTCAAGAAATCGAATCAACGGTTCAGAATGCTTTTGCGGCAGGCTGGCGGGTCATCAAACTCTATTTTATGGTGGGGCTACCAACTGAAACCCAAGCAGACGTTCAGGGGATTGTGGATCTGGTCAAACATCTCAGGAAACTAAAGAGAGCCAATGGAAGCTATGGCAAATTGAACGTGAGTGTGGCCACATTTATACCCAAACCGCATACCCCTTTTCAGTGGGCCAAGCAACTTTCGCTTGAAGAATCCAGAGCCCGCATTGATTGGCTGCGGAACCGATTACGACTACCGGGCGTACAGTTCAAGTGGCAAAATCCGGAGGTCAGCTTTCTGGAGGGCCTATGGGCCCGTGGTGAGCGACGACTTTCAGATTTATTGATGTGCGCTTTTAAAAATGGATGTCGATTTGATGGATGGAGCGACCGGTTTGAATTTGCCAAGTGGCAACAATCGTTTAGGGATGCAAATATCGATGTGGATTTTTATATGCGCCGCCAAAAAGAGCTAACAGAACCGTTGCCATGGGACCATATTGATGTGCGTGTTGATAAATCTTTTTTAATTGACGAGTGGCATCGGGCCCGCGACGGTCACCAGACCGATGATTGTCGCGAGGGCGACTGTCAACAATGCGGCGTCTGTGATTTTGAGACACTTGCTCCTAATATTTCAGAGCCCACCGGTCAATTGACGCAAGCTTCTAAGTCGCAAAATCCAGCATCGAAGCAACCAACATTTAAACTTAAATTAGTTTACCGCAAATCCGGACAAGCCAGATTTTTTGGTCATTTGGAATTAGCAAACATCATGACGCGCGCTTTCAGGCGGGCGGATATCCCTTTGGCCTATTCAAAGGGATTTCATCCCCTGCCCAAGCTTTCCTTTGCAGATCCATTGCCAATTGGAATGGTGGGGCTTGATGAGGTTTTGTTTGTGCTTATTCGTACCGAGATGTCTTGTGACGAGGTGGTCAGGCGTATGAATCAGGAACTACCAGATGGGTTGTCCATAAATGCATGTAAGTTCGTAGCGGATAAACATGCTATGCCAAGATCGGATGTGGATAATTATACCGTTATATTGACGCAAGGCGAATTTAGTCAACAGCGACTCGATCGATTCTTGCAAAGCGAGCAAATGGAATTCCAGTATACCAATAAAAAGGGCGTATCCAAGCGTTTAGATTTAAAACGTGCTGTTTTAAGTATTGATTTAATTGAACCAAACAGATTACAATTATCAATTCGAAATCATGGAGGAAAACGAGTTCGACCCGCGATGGTGTTGCAACATGTTTTTGTTTTGCCGGAGGATCAAATCAGACAGGCATCCATAATCAAAGGGGATCACCATGTATAAACAGATTGTCATCAACGTAGCCGAGCATGAAACACGGGTGGCGCTTCTGGAAGATGGGACCATTGCCGAGCTATTTATCGAACGAAACGATGGTCTCGATATTACCGGAAATGTTTACAAGGGACGCGTTCAGCGCGTATTGCCTGGCATGCAAGCAGCCTTTGTTGATATCGGCCTGGATCAGGCGGCCTTTATATACGTGGACGATGTTTTGAGTGACAACCTAAAGGAAATGGAGCGCTATTTTAACGAACCGGGTACTGATGCTGGTGATGATGCGGACGAATTGGAGCATGAAGCCATAGATAGTAGCTATGCGCCCAAAACCTCAAATATCGAAGAGCTTATTACGGAAGGTCAGGAATTGCTGGTTCAGGTGGTTAAATCGCCCCTAGGAACCAAAGGCGCACGCATCTCCTCGCATATATCATTACCGGGCCGCTTCTTGGTGTTGATGTCAACATCCAACCATATTGGGATTTCGAGACGGATTGAGGATCCGATTGAAAGAGAGCGTCTCAAAGAAATGGTGAGTGAGCTCAGAATTGACAATCTGGGCTATATCGTTCGAACAGCAGCTGAAGGCATTCAACAGGAAAAGCTATCCAACGAGATGAGTTTTCTGCGCAATATCTGGGAAGGTATCAAGAAAAAATACGAAACGGCTGCCTGCCCCAGTCTGATTCATCAGGAGCTATCGGTGAGCTTGCGGGCCGTGCGGGATCTGTTGATTCAAGAAGCGGAAAAACTCGTGATTGATTCCAGGGAAGGGTATGAGTCGATTCTTTCTTTTTTGAATACTTTTATGCCCAGCTTGAAGGAATCGGTAGAATGCTATGATGGCATGGAATCGATTTTTGAGGCCTACAATCTGGAGGGTGATATATCACGCGCCCTAAAACGTAAAGTGTGGTTAAAATCGGGTGGTTATATTGTCATTGAGCATACTGAAGCCCTGGTTGCTATTGACGTGAACACGGGACGATACGTTGGGAAATACAATCTGGAAGAGACCATTACCAAAACCAATCTGGAAGCTGTAAAAGAAATCGCCTATCAGGTTCGATTGCGGGATATCGGCGGCATCATCATTATCGATTTTATCGATATGGAAAAAACATCCAACCAGGAAAAAGTGTTTAATGCCTTGCAGGAGGCCCTCAAAAAAGATCGCAGCAAAACCCATATCTTACCCATGTCCGAAATGGGTCTTATTCAGATGACACGGAAACGTGTGCGCAAACCACTGACGCGGTTACTCTGTGAACCCTGCAGTTATTGTGATGGAGAAGGCTACCTGGTATCGCGTAAAACCATTAGCTATAATATATATCGCTCTGTGTTGAAGGAAGCTGCCAATATGGTTGGCAACCGTTTTACCGTAAGAGTTAATCCAGAGATCGCCGAATTACTGTACGGTGAAGAAAACTCACTGATCGGATCTCTTGAAAAGAAAATCGGAAAACGGGTGGTCATATACCCCAACCCCAAATTCCACATGGAAGAGTATGATATCTTGGAAAGTATGTAGGCAAAAAAGTTGTGTTGACAAATATTAAAAGATATGATTCTGTTTTTTGGTTAAACATATTGACAATAAACGTTGCATGACTTTATGAGTTAAAAAAAGAATATCGGTGTAAATACAGGCCGATACATGACTTGGACCTAGGCCCGATTTTGAGGGTTGCCTCCGAGTCGAAAAAATAAAAAATATAATAGAGGTAATTACCAATGAAGCGAACATTTCAGCCAAGCAATACAAAGCGTGCCAGAAAGCATGGCTTTTTAAAAAGGATGTCCACAAAGGCAGGCAGAAGAATTATTAACAGAAGACGACAAAAAGGTAGAAAGCGGCTGGCAGTTTAGACGCTATCCAGCGTACGTATCAACGATTTGTCAGAAAGGATTGATCACCAGGGAAACAGCTTGTTTGGCGGAATAAGAACTCCGATGGGTTACGGGAATATTTCTGTTGAGCAACTACGCATATACCAAGACGGATAGGCTACGAAAGCGAACTGAATATTTACATGTTTCTCAACATGGAAAAAAAGTGCAGAATCGACACTTTTTGGCCTACTACAGTCCCAATAATGAGAACGCATCACGTCTTGGTATCACCGTAACAAAGCGGATCGGAAACGCGGTCACAAGGAACAGAATCAAAAGAATAGTTCGCGAGTACTTCCGGCTGAACCAAAAAGAGGCGCAGCCATCTCTTGATATAAATGTCATCGCGAAAAAACATGCCGTAGCAACAACATCAGCAAGTTTATTCTATTCCTTGAGCGACCTGTTTGATAAGATTAAAAGGGATTGCCGTCATTAGGTATTTTTTGTTATTTATTATAAAGAGCTACCAATATAGCCTTTCACCGATTTTGGGACTACAATGCCGGTTTTGGCCGAGTTGCTCTGCATATTCTTATGAGGCCATTGATCGATACGGCAGCTTCAAAGGTCTATCCCTTTCAATCAAACGCATATTGAAATGCCATCCGTATCATCCTGGCGGCTATGATCCCGTACCATGATCGAGCCATCGGTTTGACGGTACTCATCCGCTCCCTCGGTGCCATTCTGCAATATACTTCCCTAATCCAATCTGTCGCTGACACGTCAACTGGTGTTGCTTGCGCTTGAGGCCAGTAACACCCATTAGGAGATAATCATGGAGCAAGCTCGTGTATTGATTGCAATCGTGCTTTCATTTGCAGTGTTTTTTGTGTGGAATTTATTCTTTACGGAGGACTCGCCCCCCAAGGAACCGGCAACTGAACCGGCAATACAGGAGACCAAAAAAGGGACCACAACACCCATCGAAACACCGGCGCCGGAAATTAAAACCGCCGAGCCGCCAGTGGTTGTTCAACCCGTCGTGCCCACCGTGACCACGGGTTCGGAGTCACGCGTTCTTCAGGTGGAATCTCCTTTGTACTCAATTGCCATTAATGAACGCGGTGCAGTCTTTCAAAGCTACGTTCTTAAGCAATATCGTGAAGAAATGGCTGCGGATGCACCGTATAAGGAGCTTATAGACTCGTCCGCCAGCCAAGATATGTTGGGTTTGTCATTGGTTGGGAATAGCATTCTTGGGTTAGACCAGGCCGTGTTTGCGGCCGTGGAGACAGCTGACAAACTAGATGTATTCGAAGACGAAAAGCAGCTTACCTTTCTGTGGGCTTCAGAATCAGGCGTTCAAATCGAAAAAAAATATACATTTCAGCCGGATAGTTATCTGATTCAAATGGCGGTGGCGATCCGCAATGGATCCGGTCAGGCAATTGTCGACAAGCTCGTGCTGGGCATGAAAAATGACGCGGCGTCAGAAAAAGCCGGATATTCATTCAGTGGCCCCAGTGCAATGATTGACAATAAACTGGAGCAAGTTAAAGAAAAGAAAATAAAGGATCAAAGCGAATATCCTGGTAATATCAAGTGGTTAGCCATTGTGGATCGCTACTTTATGAAAGGGATAATGCCCAAAGAAGAAACCCAGGGCGCCATGAAACTTTCCTTGGACGACAAGGGTGTGTTGGGTTGTCGCTTTATCGGTCCCGACCGGACTATCCAGCCAGGCACACAAGCTACATACGAATATGAAATCTTTTTCGGGCCAAAAAGCATGGCGGTCTTGAAGGAAGCTGGCCATGATCTTAACAGGGCGCTTGATTTCGGAATGTTTGATTTTATCGCCAAGCCACTCCTGTGGTTCATGAACTTTATCTACAGCCTGATTCCCAACTATGGCATTGCCATTATTATGTTGACCATATTGACCAAAATTGTCTTATGGCCACTGGGATCCAAGAGCTATAAGTCCATGAGCGAAATGAAGCGCTTGCAGCCATTAATGGGCGAGATCCGTGAAAAATACAAAAACGACAAAAAGCAGATGAATCAGGAGATTATGTCCCTGTACCGAACCTACAAGATCAATCCCATGGGCGGGTGCCTTCCCATGGTTATGCAGATTCCGGTCTTTTTTGCTTTGTATCGCATGCTATACCAGGCCATCGAGCTTCGGCATGCGCCTTTCTTTTTATGGATAAACGATTTGTCGGCTCCGGACCGCTTATTTAATTTTGGTTTCTCGATACCTTTTATGCAGCCGCCTTATGGGTTCCCCGTGTTGACGGTCATTATGGGTGCAACCATGCTGCTGCAGCAAAAAATGTCACCCCCCCCCGGAGACCCGACCCAGGCGAAAATGATGATGCTCATGCCAATCGTTTTCACCTTTATTTTTATCAATTTTTCGTCGGGGCTTGTACTCTACTGGCTAATCAACAATGTTCTATCCATTGGTCAGCAATTTTACATTCAGAAAAAGTATGCATAACAATGGAGGCAGACCATGTCCCCTGTATTGGAATTCGAAGACAAAAGCGTGGAGAAGGCCATTCAGAAGGCCAGCCAGAAGCTGGATATTCCAGCCAACAAACTTGAACATGACGTCATTTCGCATGGCTCCAGCGGCATTTTTGGCCTGGTTGGATCAAAAAAGGCCAAGATTCGGGTTGTCGTACCGGAGGAACATTCGGATAGTCCCAGAATCCCAGAGACCAACGACATATCGGAAACAGAGGATCAAGGCGTGGATTCCATTGTAGACGAGGCTTTTGGAAAGGTGTCCACTACCAATATATCTGATACGGATCTTAATCTGGGGAAAGACGTTTTGCAAAAGATGGTCGATCTGATCACAACAGATGCGACAATTAGCATGCAAACGGCAAACGGTAAGATTCTATACGAAGTCAAAGGCGGCAATGCTGCGGTTCTGATCGGTAAACGGGGCCAAACTCTCGAAGCCATGCAATATTTGGTGGAAAAGATTATCAATAAACAGAACCAAAAACGTATTCGCGTTGAAGTGGATGTGGAAGGATATTTGCAGAATCGACGCGAGCGGCTGGAAAGTTTGGCTTTACGTTTTAGCGCCAAAGTGAAAAAAACCGGCCGACCACTAACCGCGGGTCAATTCAATGCCCATGATCGCCGTATCATCCATATCACCTTGAAAGAGGACCGCGACGTACGAACCCACAGCGTAGGCGAAGGATATTATCGCAAGCTTAAAATTTATCCAAAAAAGAAACGACGGAAAAAATCCAACCCAAATAGCACCTAGCGCATCCATGACTAAAACAACCATAGCGGCCATCTCCACGCCTTATGGCTCCGGCGGCATCGGTATTATTCGCGTATCAGGGGATCAATCTATTCAAATTCTGGAAGCGTTATTTGAAAAAAGCGGTTGCAGAGATGGTGACACCGTCCCTGTAATCGATCGTCTGGAATCACACCGCTTTTACCATGGATATATTCGGGACTCACAAACAGGGCAACGCGTTGATGAAGTTCTGGTGGTGGCCATGCTGGGACCGCGATCCTATACGCGTGAGGATGTTGTTGAAATCCATTCTCATTCCGGTCCGGTTGTGTTGGGCAAAATCTTTGAACAGGTGATTAATCGAGGGGCCGCCATTGCCGAACCGGGTGAATTTACCAAGCGGGCCTTTCTCAACGGTCGTATCGATTTAACCCAGGCCGAAGCGGTAATCGATATTATCCAAGCCAAATCCGAGACAGCCCTACAGATAGCCAATCATCAATTAGCAGGCGGGTTAACCCAAAAAATAGATCCAATTAGAGAGGCTCTGCAATCGATTCGGGTGTTAGTTGAAGCAGCCATTGATTTTCCTGAAGACATCGAAGAAAGTGTAAAAACCCAATCGATTCAGGACGAGCTGGAACTTGATGTCATCGCCAAGATTGATCAGATTTTGGGCGACTATAAGGCGGATCATTATTTCCGGGATGGCGTTAAAATGGCCGTTATTGGGCGGCCGAATGTAGGCAAGTCCAGCTTAATGAATCGCTTGATTGATCGCGATCGGGCGATTGTAACCGCCATACCGGGAACCACGCGCGATGTTATTGAAGAAGTCATTCATATTAAGGGGCTTCCCATTGTGATCATGGATACCGCTGGATTGCATACCGCCAGCGGTGAGGTTGAAAAGATCGGTATGCAAAAGACACAGCAATCTATTCAGGATGCGGATATCGTCCTTTTTATGATTGATGCCAGTATGGATATTTCGTCAGAAGATAATGAGATATATGTGCAAATTGAAAATAAAAAACATTTAATCGTTTACAATAAGATCGATTTGATCCTGGCTGATCAAGAGCAGATCATTTCAACCATGTGGAAGGATCATGCCGTTGTACGTATTTCGGCACTTAATGGAACCAATCTGGACCAGCTCAAAAGGAAACTATGGTCCCTGGTGGTAGGCAAAACAGGACTCGACCGAGAAATTGGGGTCGTACCCAACATGCGGCACAAAAAGCAACTGGAAACCTGTTTGGCCGCTGCTAAAAGAGCCAGACGCGCGATTAAAGAAGAGTTGCCAGCAGAATTGATTGCAACCGACATCATGGACGCCATCAAAACTTTGGGGGCTATTCTTGGCGAACAGTATCCATCGGATTTGCTGGATCAGATTTTCAGTCGATTCTGCATTGGGAAATAATGTTCCACGTGGAACAAAAGGAGCAAGCTATGAATTTAGAACCTTATTTTGAAAAATATGAGGCCTTGTTGAAAACAGCTGATGAGCTATTTAAGCAAGTTGCCGAAAAACATCCGCAGGAGGTTAAGTGTAAGCAGGGCTGTGCGGATTGCTGTTATGCGCTTTTTGATTTAACCTTGGTGGAGGCCCTCTACATGAAGCATCACTTTGACCGCTGCTTTGAGGGCTTGGAGCGTGAGAAACGATTGGAGATTGCAAATCGCGTTGATCGCCAATTATATAAGATAAAACGAAAGGCCTACAAAGAACTGGAAGCAGGCCGGTCGGAAGAAGATATTTTAAATGACTTGGCTCAAGAAAAAGTTCGCTGTCCCTTGCTGAATGAACAGGATTCTTGTGATCTGTATGCCCATCGACCGATAACCTGTCGTTTTTATGGTATCCCTACATCCATAGCTGGTAAGGGCCATACATGTGGATTGTCGGGGTTTGTGGAGGGCGAGGCTTATCCCACGGTTAAATTGGAGATAATACAAAATAAGCTTTATGAAATTTCCGCTGAGATCGTGCAGAACATAAAATCGCACTACGCCCGAATGGGAGAGATGCTCGTACCGCTCTCCATGGCCCTGTTGACGGAATATGATGAAGAATATTTGGGTGTCAAAAGTGCAACGGCCGAATCGGATGCAGACAAATCAGAAGAAACAGATCAAGCAAAAGAATAAGATAGTTTAGGAGCAAGCTATGGGGTCAACGCCTGAACAGGAAAAGCAAAGAAAAAAAGCCATATTTGATGCCATGTCTTCGCGTCGTCAGCGCCATATTTTAAAAAAGGGTTATGACCGCTGGGATCCGTTTCAGGAGCCCAAAGACCCCATCGATATCCGCAAAGATAAAAGTAAGCGCACGACGCAGATGTTGGTACGGGAATTCCTCCAGGAAAAGGATGCCGATAGCTATAGTTCCGCCTATGGCCGCGGCGTATTGGAAATTGCGCTGGGAATAGTGAACAATGAGGACCAATTTACCGGCATGTATGAATTTTCGGTTTGGTATCGTGATTTGCTGGTCCGCGAGGGACACGAAAAGTAAATTGCTCTGTCGAGCTGAAAAAAATTGGCGTCTCGCTTTTACGTCGAATCGAAACTTTATTATGACGATCGCTATAGTGACGCAACAAAATCACAAATGGCCTCAGCGGTTTCTTGGGGCCTTTCCATGGGCACGAAATGGCTGGTATCCTTAAAGCAACGTAGTATAGCCTGGGGGACCTGGGCTTGAAACCGTTTGGCGGCAGGCGCTAAAAAGGTATCGGATTTGTCGCCATAAAGGACCAAAACCGGTTGCGTGATTTTGGGAATATAATGCCAGAGATCATGCGGGTAAGCGGAAAAGCAGCGCGCTTCCCAAGCAGGCTCACAGGCCAAACGGATGCTGCCGTCATTTGTTTTGTGGGCCCCATCTTCGATATAACCTTCTAAAAAACCTTCGCGCCATGCTTTAAACATACTTTTTGATTGGTATGTTCGCAAGATTGTCTCCCGATCGGGCCATGCTGGATTTCGTTTAGCAGCCCTGGCTGCAATGGGATAAAATCGGCTTAAAAGGCTCAGCCGGGCAAAATAAACAAACCACGTGTAATAGGCCGGTAGGATGGTTGGGTCGATCAAGACTAAAGCCCGTACGCGTTCGGGTTTACGCAATGCCAGCAGCATGCTAGCAACAGCACCCCGGGAATGACCCATGGCGATGATGGGCTGATCAATCAGCGTAAATAATCCCTCCAGATCATCCACGAAAATATCCCAATTTTTTAGTTTGTGAACGTCTGCAAGAACGGTGGTTTTACCGTGTCCGCGATCGTCCATACCAACAACATGCATCCTGGGCTGTAGTAACTTGACAAGCGGTGTATAGGCAGCGGCGCAAAGTCCGGTGGCATGCGCCAAATGGGCCATGGGACCGGCGCCACCCCAATCAATATAATGAAACAGGCCGTCCGTTGCGGGGTAATAAAGATCTTGGTTTAATTGTTCTGCAGCCATTGTTTCATCAGAGGAACCAATTCCTGAGACCATTGATTAGATACCCTTAGGTTCAGAAACTTTTCAAATAAGATGTCAATATACGTGTGGATCTGTTCCAATAAATAGACCTTTTCCAGCACGGCAGCTTCAATTTCTTCATCGTTTTCAATCGGACCCAGGCTGGAAATACGCATATTGGCAACCGCTAGGCTTTCACCCTTAAGGTTGAATTCCCAGGTAGTTTCTTTGGACTTTGCTTCCAGTGAAATCTCTGTGACCAAGGCGCCTTGCTGAAGCGGTAGAAACCCGGTTTCAAAATTGGAATAACCGCCTTTAATCGTGATGGTTTCAGCATGATTCTCACGCGGGTTCTCCAGGACCATGCGCTTACCCATGGCCAATGCCATGGCGGGTAAATCCGAATGCCTTAAAACAGCATCGTCCTTTTCAATGAGGTACCAAAGCCATGTCAGGAACTCATGGCCAATAAATTTAAAGCGGTTGTAAGCAGTTGCGGTATCGAGCATGGATTTACCTCTGAAATGTTGTGGGTGATAGGCTGAGCAGTTGATCGCGGTCAAATGCAGACATATTGGGATTTGATTCAGCAAAGCTGAAAGGGAAGATCCGCTTGAGGGTCAATCCGAATGAAGTTTTAAAAAGTGTTTCCACTATTTCATTGGGTCCCTTCAGGTGCGTAAAGAACCAAACCAGCGAGGATTCATAATTCCAAAGAACGTTGTAGATATTTGGCGTGGCGGGAATTCGTAGGTATAAAAGATTAACAACATGTTCTTTGATCATCTGTTTTTCATTCTTGGACAAAAATTCACGGCCGCTAGCCGCACATTTTTTGGCGATTTCTATGGCCATATATTTCTGAATGAGTTTGGAAGGGATCGTTTTTTTATCGATTCGTAAAGAAAACAGAAAATAGCTGCCGTACACGAATGAGAACCCCTCAAAATTGGGAGTGTAAGGGTCTTGGAATGAGGTCCAGCCGGATGATAGGGCTGTCTCAACGTCATCAATATCCGGTATGCGGTTGTTATCTAGTCCGGTATAGACGGTTTCTGTAATGGGGTTTTCAAGTTTTTCCAGTACATGGTAGCGCGTAATGGATGTGGCACTTGCAAGTAAGCTCATTAAGTATCCTTTATCTGGTTGTAATTTTGTTTAGAATCAATCTTAATCGGGCATAGACTTAAGGTAAATATTGTAATTTCAAATGGTTATATTAAAAAGACGCGGGAATCCCATTCTCCCCGCATGGGAACGGAAGGCTATATTCGAAAAGGCTAGAGATAAGGATGGAAAATGTGAAATGCTGTGTAATCCTAAATGGTTATGATCTATGCCCCTTAAAGTGTTCGAGGCCAGACCATTACCGCGGTTTACCCGGATTGCTTGAAACCCACGACATATTCTTGGAATTCCGTTGGTTTTTGCTGATAAATATCGAGCATGGCCTCCAGGTTATTACGCTCTGCATTTGCCTTCCAGGCCTGCCAATTTTCAAGGTTTTGCCAGGTGCTGATCACCATCATGTTGTTGGCATCGTCGGGTGCTGACATGGTCAGACCCGATACATACCCAGGCTGCTGCATGGCGATGGACCTGAGTTTGTTGAGAAGGTTGAGAATCTCCCTCTCATTTCCAGGTTTAAATTGCCTGTTGATCAGTATTTTTGCGAGCATGGGAACCTCCCTTAAACCATAAAGCTCCATAATATACCGGCACAAATGGCCGATCCGATAACGCCGGATGAATTGCAGGCCATGGCATGCATCAGTAAATAATTGCTGGGATCTTCTTTTTGCCCCTGGAGATGTACCTCGCGAGCGGAACCCGGAACGGCCGACACACCGGCGGCGCCTAGTAAGGGATTGATTTTGTCTTTCATAAACAGGTTCATCAGTTTGGCGAATAGAACGCCGGATGCCGTTGCAATGCTAAAGGCCACGGCCCCCAAAAAGAAAATACCCACTGATTTTGGCGTCAGAAAAACATCGCCCTGGGTACTGGCGCCAACTGTAAACCCCAGAAAGATGGTGGCCGTGTCGATAATAGAGGATGCGGCGGTCTTGGCCAGTCGATCCACAACACCAGACACTTTCATGAGATTGCCAAAGAAAAAGGGTCCTAAAAGCGGTATCGAAGCCGGTGCCAAATAACAACAAAGGACCACACCAATTACAGGAAAAAGAAGCAACTCTTTGCGTGAAACTGTTCTATCGGTATCGGGCATCTTGATGAGCCGCTCTTCCTTGGTGGTCAGCAGTCGCATGATGGGTGGCTGAATGATGGGGATTAAGGCCATGTAGGAGTAAGCGGCAATTGCTACGGGCCCAATCAGATGCGGCGCCAGCTTGGCAGTCAGGAAGATGGATGTGGGCCCGTCCGCGCCGCCGATAATGGCGATGGATCCGGCTTCCTTGGGCATGAAACCCAGCGCCAAGGCACTCAACAGCGTGAAATAAATACCCATTTGAGCGGCAGCCCCCAACAGCATGAGCTTGGGGCGTGTCAACAGGGAGGAGAAATCGGTCATGGCGCCCAAACCCAAAAAGACAATCGACGGATACAGACCCGAGGTCACGCCAAAATAGAGATAATGGAGGACGCTGTTGGATTCGTAAATGCCCAGGCCGAAGCCTTTGAAAAATGGAATGTTGCCGATAATGACGCCAAACCCAATGGGCAGCAGCAGCAGCGGTTCGTATTCCTTGGCGATGGCCAAATATACAAAGGTGCAGCCGACCGCCATCATAATCAGGTAGCGGTAGTCGGTCAGGAAGAAACCCGTGTTTGTTATAAACTGTAAAAATAATTCCATGTTGTATTAACCTTTAAGGCCTTTCTATTGACGTTTCCAGCTAAAGCGTCCCTCTTCGGCTGCCACCAGATAGCCTTGTTCACGCAATGAGCGAATGGTCAGATGGGGGTGCGGATCGTCGTTTTGAATAAAAATCTGATGAAGGGTGGCCAGATCGAACGAATCGCCGGTATCCGTCGTCATCAATGAGAATCGTTCTACGGATGGGCCCATGTCCGATAGGGTTGCCGGCGCCGGCTGGATACCGGTTACGAAGGCCGGCTCCTCAGCGGCCGGCGTCTTTTTGTTTCCGCGGTTCTCCAGAAAATCGACTATTCGGTGCAACTGAGAGATTATGGCCGACAGCACCGTCAGTCCGGTCATAACGATAATTGCGCCGGTGATGGCCATGGCCCAACCGTTATGGGCATTGATTGCTTCAAGTCCGTACAAAGCGTACCTCCTTGTTTTGTATGCGTACATTCTCTTTGGGAAGAATTACACCGCTATATTTTGCTCTGTCAACAACAAAGCATGAAAAGGTTGATTGGGTTTCATCAAGTGGTTGACTTAGGCCGGAAGTCTATCGTATGAAAAACCTTTAACTCTTCGGTTCAGATTTCTTGAGGAAAATTGAATTTATTCGAAACCATTGGAAAGGAGTGTAAAATGAAACGTTTTTATTGTCTGTTGGCTGTCTGCCTTTGCGTACTGCTTGCTACCGGTGTTGCTACCGCCGAAGCCAAAAAACTGAAAGCTGGTTTTGTCTATGTAGGACCCGTGGGAGATTATGGCTGGTCGCATGCCCACGATGTGGGCCGCAAGTACGCGATGGAAAAACTGCCCTGGTTGGAAACCGTTTATATTGAATCCGTGGCCGAGGCAGATTCCGCACGAATTGTAGACCGTTTTATCCAGGAGCAAAAATGTGATGTGGTTTTCACCACGTCATTCGGCTACATGGATGATACCATTAAGGCCGGTATGAAATATCCAGACAAACATTTCATGCATTGCTCCGGGTTCAAACAGAGTAAAAATGTGGGCACCTATTTTGCTGACCTCTATCAAACCTATTACCTGAACGGACTCATGGCCGGCGCCATGACCAAAACAGACAAAATCGGTTATGTGGCCGCATTTCCGATTCCCGAACTGGTGCGGCATATTAATGCCTTTGCCCTGGGAATCAAAGATGCCAACCCGAAAGCCGAGGTTCACGTCAAGTGGATCTATGCCTGGTACGGCCCGGACAAAGCCAAGGAGGCATCTGAGGCCCTGATAGCCGAAGGTTGTGACACGTTGGCTTTTACCGAGGACACCCCCGCCGTAATCGAAGTCGGTCAGGAACATTCTGAAAAAGGCAAACAGATCTACACCTACAGTCACTACAGTCCCATGCAGGCTTACGGAAAGGACTCCGTGGTATCGGGCCAATTGTGTGACTGGGGCGTCATGTATGTCAAGATTCTCCAAGATTTGTATGACGGTTCCTGGACCAACAAAGACTATTGGTGGCTGATGAAGGAAAAGGCCGTTATACTGGGTGGTGATTACAACAGTATCGTCAATCCAAAGTTTGCACCTGAGTTGAAGTCCACCATGCTCAGCACCAAGGATTTCGGCAGACTATCTGTCTACGACCTGGTGGTCAAGCGATACGGGCAGATGCAACAAGGGCAAGACGTTTTCGATCCGTACGAGGGGCCCATCTATGACAATACCGGTCAACTTAAGATAAAAGCCGGAACGCGGGCTTCCAAAGGGGATCTGCTCGGCATCATGTATTATGTGGACAATGTGGCTGGCAGTATTCCCAAATAATATATAATCTCAAACGCAAAGGGGGTGTCTCCGGACACCCCCCTTATTTTTCCATATGAAAAAAATCACCCAGCTTGAGATGGTCGGCATATCCAAGGCGTTCCATGGTGTTCCGGCCAATGATCAAATTAATCTTGCGGTTCAATCCGGGGAAATTTTAGGCTTGTTGGGTGAAAACGGCGCGGGTAAAACCACGCTGATGAATATTTTGTATGGCTTGTATCAGCCCGATGCAGGAGAAATCCGCATCAATGGCAAAGCCGTGAAGATTCGCACACCCCTGGAATCGATTCAGGTGGGCATCGGCATGGTGCATCAGCATTTCATGCTGATTCAAAACCATAGTGCCGCCGAAAATATTGCCCTGGGCTATAAAAATACCCCCTTTTTGTTCCCTCAAAAAAAAATCAACGACAGCATCATCCAGTTTTCCAAGAAGTTCAATTTTATCATCGATCCCCAAAAAAAAGTTTGGCAGCTATCCGCCGGCGAACAGCAACGCATCGAAATTATCAAAGCGCTTATCAATGGGGCCGATCTGCTGATTTTGGATGAACCCACCTCGGTTCTGACGCCCCAGGAAATCAAGGATCTGTTTGTGATCCTCAATCAGATGAAAGCCGATGGTCATATGATCATTCTGATCAGCCACAAGCTGGATGAAATCATGGATCTTTGTGACCGCGTGACGGTATTGAGCAAAGGAACTGTGGTGGGACATGCCCAAACCAGTGAGGTCGACAAAAAGGCTCTGGCACGGATGATGATTGGACGCGATGTTATATTTAATATCGAAAAAGAGGAGATCCCTAGGGAAAAAGAAGTCCTGACAGTGGAACATCTTTCAGTAACCGGAGACAAAGGCATCTCCATGGTCAAGGATATGTCCTTTAGTATTTATAAAAACGAAATATTTGGCATCGCTGGTGTCTCCGGAAACGGCCAAAGAGAGCTGGTGGAAGCCATTACCGGACTCAGAAAAAGTGATAGCGGAACGATTCAGATCAACGGGGTCGACATCACCAATGTGTCTCCGCGGATGGTCTATGATCAAGGCATTTCACATGTGCCTGAAGAACGGATTAAGTTCGGCATCGCTCCGGGATTGTATCTTTATGAAAATTCTATTTTAAAACAACATCACCTGGATAAATATACACGCCATAAATTTCTGACTTATAAAAATATTAAAGAGCACGCTAACCAATTGGTAAAGGCCTTTCAGGTCAAGACACCCTCCATTCAGATAGAAACCAAGAACTTGTCCGGCGGGAATATTCAAAAACTCATTCTGGGACGGGAAATCAGCGAGTCACCACCGCTTTTGGTGGCCTCACATCCCACCTACGGTCTGGACGTGGGTGCCACAGAGTACCTTCGGAAACAACTCCTGCAAAGACGGAAGGAAGGTGGTGCCGTCTTGCTGGTCTCGGAAGATTTAGAAGAAATTTTTGAACTCTGCGACCGCATCGCCGTGATATTTCAAGGTGAATTCATGGGAGTCCTGGAGGCCGATGATTCGCGCCTGTGCGATATCGGTATGATGATGGCGGGTTCCACACGACTGGATCCATCATGTTAAAGATAAACGTTACCGACCGAATTAAAGTCACACCCAGAACGACTTTGCTCACCTTGATGTTCTCTTTGCTGGCAGGGCTTTTTACCATTGGGCTGATTTTTCTGTTTTCCGGTGTAAATCCATTATTTGCGTTTTATAAGATCTTCTCCGGGTCATTTGGTTCTACCTACGGGATCAAAGAGACTATCACCAAAGCGATTCCCCTGATTCTCATCGGAGGCGGACTGGCCATGGCTTTCAGGGCCAAGTTCTGGAACATTGGGGCTGAGAGTCAGTTACTCATGGGTGCTATTTTCGGCACCTGGATGGGGCTTGCTTGGGGACCCAATCTACCGTCTTATGTGATTGTGCCCTTGATGTTTTTGGCGGGATTTTTCGGCGGTGCCTTGTGGGGCGTTATCCCGGCGATTTTGAAAATAAAATTCGCCATCAATGAAGTTATCTCCACCTTGATGATGAATTATATTTGCGCCGAATTTATGATCTTTCTGATTGTGGGACCCTGGAAGGGCAAAACAAAATTCGGCTTTCCCTACACGGACGACTTGCCGGCATCAGCGATCTTGGGCCTTATCCCGGGCTCTCGTATTCATTATATTACGCTCATGGTCGCTTTAATCTCCGCTGTTGTGCTGGCCCTGATCATGTATAAAACCCGATTCGGTTATGAGGTTCGGGTGATCGGCGAAAATCCGGAAGCCGGCAAATATGCCGGCATCGATTTTTTCAAGACAACTGTCATAATAATGGCCATCAGCGGTGGTGTGGCTGGGCTGGCCGGTGTGGGCGAAGCGGCCGGCATTCATCATTACCTGAGTTACCCCGCCACCATATCATCTGGTTATGGATTTACCGCCATAATCGTGGCCTGGCTGGCGAAGCTGAACCCGTTATTTGTGATTGTATCCGGACTTTTTTTCGCCGGTATTCTGGTGGGGGGTGATGCCATCCAGATATCTTTGGGCCTACCGGCTGCGTCGGTGGCAGTATTTAACGGAACATTGTTGGTGTTCCTAATTATGGGGGATTACTTTTTAAAACATAGGGTTCGTATCGCCTGGCGAAGCTAAGGTTTATAGGACAGCATATATGGAAGATATCATTATATCAGTTTTGAAACGAACATTGATAGCCGGAACCCCCTTGCTGTTGGGCACCATCGGCGAAGTTATCTGCGAACGTTCCGGCATATTGAATTTAGGCGTTGAAGGTGTCATGGCCATCGGCGCGGTTACAGCCTTCATCGTCACTTTCTATACGCAGAGCCCCTGGATGGGTCTTTATGCGGCGATACTGGCCGGGGTGGTGATATCGATGGTGCATGCCTTTGCATCCATAACATTGCAATCGAACCAGGTTGTTTCCGGCCTGGCTTTGACCATGTTGGGATTGGGCATTTCCGGGTTGGTGGGAAAACCCTATGTGGGCAAACCTTTGGAAGTAAAAATGCAAACATTAGCCTTACCGATTCTCTCTGATATTCCCTATGTGGGTCAGATTTTTTTTGATCAAAGTCCCTTTTTCTATATGGCAATTATACTCGGGATTGCGGCCTGGTTTACACTCGAGCATACGCGCGTGGGCATTAAAATTCGGTCCGCTGGTGAAAATCCCAAAGCAACCGAAGCACAGGGAATTCGGGTTTCCTGGGTTCGCTATGCTTGTGTTCTGGCCGGCGGCGCCTTTTCCGGTTTGGCCGGTGCCCATCTGTCGATATCTTACAGCAGGTCCTGGATTGAAGGCATGACTGCCGGCCGGGGCTGGATCGTAATTGCCTTGACGATCTTTGCTCTCTGGAATCCCATGCGGGCCATGGTCGGCGCTTTTCTGTTCGGCGGCATTTTTGTTCTCCAGTACCTACTGCAGCCCTTGGGCATATCGCCCAACTTTCTAGCCATGCTGCCCTACCTGGCAACCCTGGTGGTGCTCCTGATAGTCGGATTGGGAGATCACCGCAAGCTGACTGCACCGGCGATGCTGGCGGAGCCTTACAAGCGTGGCGAACGCTAGCCCGAAAATTTCATTAACTTAACGAGAAATTCATTGGAATTCTCGGCATTCCAATGAAAGGCTAAACACTTTTATCGGCATGGTACGTATAAAACCACTTCTGCCTCGTACTTTCCATATTCACACGTTGCGCGCCATCTGAGGTTTTGAGACCATTTCTGCCTTGTCCCTTCCCATCCCTCGTTTTTCGATACTTAAAAGGCGTCCGTGTTTTTTCCTCAATATCAAGGCATTGAAGTAAGTTCTGGCTTCTGGGTATAGGAATATGAAACTTTAAGGTAAGGGGGGCAGATTGCCAAAGAACACCATTACCCATGAATTATTGTTCATGCGTTGTCGGAATTGGAATACACTGCAGTGCCCGCATCTGAAAAATGCTGTTATGGCTCTTGCAGCCATCAATCAGGAACATCTGTTTCTTTTAGCGGATGAGACCGTGGCAAAATTAAGGAAATTGTGTCGCTTATGTCCGGATTTCCAGAGAAAGTGAGCTAGACGAAACTAAAGAAATTGTGCGATTTTTAGCTTAGCCATTGCAATTAGATTGGTTTTTGGCTATGTCACGGGGCCGGATGTAGCAAGGTTCACGAAATCTCCAGAAAAGAAGGTACCATGCTGGGAACCATCGTCAACACCGTGGCAATTATCGTCGGTAGCCTGCTTGGCTTTTTGCTCAAGGGCAGCATCGGCTTTAAAACCTTACCTGATTCCAGCCGTGGTGGCCCAAATGTCGGCCGTAGGCGGATTATTAATTCTGGCAATCGGACTTAACCTACTAGACATAAAAAAACTTAAAATTGGCAACATGCTGCCGGCGATTTTCCTGCCTCTCTTATATCATCTGATCTTGACCTTCTTAAAATAATATATGGGCTGCTAAACTCTGTTTTTCTTCGGTACATAATTTTGATATCTTAAATAGCCGGGGAGTTTCACTTTGCGTTATAACTGGCAAGCTTACGCCTGAGCGTGTTAAGTCCAATACCTAAAATGCGGGCGGCTTGGGATTTGTTATGATTTAGCTGATGATATACTTGCATGATGTGGGTTTTTTCAACCTCTGCCAGGGGAGCCAAAGGAGCTGCACCATCAGGAAGTTTTACCTTCTTGGCGGGCTTTGGGTTACCTAACGACCTGGGTAGGAACCGAGGGGCAATGGGCAAACCCTGGGCAAGGTTTACCGCGGACTCAACCATGGCCTTGAGCTCCCGAATATTACCGGGGAAATCATAATTCATTAAAAGTTGCAGTGCTTCAGGTGTAATGAAATTTCCTTTTTCAAGATCGTAATGAGTGGCTAAAAAGGCTCTAACCAAAAGGGGGATATCGATCTTGCGATCCCTTAAGGGCGGTAGATGCAGCCAGCCACCCCGGATACGGTAGTAGAGATCCTTCCGAAAACGGCCACGTCGCATCCGTTTTTCTAAATCGGTGTTGGTGGCGGCCACAAAACGGACATCCGCAATTTGATCGGTGCTGGTACCCAGTTTGATATAACGGCCGTCCTGAATAAATCGAAGCAGTTTTCCTTGCACCTCCATGGGCAACAACCCGATTTCATCCAGAAAAAGGGTGCCCTGGTCGGTATATTCCAAATAGCCCGCTCGGTTGCTCTCTGCACCGGTATAGGCCCCCTTGGCATGTCCAAAAAACTCAGCATCGAACAGATTACTATTGAGGGACGCCATGTTGATGGCCGTAAACGGATGCTTTTTTCTAGGGCTGGCCTGATGGATGGCGCGTGCCAATAGCTCTTTTCCGGTGCCACTTTCACCGGTAATGAGTATGGGAACATTGCTGGCAGCATGCAATTCGGCTTCTTTGAGAACCCGCAGCACACGATTGGATGTGGTGTTGAAGGCTTTAAAGGCGGCCTTGTTTTTTAATCGCGGGGCGGTCTGTTGCTTGGCAATATCTCGAATGTCCAGTAGCCGTTTGTGTTCCAAAGCGCGATGAACCGATAAGGCTAAATCCTGCCTAGAAACCGGCTTGAGCAGATAATCATAAGCACCGAGTTGTAAACAGGTCACTGCTGTGCGGGCTTCATTGACCGCTGTAATGATGATGCATTCAGTTAATGGGCTATGGTTTTTAATGATATCGAGCAATTCCAAACCGGTCATGCCCGGCATGGTCATGTCCAGCAAGGCCAGATCAAACTGTTTGCCTGACTCAATTCGTTCGGCCGCCTTTAAGGGATCATCTTCCAGAGTGATTCGCCGGAACTTATTTTTGCGTAAATGCTGTTTTTGGATATCCAGAAAATCACGGTCATCATCCACAATCAAAATTCGAGGCTCCATCGTCGGTCTCCTGAAGGGACATGCGATTGTCCGAGCCCGAACCTTTTTTTCCACGAAACGGAACGTTATCCTGACAATCATTAAGAATCTTCGGCAAGCAGCTTCACTAGCATTCATTTCGGCGTTGTGCCAAATTGGCCTATGCCAATTTGGCACATATCATCTTGCTTGCTGAAAACACAACCAAAAACCTGCTCCATATGCCAAAATGGCATAATGTAATCTGCCCAAGAAATTTTGGGCAGATTACATTAATAGGTAATAAGTTAATATATCTATCTAATATATTTGGAAATTAATCATCGGGGCAACTGGAATAGAATCTTGGCACACTCATTGCGAAGATCTTTGTGTTAGCGGTCAGGAAATTACTTTTCCTGCCTCTGCTTTCATTTCGCCCCAAAAAATAAATAGTACAATAAAATCGAAAAGATGTCTTAGTGGGAGGTAGACCATGGGTCTGAAACAGAAACTAGATGCAGGGGAATTCGTTATACTGGCAGAAATGGAACCCCCCAAAGGAGCCGATGCGTCGGCCATGCTTGCCAATGCGAAAAAGGTTAAAGGAAGTGTGGACGCCTTTGTTGTTCCCGAGATGAGTAACGCCGTCATGCGTATGAGTTCCCTCGGTGGTGGTATGATTTTGCAGGCCAGCGGTATGGATGTGGTTTTTCAGGTTAACTGTCGGGATCGCAACCGCATTGCCATACAAGCAGATCTCTTGGCCGCAAATGGTTGCGGGATTTTTAATATCATGGCTGTTAAAGGAGAGGATCCCAGCTTTGGCGACCATCATCAGGCACGTGCTGTGTACGACATCGATTTAGCAGAGTTGTTGGCGGCGATCCAAGGGCTCCAACAAGGGCGGGATATGGCCGGGATCGAACTTAAAGGTGCACCGTCATTTTTAGTGGGAACAACCGTGGATGCCGGTGCCCGGGATAAATCTCCGGAACTGATTCGGGAAGAGATGGATCAGAAAAAGGATGCCGGCGCGCAGTTTTTCATTACACCCCCTTTGTTTGATATGGCCACCATCGAACCGTTTATCAAAGGTGTTGATCCCACCGAAACCAGAATCATACCCACAGTCCTGCTACTGAAATCTTTGGGCATGGCTCGCTACATTTCGCGTAATGTCAGCAATACATTCATCCCGGATGCATTAATTCAGCAGCTCCAGAAAGCGCCGGACAAGGTTAATGCGTGTATCAAAATCGCTTCGGAAATGGTCAAAACATTAAAAAAGGAAGGTTTTTGCGGTGTGCAGCTTTCCACAATCGGATGGGAGGATAAGCTCCCGGCAATATTGAAAGGGGTTTGAGGAATAAAAAATGACAAAGCAATCAGGTGAGCACAAATCGGATTTGGTCGGTTCAGTCATGGTCGTCGGCGGCGGCATCACAGGCATGCAGTCGGCCCTGGATCTTGCCAATTCAGGCTATTATGTTTATATGCTCGAGTCCTCTTCTGCCATTGGTGGACTCATGTCTCAGTTGGACAAGACATTTCCCACCAACGACTGTGCCATGTGAATTATTTCACCCAAACTGGTCGAGGTCGGCCGGCATCTCAACATCGAGCTTCTTACGAACACCGAATTGATTTCCTTAAACGGCGAACCAGGTAATTTTAGCGCCAACATTCGTCAGAAACCTCGCTTTATTGATTTAGATAAATGTACCAGTTGCGGGGAATGTGAAAAGGTCTGCCCCGTATCCCTGCCCAGTGAATACAATGAAGGCCTTGCAGACAAAAAAGCGGCATTCAAGCAATATCCCCAGGCAATTCCGGGGGCGTTTGCAATCGATAAAAAAGGTTCGGCGCCCTGTAAGGTAAGTTGCCCGGCCCACGTGAGTGTTCAGGGTTTCATAGCCTTGATCCAGCAGGGGAAATACGAAGAAGCTCTAAAACTTTTCAAACAGGATCACCCCCTTCCGGGCGTCTGTGGACGGGTGTGCCATCATCCTTGTGAAGGTGCCTGCACACGCAATCAGGTAGATGATACTTTGTCGATCCAGTATCTGCACCGATTTCTGGCAGACAAGGATCTTGAAAGCGGCAAACCGTTTTTGCCCGAAAAGAAAGCCGAACGATCTGAAAAGATTGCTATCATCGGCGCCGGACCGGCCGGATTAACCTGCGCCTATTATCTGGCCATTGAGGGATATCAGGTAACCGTTTTTGAGAAGCTTCCGGTCCTGGGCGGCATGCTGACAGTCGGGATTCCTTCCTATCGCCTGCCGCGGGATATTATTGAAAGTGAAATTCAGACCATCAAGGATTTGGGCGTCAAGTTTAAAACCGGCGTAGAGTTGGGCAAGGATATTACGGTGGCCCAACTGCGGGAAGAGGGTTTTAAGGCCTTTTTCATGGGCATTGGCTCGCATGAATGCAAGGTTTTGGGTATCGAAGGAGAGGATTTGGAAGGGGTGTACCCGGGCATCGATTTTCTGCGAGAAGTCAACCTGGGCAATCGTGTTCAACTGGGTGAACGTGTGGCCGTGGTCGGAGGCGGCAACGTCGCCATGGATTCGGTCCGTACGGCCCTACGAACAGGCTCTAAAAAACCATTTGTAATTTACCGCCGCAGCTATGAAGAAATGCCGGCCAACGATGTGGAAATCGAAGAGTGTGGCGAAGAAGGCGTCGATATCATGACTCTGACCAACCCAATACGTGTGATCGGTGAAAACGGGAAGGTTCAGGCCATTGAATGTATCAAAATGGAGCTGGGGGAGCCGGATGCCAGTGGTAGACGGCGGCCCGTCCCCATTGAGGGCTCCGAATTTACCATGGAGGTGGATGCAGTCATTCCGGCAATCGGTCAGGAGAGCGACTGGGCCTGTCTGACAGACGAATGCGCCTGCACCTTGAGCGACTGGGGCACCATGCATGTGGACCCGGTAACCCTCCAGTCAAGCGATCCAGATATTTTCTCGGGTGGCGATGCTGTGACCGGTCCGGCGACAGTTGTGGAGGCCGTGGAAGCCGGTAAGCAAGCCGCCATCTCCATCGACCGTTTTGTGGAAGGTCAAGATTTGGCTGAGGGACGTGAAAAGCAATGGGTGACGGTGGATGACATTCCCTTGGATGATGCCGTTAATCAACCCAAAGAAAAGATGCCGACCCTGGACGCCCAGGAGCGAATTTCAAATTTTAACGAAGTCCAGCTGGGTTTTGACGAGGGCATCTCCCAAAAAGAATCCGATCGCTGTCTATCCTGCGGCATTTGCTCGGAATGTTACCAATGTGTGGAGGCCTGTCTGGCTGGTGCTGTGGAACATGAACAGGTGGTTGAAGAAAGACAGATTCCAGTGGGGTCGGTGGTACTGTCCACGGGCGCACGGCCCTATGATCCTGGCCATTTAGAACGGTATTATCACTATGGCACCAATCCCAATGTGATGACGAGTCTGGAATTCGAGCGTATGCTGAGTGCATCCGGACCCACCATGGGACACCTTATTAAGCCATCGGATGAAACCGAACCCAAGCGGATCGCTTGGTTGCAGTGCATCGGTTCCCGCGATAACAACCAATGTGGCAATGGATACTGTTCTTCGGTTTGCTGTATGTATGCAATCAAGGATGCCATGGTGGCCAAGGAACATTCTAAGGCAGACCTGGATTGTACTATTTTTAATATGGACATCCGAACCTTTGGGAAGGATTTTGAAAAGTACTATGTCCGGGCCAAAGACCAGGAAGGCGTGAATTTCGTCAAAGCACGCGTGCACACTATTGACGAAGTAGGCAAGGATAAGGATTTACGCATCCGCTACGCCGATGAGGCTGGTGAGCTGCAGGAAGAAATTTTCGACATGGTCGTGCTATCTGTGGGTTTGCAAGTATCGGAGCAGACCATCGATCTGGCTAAACGCCTAGACGTTGAGATGGATCCATATAATTTTGCTGTAACCCAACCGTTTTCCCCAGTAGAGACCTCACGTCCGGGGATTTATGTCAGCGGATCTTTTCAGGAAGCCAAAGATATTCCCAGCTCGGTCTCGGAGGCCTCGGCTGCGGCTTGTGCCGCCGGCGCACGCCTGGCCGCAGTCCGCAATACCTTGACCCGAACGGTGGAACTGCCCCAAGAGCTCGATGTGAGTGAGGAAGAACCCCGTATCGGCGTCTTTGTTTGTAATTGCGGTATTAACATCGCCGGGGTTGTGGATGTGGCCGCTGTGGAGGAATATGCTAAGACCCTGCCCTATGTCACCTATGTTACCCAGAACCTGTTTACCTGCTCCCAGGATTCCCAGGACCAGATGAAGGATATTATCAAGGAACAGAATCTTAACCGGATTGTGGTGGCTGCCTGTACCCCCAAGACGCATGAAGCCATCTTTATGGATACGATCCGCGAATGCGGCCTCAACAAGTACCTATTTGAAATGGCCAATATCCGTAACCAAGGCTCTTGGGTCCATGCCAAAGAGGCTGATGAGGCAACTGAAAAATCAAAGGATTTGGTCCGCATGGCCGTGGCCAGATCAGCCACACTCAATCCCTTGGGCGAAAAAACCATACCTGTCAATCAAAAGGCCCTGGTGGTGGGTGGTGGTATTGCCGGCATGAATGCGGCCCTGGGTCTTGCTGACCAGGGATATGAGGTCTTTTTAGTGGAGAAGGAGAATCAACTGGGCGGTATGGCCAACAACCTAAAGGCCACCATTGAAGGTGCCCAAATTCAGCCCTATCTGACAGAGCTCCGGGAGCGAATCGGTTCGAATGAAAAGATTCAGGTGCTGACCCAATCGCTCATCGTAGGCTTCTCTGGCTTCAAAGGCAATTTCACAACCGAAGTATTAGTGGGGCCTGGCATGTACGAGCGTAAGATCGAACACGGCGTCGTCATCCTGGCCACCGGCGCCAATGAATACCAGCCCAAAGAGTATTTGTACGGTGAAGACAAACGCGTGATGACCCAGGTGGAGCTGACCCAACATATGGAGAACCTGAAGTCGGGCTCATTGAATCAGGTGGTCATGATCCAATGCGTAGGCTCACGCAATGAAGAAAATCCAAATTGCTCGCGGATATGCTGCCAGAATGCAATCAAGAATGCTCTCCATATCCGCGAAGAACACCCGGATGCCAATATTTATGTGTTGTATCGCGATATCCGGACCTACGGATTGTTGGAGGAGTACTATAAAGAAGCTCGAAAACAAGGCATTTTGTTCTTCCGCTATACACCGGATAATCCACCCCAGGTGGAATCTTCAAAAGATGGGGTGAATGTCACCTTTCATGATCATGTGCTCAATCGACCCTTGCAGGTCAGCGCCGATGTACTGGCCCTGAGTGCCGGCATGGTGCCAGAGGATACGGCCGAGCTTGCTTCAATTGTAAAGCTGGCCAGAACCCCCGAGGGCTTTTTCATGGAAGCCCATGTCAAACTGCGACCCGTGGATATGGCCACCGAGGGTATTTTTGTATGTGGCACTGCTCACAGCCCCAAACTGATTTCTGAAACCATATCTCAAGCCAATGCGGCGGCATCGCGGGCCATCACTTTCCTATCCCAATCGGAACTGACCCTGTCTGCCATTACGGCCGAGGTCAAACAGGACATGTGTGCCTCCTGCCTTGTTTGTGTGCGTTCCTGTCCCTATGATGTTCCCAAGATCAATGCCGATGGCGTCAGCGAAATTGATGAGGCCCTATGCCATGGATGCGGTGTATGTGCGGCCGAATGCCCGGCCAAGGCGATTGAGCTTAACTGGTATGAAGACGATCAATTGATTTGCAAGATTGAATCCTTGCTGGAGGGAGTCCTATGAGTCAAACATTTGAGCCGATTATTATCGCCTTTTGTTGTAATTTCTGAGGGTATACGGCCGCGGACCTGGCAGGTTCCATGCGACTGACGTATCCGACCAATATTAAAATTATCCGGGTACCCTGCACCGGTAAGGTGGATATCCTGCATATCCTCAAATCCTTTGAAAAAGGAGCCGACGGTGTTTATGCGGTGGGGTGTATGGAAGGCGATTGCCACTACACCGGTGGTAATTTTAGAGCCCGTAAACGGGTCGAACAGGCCAAAAAGATTTTGGATACGGTAGGTGTGGGCGGAGAACGGGTGGAAATGTTCAATATGGCCTCCAGCGAAGGCCCCATGTTTGCAGAGGTGGCTGTGGATATGGTGAAAAGGATCAAGGCGCTGGGGCCCAATCCCATCAAGCTACCCAAGAAGGATGCAGCCTAATCGCGCTGGAAGCGCTCAGTTCGCTGCTGTGACACCATGAAATATAACTGGTTACGATGTTAACCAATAACCGATTTGAAATGACCCAATCAAAGAGGATGAAATTATGATTGTTGCTGACAAGAAGCCAATTGAAGAGATTATTGAGGACATCAAGGATCACCAAAAGATACTGGTTCTGGGTTGCAATGAGTGTGTCACGGTGTGTGAGGCCGGCGGAAAAAAGGAGGTTGGCATCCTGGCATCGGCACTACGCATGTATTTCCTAAATCAGGGCAAGGAAAAGAAGATCGATGAACGCACGCTCGAGCGCCAATGCGATCATGAATATCTAGAGGAGATCCGCAATGATATCGATCAGTACGATGCCGTTGTGTCGATTGCTTGTGGCGTCGGTGTCCAGTTTACAGCCGAAAAGTATCTGGCCATGCCCGTTTATCCCGGTGTCAATACCTGCTTTATGGGTGCCACCGAGGAACGTGGTCTCTGGACCGAACGATGTCAGGGGTGTGGGCAATGTATCTTATCCCGTACGGGTGGGATCTGCCCGGTTTCACGGTGTGCCAAACGGGTCATGAATGGGCCCTGCGGTGGATCCACCAAGGGAATGTGCGAAATCAACAAAGAGTTGCTGTGTGCTTGGCAACTGATTGTCGAACGTCTCAAAGCCCTGGATAGATTTGCTGAGTATGAGGAGCTGAGTCCGATTAAAGATTGGTCCACCGACCGGGCAGGAGGACCCCGAAAAGTTGTGAGGGAGGATGTGCAGTCATGAAAACAAATACGCCGAGTCGCTTGGAAAAGGTATTAGCTGCCGGTCAGATGGCCGTAACCTCAGAGTGTGGTCCGCCAAGAGGTAGTGATCCGGATGCCATTACCAAGAAAGCAGAGCTGATCAAGGACCATGTAGATGCCATCAATATCACCGATAATCAGACGTCAGTTACACGTATGTGCAGCCTGGCGGCCTGTATCCGCATCAAATTGATGGGACTGGATCCGGTGTTACAGATGGTAACGCGCGATCGGAATCGGATTGCCTTGCAGAGTGATATTTTAGGCGCCGCATCCTATGATATCGCCAATATTCTGTGTCTCTCCGGCGATCATCAAAGTTTTGGTGACTGCGCCCAGGGCCAAAATGTGCATGATCTCGATTCCATGCAACTGGTTCAGACCGCTCGCCATATGCGCGATGAAGGTAAATTCTTGGGGGGTGACGATATCAAGCGGCCGCCTCAGATGTTTGTGGGTGCCGCAGCCAACCCTTTTGCCGATCCATTTGAGATACGCGTGCCAAGATTGGCCAAAAAAATCAAGGCCGGGGCCGAATTTATCCAAACTCAATGTATCTATAACCTGGATAAATTTGAAGAATGGATGAAGCTAACCCGGGATCGGGGTTTGCATGAACAGGTCTATATCCTAGCCGGCATGACACCTATGAAGTCGGCCGGTATGGCCAAATATATGAAGAATCGCGTACCCGGCATGGATGTGCCCGATGAGTTGGTTAAACGCTTGTCGGATACGCCCAAGGAAAAGCAGGCCGAAGAGGGTATCAAGATATGTATTGAAGACATTCAACGATTGAAAGAAGTGGAAGGCGTGAGTGGTTTTCATGTCATGGCCATCGAGTGGGAAGAAATGGTACCTGAAATCGTGGAAGCGGCGGGTTTGTATCCTCGGCCCACCGTGTGAATTATTTAACCACTTAATAATCATCATTTTGGAACAGATAGGAGGTTTACCATGACGGACAAAAAAAGAATTCTCGTAGTAGATGACGAGCCTGACTTCTGCTCCATCGTTCAGGGGCAGCTTGAAAAAGAAGGATTTGAAGTTGACTTGGCTTATAATGGGGTGGAGGGCATGGAGAAAGTTCAGGCCAACCCCCCCGATGCGATTGTGCTCGATGTGATGATGCCCGAAAAAGACGGCTATGAAATGTGTAAGGAACTCAAATCAGATAGCAATTTATGTGAAATTCCAGTGCTTCTTTTGACCGCCGTGGCATCGCACGTAACATCGACCCGATATTCTCACGCCGATGGTATGAGCACCGAGGCTGATGATTATATCGCCAAACCCGCTTCGGCCGAGGAAATTTCACAAAGCATCCGTTTGATGCTGGGCATGTAGTCCATTTGGATTCAATCTATGCCTGTCAGATCAGGATGAGTATTTTCAAGTGGCTGTAATTGCGAGGAGTCAACCATGTCATTGCCGGTTTTAAAGCTAGATAAGAAAAAAAGTGTGTTCAAAGAAGAGGTCATGAAAATCTTGCCCGAGGGGGGTAATCTAAATCTTTGTCTGACATGTGGGCTGTGCTCTTCGGGATGCCCGGCAACCGGGTTAGAGGACATGGACCCCCGAAAATTTTTAAGAATGGCTTCACTGGGGCTGGATGAGGAGGTGCTGAGTTCAAAGTGGGCCTGGATGTGTACCATGTGTCAACGCTGTATCATCGCCTGCCCCATGAAGATCGATATCCCGGCTCTGGTTTTCAATGTCCGTAATCGTTGGCCGGTAGAAGATCGACCCAAAGGTATTCATAGCTCATGTGAAATGGCCTTTAAAAATGATACCTGCAGCGCCATGGGTGCCACGGTAGAGGATTTTCGATTTGTCGTCGAGGATGTGCTGGAGGAGTATCAGGAGGAACAGCCTGAATTTAAGGATATGCAGGCGCCCATCGACAAACATGGGTCCGAGTTTTTCTTGAACCAGAACTCGCGCGAACCAGTGACGGAACCGGATGAAATGGTACCGTTATGGAAAATTTTGCACACGGTCGGGGCCGACTGGACTTATGGCTCCAAAGGGTGGGCCGCCGAAAACTATTGCTTGTTTTTGGCCGATAACGAGAAATGGGAAAAAAACGTACGGACCAAGGCCGAAGCGGTGGATGCCCTGGGGTGCAAGGTCTGGCTCAACACCGAGTGAGGGCACGAATTTTTCTCAGTCCGGGTCGGACTGAACAAGTTCAACATCGAACATAAATTCGAGGTTAAATCCATCATCGAGTATTATGCGCAATGGATACGCGAAGGAAAATTGAATATCGATTCCAGCTGGAATGATGAACTGGGTGTCAAATTTACAGTTCAGGATCCCTGTCAGCTGGTTCGAAAATCACTCGGAGATCCAGTGGCCGAGGATCTCCGTATGGTTGTTAAGACCATCGTGGGTGATAAGAACTTCGTGGATATGGCACCTAACCGGTCCAATAATTATTGTTGTGGCGGTGGCGGTGGCTTTCTGCAGTCTGGTTATCCGGAGGCGCGGCGTTACTATGGACGTAGAAAGTTTGAGCAAATTGCGGAAACCAAGGCGGAATACTGCATTACCCCGTGTCACAACTGCCACTCGCAGATTCATGACCTGGGAGAACATTTCGAAGGCAAGTATCATTCCGTACATATTTGGACTCTTATGTGCCTGGCCATGGGTATACTAGGCGAAAACGAGCGTACTTATCTGGGGCCAGATTTGGCGGATGTGAATCCATACCCAAAACCAGTTCAGTAACTGGCAACCGTTCTATCTAGCGGACGAATAAACCATGCAAGTCTACGGCATCATTTCCGATGAACGGGTATATCGCGCCAGATCAACCGCTATTTTTTCAACTGTGTTAAATCGCATGGGTATCAGGGGTGCCTATGTACCATTCAAGGTTGCCCCGGATCAGGTAGGACAGGCCCTCCAGAGCCTGCGGATCTTAAACATTGCCGGTGCCAATATAACCATTCCCTACAAAGAAGCAGTCATCCCTTTTCTAGATATTCTGTCCGAAGGAGCCAACATCATTGGCGCTATCAATACCATCGTGGTAACCGAGGGCAAGCTTAAAGGTTATAATACCAATGCCATCGGCTTTATGGATGCCCTGTCAAAAGCAGAATTTGAAGCCGAAGATAAGTCGGCCCTCATTTTGGGGACCGGTGGGGCCGCCCGGGCGGTGGCCTTCATCTTGAACTGGCAACGTACCAAGACCATTTATCTGGCCGGGCGCAATGAGGAAAAAACCCAACAGATGGTCAACCAATTTGGTGGCGAAGCCAGGACCTTTGCATCTTTGGAAGGGCAGGCACTACCTGTAGATATCGTTATCAATGCAACCTCGGTTTCTAGTAAAGACGAGTCACCGGAAATGGCCGAGTTGGTGGGGTCTTTGGAGTTGCCCGAATGTAAAATGTTGGTGGACCTGAATTATGATCGACCCAATAACTTCTGGGAGAAAGCCGCCGTAGACAACGGCATTCGATTCATGGACGGTTTGATGCCGCTGGCGTATCAGGCCCGTCGGACCTTTGCACTCTGGACCGGTTTGCAGGTTCCGCCGGAGGAATTCATCGCCGCAATTGAGAGTACAACCTAAAAGTTGGCCTTTTTAGGAAGTCGTCATGTTTACGGGGAGTAGGACCGTAAACGTCGATCCCTTCCCAAGGGTACTATCCACTTCCACAAATCCACCCATAGATTGAACCAATTCTTTTACAATGGGGAGACCCAGGCCGGTTCCGGTGATGTATCGGGTTTGATCGTTTTTAACCCTGTAAAAACGATCAAAGATCTGCTCCAGGTATTTGGTCTCGATACCAAATCCATTGTCGATGACATTGACCTTAATATTAATTCCGGCCATTTCGACGCTTACCTGGATTTGACCATTTTCAGGGGTGTAATTAATGGCATTGGCAATCAGGTTGCCGAAAATGCTTTCCAATGCTATAGGGTCTGCCTGCAACACCGGGAGTGACTCCGCATTGATTTCAAGCGACAAGGACTGTTGTTTGGCGGCAGCTTTGTCCTTTAAAAAATCAACGATGCCATTTAACAATGTATCGATCTGGACCGGCACCGGTTCTGTGCAAATGGCACCTTCTTCGATTCTGGAAAGATCCAGCAAATCCCCGATCAAAGATATCAAGCTGTGGGTTTTTTCTTTGGCACGACCCAGGATTTTCTGATCGGTTTCCGGCGCAATTTCCATCATATCACCGAGTACGACCGCCAACTGTTCATGAATGGTGGAAAGGGGCGAGCGCAGTTCATGTGATACCTTGGCCACAAACTCCGATTTCAGTTGATCGATCATGCGCAGGGCTGAAATATCGACCACTGTTACTACGGCACCCAGACATTCATTTCTTTGACCCAGCACCGGGCGTCCCTTGGCCATGAAAAACTGTTCTTTGGATAAAGAAAATTCGTATTCGGGAATATCTTCAAAGTCGATATGTCGGCCTTGGGATATTTCCCTTACCAGTTCGCAAAGGCCTTCATCCGGCAGGTAGTGTTCAATACTTTCACCCAAAGACAGGTCCCGGTTATAATCCAGAAGCTGTACCAATGCCGGATTCATCAAAACAACCTGTCCGGATGTGTTGGTGACCAACACGCCATTGGGCAACGATTCAATGATGGTGCGGATACGGCTCTTCTCGGTTCCCAGATCCAACAACGTTCGCTGACGTTCGCGGTCCATTTCTGCCGCAGCCAGCTTGAGTCGAATTTTTTCTGCCGCGCGATTGACAATAAGGCGAAGCTGATCAGGTTCAAAGGGCTTGGGAATAAAATCATACGCGCCTTGCTTCATGGCCTGAATAGCTGTCTCAACGGTGGCATAGCCTGTAATCACGATGACGATCACATTATCATCGATTTCGCGGATGCGTCTTAAAACTTCTAGGCCGTCAATCCCCGGCATTTTTAGATCCAGGAGCACAATTGCCGGATTGATGGTTGAAAATTTATCCAGACCTTCTTCGCCACTGGCGGCCGTAGTTACACTAAATCCCATACGCTTGAGGATTCGTTCCGATCCTTCTCGAATATCCTGTTCATCATCTACAATGAGAACGGGCAATGTCTCCGCGTTGTCAGTCACGCTCGTCTCCTTTCTGATCTTTTGAAGCTGATGGTAGTTCAATAATAAAAGCGGCGCCTTTTTCCGGGTGGTTTTTAGCAGACATTCTACCGCCGTGGCTTTCGACGATGTTGTAGGCTAAGCTGAGCCCTAAACCGGTCCCTTTACCTTCCTCTTTGGTGGTGAAGAAGGGTTCAAAAATATGGGCCAGGGCTTCTTCCGGTATGCCTGGTCCCGTGTCTGAAATTTCGAAACAAACCCGATCTTTTTGGCTTCGATACCAGGTTTTAAGTGTCAGTGTACCATTGCCTTGCATGGCTTGGGCCGCATTGAGAATGAGATTCATCATCAAATGATACATCTGTTGGGCGTCCGAAGTCACCAGCGGAAGGTCTTCTTGAAAATCTTTTTTGAGTTCAATGTTTTGAAAGATGGTTTGATTTTCAAGTAAAAAAAGCGTTCGATTCAAAGCTTCGTTTATATTGTTAGGCCGCATGAGATGACGCGTCTGGCGCGTAAACTCCAATAGCTCCTTGACCGTATTGCGGGCGCGCTCCGCATCGCGCAAAATGCGGTGCAAGTCGTCTTGGGCCGCTTCTTCCAATTCGTATTCTTCCAGCATCAATTTGGCAAACAGGGTGATACCACCCAGGGGATTGTTGATCTGATGGGCCACACCGGCAGCCAGTTTTCCCAGGGAGGACATTTTTTCGGCCTGCAACAGCTGAACCTGGGTATCTTCCAATTCTTTTTGAATCCGGATTCGTTGGCGTAAATCGTGAAAAAATCCAATGGTTGCGACTTCCTGACCGTCTTCATAAATAACCGATGCATACAAGCTGATGGGTATCTCTTTGCCAGAGTTGGCTAAACCATTGGTGTGGTAGGTTTGGAGCCGGCCCTTACCGCCATATTCATCATTACGTAAAAGCTTCATCACCTGGCGGGCACCGTCGTCTGGATAGATATCCCGAACAGTAATGTTATGCTTGGCCTCCTCTTTGCTATAGCCAAACACCTCTTCGGCGGAGTGGTTGAACAAAAAGATATTACCTTTCATATCGGATGCAATCACACAGTCCACTGCACTGAGCAAAAGATTTTCAAGAAGTGTGTTGGAGCGGCGCAGTTCGTCCTCTAACATACCCACACTGGGGATGTTGAAATCCATGCTGACATACGCTTCAACTTGATCACCATTCATGATGGGGTAGGCATAAAAACAGGCCATACGCCCATCCACAACAAGGCTGCCTGGTTTGGGGCACAGGGAGGGTGCTTGGCTTTTCTTGGCGGCATTGACGGCACAATTTGCACACGGTTCGTCTAAGTTATAAAAGTGCTTATGGCAGGTATTATCTCCTGCGTTGGATTTGGAGAGTTCATCAAGGGGAACACTTGCAGCCAAAATCTCGAAACTCGGCGAAATGACGATCAGTCGCCTTTGAAAGGCATCGATGGCTTTAATCAGATATTCAATTTCTTTGTCTGTACGCATCACGACCCCCAACCATCTGATTCAAGTGGATTAAATGACTGGCACGTTGTGGTTACTACCGACAAGTTTAAAGCAGCTCAATTCGATTTTTGGGGGCGGGTCCCCATCATTGAATCATGAAATTATTTCAGGAAATTAACCTATGATGATATAAGCTGGATGTCAAATGAAAATGAACTTATCCTCTAAATTTGAATTTCGATATTCGGATTTAGAATTTTTTAACAGTTTGAAGATAAAATATGATTATCGTTTCGTTTCATCAGCGTTATTGGTTTTCTCGATACGCTGACGCCATGAGATTATAGCAGTCGCAAGGCGTCTGGTTATGAAGTTGTAGTATGCTACCGCGATTATCCAGCAACGCAGCGAATGCTGTGATATCATGGCGCCTGTTGGTGAAAATAAAAATGTAAAGAAATCGCTTGAGTTGGAATTATACGGGCCCAAAGGGCCAGACATGCTGGAAAGTCATCAAAAGAATGATTCCAACTATTTTTATAAATCATTTTCTATTTTCATCAGCGTATAGAGATAAGGTAGGCTTCCCACTCAATCGGCAACAACTGCTTTTTCTGATTATTGCAGGCTTTACAACAAGGAACCACATTGCCTTTAGTGGTTTTACCGCCACGGGCAATGGGAACGATGTGGTCCATGGTCAGTTCCTTGGGTGGTGTTGGTCGCCGGCAATAATGACAGGCCCCTTTGGCGCATTTCCGTTTCCACCATTGAGACTGGCGCAATTCGCGGGCTTTGCGGCGCTCCCTGCGGATATCTTCTTCTGATAAATTGTAAGCAAATGGGTCCATATTTTTTAATTAGAGAATAATAGGCTGTTAGGCTGAAGACAGTTAGATGATTAGGTGCTTTCAGAATATGGCTTACAGCCTTCGAATCCGTACCCTAATAATTCCTGTTTGAGTTACTATAGTTATTTGTAATTATTTTAATTTTTATTAATCCGTCCTAATGCTCTCCAGCCAAGAATCAATACCTTGTTGAAGGAGCTTATAATACTTTGCTGAGCCACCCAGCCCTTTTCTGCCAAAAAAATAATTGATTTCCAAAAAAAGCGGCTCGATCTTGTTAATTTTAAGATCGGTTTCCGAAAACAAAAAGTCAAATCCAGCTAAATTGATGCCGGTGTTTTGGCAAAACTGCTTGGTAGCAGTGATGGCGGCATCTTTTAAATCTGGATCTGCATCCATTTCCAATCGCGCACCTTTGGCGATATTCGTATAAAATCCATCGCCATTATCTTGGATCCGCCAGTAAGAGATAAACGATCCATTTAT
Source organism: uncultured Desulfobacterales bacterium (assembly GCA_964633115.1). Lineage (GTDB taxonomy): Bacteria > Desulfobacterota > Desulfobacteria > Desulfobacterales > B30-G6 > B30-G6. The sequence goes on from CAZWEO010000001.1 coordinate 148,040, forward strand.
TACAACCACACGCAGAGATCGACCGTCAGATGGAATAACTTCCTGCAGCAGAAATCCGTATTGGCCTGATTTTGCATATAATTGTACTTTTTGTAAACAGCGATTATATTCATCGTGGTTACGCACCAGGAAGACTGTTGCACCCTCACCACCCCAATTAAATTTGAAGACAAGCGGTAGTTCGATCGGAGGCTGATTTAACAGGTGTCTGATATCCGCATCCGTCGATGTATCTTTATCAAAAGTGATGGTACGGGGAATTGGAACTGCCATTTTTTGAAACAAATGTGCCTGGCCGATTTTTTCAGGATAGGCAAAGCGGGCATCGTAGTTGGGAAACACAAGGGGGCAATTATCTGCAGCCATGCGATACAATGATTCCCGGCACCCTTGGGGCAGGATGACCGCATCTGCCTGCTGGATAGCCTTCAGTTCTTCCTGGCCAGGATCGCGACCGGCACACAGCAGATTCAGGTCTGCTGTATATAACGGATGGAATGATACAATCATATAAAGTTTTATAAGCTGCTGTATATTTCTAATGTTGTGGTGTTTGACGCGGCTTATTTGTTACCATATAGTATACGCGTTTCTTTGAGAGATGAAACCGTAAATTGCATACCAAAGGAGTTTAGCATGCCATACAGCTTTAACAAAATCATGTCGTGTTCATATACGGATGCCATCATGCGTGTAACCGAGGCCCTCAAGAATGAAGGGTTTGGTGTCCTGACTGAAATCGATGTTCAAAAAACCCTGAAAAAGAAATTGGATCCTGTTTAAAAACAGGCAGGATCATGATACAGCAAGACAGTTTTGTAAGATTAATTTTCGATCATCCTAGCCACTTGAACTATTCTTAAAGGAGGAAAATCCATGAAAGTTGTAATTACCAAGAATTGTATAGGAGACCGGAACTGCAATGAACTTTGCCCTGAAGTTTTCGAGTATGATGAGGATCAACTCAAGTCCACCTCGAAATTCGACGAGATCCCCGAGCACTTACATGCGGTCGTCAGGCAAGCCGCCGATGAGTGCGGCGCCGATGCCATTGAGATAATCGAGGATTAGATATGGGAAAATTCAAGCAAAGCCGCACGGCTCAGCATTTGCTGACATCCTTTGCATTCGAGTCTCAGGCCAGTGCGCGCTATCATTTTTTTTCCGACAGGGCCCAAAAAGACGGATTGATGCAGATTGCCTATGTTTTTGAAGAAACCGCACTTCAAGAGCGCGAGCATGCTTTGCGATTCTTCAAATTCTTCAATGGTGGTGAACTCGAGATCACAGCTTCTTTCAGAACCGGTGTGATTCAATCCACCCACGAAAATTTGTTGTCATCCGCCGATTTGGAAAACCACGTGCATACGGAATTGTATCCGGGATTTGCTAAGGTGGCGCGTGAGGAAAATTATCAACGCGCGGCCGAAACCTGGGATGCCATTATCGTTGCTGAAGAACAACATGAGAAGACATTTTCAGCTCTGGCGAAGAACCTGCAATCCGGCCTGATTTTTGAGCGATCCGAGCCCATGCGCTGGCGTTGTATGAATTGCGGTTACATCCACGAAGGCCTGCATGCGCCGGACAAGTGTCCGGCCTGTGTGCGCCCCACCGGTCATTTCGAGCTTTTCTGCGAGAACTGGTAAAAGAATGAAAAAAGATACCCAATGCGTCCATAGCGGAACCTACGCCGATCCAGACACCAAAGGTATTGGCACGCCGATTTATACTTCATCTTCGTATGAATATCTGGACCTGGAAGAAAATGTATACCCGCGCTACTACAACACACCCAATCAGAAAGCCATCATCGCGAAACTGTGTGCCCTGGAAAATGCCGAGGACGGTCTCTTTTTTAGCTCCGGCATGGCTGCCATTAGCACAACTATTTTTGCCTTGCTAAAACAGGGCGACCATATTGTGCTTCAAAAGGATATCTATGGCGGCACACACCATTTTGCCACAGCCGAGTTTGATCGTTTTGGCATTTCATATGATTTTGCCAACAATGATCTAACCGATATTCAAGCCAAGGTCCGTGATAATACCCGCATCATTTACATTGAAACGCCATCCAATCCCCTGTTGCTCATAACAGATATTGAGGCGGTGGCTGTTTATGCCAGATCAAAACAGATTCTGACGATCATTGATAATACCTTTGCCACACCCATCAACCAAACCCCCATGGATCTGGGAATCGATGTGGTCATCCATAGTGGCACCAAGTATATCGGCGGCCACAGCGACCTTTGCTGCGGGGCCGCCGTGGCATCTAAGGTGTTAATCGAGAAGATTAAGGCATCCGCAGCCAACTTTGGTGGCAGCCTTAACGCACTCACATGCTATTTAATCGAAAGAAGTTTAAAAACATTAGGACTCCGGGTGGATAGACAAAATCAAAATGCATTAACCATCGCCAGAAAACTTGCGGATAAGGTTGAAATAAGCACAGTTTACTATCCCGGTCTGGAATCACATCCAGGCTTTGACATCGCCAGTAGGCAGATGCAGGCTTTTGGTGGTATGGTATCGTTTGAGTTGGATACAAGCCGTGTCGATACACACCAGTTTCTGAGAAGGTTAAAATTGGTTTGTCCGGCCCTTAGCCTTGGCGGTGTAGAAACCATTGTGTGTGCCCCGGCAGTGACCTCGCATTCCAAAATAAGCGATGCCGAGCGCGAGGAACTGGGTATTACGGATGGCTTACTTAGATTGTCCGTAGGGATCGAAGACCCGGGCGACATCCTTGCCGATATTGAACAGGCTTTCGGTATCTAAAGATCGAACGTTGTTATGGCGGAACGACTTAAAATGATGGATAAAAACGCAGCCCAAATTATTAGCTTTGATAACAACATCCATCGCCAGTCTGTCATAGAAATATGGCGGCACATGTTCGCTTACGCGGATGCCCGTAACAGTCCTGGTTATGTCATTGATCAAAAGTTGGCAGCGGCCGATGGCTTGTTCTGGGTCGCCCTTCACAAGGACGCCGTGGTGGGATCCGTCATGGCCGGATACGACGGTCACCGCGGCTGGATTTACAGCATGGCGGTCCGATCCCATCAGCAGCATCAAGGGGTTGGATCCGCTTTGTTGCAGCACGCCGAAAGGGAGTTGGCTGCCCTGGGATGTGTGAAAATCAATCTCCAGATTATGGGGGGCAACGAAGCCGTCCAATCCTTTTATCTGGCCAACGGATTTGCTGTAGAAAATAGAATCAGCATGGGAAAACAAATCAAGGAAAACGTGCCGAATCTTGACGGTTTTTCTTAAAATCGCACCGTACTACATTGTGGTGTGAAATCTATTTTTTTGCGGTTTGGTAATTCGTGCACAACGAATAACTTCAGATACTATCAGACACGAAATCTACACATCAGGATTGAAATTTACCAGACTAGATAAATACAGTATGTTTGGAGATAAGTGCGGAGGAAGTTTGTCAGGAAGCAATTGCACGGGTTGAAAAACTGAACCCGAAATTAAACGCAGTTATCACAAAAATGACAGACTTGGTCGAATCACAACTAAATAACAGCTCAAGCGAATCGCCCTTTTACGGTGTTCCATTCTTGTTAAAAGACGCCCATCATGCCTTTAAAGGGGCGGCTATGAGCGAGGGTAGTAATGCCATGCAAGGACAGGTCTCCAACCATGACGCTGAAATCGTGATCTGCCGCGCATCAAAGGGCTAAAAACCGGGATGCGGATGATCAGCAATATCTCATTATACGACTGATGCAAAATGACAATTGGTATAAACAAGTCGGCAACCCCGTCGTTTGTTTGAAGCGTTTCTGAAGTCCTTCCGGTCGTTCCTCTTCAAGGATTACACAACCCGAATATCATAGACCCCCACTTGAAACAAAGTGTTAACCCAAAATTCAATTATATCAATAGAATAGCAATGTTTATAAAAGGATTATATCGCAATATTAGATAATATAATTTTAAAAATATTAAAATATTGGTTGACATATTTTAATGAGAATGAAATTATTTTCAAAAATTTTACCATAATGGTCATAAAGGTGCTAAATGGCTCCAAAGATTGATATCGGTCCGAAAATCAAAAAAGTGAGATTGCAAAAAGGCTTAAAACTTAAGGACGTCGCCAGGGAAACGGGTCTTTCTGTAAGTCTCATCTCCCTGGTCGAGAACAACAACACATCACCATCTCTTTCCACTCTGATTAAACTATCCAATTTTCTTGGTGCGGATGCCGGTTTCTTACTTGGAAATTCCGATGAGAAAAAAAATGCTGCAGTCTGCCACAAAGAACATCGTAAATTTTGGACCAGTAATGACAAAAAAATATTTTTTGAACTCCTGAACCCCACCGTGCGCAACAATAAAATGGAGATTGTTTTTGCAACGGTAAAACGTTTTGAAGCTCCGCCTGAAAAATACACCCATGAGGGGGAGGAGTTCGGGCTTGTTCTAAGGGGCCAGATCCGGGTTGACGTTGGAGATGAAACCCATGTTTTGGACACAGGGGACACCATATATTTTAAGTCGGCAAGCCCACATGCGATTTACTGCACGACCAAGGAAGGCGCAGAAATTATTTGGGTGACGACACCTCCTATCAAAATATTGTGAACATGAGTATTCAATCTTCAATATTTGGCAACCTAAGGTATCCGGAAATTTAGAATCACCTGATATTTGAACAATGTTTTCCTGATACTGAAACGCTCATGGGAAGGGAGAATTATTTACGATGAACCCGCGGGTTGGCATTATCGGCGTAAGTCAGACAAAATATGAGGCGGATAAAAGCTATCAGGCTATCGTGGACACGGTTTTCGATGTTGTTCAGGGGGCCATGGATGATGCGGGCATAAACCGGGAAGATGTGGACAGTATTGTGACGTCCAGTGTGGATTTGTGGGATGGTCGCACCGCTTCCAATCAAATGCTCACCGATGTGGTCGGGGCGATCATGAAACCGGAAAGCCGGGTGGCCGGAGATGGGATTGGGGCGGCCTTTCAGGGTATGATGACCGTTCTTTCAGGTGCATCGGAAATTACTCTGGTGGTTTCACAGTGCCGGGAGTCCATGGCAAACCACTATGGCATCAGCAACTGGGTCTTTGATCCGATTTTTCAACAACCGCTAGGGCTGGATTACCTGTCGGCGGCAGCACTTCAAGCACACGATTACATGTATCGATTCGATATCGCCCAGGATGACTGCGCCGGGGTGGTGGTCAAGAATCTGAAGGATGCCAAAAACAACCCCTATGCTCAGGTGGCTAAGGAAACCACTGTCGATGAAATAATGCGGTCTCCCATGTGGTCGTACCCTATCAAGGAGATGGATGCCGCCCCTACATCGGACGGTGCCTGTGCCATTGTACTGGCTTCGCAAAAGAAAGCGGAAGCGCTATGTAAAAACCCTGTATGGATCCGCGGGGCCGGGTGTTGTATGGAGGCGCACTATTTAGGGGGGCGGACCCTCCATGGAGGCGAGGCCCTGGTAAAGGCGTCGCAAAAAGCTTACGAAATGGCAGGGATTAACGATCCTGTCAAAGATCTGGATGTCGCTGAGATATCCGCCGAATTTTCTTATCAGGAACTTCTGTGGACGGAACTCATGGGGTTCTGCGACAGGGGCGATGGGATCAGAATCCTGGCCGAGGGATTGACCTCTCCTGAAGGAACCCTGCCGGTTAATCCCTCTGGGGGAATGATGGCAGGCAATCCTGTTACGGTGGCAGGCTTGACCCGTCTGGTGGAGTCCGTGTTGCAGGTTCGTGGAGAAGCAGGGGATCGGCAGGTGCAAAACGCCGGGACGGCGCTGGCCCACGGAACCACCGGATGCTGTGGTCAAGGTCAGTATGTGATGATCGTGGGAAAATAAAGAGGAGAGCGTCAAGTGGGAAAAAAAGTCGCTATTATTGCAACCGGCCAGACCAGGCATTCCAGCAATCGTGAGGATGTCAACCAGATGGAGCTTGTTTATGAGGCCGCTTCCGCAGCCCTAAAGGATGCGGAAATGACCATAGATGATATCGATGCGGTGTTGCTGGCCAATATGGAGCTGTTTGAAGGGCGTGCGCTTCCCGATATGTGGTGTGCCGAAGGGGCTGGCGCTTTGATGAAGCACGCGTTCAAAATTTCCACTGGGGGTACTTCGGGGACATCCGGTGCTATTTCGGGGTGCTACCATGTGGCCTCCGGGCTTTTCGATACGGTGATGGTCGTAGGTTTTGAAAAGCATTCCGAAGGCAATACTTCAGCCGGAATGGCCCTGACAGATCCCTTTTGGGATCGCCACGTCGCTGCGGCTGCCATTGGCAATTTCGCCCTATCCGTTTCGGAATACATGGCAGACAGGGGGGTTACCGAAGAACAATCGGCCAAGGTGGCCGTCAAAGCAAGGCGCAATGCATGCAACAACCCCTATGCTCACCTGCAGATGCCGGATCTTACCGTTGAAAAGGTGCTTGAATCGCCGGTGCTGGCATATCCCGTTCGTCGCCTGGAGATGTGCCCACAGTCCGATGGAGCCTGTGCCATTATTTATGCCGGTGAAAAGACCGCGAAAAAGAAGTGTGCCAAGCCTGCATGGGTAAAGGCGGCCGCCACACGGCACGATCATATATATTTGGGAGAAGTAAAACACAGGTTGGGCTCTATGAGAAGCTTGAGGGAGGCTGCCCGGGAAGCTTACCAAAGGGCGGGTATAAAAGAGCCCCTGAAAGAATTCGATGTGGCCGAAATTTACGACCCTTTGACCTATGCGGAAATTGCTTGGTACGAGGCCTTGGGCTTCTGCAGGGACGGGGAGGGTGGACGGCTGATCGATGAGGGTGTCACCCTCATGGATGGAGAGCTCCCGGTCAATCCTTCGGGTGGCGTTATCTCAACCAACCCTGTTGGGGCTTCCGGAACCATCCGTGTAGCCGAGGCGGCGTTACAAATCCACGGCAAGGGCGGTAAACGACAGGTGCCGGATGCCGACCTCGCGCTGGTAACCGGCTATGGTGTCTATTGCTGGAGCGATGTCATGATATTGTCCGGTACTCCGGATTAAGGGGTGAACGATGAAAAAAGATAATCAACGGGAAGAACTTTTACGAGTTTCCGTACCTATGAAACTTCATTACCGCTTCCCGGCCGGGTCTCACTATACACGGTTTTTCAATGAAATGAAGGAGAGTGGAAAAATCATGGGGGTGAAGTGTACGCAATGCGGCCGGGTTCTCGTACCACCGCGGCCGGTGTGCGGCGAATGCTTTGCAAAAACGGGTGATTGGGTTCATGTCGGGCCGAAGGGCACGGTGACTGCCTTTACCTCGATCTACATCAAGTTCATTGACGGATCAACTGGAAAACCGCGACCGATTCCCTATGGTTCTGGCCTTATTCAACTCGATGGCGCCTTTTCCACTATCAACCATATCCTCGAAGAGGGAGACCCGGATAAATTGTATGTCGGGATGCGAGTTGAGGCGGTCCTGAAGGAAAAGCGTGAAGGCAATATCGGAGACATTCTATACTTCAAAACGATTGAGTAGTAAAAAAAGCAGGACCTCAATTGAGCATTTTGCATCAATTGGGGCGGGAGAAAAACAGATGAGTAATCGTGTTAAACCGATGGTCCTTGAAGGTAAGCTGGACCTGCCTTTCAGCTATTCGGCGGGCAGAACGGCCAGCCGGTTCCTTATCGCGTTAAGAGACGCTCAGCGGATAATGGGCACGCGGTGCCCGAAATGCAGACGGGTTATCGTTCCAGCTCAGTTGTTCTGCAATGAGTGTTATATCGATACAGATGAATGGGTGGAGGTGGAACCGGAAGGGACCCTGAAAACTTTCACTGTGGTAAATCGCAGTGAGAGCCATCATCCCAGAGAGGCACCCTTGGCCTACGGTATCATCAAGCTCGATGGTGCCGATACGTCCTTAGTTCATTTTTTGGCGGAAACCGATGTTGAGAAACTTCAACCCGGCATGCGAGTTCGGGCGGTCTTTTCGAAAAAGAGAATGGGTCACATTCTGGATATTAAGCATTTTGAAGCGATTGGAACAGGAGTCAGCAAGTAAAGGAGAACCCTGTGGCTGTTTTGTTTGAACAAAGAGAAAGGATAGCAGTCATCACGATCAATCGCCCCGATGCCATGAACTCCCTTGACGGCGAGACGCTTGATCAACTCAACAAGGCCTGGCTCGATTTTCGAGATGACCCGGATTTGTGGGTCGCCATTGTTACCGGCGCGGGAGACAAGGCCTTTTGTGCCGGAGGGGACCTAAAGAGCCTGGGCCGGTATTACAGCAGCATGACGCCGATCCAACGCAGGGAGAAGGCTGAAAAGGAACCAGGTGTAGGCGGGATTACACGCAACCTCGACATTTGGAAACCGATCATCGCCGCTATCAACGGGCACTGCCTGGCCGGCGGGCTGGAGATTGCCCTGGCCTGCGACATCCGAATCGCGGCGGATAACGCCACCTTCGGACTTACCGAGGTAAGCCGTGGGATTATTCCGGGAGCGGGGGGCACCCAACGACTCCCCAGGCTTATCTCCACAACAAAGAGCCTGGAGATGATCCTTACCGCCGATCGGATCGATGCCCAGGAAGCCCTGCAGATCGGTATGGTCAGTCGTGTTGTACCGCTTAAAGAAGTATTGAACGAAGCTCTGAAGACAGCAGAAAAAATATGCCGCAACGCACCCCTGGCGGTCCGGGCGGCCAAAGAGGCCATTTACCGCGGGTTGGACATGCCCCTTGCAGAGGGATTGCGGTTGGAGCAATTTTTGGCGGAGCCGGTCAGGCAATCAGAGGATGCCAAGGAAGGACCCCGGGCCTTTGTGGAAAAGCGGGATCCTAATTTTCAAGGCCGCTAAACCATTCTACTCATAAAAAAATATGAAATAAAGGAAGAGAACAAAGATGGAACTTAAAACAATTTTTTTTGAAAAAAGCGCCAATCGGGCCGTGATTACCTTGAATCGGCCGGATGTTTTAAACGCTATTAATGCCAAGGTTCTTGATGAACTTGAAACCGTATTAAAAGACTGTGACAAGGACCCGGGAGTGCGGGTGATCTTGCTGCAGGCGGCCGGGGGCAAAGCGTTTTGCGCCGGAATCGACGTTGAATATGTCAAGGACATGAGTCCCATAGAGTCAAGAGTTATCGGCACTAGGCTGCATGATGTTTTCTATTTATGCCGGACGTTGTCCAAGGTCATCTTTGTGGCCGTAGATGGCCTCTGCCTGGGAGCAGGTCTGGAACTGGCCATTTCCTGTGACCTTATTTTGGCCAGCGAAAAGTCCAAATTCGGATTGCCCAACATCAACGTGGGCATTCCGGCCATTGTAGAAGCCGCGGTCTTGCCCCAGGCGATCGGTATCATGAATACGCGCGAAATGTGCTACTCGGGGCGGAATTGGGACGCTAAAAAGGCGCTGACCCGGGGACTGATAAACGAGGTCTGTGCTGCAAAAGAGTTGGAAACTCAAACCGAAAAATGGCTGAGCCGCCTAGAAACCCGTAGCCCCATGGCGCTGATGACGCAGAAGGAGATCATTCACCAGTGGATGACGACTAATATTGAAGCAGCCATCGACTTTTCGATCAACACCGTCGCTTTGAACTGGATGACAAAAGATCAGAAGGAAGGCATGGGGGCCTTTCTGGAAAAACGAAAAGCCGAGTTTCCCGGAGTCTAGCCTACGGCTGGCTCTATGGAAAATTCAGTATTATAACACACAGATATTGGTTACCGCAAATTATCCATTCCCTATCATCGGGTATGTAATTTTGAAAGGCAGGCACACATGGGCAAAGTCATCATTACATGCGCCTTGACAGGCGCCCAACAAGGTAAGGAAGCAAATCCCAATCTTCCTGAACAGCCGTCTGAAATAATTAAACAGGGATTGGCGGCCTGGCGAGCCGGGGCGGCCATCCTGCATATTCACGCCAGGGACAAAGACGGAAAACCGACCGGTGATGTCACAGTTTTCAAGGAGATTGTCGACGGCCTGCGCTCTGCGGATTGCGATGCCGTCTTGAATCTGACAACAGGGGGCGCGGTGGCCGGCCTTTCGCTTGAGGAGCGGCTCAGAATAATTCCGGAATTGGCCCCCCAGATCGCATCGTTCAGTCTGGGCTCCGGGTGTTTGCTGGGGCGCTATGACTATGAAAACCAGAAATGGATGCGGGATCGATTCGTCCCCCTTTTTCCTTCTTACCAGGAGATGGAAACAACCGCCGTCTTTTTCCGGGATCATGGCACCAAGCCTGAGATTGAGATATATCATGCCGGCATGATTAACAATTTGAAGACACTGGACCGCATCGGGGTTTTTGATCACCCCCTTTTCGTCAATATTGTGATGGGCATCCCCGGAGAGGTGACACAAGCCGGTGTAAGGGAACTTACCTTCCTGGTAGACAACCTGCCGCCCGGTACAAACTGGCATGTAACCGGAATCGGGGGCAAAAACCACTTCAGGATAACAATGGCGGCGGTTTTGCTGGGCGGACATTTGAGAGTCGGAATGGAAGACAACCTGTATGTCGAACGTGGTGTGCTGGCTGAAAACAACGCCCAACTGGTTGAAAAAGCCGTCCGATTGCTGAAGGAACTCGGCGAATCGCCTGCTTCTCCAACGGAAGCCGGGTCCATTTTGGGTGTTAACTAATTCGGACGAACCGGAATTGAACATTAGGGCAGGAGGTAATATGGCAAGCGACCAAAATTTGGCAAATCAGATTTTAACAGAGGTTAAGGACGGGATCGCCAAGATTACCATGAACCGTCCGCAGCGGCTGAACAGTATAACTATCGATTCCCTGGAATTGTTAATCGAAGCCTTGCAGGGGGTTTTGGAAAATCCTGAAGCAAGTGTTGTCGTGCTGACCGGAAACGGCCGGGCATTTTGTGCCGGTGCCGACCAGGGTGAAATGGTCATGCGACAACCCGGCGAGTGGGAATGGATCGTGGACAGATACCTATATCCGATTCGACTGATTGCAAAATCGGACAAGCCGGTCATCGCTTCCATCAATGGAGATGCAGTTGGCGGCGGGCTGGGCCTAGCCCTTGCCTGCGATCTGCGGATAGCTGTTGATACCGCACGCTTTTGCACGCCCTTTACCGCCATCGGACTGGCAGGCTGTGACATGTCCGCCGGCTACTTTCTCCCCAGGCTGGTGGGGCTTGGAAAAGCAACGGAAATGATGATGACATCCCGTTTTGTAAAGGCCGAAGAGGCTGAAAAGATCGGTCTGGTGCAACGGCTGGTAGCAGCGGAAGAGCTGGAAAAAGAAACCCGGAAGTTGGCAGGCCGGCTGGCGAACTTATCGTCAATAGCCCTTGGCTGGACGAAAAAGGCCATTCGCCGCTCACTTGACCGGGATATGGAAGGTGAGTTTGATTTTGAGATATTTGCCCAGGTGCAATGTCTACAGACGGATGAACACCGGGAAAGTCTGAGACGATACCAGAAATCCATGATGGGCAAAAAGACCTGAAACTTTGATTGAAGGTAGCTTTGCGGGAGTAAAAAGTCATGAAACAAGCCAAGTTTTTTAATTTTAGTGTGGCCCAGTTGGAGTTCAAATACCAGGTGGACCGGTTTGTAAAAAATGAGATTCGTCCCTTTGCCCAACAATGGGACCAAGCGAAAGAATGCCCCCTGGAAATTATTAAGAAGCTGGGTGATCTTGAATATTTGAAAGCCGGATTCCCGGAATCGGTGGACGGAATCGGCGGTACTGTTGATCAGTTGTTGCTGATCGAGGGCCTGGCAGCCGGATCCGCCGGTGTGGCCCTGTCCGTTTATGTGCATGTCGGGCTCGCATGCGCCGCGCTCGAGGCTCTTGCCGATGCAGAGCAGCAAGAGAAATATTTGAAACCCGCCTTAAAAGGGGAAAAAATCGGGTGCTGGGCCTATGCGGAACCGGAGGCGGGAGCAGACGTTACATCAGTTCAACTCAGTGCCGAGGAAGACGGCGACAGCTATGTTTTGAACGGTTCCAAGCTGTATATCACCAATGGTACGATTGCCGATTTTGCGGTTGTAGTGGCCAGAACATCAGATGCGCCGGGGCTGGGGGGGATTTCTCTCTTTATCGTGGAAAAGGATCAAACCGGTTTTTCCAGTCAGGAGATGGACAAGCTGGGAATGCGCAGCTCAAAACTGGCGGAGCTGATCTTCAAAGATTGCCGTGTGCCTAAAAAGCAATTGCTGGGGCCGCTGGATACAGGCTTTCGCCATTCAATCAAAGTCCTTTCCAAAGGAAGGGCCATAGCTTCGGCCTTTGCCGTCGGCATTGGAATGGAAGCTTTAAGGCAAACCATTGAGTATACCAAAATCAGACAACAGGGAGGCGGTCCGCTGGTAAAACACCAGTATATCCGTTTCACCCTGGCGGATATGGAAACCCGTCTGGAAGCCGCCCGTTTGATGGCCTATTCGGCGGCCGATCTTATCGAAAAACAACAGCCTTTTGATCTGGAATGTTCCATTGCAAAATTATTTTCGACGGAAACGGTCACGTGGTGTTGCGAGCGCGCCCTGCACCTTCACGGGGCCTACGGGTACATGATGGAATGTGATATTCAGCGGTTTTACAGGGACTGTAAAGTCCTGGAATTCGGTGAAGGGACCAGTGAAATCCAGCGCGAGATGATATCAGGATACCTTTTGCGATAGAGATGTCATCATTTAAGTCGTTATATATAGTGCTTTGAAAGGAGATAAAAAAATGAGTGAAAGAATTGGAGCAATTGATGCGTGGGGAACATTGATCACCAAAGAGGGAGCTAAGCTATGGCCAGATTCGTTTCACCATATTTTTAAAAGATATAATTCCGGTCCAAAGATGCTAGAGGGGCAGAATGTTGAAGAGATGCTGGCCGAAATGGATGCGTCAGATGTTGATATGGTAATACTTTCCTCTTTTGAGTTCGGAGGCCAGATAATCTTATCCAATGAGGAAGTGGCCGGGTATGTAAAACAATACCCCAAAAGATTTGTCGGATGCGGCACTGTTGACCCCATGCAAAAACCCATGAAGGTGCTGGATGATATAACAAAAATGGTCGAGGAACAAGGAATGGTTGCTCTGCGGCTTGAACCTTATGCATATGGTGATGGAATGACCGGCACGCCGCCAAATGAGAAAATGTACTGGCCGATTTATGCCAAATGCTGTGAACTCGATCTTCCGGTTACCCTTCAAGTGGGCCATACGGGACCCCTTCTGCCTTCTGAACCGGGACGTCCCATATATCTGGATGAAGTTGCATTGACCTTTCCCGAGTTAACCATAATCGGTGCCCATCTTGGTCAGCCCTGGCATGAAGAAATGATGATTCTAGCCTGGAAACATCCCAATGTGTATATTGAGACATCCGCAAGAGCACCCAAATTATGGCCTGATTCCTTTAAAAAATTCGTTAGAACCTATGGCCAGGATAAAGCCCTGTGGGCCACTGACTACCCATTGCTCGGATACAAACGGTGCGTGGACGAAGCCCGGGATCTGGGTTTTTCCTATGAGATCGAAAAAAAGCTGTTGCGTGATAATACCATCAAGGCCTTTAAACTTGAAGGGAGGATATGATGAAAGCGCTTTTGATGAATCAGGCCAAAGAAGACCTGGTTCTGGGAGAGTTGCCCGATCCCGAGCCCAAAGAGGGGGAAGTGGTTGTTCAGTTAAAAGCGTGCGGTATTTGCGGGACCGATGTGCATATTGCCCGCGAAGGTACCCTGCCGACGGCCTTTACCCCGATTGCTCTTGGGCATGAGCCGGCAGGCGTAATTTGTGAAGTCGGTGCCGGTGTTACCGACTGGAAAATTGGTGATCATGTCGCGGTTTATCCCCATATATACTGTGGAACCTGTCCGGCCTGCCTTAGCGGTCGGGAAGGCCTGTGTCTTCAATCCAGGATATTCGGGCTTCATCGGCATGGCGCCATGGCGGAAAAAATGGCCCTGCCCACCCGGTGCCTGATTGCCCTGCCCGATTCCATCTCTTTTGAAATCGGCGCCATCATGACCGACGCCGTTTCCACACCTTACCATGCTATCGTTCGTCGTGCGCGGCTGCAAAAGGGCGAATCTGTTGCCATTTTCGGGTGTGGCGGCTTGGGCAGTCAGGCCATACAATTCTGCAAGCTATTCGAAGCCGGTGACATCATCGCCGTTGACACCAATGATGTCGCGCTGGAAAGGGCCAGGGAACTGGGCGCCGATCATACGATAAAGGTCGGCGACACACCGGCCAATAAGGAAATCCGGCGCCTGACAAACGGTGTCGGTGTTGACGCGGCTTTTGAATTTGTCGGTATTCCCGAAACCGTCGACACGGCGGTTCGAAGTTTGCGCCGCGGAGGCCGGGCAATCGCTGTGGGTATCGGTCTTGAAAAAATCACGCTTCCGGCCATCCGAACTTTCGTGGGCAATGAATACGAGCTTCTCGGATCCATGGGTCTGGATGTCGCCGATCTAAAAGAGGTGGTTTCTCTGGCGGAACAGTCCAAGTTGAACCTTGAGGGTATAACCCGGGCTATTTCTTATGATGATGTCAATGAAGCGCTTCGCCGACTGGAAAAGGGCCAAGCCGATGAAGGGAGATATGTTTTAACTCATGACTGATAACAACAGCTACGACAAAAGTGCGGTTCTGCTGGATTGCAAAGGGGCTGTGGCGCATCTGAAATTGAACCGGCCGGCCACGATGAATTCGGTAAACGGTGATCTGTGCATGGGTTTAGCCCGCGCCATTGATACCCTGGAAGAAGATAACGATATCAGGGCCGTGGTACTTTCCGGTGAGGGTCGAAGTTTTTGCGCCGGTGGGGATCTTCAATCCATCGATGAGATATGCGCGTCCCAGGCGGACAGTATTTATACCCGGCTGCGCAAAGATTTTAATGCCGTCGAGCGGCTATACAATTTCAGCAAACCGATCATCGCCGCCATTCATGGGAAGGTGATGGGAGGCGGTTGCGGTTTCTCGGCTGCCTGTGACTTTGTTTGTGCCGATGAAAGCACCGTCTTCGGCTTCCCGTTTTTGGATCTTGGCATCCTGCCCGATATGGGTGTTTTGTTTGTGGTGACCCAAAGAATCGGTCTAAGCGCCGCCCGACGGGCCTTGCTGCTGGGAGAATCTCTCAAAGTCGATGAAGCCGAAAAACTGGGGTTGGTCGACCAGGTGGTCCCGCAAGGCAAACACCTGGCAGCAGCGTTTGACATGGCTGAAAAACTGGCCGGCAAGTTTCCGCCGGCTGTTCAGTTCACCAAAAAGCATCTGAACCAGATCAGCGCACTTTCGTTTTCCGATTCCCTCGAACGGGAGATACAGCAGCAGTCCCTGTTGTGGTGTACGCCCCAGGTAAAAGCACAGATGAAAGACGTGATCCGGAAATTTAGCCAAAAGAAATAACGAAGCAAAGCGACTTCCATTAATATTATAGATTCAATTGGGTTTGATAGTGGCTTATTTCAAGCATAAAACCGTCTTTATTACCGGAGCCAGCCGGGGAATCGGTAAAGCCATCGCTTTGAAATTGGCTCGGCAGGGTGCCGGCATCGTTATCGCGGCAAAAACGTCCGAGCCGCATCCAAAACTACCCGGCACCATTTATACGGCTGCTGAAGAGATCGAACTGGCCGGGGGAAAAGCCTTGCCACTGGTGGTGGATGTTCGCAGCGAGGAGATGGTCGAAAAGGCGGTTGAAAAATCGATTAAAGTGTTTGGGGGTATTGATATTTTAATCAACAATGCCAGTGCCATAAATATGTCCGGCACCCTCGATTTGGCAATGAAACGATTTGATCTGATGCATCAAATAAACGCTAGAGGCACCTTTATGGTCTCTCAAAAATGTATCCCACACCTGAAGAAAGCCGAGAATCCGCATATTTTGAATCTATCACCCCCATTGAATTTTCAGGCCAAGTGGTTTGCGCCTCATGTGGCATATTCAATATCCAAATTCAACATGAGCCTGCTTGTTTTGGGAATGGCGGACGAATTCAGGAAGGATGGAATCGGCATCAACGCCTTGTGGCCCCACAGCATAGTTGCCACCGCGGCCGTTGCCAATCTCACTGAGGGGAACGAGCTGATGAAACACGCCAGAACCCCCCAAATTGTGGCGGACGCCGCCAATTTTATCCTGAGAAGAAACAGCCGGGAATGTACAGGCAACTTTTTTATCGATGAAGATGTTTTAGCCAAAGAGGGCGTCACAGAACTTGATGGGTACGCCGTTGATCCGAAATCGAGCTTAGAGCCGGATATTTTTCTATAATAAGGACAAATAATGAAATTTGGTTCAAGGGACATTGATAAAAGCGCTTTATATCGCGATGTCCTTGAAAACCGTTTTCTCGCATCCGCTGAAAACGGCGAATCTAAAATTCTACCTTTGGCTGAAGCGGTTCGCCGGAATGTAAAAAAAGGGATGCACCTTCATCTTCTCGGGTTGCACTATCGCGCGCATGCCGCGATTTTTGAACTGTTTCGGCAGTTCAAGGACAGTAAGCCGGACTTCACGATCATTGCCGGAACACTGCACGGCCCGATCATGGCCCTGTTTCATGCCGGCATGATAAAAAAAGCAGTGACGGCATTTAGCGGTGAAGCCTATCCCACCATGGGGCCCAATCCTGTCTATAACCGGCTTTATAAAGAGAATGCCGTCGTTTTTGAAAACTGGAGTTTTCTGACTTTCACTTTAAGGCTTTTGGCAGGTGCCATGGGGATCGGATTCCTGCCGACCCGCTCCCTTGCTGGAAGTGATATGGCGGCTGCCAACGACAAAGACTGCCGGCCCCTGAACGATCCTTTCGGCGAAGTATCAGGACTGACCGCCGTACGGGCGCTTAATCCCGATATCACCATCCTGCATGGACATGCGGCCGATAAATTCGGCAATACCATTCTTATGCCTCCCAGGGGCGAGGACATTTACGGTGCTTTTGCCAGCCGCAAGGGGGTTATCGTAACCGTGGAAAAAATCGTCTCCACCGACTTCATCCGCCAAAATTCCCACCTGGTGAGGCTGCCGGGGAACTGTGTCAGCAATGTTTCCGAAGTACCGATGGGGGCACACCCCAGCGGCTTGAACAGCCAGGGGCTTTGCGAAATCGAAGGGTATTGCGAGGATATTCCTCTCTACATCGAGGCCAGAAAAGCGGCCAGGGATCCCCGGGATTTTGATGCCTGGATCCAGGAATGGATTCTGGATTGCAAGGATCATGGGGCCTACCTTACCAAGCTGGGCAACAAAAGAATGCATCTTTTGAAGGGAAAATCTTCCCCAAACGCCTGGCAGCATGATCTGAGTATCAAGATGACGCAGTTACAGACGTCCCACCCGTCGCCGACATCCATGGAACGGGCAGTGCTGGCCGGCGCTGATATTGTTCGGCAAAAAGCAGTTCGAGGCGGCAGTAAACTGGTGCTGGCCGGAGCCGGTTTGGCAAGTCTGGCTTCCTGGGTGGCGATATACGGTTTACAAGAGCAGGGAAAAGAAACGCAGTTGATATCGGAGCTTGGTTTTCTGGGTTTTTCACCCAGGCCGGGGGAGCCCTTTCTTTTCAACTTGTCCAACATCCCCACCTGCACGGCGCTGGACGGTATTTTAACCATGCTCGGCATGCTGGTGCCTCACCAGGGATTACATTGCATCGGGGCGTTAAGCGCCGCGCAGATCGATAAATATGGGAACCTTAATACAACCCTGATACCTGATAAAAATGTCTTCATGACCGGCTCAGGCGGCGCCAACGATGTCATGTCGACCGCAGGGGAGATCATTATCATCATGCCCCAGTCCAAAGGGCGTTTTGTCGAAGAATTGCCATTTATTACCAGCCCGGGAGCGAAAGCCCGGACCCTGGTTTCCACCCTGGGGGTTTTTGAAAAACCGGGTGTTGATGCGGAATTTACGCTGACCGCCTATTTTGAAGATCAAACGTCGCCAGATAAAGCGGCCGCAATTGATCAAATCCGGCAACAGTGCGGATGGACCTTGAAAACGGCCGACCATCTTGAAAAATTCCCGCTGCCCGATGTCAGAGATCTGGCGACGTTGCGTATGTTTGATCCGGATAGATATTTTTTAAGAGATTAAAGCAAGTTAAGCGAGAAAGGAACTTGAGCATGGATTTTATTATGACCAAGGAACAGGAGATGATTGTCGAATCTGCCAGAGAAATCTCCCGCAAATTCGGCCCTGAATACTGGTATGAAAAGGAAGATACACAAAGTTTTCCAAGCGACTTTTTAGAAGTGCTTGGCGAGACCGGTATTCTCGGGTTGGGAATCCCCGAGGAGTATGGCGGATCGGGAATGGGTCTGACCGAGGCGGTCCTCGCCATTGAGGAGTTAGGCGCCGGTGGAGGCGGTTTAGCCCCTGCCATTTGCTTTGTCTTTTTTGTCGTTTTCGGCGGAATGTCCATTCTGCATCATGGAACGGAAGAACAGAAAAAAAAGTACCTCCCCAAGATCGCCAAAGGGGAATTGATAACGGCCCTGGGCCTGACCGAGCCGGACGCGGGCACGGATACCCTCAGCATTACCACCTTCGCCGAAGAAGACGGAGACGGATATCGCATTAACGGTAACAAGGTTTTTATCACTGGTTTTGGAGATGCCGGAGCTCTTGTTTTAGTGGCACGAACAACCCAAAAAGAGGATGCCTCTAAAAAATCAGAGGGAATTTCCCTGTTTCTGGTGGACCTGCCCAATGAGGGCATTAAGTATAATTCCATACCCAAGCACGGCATTAATTATGTCAAGACGTATGAGCTGGGTATTCATGATCTGCGGGTGCCCAAAGAAGCCCTGCTCGGGAAAAAGGATTTAGGCTGGTACCATATCCTGGCTACCTTGAATCCGGAAAGAATCATGAGCGGTATCGGCGCCATCGGCTGTGCCAAATCAGCAATTAATACCGCCGCTAAATATGCAAGCGAAAGAGTCGTTTTCGAAAGACCGATCGGGGCCAATCAGGGCATCCAAATGCCCCTGGCCGCGGCCTATGCCAAAGTCGAGTGTGCCCGGCTGGCCGTACTGCAGGCCGCGGCTCTATATGACCGGCAGGCCTCACCCAAATTAATCGGAGATATTTCCAATTTGGCAAAATATGCGGCGGTGGAAGCTGCCATGGAAGCAACATACAGCGCGATGCAGACCCACGGCGGATATGGATACGCCAAGGAATATCATGTGGAAAGGTGGTGGCGTGAGATACAGCTCCTCCGGCTGGCGCCGATTTCACAACAAATGACCCTTAACTATATCGGGGAACACATTCTGGGGATGCCCAGATCATATTAAGCCTGTAAACACCTTCGCATAAAGAGTGATGTAATGGGGCAATTTAAAGTAAACCGCAAAGACATTTTCTTTATACTAAAGGATCAGCTGGACTACGGGTCTTTATGTTCACTAGACCGGTACAGCGACCTCGATGAGAAAACACTGGACATGCTGGTCAACGAGGCCGTGCATTTTGCCGGGAGAGTTGTCGATCCCCTGAATGCGATCGGAGAAAAACAGGGGGTCGCATTTGAAAACGGGCGGGTGACCTGTCCGGCGGACTTTAAAAAAGCATTCAAGCAGTATGGCCGGGACGGATGGATTGCGGCTGCCAGAGACACACGATATGGCGGTGGCGGATTTCCACTGATGATGCGTATCATTATCAACGATATGATGTATGGTGCCTGCCAGGCTTTTAACATGGCGCCCAGTCTTACCCATGGCGCTGCTCACCTGATTGAAAGTTTTGCCACCGAGGAACTGCAAGAACGGTATGTTCCCAAAATGTATAGCGGCCAATGGGCGGGGACTATGGCCCTGACCGAATCGGGATCCGGTTCGAATCTGGGAGCGGTTGAAACAACGGCGTATCGCCGGGAAGATCACTATCAGATAAAAGGCACCAAGATGTTCATCTCCTGGGGTGAGCATAATATGACCGACAATATTATTCACCTGATCCTGGCCAGAATTGAGGGGGTCCCTGAAGGCGTCAAGGGGATTTCGTTGTTTATTGTGCCCAAGTTCAGGCTAAATCCGGACGGATCTCTCGGCCAATTCAATGACGTGGTCTGCAGCGGCATCGAAGATAAGCTCGGTCTGCACGCCTCACCGACCTGTGTTTTAAATTTTGGTGCCAAAGATGACTGCATTGGATACCTTTGCGGGGAGAAGAACAAAGGCTTGGCGCACATGTTTCAAATGATGAATCAGGCCAGAATCAACGCTGCGGTTTCCGGGATGACGATTGCCAATACTGCCTATTTAAATGCCCTGGCATATACCAAAGAACGGATACAGGGCCGGAATATTACCGGCCAAAAAAAAGAAAGCGTGCCGATTATCGATCACCCGGACGTGCGCCGGATGTTGCTTTGGATGAAAGCCACGGCGGACGGTATGCGTTCCATGATCTACACGACGGCCTATTGGTCCGACCTGACGGACGGACTTGCCTCTGAAAAAGAAAAGCAGCACTTCAACAATCTGCTGGAATTTGTCACCCCTATTATTAAGGCGTACTGTTCGGACATGGGCTTCAGGGTGTGCGAAACCGCCATGCAATGCCTGGGTGGATACGGTTACTGCCGGGATTACCCGATTGAACAATACCTAAGGGACGTTAAAATCATGTCTCTGTATGAAGGGACCAACGGCATCCAGGCTCTGGATTTGATGGGGCGTAAGCTGAATATGAGAAATGGTGCCCTCTTACAGAGTTTTGAAAAGGAGCTGGACAGGTTCTGTCAGCAAAACGGCGCTCATCCGAGGCTTGGCGGTAATATTCGCGCCTTGTCCGGTGCCGCCCGCCGGATTTGTGAAATTGCCCGGAAAATGAATGCGAGACAAAAAACCGATATCCTTCAGTGGGCATCATACACTTACCCGGCTTTAACAGGCTTTGGTGAACTGTTCATGACCTGGCGGTTGCTGGATATGGCGGTCGTTGCTGATAAGCGTATGAACCGGGGCGGGGGCGCAAAAAATGATTTTTACCAAGGCAAGGTGCATCAAGCCACCTATTTTTCAGAGATTACCATCCCCCGGGTTCTGGCCGATATGGAATCCTGTTTGCGGGACGGCCGCGAAATAATCGAGATGCCCCAGGGGGCATTTTAAAGGAGGTTAATCAATGGGGATGAATCCATGGACCAAAGAACATCAGTTATTCCGTTCCTCGGTGAGGGAATATGTCAAGGGAGAATTAGCCCCTCATGCCGAGGAGTGGGAATTGGAGCATACATTTCCACGCAAGGTTTTCAATGAGCTTGGAAACCTTGGTTTTCTCGGTATTCGCTACCCGGAGAAATACGGAGGCAGTGACCTGGATTATTGGTATACGGTTATTTTATGTGAAGAACTTATTGGCTCCGGAATGCTCGGTATGGCCGTGGACATTATGGTTCAATGCGAATTTGCCATCGGCGTTATAGCTGACATGGGAACTGATGAGCAAAAAGAAAAATTTCTAAAGCCCGCTCTTGCAGGACAAAAGCTGTTTGCCCTCGGCTTGACGGAACCAGGAACCGGTTCTGATGTCTCATCTATACAGACCCATGCAGTCAAGGATGGAGATCATTATATTATCAATGGTTCAAAAACATTTATTTCCAACGGTTCCTGGGCGGACTATGTCACCCTTGCAGTCAAAACATCTGAATCAGGTTATAAAGGCATAAGCCTTATGCTAGTCCCAACGAATACAAAAGGTTTTGAATGCACCAGATTAAATAAGACTGGATTGTATACGGGTCACACGGTGGAAATGTTTTTTGATGATTGCCGAGTTCCTGTTTCAAATCTTCTTGGAAGAGAAGGAGACGGCTTTAAACAGATCATGATTCATTTTCAGGGAGAGAGGCTGGTGCTGGCATCTTTTGCCAACGCACTGATGCAGTGGGCCGTTGATCTTGCGCTAGCATATGGAAAAAAGCGATTGGTATTTGGAAAGCCTGTCACTTATCACCAGATTTGGAAACACAGACTTGCAGATGTTATGACGCGACTTGAAGCCTCAAAGCAACTCACCTATCACGCATGTGATCTTCTGGTCAGGGGGCAAAGCGTGGAAAGCGCCATCTCCATGGCAAAACTTTTTGCAACTGAATCCGTAAAACCTGTTGTAGATGAGTGCTATCAGATTTTTGGTGGGTATGCATACATGGAGGATTACCCCATTGCCCGGCTTTACAGAGATATAGGCTGCATAACAATCGGAGCCGGTACCAGTGAAATCATGAGAGAGATTATCTCCCGCGAAAATAAAATCGGGGAATGAAAGCCAAAGGGGGGATCTACCCAAAGCCTGTTTTAACAGCAAAAGGCGGCAGAAAATGATCGAAAATGGCATAAACCATTTAAAAGGGAGGAAAACATGAAAGCTGGCACAAATGGAATGATACGTTTGATGGCAATTACCGTAAGTATGCTTATTCTCGGCGTGGTTCCTGTTTTTGGCGGCGAAACGGGTGTGACTGATAATTCAGTCACGGTCGGTGCTTCCATGGACATGACAGGCCCCATTGCATTTGTCGGAAAATCTGTATCCGACGGCATGAACGTCTATTTTTCCGCGGTCAACGATGCTGGTGGAATCCACGGCCGCAAGATCAGCCAGGTCGTAGAGGATCACGGATACAACCCTTCCAGAGCCGTGGCATCGGTGGTTAAACTCAATACCCGCGACAAGGTCTTTGCCATCGTCGGCAGCGTGGGGACACCGACAACACTGGCAATGATACCCGCTCTGGAGAAAGCCGGCCTCCCCCTGGTTGGTACGGGGTCCTTTTCCCCCAAGCTGGCAGACCCACCCAAAAAGTACGTTTTTCATCTCCTGACGAATTACAACGACCAGATGCGGATTGGACTGGACTACCTTGTCAAGGATTTAGGCGTCAAAAAGCCGAAGCTGGGAATCATCTATCAGGATGATGACTTCGGCAAGCACTGTCTCGAAGGCCTTCAACAACAGGCTGACAAATACGGAATCCCCATCATCGGCAAGGTAACGTATAAGAGAGGCGCTGTAGATTTCAACCCCCAGGTAGTGAGAATGATGAACGCCGGTGTCGAGTATTGTTTTCTTGCCACCATATACAGGGAAACCGCCGGTGTGGTCAAAGAGGCCAAAAAACTGGGTTGGAACACCACCTTCATGGTCTCCGCAGCAGCAGCAGACCCTATCACGCTAAAGCTATCAGGCCCGGCCGCCGACGGCTTATTGGGGGTAGCCTGTGGCGAGCTTTTTGACTCTCAACGAACAGACTGGAAAGAATACGTGGAGAGAACAGAAAAATACGGGAAGGGAAAGCCTGCCTTCTATCATAGTGTCGGATACCTTTACGCCAAGATATTCTGTGAGGGTCTAAGGATCGCCGGTCGTGACCTGACACGTGAAAAGTTCATAAAAGCCATGGAGAGCATAAAAAATTTCAACACCGGTGTAGGCCCCAATATAACCTTTGGACCCAACCTGAGATCCGGAGCTCATTCCGCATTTATTGTCAAGGCCAATGCGCAAAAAGGGCAGTTTGAAAAGCTCACGGAGTGGCGGGGACTTAAATAACCAACACTGAAGGGTTCGCACAGAAATAATTTCACATTTTCTGCGCGAACCCTAAGGGAAGATCGATAAAAAGGTATGGCACGGAATACGGTTCCTAAACTCTTCTACCATCGCGTCGCAAAGTACAAAGATCGTGTGGCGTTGAGGAAAAAGGAGTTGGGAATATGGAATAAGATAACCTGGAGGCAATACGGACAACGGGTCCGGCAGGTCGGCATGGCGTTGGTTGCCCTTGGTCTTGTGCCTCAAGACCGCGTGGCTATCATCGGGGATAGCCGTCCGGAATGGCTCTACGCCGACCTGGGCAACCTTTCCGTGAACGGCATCACTGTCGGAATTTATACCACCAGTTCCTCCGAAGAGGTAAAGTACCACCTTTCCCATTCAGAGGCTCGATTTTTTTTCGTAGAGGACGAGGAGCAGCTGGACAAGTCACTTGAGGTCAAGGGCCAACTGCCCCAACTCGAAAAAGTTATCGTAATGGACATGAAAGGGCTGAAGCATTTCCATGATCCCTTGGTGATGAGTTTCGAAGAACTGCTTCAAGTGGGGAAAGAATGCGATGAAAAGAATCCGACACTTTTCGAACAGAGACTTGAAGAAACAAAGCCTGAAGACATAGCAACGTTTGTCTATACTTCCGGCACTACCGGTCCGCCCAAGGCCGTCATGCTCTCTCATTCCAACGTTATCTTCGACAGTAACGCCTTTGCCCGTCATGTCCCGGCGTTTGAGACCGACGTGGTCCTTTCATACCTTCCCCTTTGCCATATTGCTGAAAGGACCCTGTCAGTCTATCACGCCATCAACATGGGGTTCACGGTGTTTTTTGCCGAGAGTCCCGATACTGTGCCCGACAATCTCAGAGAAGTTTCCCCAACTTTTTTCTTCGCAGTCCCCAGAATCTGGGAAAAATTCTATTCCACCATCAACCTCGGCGTTCAAAATGCTACCTGGTTTAAGCGGCAGAGTTATAAAATGGCGATGGTTGTGGGGAAAAAGACAGCTAAAAGGCGACTGAATCATGAACGCCTGTACTTTGCACTCTGGTTTGCCAACCTGCTATGCTCCATCACGGTTTTTCGCAAAATAAAAAAGCTTATGGGAATTGATAGGGCACGATTTACGCTGTCCGGCGCTGCGCCCATCAGCCCCGATGTTTTGAAATATTTCCATGCACTTGGCGTGAATATTCGGGAAAGCTATGGAATGACGGAAAGCTCGTCACTGGCCACCATGCACAAAGATCAAAATATACGCTTGGGAACCTGTGGGGAGCCATTACCTGATGTCGAGATTAAGATAGCACAAGATGGTGAAATCCTTATCAGGGGGGATAATGTTTTCAAGGGCTATTTCAAAGATGACGAGAACACGAAAAAGACCTTGATGGGCGGATGGCTCTATACCGGAGATCTGGGGGAGATGGACGATGATGGCTCTTTGCGAATAACGGGCCGCAAAAAGGACCTGATCATCACTTCGGGTGGGAAAAACATAACCCCACAGTATATCGAAAACCTGTTGAAGTTCAGTGTCTACATTGTGGATGCCGTAGTGATTGGGGACGGCAGAAAATTCCTGACGGCCATCCTCATCGTTGACGAGGACAACGTCGTTAAATACGCTCAGGACAATCGGGTCCCCTTTACCACTTACGCCAGCTTAACCCGCGCTAAAGAGATCATTCAACTTATTGAGGACGAGGTGGCAACAGTCAATGCAAAGCTCAGCCGGGTGGAACAAATCAAGAAATTCGCCATCACCGACAAGATCCTCGACCAGGAAGACGACGAACTGACGCCCACCATGAAGGTGAAAAGGAAAAAAGTGAGCGAGGCATACAGGGATGTCATTGAGCGTATGTACGAAACCAATGCAGTCGCTTAATTTTGAGAGGATGTTGGTATGATTATACAGCAGATCATCAGCGGTCTGGCTCTAGGATGCGTTTACGGATTAATCGCGTTGGGCTTTGTTCTGATTTTCAAGGCGACGGAAGTGATCAATTTTGCCCAGGGCGAAATGATCATGATCGGAGCGTTCATCGCCTTTACCTTGATCACCATTTTCAATGTCCATTTTATGCTTGCCTTTTTGCTGACCCCGATTATCTGCGCAGGGCTGGGAATAACACTGGAGCGGGTGCTGATTAGACCCCTCGTTGGTGAGCCGGTGGTTTCGGTGATTATGGTGACGATCGGCCTGTCCATCACTTTGCGGGCCTTTGCCGGAATGATCTGGTCCTACGACACCTTTGCTTTTCCACATATATTTTCAGAAGAAGCCGTCAAAATCAAAAATATCGTCATCTCTCCCATTGACATTTGGGTGATTCTCGTCAGCATCGGGCTGGTCATTGGTCTCTTTATATTCTTTAAGTTCACAACCGTGGGCATATCCCTGCAGGCATCGGCCCAGAACCCTTTGGCAAGCCTTTTGATGGGCATCAGCGTCAAACGCGTTTACGCCATGACCTGGGCTATCAGCGCCATGGTGGGGGCGGTCGCCGGAATCATTATCGCGCCCATTACGTTTCTAAACGCCAATATGGGTTTTATCGGTTTAAAGGCTTTCCCGGCGGCGGTCATTGGCGGCTTCAACAGCATTCCTGGGGCAATTGTCGGGGGGGTCATTATCGGTATTTCCGAGAACCTGGCCGGTCTGTATCTTCCCTACTGGTTCAAGGACATCTTCGCTTATGTGATCATGCTGGCTGTGCTGATGATCAGGCCCGAAGGACTTTTTGGCACCCACGAACAAAAAAAGGTGTAATTTCAGATGGAGCTGCGCGAAAGCTATTCAAAAGACATCCGAATTTTTGATAAATATTTTAAATGGGGCTGGCTCGCCGTTCTTGTGGCGGGGGTGGTTGTTATTTCCCAGACCGGCGGGGATTATGTAGCCTACACGCTCAATTTGATATTCATCAATATCATCGCGGCGGTGGGCCTCAATATCCTGACCGGATTTACAGGACTCATCTCACTGGGGCATGCGGCCTTTATGGCTATCGGAGCATACACCTCCGCCATTTTAACCGTGACACTCGGTGTTCCTTTCTGGCTTGCATTACCAACAGCGGGTGCCTTAACCGGACTCATCGGATTTATTGTGGGGCTGCCTTCGCTCCGGCTTACAGGGATCTACCTGGCACTGGCGACAATGGCATTCGGATTTATTACGGATGAAATTATTTTGCAGTGGCAAAGTGTGACCGGCGGGGCTGATGGCTTCAGTGTTGTACCACCGTCCATTTTCGGTTTGTCATTCGATTCATACCAGCGGTATTTCTTTATTACATTCAGCAGTATTGCAATGCTACTCTTCGTTGCCAAAAACATCCTCCGTGGCAGTTTCGGTCGAACTTTGATGGCTATCAGGGACAGCGAGACGGCGGCTGAAACGATGGGCATTAATCTTGGATGGTATAAAACATTGGCTTTTTCCCTCAGTGCGCTTTACACGGGTTTAGCTGGAAGTCTTTACGCCCATTTCATTCTCTTTATCAGCGTTGACAATTTTACCCTCCTGAACTCCATCAGCTTCATCGTGATGATTGTAGTGGGTGGGCTGGGATCCCTCACCGGTTCAGTCATAGGAGCTGTTTTCATCACTGTCTTACCCGAAATCATCACCCTTACAAAAGATTACCTGCCCGCTGCAATCAAAACGGCATCCAGCCTTCAGGCCGCGGCTTATGGTATCATCCTGATGCTGTTCATAATATACCAACCCAATGGCTTTTTCGGCCTTTGGGTTAAAGTAAAAAACTGGTGGAGAACCTTTCCACTCTAACATTATGAAAAGATCGAATATGAATTTCCTGTCCATAAAGAATCTGACAATCAGCTTCGGCGGGGTTATGGCGGTTCATGATGTAAGCCTGGAGGCCAATGAAGGCGAGATATTATCGATCATTGGCCCCAACGGCGCCGGCAA
Source organism: uncultured Desulfobacterales bacterium (assembly GCA_964633115.1). Lineage (GTDB taxonomy): Bacteria > Desulfobacterota > Desulfobacteria > Desulfobacterales > B30-G6 > B30-G6. Next base: position 175,579 of record CAZWEO010000001.1, read on the forward strand.
GTCAACTCTTTTTAACTGCATCAGCCGGCTTTATAAACCCGATGAGGGTCAGATCAACTTCGCAGGCCGCAACATTTTGAAACTCAAGGCCCACCAGGTCAGCAGCCTCGGGATTGCCAGGACGTTTCAGAACATCGAGCTTTTTACCAACATGACCGTGATAGAGAACATCCTGCTTGGCCGGCACATTTTCCGAATATCCGGCCTATTCTCCCAGGCCATTTTCTACGGCAAAGCCCGGAGGGAAGAGATCGAGCATAGGAAAAAGGCGGAAGAAGTCATCGACTTTCTCGACCTTCAAGCCCACCGGAACAAGCGAATTGGCAGCCTGCCGTACGGGGTCCAAAAACTTGTTGAGCTGGGGCGGGCTCTGGCTCTCGAACCAAGGGTTTTATTAATGGACGAAGTTTCTTCGGGCATGAATCTGGAGGAAACTCAGGACCTGATGATATGGATCAAGGACATTCGGGAGGATCTCGGCATTACCGTGATCCTCGTTGAGCACGACATGCGGCTCGTTATGGAAGTGTCCGACCGGATTGTTGTCATTGATTGCGGCGAGAAAATTGCGGAAGGTTTACCGCAGGAGATCCAATCTGACAGCGAGGTGATCGAAGCTTATCTTGGAGGTAAGAATGCCGCTGCTGAAGGTTAATAATATAGAAACCTATTATAACGATGTCATCGAGGCCATTCGGGGCATATCCCTGGAGGTGCGGGAAGGCCAGATCGTGACGGTCCTCGGTTCAAACGGAGCCGGCAAAACGACCCTGCTGCATACGATTTCCAGAATTGTAGACGATGAGCAGCCTGAAAAAGGAACCATCGAATTCATGGGAAAGAGGATCGAGCGCATGGATCCTGAAAAAATTGTGGGTCTCGGCCTGTCCCAGGTTCCGGAGGGACGGCAGCTTTTCCCAAAGCTGACCGTCCTGGAAAACCTCAGAATGGGTACCTATATCAGGAGAAAAGATCGCAATCTTAACAGGGATTATGCCCGGGTTTTTGAGTATTTCCCTATTTTGGAGCAGCGTAGAAATCAGCATGCGGAGACCTTGAGCGGCGGTCAACAACAAATGGTGGCAATCGGCAGGGCCCTGATGTCGCGACCCAGGCTGCTGCTGCTGGATGAACCTTCTCTGGGCCTGTCCCCGCTTTTGGTGAATGAGATTTTTAAAATCATCAAACGAATCAATGAAGAAGGCACGACGATCCTGCTGGTGGAGCAAAACGCCCAGTGGGCCTTCAGTATTGCAGAGTTCGGCTACATTCTGGAAAACGGCAGGATCGTGCTGGCCGACACCACGCAAAGGCTGATGGAACAGGAAGACGTCAAGGAGTTCTACCTGGGAATCGCCGGGGATGTGTCCGTCAAGGGTTATAAGCGTTATAAAAGAAAAAAGAGGTGGCGATGAAAATTTCAAAAGCAATTTTGAATTACTCATGACCCCCGCTGTTCAGATAGATATTGTCCAGGATTGCAGGCGTTTATCGGTTTCTCACCCTTGAACAACCATCGGGTCTGGTATGACGACATGTCGATACCTATGAAATGCGGTGATTTTAGAAAAAATCGGGAGAAATGAAAAACGAAAAAGTATATTAAATAGCCAGCCAGAATCATTTTCTCTGCCTTAGCTGAGGACCAGGGTTTACCTGTGGGGATCCATTTTTACCATCACCGTCCATAATGGCTTCATATCGACATCATTTTCTATATTTTATAATCAAAATTTAAAAAGGGGGGTACAATGCCTGAATTCACAGAGTATGATAAATATGACGCTATGGGGATAGCTGAATTGATTCGAACAAAAGAGATAAGTGCTGAGGAAGTTTGTCAAGAGGCAATTGCACGGATTGAAAAACTGAACCCGAAATTGAATGCAGTTGTCACGAAACTGACAGACTTGGTTGAATCACAATTAAATGATAGCTCAAGTGATTCGCCCTTTTACGGAGTTCCCTTTCTGTTAAAAGACGTTCATCATGCCTTAAAAGGTACGGCTATGGGCCAGGGTAGCTATGCCATGAAAGGACAAGTGTCCAACCATGACGCTGAAATCGTGCGACGATATAGAAAGGCCGGTTTGATTGTCATTGGCAAGACCAATACACCTGAGTTTAAAATGGGTTATGTCACGGAACCCAAAGCTTTTGGCGCCACCTGCAACCCATGGAATACCGAATACTCGAGCGGAGGCTCCAGCGGTGGTTCGGCGGCAGCTGTTGCCGCACATATTGTTCCGATGGCTTCGGGGACAGACGAAGGTGGCTCAATCCGGGTCCCTTCATCCTATTGTGCACTGGTCGGGCTTAAACCGAGCAGAGGCCGAAATCCAGTAGGACCAGATTTTAGTGACGAGTGGGACGGAATATCCTGTAGTCATGTATTGTCCCGAAGCGTTCGAGATAGTGCCGCCGTTCTCGATGTTACTGCTGGCAAGGAACTCGGTTCTCCATACATGTCGGTTCCGCAAACACGTCAGTTTCTGGAGGAATTGAGCCAACCCCAGGAAAAATATCGTATCGCTTACACATTAAGAAACGCATATGGCCTGGAAATACATCCGTATTGCCAGCAAGCCGTCATGGAAACCGTATCGTTATTAAAGGAACTCGGTCATCAAGTGGAGGAGGTCACACCTGAATATGATGATAAAGAAGCAGTTTTGAGCCTGGTTATTATCATGGCCTCTCATGTAGCAGCCAAACTGGAAAGAATCAAACTGGAATTCAAACGACCAGTTAATAGGAAAACAATTGAAGAACAGAATCTGACCCTAGGGTTAATCGGCAAGAATCTCAATGTTATCGATTTTATTAAAGCCAAGCAGTCCTGGCGCAAAATCGGTTCCGCCATGAATAGACTTCTGGAAACCTACGATATTCTGCTGACGCCGACTCTAGGTCGACCGCCTATTAAAATCGGGGCTACAGAACCTGGGCTTCAGGACCGTATATCAATGAAAGTTGTCAATTCACCAATAGGCACTGCGCTTTTTTCCAATCGGAAGATGGGGCAAAATATAATAAGCCAACTCATTGACTCTGTTGTTGGACCACAAATGCCGTTAACGGCAGTTGCAAACATAACAGGACTTCCAGCCATTTCGCTACCGCTTTTTTGGACGGATGAGAGGTTGCCGATCGGTGTTCAATTCATTGGTCGCTTTTGTGACGAAGCTACATTATTCCGTCTGGCAGGCCAGCTTGAAAAATCACGACCCTGGTTCGACAAAAAACCGCTGGTTTGTTAAAACGACGATCTGCCTCCGCGCCAGTTGATTCCGTGGAAGGGGAACCGTAAATGATTCAAGTAGGAATAAAACATGCTATCTACTAATGATGTTACGATACTTGAAGAATTTGGCGATATTGGTTTTATTATCGTTGACAATCCTCCGGTCAACGCTATTGGCTTCAAGGTTCGAGAGGGCCTTCTAAAGGGCGTTGAAACGTTTAACAAGAGAGATACCATAAAGGCAATCATAATAATATGCGAAAATCGTACATTCTTCGCTGGAGTGGATATTAAGGAATTTAACCAACCTGTTAAGGAGCCAGGGCTTAGGAAGGTAATAGAGAGTTTGAAAGACAATTGTTTCAAAAATTGAAATCAGGTTCCCAGTTCCTGGCTCAGCGCCATTATTTTTTTGAAATATTGGTATTTAGATATGAAATGTAATGTGTGAGGTGGGGCGCATATGCATAAAGGTGATCTAATAAAGATTCGACAACACGTTAGGGAGATGGGTGATGACCACAAATTTTAAAATCGGAATCATCAGTGATCTGGATGATCAACGCGCATCTCAGTTGATGACGGATACCGCATTACTTCATACGGCCGAGCATTTTTCCATAGAGATTCAACAAACGTGGCTGACCACGACGAAGTTGGCTGGCTTAGATTTTATGGATAATGCGCTGAAAGATTTTCATGGTATATGGGCCGGACCCGGAGACTATGAACATCCGGAAGCCGCCATTGAGGCCATCCGATATTGTCGGGAGAAAGGCAAACCTTTTTTCGGAACATGAGGTGGGTTTCAACATACTCTGTTGGAGTATGCTAGAAATGTCGTGGGTATTCATGGCGCCGCCCATGAAGAGCTGGACCCCCAGTCCAAAAGCCTTGTCATCAGCAAACTTTCCTGTTCCCTGGCGGGAGTTTCCCAGAGAGTAAAAATTGAAGCGGACAGCATGGCACATGCAACCTATGGGCAAACATCGGTTATGGAAAAATTTACATGTAATTATGGCCTCAACGAGGCCTACAGTCCAGCGATAAAATCTGGCAACCTGAGTATCACGGGATTTGATGAAGAAGGCAACGCCAGAATCATAGAATTGTCAGGACACCCGTTTTACACGGCAACCCTTTTTCTGCCCCAGTTATCTTCCCGGGCAGGTGATCCCCATCCCATGATCCTAGCTTTTATTAAAGCAGCAATGACACGCGAATAGGAAAGTAACATGCCGTTTATCCACTCCAGAAACCAGATATTCATCAACCATCGACTGGCCTTTTCCGGGCATGTATTTGATGATGGCGAAATCGTTTCTTGGTGATATATGTATATAAATAAAATGGTTATGGCAATTGTTGCCGTACTTATGCTATTGGGATTGGTGCCGCAAAGCGACGCAATCATAAGCCAAGATGCCCAATTTAAAATTGTGACGGTTGCCAAAGGTCTAGGCCAACCTTGGGGCGTGGGCTTCATGCCGGACTATTCACCCTTGATTACATTAAAATCTGGCGGTCTTGTCCTTATTCGTGCCAAAAAATCCATCACAGTTGCGGGTGTATCCCCAATTGTTTCGGTGGGTCAGGGTGGGCTGCTGGATATTCTGGTTCCGGCGGATTTTGAAAAAACCGGTTGGGTATACTTTTCCTATTCGTCGGGGCCTTCCGGAAGCCAGCAAACATCAGTAGCCTGGGCGCGTCTTAAAAATTGGGCAGGATCCAAGCCGCGATTGGCTGACTGGCAGGGTATTTTTACGGGTACCAACACAGCCAAAGGCGGCGGACATTTCGGTAGCCGCTTGGTATTATCGCCGGACGGGTATCTATTTATTACCATTGGCGAAAGGCGGCAGCGTTATGAGGCCCAAAATCCTGAAAATCATTTTGGAACAGTAGTCCGAATCTATCCGGATGGCGGAATACCAGCAAATAATCCTTTTGCGGCAGGGCAGCCTCTGGATCAACAGGGTTCCCCGGATGTATATTCCTATGGTCACCGCAATGCTCAAGGCGCCGCCCTGCATCCAGTTACGGGCGACCTTTGGATCCATGAGCATGGGCCTAAAGGTGGTGACGAGATTAACGTTATAAAACCGGGTGTTAACTATGGCTGGCCGATAATAACCCACGGCCGCGAGTATTCCGGAGCCAAAGTCGGGGAGGGCATCAATGCCAAAGCCGGTATGGCGCAGCCGCTGCTCCACTGGACCCCCTCCATCGCTCCGTCAGGTATGGCATTTTATACGGCTGATAGATTCCCGGGTTGGCAGGGCGATTTATTTGTGGGTGCACTGGCAGGCAAACATCTCCGGCGAGTCAAGTTGGGCGGGCCCAATGGTGATCAAATTATTGGCCAGGAAGTACTGCTCAAAAAGCGACTGGGCCGCATTCGGGACGTTGCCCAGGGACCAGACGGGTTTTTGTATATCCTCACGGACAGTAAGCGCGCCGAGCTGTACCGTTTAGAGCCTTAAAAAAGTTCAGTACAACTTGGATTAGATCTTGCCGGCAAAACCTGCTAAAAGGATAGACAATATCCGCTGATTGCCAAGGTTTGGGGAAGAGACAGCTAAAAATATGACATCGCAAAAGCCATATGACCTACGCCTATGATGTCGGAAAAGTTGAATTTTCAGGATGTTCCACAAATCCCCTGCCGGATGGCAGGGAATTTATCCTGTATCTACCTGCCCGCTGTCGGTGGCATCCGGCATTCGGATACCATCCTGATTACTGAAGACGGTTATGAAAACCTGACCCATTTTCCAACGGACTTGGCGTCCTTGGTTATTACGGCTACAAAGCCCGTTGTCCCTTTGAAGGGTGTCCTGGTGAGCCGGGCAGTGAGGATCAAATAGATGCTATTGAATGTATCAGAGATTAAAAAACAGGTCAGGCAGATGGGCAATAAAGCCATTGCCGAGCATTCCCAACGGTTTTTTAAGACCGGCAAAGGCGACTATGGCGAAGGGGATAAATTTTTAGGTATCCGGGTACCGGTGTTGCGAAAGCAGGCCAAGCTGTATAAGGATGTCTCCTTTGAGGTTGTATCCCAGCTGCTTTTTTCCGAATATCATGAGGAGCGCCTGCTGAGCCTGTTGATACTGGTACTTCAGTATGCCAATGGCAATGCGAAACAGCAGCAGAGCATCTATCGATTCTATCTAAAGCATACGAATTTGGTGAATAATTGGGATTTGGTGGATACCTCTGCGGAACACATCGTGGGGGCCTATTTGTTTAGCCGTAGCCGCAAGCCATTATACAGGTTGGCGCGGTCAAAGTTGCTTTGGGAGCGTCGTATTGCCATCATGTCGACCTATAACTATATCAAGAAAAATGAATTTGACGACACCTTGAAGTTAGCCCAGATATTGCACCAAGATTCGGAAGATCTAATTCAAAAAGCCGTTGGCTGGATGCTACGAGAGGTTGGCAAGCGTCAATTAGATTTGGAAGAAGAATTTCTCAAACAGCACTACCACAACATGCCCCGAACAATGCTGCGATATGCCATTGAAAAATTTTCGCCAGAGAAGCGCAAAGCATATCTGGCTGGTACTGTTCGATAAAATAGCTAAGGGAATTTGAGTAGTTAAAAATAGCTGGTGTGAAATCTTTCAGGAGTCGAGACGTTTTTCCTTACAACATGCGTCATTCCCGTGAAGGAGGCCGTGTCACAATTCGTCATCCCGGCCAAGCGGAGCGCGAGCCGGGATCCAGAACTATGCGTTTATATTCATTTTCCTGGATTCCGGATCTCATTCCGCGTTGCTGCTTTCGTCCGGAATGACGGCTTTGGGCGGATTACGACACAGCCTCCTGCGCGGGCATGACATAAAATGCTCCCCAGGTGCTCAAATATTTAAAACAATGGAAACGGAATTAACTATAAAATCGGAAGATCCACGCACACCCGACATCCACAAATTAATAGATGAGTTGGATGCCTATCAGGCTGAGCTTTACCCGCCGGAAAGCAACCACCTGGAGCCGGTGGAAAAACTGATTTCAGCGGATTATTATTTCATTGCAGCACGAACAGAAGGTAATTTGTTGGGGATTGGATCCTATCGCAGAATGCCCGCTCATAAAGAATCTCAGTCCTATGTGGAAATAAAGCGATTGTATGTACCCCATCAATTTCGCGGAATAGGCCTGGCGACCCAATTAATGGATGCTCTGGAAGAAAAAGCGCTTGCGGAAGGGTATCTGGAGGCATGTTTGGAAACCGGGATCAGTCAAAATGAAGCCTTAAGCCTATATGAAAAACGGGGTTACCAAAGGACAAAGCCGTTTGGTGCCTATCAGGAAGACCCTTTGAGTGTATTCATGCGCAAAACCTTGTCATGAGCCATAAAAGTTTACGGATTTTACACCTTCTGAGCCAGCGGCCGGATTCAACCGGTAGCGGCATCTATCTACAGGCCATGATTCGGGAAGCCGACAAGTGCGGGCACCACAATTATATATTGGCCGGTATCCAGGCAGGCAAACCGGTCAAGCTAGCCAATCTATCGCCGGGCAATTGTTCCTTTGTAAGATTTAGCCAAGATATTCCTTATCAAATCGTCGGTATGAGCGATGTGATGCCTTATGAGAGCCGCCGATTCCGCGATTTGGACGAATCCGATCTGACAGTTTACCAAAATGCCTTTCTACAGAAGCTTAAAATCGCTGTTGAAAAATTTCAGCCGAATATTATCCACAGTCACCATCTTTGGATCCTGACATCCTTGGTAAAACAATGGGTAGAAAACATACCTACTGTGTCCACCAGCCATGGGTCGGATCTGCGTCAATTTCAGCTATGCCCCCACCTCCGGAAAACGGTCCAAACAGGGTGCCGGGGATTGGATGCTGTTATGGCTCTAAACGATTCACAGAAGGCAGATATTGCCCGACTGTATGCAATTCCTGAAGATAAAATCCATGTGGTGGGTGCCGGCTATGATGATAGTTTGTTTCGGACGCAAACCAAACCGAAACCACGCCCAGTCCGACTGGTATACGCCGGCAAGCTGAGCGAAGCCAAGGGTGTGCCCTGGATGTTGCGAGCCTTGGCTGAGATTGACACGCCATCTTGGGAACTTCATCTGGTGGGGGGTGGTAGCGGACCGGAAAAAGACACCTGTTTGTCACTGGCAGAAAAATTGGGCAACCGCGTTAAGCAGTATGGGGCGGTACCCCAAGAGAAATTGGCTGAGATATTGCGGCCGTCACATATTTTCTGCCTGCCCTCATTTTACGAGGGACTGCCCCTGGTAGTTATTGAAGCTTTGGCCAGTGGTTGCCGGATAATTGCCAATGATTTGCCGGGAACGCGTGAATTAGTCGGAGATCTAAATGCGCCAGAGATCGAACGGCTGCCCCTGCCGGAGCTTGAAACCATAGATAAACCCACACACTCATCCGGGAAAGAGTACGAGAAACGCCTGGAAACCGCATTGCGAAAGCAGATTCAGCTGGCGGCGGAGGCACCGATGGCTATAGGTGCAGAAATTCGTAGCAGACTGCAACGCTATGCCTGGCAATCCGTGTTTGAGCGCGTGCAACGGGTTTATGAAATAGCAATCAGCAATTTTTCAATTATATAAATAACGGCTTAGTAAAAAAGCCCAACTTCAAGCCTTTCTATCCTCTATAGCAGGCTACAATGGAGAACGGGCGTTCTTTATGCTTCGGCCTGGCAGGCTGTGTGGTCTGTGATTTCGCAACTATTTCTTAAAGATTAATGTCTCATTTCGGGGGTGCCGACCTGCTCTAGTTAAGGCTGGAAAGACAATACTGTTTTTCTACCTATTAAACCACCAGATAAACATAGGTAGAAATTTATACGCACTATAATGGTAATATGTAGAAATTTTTCCCCATATCAACACTGTTATGTCCATAGGGTTAAAATATGCATAAGATAAAATTATTGCGATATTTCATATGTTTTTTTCGCTCTATCTATGAACTCGTATATTTTGGCGGAACAAAACGAATTCAAACCGGCAAGTGAGCCTCTAATTTTTCATGGTTTCATTGTTCAACCTCCTTCATCTGAATCATGGAAAATTTTATAACAAACTAAATTTAATTAACGCTATCAAGGTATGGAAATAACAGATATGAAACCTTCGGTGTTAAAGTAGCGATTATGCAGACAAGAGGAAAATATTCAGATGATCAAATATTCGATAAAATGAAATCTAAATTTCTTTTGACAGCATAAAAATTAAACCTTTTTGAAGGAAATGACATAACATACCACTGGTGCTGACGGCGTGCCGCCGCCGCACAGTTCAGCGTTCGCGCAAAGGAGAACAATGAAGGAATTATCTAAATCAATACCGGATTTTCTCGGAAAACACCCTCGTGCAAATCTCCTCCAGACACCGGCGATAATCCATAAACTCCCCCGCCTTTCATCTCATTTGGGCCACCGTATCTATATTCTAAGAGAGGATTTAACTGGATTTGCGCTCGGCGGTAATAAAACCCGAAAGGTTGACTATCTCTTTGGAGACGCGCTCGCACAAAAGGTTACCACGGTTATTACCATGAAAGCCACGAGTTTCAGCAGAAACGCTGCCGCGGCAGCAGCAACGTGTGGACTTGATCTCCATGTAGTCTTACCGGGTACTGAGTCAGAACAGAACCCTTTGAGTCAAGCCCTTTTTAGGCAATGGGGTACCAAACTTTACTATGAGCCTGAAGGTGAAAACGAGCTGGCTGATTGTCAAGATCGCGTGCTAGCGTCCTTAAAGGCAAAAGGAAAAGCTGTATATGTGATGCATCCGGGAGGAAGCAATTCCATCGGGGCGCTTAGCTACGTGAGTGTCTTTCAAGAAATTCTCGATTTCTCGCATCGATCAGGCGTTCATTTCTCATATGTTATTCACTCCACAAGTTCAGCAGGCACACAGGCAGGACTTGTTGTTGGACAATGCATTAGTAGCTATGAGACCAAAATTATTGGCATCAGCGCTGCGTTAAAGGCGTCTGCTCAATCCGAGAGGATACGTGAGCTTGCATGGTCGACAGCGCAAATGCTTGGTACATCAATCGACCAGACAAAAATCATCGTCGATGACAGCTTTATCGGACCAGGTTATGCAAAAGCTTCCAAAGAAGGCGAGAATGCGGCAAAACTTTTTGCTAGGCTGGAAGGAATATTACTTGATCCTGTATACACAGGTAAGGCTGCCGCTGCGATAAAATGAGAAAGATGGTCTCCTTTGAGGTGCAAACCTCAATTGTGTTATATATTTTTTAGCCAATAAAAAATAACACAAAGAAAGGAGACCGGATGAAAGATATCATTTATGATCATTATATTGCAATAGATTGGTCAGCTATAAATATGGCGATTGCTCGTATGACAAAAAAATCAAACAAAATCACAACTATTGATGTACCTTCAGACATTAAGGAGCTTCAATTCTATTTAAAAAACTTGAAAGGCACGAAAATACTATCCATTGAAGAAACAACTACATCACAATGGTTGTACACCGAACTGAAAGAGTATGTTGATGAAGTTTTAATTTGCGATCCATACCGGAACAGTCTCTTGAGCGAGGGGCCCAAAACTGATAAAATTGATGCCACCAAACTTGTACAACTTCTAAAGGCCGGGCTTATGAAAGAAGTCTTTCACTCAACTGATAAGTTTATATGTCTTCGTAGATTAGTTGTAATTGAACAATAAGAATTCGAACAAAAGTGAGAAAAGAGGGTAACACTCTT
>CAZWEO010000002.1:0-74870 GCA_964633115.1 uncultured Desulfobacterales bacterium
CAAATAGGGTTCCAGTATCTCAGGCGGTATCTGGGCTTTATAGACATTTCCATCAATGACATATGCCGGCGTACCCTCGATGCCCAGGGACAGACCGTCCTGAATGTCCTTTCGCAGTTTCTGCACCAGCAGCGGATGCCCCACCATGCGGGCCAGGTCTTTGGTGGCAAGCCCGCTTTTTTTAGAAAGTTCTTTCATGTTGATATGTTTGTACTCTTCTCTGAGACTGAAAAGCAGATCATTCATCTGCCAGAATCGGCCCTGGGACGCAGCGTAGAGCGCTAAGAGGGCCATTCTCCCGGAGCCCGCGTGGACCTGCTCTTTTAATAATGGATTAAATTTCTGATCCATGGGGAAGTGTCGGTGAACGAGCCGAATCGAATCTGGATTACGTGAAATGAGTTCCCGCAAGTAAAAGTGCATCTTGCGGCATTGAAAACAGCGGTAATCTGCATATTCGATAATCGTCAGGGATGGCTCTGTGGCCCCGATCCAGGGCTCGCCCTCGGAAGTAATCCCGCTGGCAATTTCTGGTGATGCAATGTCGGGTTTAAAGGTCCAATAATCTGGAAAGAGCCCCCAGACCAGAATCCAGATCGACAGAAAAGGAAGGAGTATCACAGCGGTTTTGGCTCGGTTGTGAGTGATGAGATGCAAGTCTTTGCCAAGGCCCGCCAAAAAGCCACCTGAGCCGAATCGTTTATTGATTAGCCAGGCGTAGTAAAGCAGAAAAAAATTGATGGCATAAGTCAGAATACACATCAAGCAGTAACTCTTAATTAGAAAAGTGGAGATACCTGCGAATATTACGCTAAAAAGGCTATAGGTCAGGGATACAAAAAATATGCTTGGCCACATCCGTTTACGGGGACCATGCTCGAATCCGCTGATTGCCATGAGAGCTAAAATCAGCATATATCCGAATATTCCCCAAACGGCGACGGGCATGCCCAGAAATACGGCATAAGGGCTTTGCGACACCGTATCGCAGTTGACAGATTTGGTGATAGCGCAAAAGCTGCGATAACCGATGTCCACATAGACGCGGTGGTGCGATACTGCCAGATATATTGAATCCGCGAAACCGATCAGCGCCAGCGCGAGCACCATTCCGACATAGACCGGGTATGCCATCGGTTTGGGTGGCAGCTCTTTATTGTTGATTCTCAATCCGATATTTTTTGAATTTCCCATCGGCCGTATCCTTTGACGGCGGCTTTTTTTAGCCAATCCACCTCAGGGGTTATCATGTATAGGGAAAGGGCCTCCTCGTATGATTTTTTGTGTGCATACAGCCTTCCCAAATATGCCCGGGCCGGGTAGAATCCCGGGTTAATTTCCAATGCGGAACGATACTGTGGTATGGCCAGTTCCCGTTTGTTGTTGTTTTCGTAGCGGCGGCCCTCTCTGAAAAGCCGTGTGACCGCCACGTCCGCCTGGTCTTGAATTTGCTTATACCCCGGGTGGTTTAAAACTGCTTCGTGCAGGTGGTCCAGGGCATTGCGCTGCTTACCCTGGGCTAAGAGCACCAATGCCAAATTGAAGCGTGCATTGGGGTAGTCTGGGTTTTTGCGCACAGCAAGGGCTAAGTACTCCTGCGCTTCTTCTACTTGACCCTTGACAAAAAGAGCACGGCCGAGGCTGTTTTTCAGAGAGGGTTTTTTGGGATCCAGGATCACGGCTTCTTTAAAATGGAAAATGGCATCAGACAATTTGCCGTCCTCTGCCAGCGCATGACCGAGTGCGTGGTGAACAAAATAATTTCCAGCGGTCGATCTAAGGGCATGCTCGAATAGTTTCCGGCTGTCCGACCACACCCCAACCTGATGCCAGGTTGTAAAAGAGAGCAGCATCAATACCAGTGTGGCCAGAACGGATAATATCTTCTCCCGATAACGCAGTCGTGACATGAGTTCGGGGACGCCCCAGGAAACAATAATTCCTATCCCGACAAGGGGAATATAGGTGTAGCGATCCGCGTGTGCAAAATCCCCGATTTTGATGAATCCGATAACGGGCAACAGGGTCACTATATACCAGAGCCAGCCGGTTAAGACAAAAGGATATTGCTTGCGCATCCGAACGATCCATACGGTTGCCAGTACGATTATCAGCCCCGCAAGGGCGGTTTTCCAAACAGAAAAATAGGTCGGCAGCGGATAAAAAACAGACAAGTCTCTGGGTAGTATCATCTGCCGCAGATATATGACATAGGATATGAGGGCATTGGCAAACCGGTCTCCCATGGGAAAGACTTCCTGACCCACCAATCCCTTCCCCTTTGCTTGAGCGATAATGGTGAGAAGCCCGCCTGCCAGGGCCAAGCATATAAAAAATCGCTTTTCCAATATAAAATACCAGAGATTCCGGCCGAATGATTTTCCGGATCGTTCCCTATTCCAACGACCCAGGGGCCAGAAGTCAATCAGAAGTAGAACCAGGGGTAGGGTCACGATCATGGGCTTTGCCATCAGCCCTAGCAGGAAGGTGACATGACAGACGATATTGCGGCATGTGCCTTTTTTTTGGACATAGCTTACATAAATTGCCGTCGTCAGCATCCAGAAACAGGTGCTAAGGACATCTTTGCGCTCCGATACCCAGGCCACCGATTCAACATGCAATGGGTGCAGGGCGAACAAGGCTGCCGTAAAAATAGATTTCATTGGACTGCCTGTGGTTCGGTAGAGAATAAAAAACAGCAGCCAAGTGTTCAGCAGATGAAACATCAGGTTCGTGATGAGGTATCCAGCGGGACGGCCCTGCCAGGTCCAGGTGTCGAACATCAGACTCAGCCATGTCAGCGGGTGCCAAAACTCCGCATGGAAAGTAGAAAAGGCCCACAGGAGTCCTTTGATTTTCAAGCCCTTTTGGACCTCTTGGTTGTCGGTCACATAGATATGGTCATCAAGACTGACAAAATCATGATTCACCACCTGGCTGTACACGGCAATCGTTGCCAGCAGCACTAGTGCAATGAGCGTATTGATGAGGCGGCGGTCTTGAATCATTTATTTATTCCATTCAGTTTTTCGAGAAGCAACTGTGAGATATCGGCGTGCAGGAGCGGTGGGATCAAGTTGTTATTATAATATTTTTCTAAGGAATTCCGAATGGTATTGCCGTCGTACATGCGGATGGCTCTGCCGGCGTAATACATGCCCCGCTTACTTGCCCCAGACCTAAGGCTATTGTCCATCAAGCAGACCAGGGGCAGAAGGTTTGACGGCGGTGTATTCAGTGCCTTTTCCAGGACCTGTTCGGCTTTCTTGTGGTGCCCTGCTAAATTGTAAGCCATACCAAGATACAGCAGCGTTGTCTGGAAATATGGTTCCAGTGCCAGGGATTTTTCAAGATATGGGATGGCTTTTAGGGGCTGTTCCTGATGGATGAGAATCAGCGCCTTCTGATTGAGATAGCCTTCATGAACGCCCCTGGTATGAAGAAGTGGGTCTATTGTGATGGAGGCCTCTTGCAGTCTGCCCAAGCGTAAAAACAGGGCCGCGAGGTCATAGCGCGCCTTGGCACTCTTCGGATTAATGGCAATAGCCTGTTCGAGATGATCGACCGCTGCTGGGTAGTTCTCCATTTTTGCAAAGATGCCGGCCATGTTATCCAGAATTGCGGGGTTCAGGCCGTTGCGGACCTGATAAAGTTTCAACGCCATTGAATAAAGTTTCAAAGCATTGTCGTAATTCCTGGGATGGGCATTTTCTCCATAGGCCATGTCATAGGCAAGATTGCTGAGCGGTCGGGCTCTGCCGGGAGCTTTTAGGGCGGCGTCCTCCCATAAGGACTTTTCGGTTGCCCAGGCACGGTTGCGAATGTTGGTACCCGTACCATAAGCGACCACCAACAGGAAAACAAATGCATAGATGGCATAAGGTATGAAATGCGAAGCATGTCCGTAACGTTTTAATAATCGATTCAATCCCATGGCAGCAGGGACAAAAATAAAAAAAGACGGCAAATAATTGCGATGTTCAAAAATGAGCTCGAGTGGAATAACACTCGATTCTATCACATGGTTAATAAAGAAAAACAAGATACTGAATCCGATCAAGGGGCTTTTCTTGAGGGCAGCGACACCTACAAAGGATAAAACCATCAGAAGCAGAAGGGCTGGTAGCGTGGTCCAGGGATAAGCAAGAGAGGTTGAAATAACGATATCATGTTCAATCGATAAACGCGTCGGTGCCGGATAAAATATCAGGGTTATGTAATAGAAAAGCACCCTGATCTCTGTCAGCAGTCGTTGGCCCATGGAAAACGGGCGGGATTCATAACCTTTAAAGCCGGCGGATATGTCACCTTTCAGAAATAAAAAAACACCAATAATTACAAGCAAGATGCCTGAAATGGCGATGACCCCTATGAGTGTCTGGCGTACCTTTTTGCGACCTAAATCCCGGAAAAAAATAAACTCTATCAAGATCAGGGAAATGGGTAGCATAACAGCGTTTTCTTTGGAGCCGAGTGCCAGCACATAACAGATTATACAGCCGGCATAACCTATTAGACGGTATTTAGCATTAATGGTTAGCCTTGCCTTCAGGAAAGCATAGATGCCAAGAATATAAAACAGCCCGGCCATGACTGCCATCCGCTGTACGATGTAAGTAACGGCTTGGGTGTGTATGGGGTTGACGGCCCACAGAACTGTTGCCAAGACGGCAACCAGGCGTCTTTCGTCCAAAGCAACGCTGGTCAGTTTCGGAGTGGCGTAGAAGGCCTGGATGACAAGATAGACAAAAAAAGAGGTCAGGATATGCAAGGCAACGTTTATCAGATGGTATCCAAAGGTGTTGTCTTGCCCAAAATACCAGTTCAGTGCAAAGGTCAGGCAGGCGACCGGCCGGTACATCCTACTTTTAGGTTTATAGGGATTGTTGGGATTGGCGTATAAGGTGCCTGCAAGGGTTTTGGCTTTCAGATTGTCGATATGCAGGTGGGTATTGTTGAGAATGTTGGGTTTGTCGTCAAATTGCCATGAAGCGTGAAAAGAATTGGCATAAACCGCCAGAATTATGGCGCTAAAGATGACCAATACCCATAGATTGTTTACTTTAGACATCAAACATCCACTTCGGTGATCGGATGGCTGTTATGGTTCCTAAGATAAAAAAAATAAGTATGGATATATTACCAATCCATGTTCAATTGAGCAATAAAAAAGGGAGAATCGAAATTCTCCCTTTATTTAATCTGGTTCGGCAATAAAGCCGCGAAAACAGATGATTTATATGCTTACTGGGCCATATACTTGGTGTAAGATTGGGCGGTCCAGCCGTTGGTTGTGTCGGCTGCAACAGCAGGCATAGCGGTCCGATAATCTTCAGGACATCGGCCGCTGGCATCTTCCACGATGATGGTAATCGTATTATTGGGATCTCCACCAAGGTCGGTTGCACCAAAACCGGTGGCGTTGTCACCAGACAGGGTTACACCTTGCCAATTGTTGAGCTGTGCAAAGGTCGGCAGGTCAACGTGGGACGGAATGGCGAAATAGTCCGCAACGGCGGCTGCAATCGTGCTGGCATCTGATTCGGTCCGGCTACAGAAACTCTTATTACGATAAGAAATAAAGTTAGGAATGGCGATGGCAGCCAGGATACCGATGATGGCAATAACGATCATCAGTTCGATCAGGGTGAAACCTTTGTTGTTGGGTCTTAATTTCTGAAGCATGTCGATTCTCCTTTTTTTTCGTTGTGGGGGTTATTTACGCAAACATTATTAATGTTGATCAATAAATTATCTGTTAAATATTTTGGTTTTCACCTCCTTTGTGTGTCATTCAGTTTAGCGAAGATTACTGCAAGAGATATACCACAGATAAAAAAAATAATCAATAAATACATACTCACTTGTTATTATTGAAGATAAATTTAATATAAACGTTTGTTCACATTGTATCTGGTGGATAGGGAGGCGAAAAAGTGACAAAAAGCGTCAGAGTATTACAAATCTTGTCACTTTTTGATATTGAGTTTATCTAAACGGTAGCGAATTGATCGGAAGCTGATGCCTAAAAGCTCGGAGGCTTTATGCATATTGCCATTGCTTACTTTAAGGGCTTTTTCCAAATAGGCGCGTTCAATTTCCACCAGAATGCTGTCCAGGGCAACCCCATGGGCCACCTCATCCAAATCATAACGGCGATTTTTGACACCTTCGATCCAGCGTTTTTTATAAATTGATAACTCTAAGCTGTCTGGTAATAGGATATTGGTGCTGCTCAAAGCCACACTGCGCTCGAGCAGATTTTCCAATTCACGGATATTACCGGGGAAATCATACTTTTTGAGCAGCTCAATGGCATAAGATGATATTTTGGATACGTCTTTCCCCATTTCTTTGGAGTATTTGTCCAGAAAAAATTGGGCCAGGGGTTTCAAATCGCCCATACGCTCGCGCAGGGGTGGAACCTTGATCTCGATGACATTCAAGCGGTAAAATAGATCTTCGCGGAAGCGTTCGGCCATGATCTCTTTTTTCAACTCTTTGTTGGTGGCGGAGATAAAGCGAATGTCGACGCTGATGTCCTGGGTGCCACCCACGCGTTTTAATATTTTTTCCTGAACAGCCCTGAGCAGTTTGACCTGGAAACTGGTGCTGAGTTCACCGATTTCATCCAGGAAAACAGTGCCATTATGACCAACCTCAAAAAGGCCTTTTTTGTCATTGGTGGCACCGGTGAAGGAGCCTTTTTTATGGCCGAAGAACTCACTTTCCATAAGCGTTTCCGGAATGCTGCCGCAGTTGATGACGACAAAGGGATCATCTTTGCGATCACTTTGCTCGTGAATGGCTTTGGCGATCAGCTCTTTGCCCGTGCCGCTCTCACCGGAAATCAGAATATTGGTTTTGGTTTTGCCGACCTGTCGGATCATGTCGTAGATATGCAACATACGCGGACTGCTGCCAACAATTTTGCCGAAATGCATTGTCTTGTCGCGATCGGCACTGCGAGCTTTTTTCTCCTGATCAATAGTTTTCAAGTCTAGAGCGTTTTTGATGGTATGCTTGAGTTCTTCATTATCAAAAGGCTTGGGCACATAATCATAGGCACCCTCGTTCATGGCCTCGACCGCATTCTCCGTGGTCGAATAAGCCGAGATCATGATCACAACCGTATCCGGGTTTTTTTCCTTGGCTTTTCGAAGGACCTCGATTCCGTTAAAGTCGCCGAGTTTAATATCGCACAAAAGCAAATCGTAGGACTGTTTTTCGATCAGCTCGAAGGCTTTCTGGCCACTATCAGCGCTGGTTACCTGGCAACCTTCTTTTTTAAGAATAATTTCAAGTAGTTCTATCATGCTGACTTCATCGTCGATCACCAGGATATGGGGTTTGCGCTGATCGGGCATAGCTACTTCCTTTCAAATCATAAAAAACAAGTATGACAGGCCCATTAAAAGGGCTACAAAAAACTACTTTTGCTGGTGGTCACTTGATTGATACGCAATTTGACCGCCGGCAATGGTTAAGATGGGCCCGCCTCGTAATTCCCAGCCTTCAAAAGGGGTATTGCGACTTTTGGACTGGAAAGTTTGGGCTCTCACGAGAATAGGTTTATTCAAATCGATAACGGTGATATTGGCAACGGTTCCGGGGATTAATCCCTTGGGAATACCCAATATTTGTGCCGGATTGGTGGACATACATTTGATGAGATCCATCAGGCTTAAATGCCCTTTGTCCACCAGTTTCAAGCCCAGAGGCAGCGAGGTTTCCAGACCGATAATCCCATTGGGCGCTTTTTCAAATGGAAGCTGTTTTTCATCGACATGGTGCGGAGCGTGGTCTGTAGCGATGGCATCCAGGGTGCCATCTGCCAGGCCCTGGATAATGGCCTGGCGATCTCGTTCAGAGCGGAGTGGCGGATTCATTTTGGCATGCGTGCCGCTAAACTTTACAGCCTGATGCGTAAGCATAAAATAATGCGGTGCTGTTTCGGCAGTGACACGGATACCACGATTTTTGGCTCGCCGAATGGCGGAAACAGATTCAGCTGTGCTCACATGGGCAATATGTAATCTTGCCCCCGTCATTTCAGACAAGGCAATATCGCGCGTAACCATGACGCTTTCAGCCGTATTGGGGATGCCGGGTATACCCAGTTCGTCCGCAATTCGGCCTGCGTTCATGGCACCGCCGGCAGCTAATTCGAGATCTTCGGCATGCGAAACGATGGGTAGATCCAGAGATTTGGCCTTTTCTAGTGCCGCTTGCATCAAGCGCTTACTCATAACCGGCATGCCATCATCCGAGAGTGCGACGGCCCCCGCCTTTTTGAGTGCGTTAAAATCGGTTAGCGCTTTCCCACGTAACCCATGACTTATAGCAGCACAGGGATAAACCGAGATACAGCCATGATTACGGGCCTTGGTTTGAATCCAGGCGGTTATATCAGCAGTATCGGTGACCGGATCCGTATTCGGCATACTGCAAACCGCTACAAAACCACCATGGGCCGCAGCACGCCCACCGGTCTCAATGGTCTCTTTATGAGACTGCCCGGGTTCACGCAAGTGAACATGCATATCGATCAAGCCGGGTGTAACGATCTTGTCCGTTAGATCTATGGTTTGGATATCGCTGGGAAGGCTGCCGCTACTCCGATCCGTATCTTTTTGTGGGTTTGGGATCAGTTTATCAATACGCCCCTGGCGGATGAGTACATCCACATGTCCGTCCACACGACCAGGATCGATAACGTGTCCATTTTTTAGTAGTAAGTCCATAAATATAATCGTTTCAAGTTATTATGGGTATCAAGTACGGCGCAGCCGTCTAAAAATAAAATTGTGAAACAATTTTATTTTAATATATCGAATATTCTACCCCAGCGGACGTAATTTAAAATGGTTTTGGAATTATTTTTGTTCCAAGACCAATAGATCATGAAAGCTTTACCTTTTACAGCAGGCAGCTTGACAAAGCCCCAGAAGCGGCTGTCCTTGCTGCTGTCGCGGTTGTCACCCATAACAAATAGGGAGTCTGCTGGAACCTCCACAGGTCCAAAATTGTCCCTTTTATTGTAAACGCCTGGAATAATATGCGGATCGGTGTGAATAGCAAAGGGTCTGGATATCAATTCGTCATTGACGTATAGTTTCTTGTTTCGAATTTCAACCACATCACCCTGTACAGCCACCACCCGTTTAATAAAATCCAACTTTGGGTTCTCTGGATAGCGGAAAACGATAATGTCTTCTTTTTTTGGATCCTTGATGGGTAAAATCACTTTATTTAAATATGGAAGTTTGACGCCATAGATAAATTTATTCACAAGGATGTGGTCTCCGATTTGCAAAGTTTCCTTCATGGAACCAGAAGGGATTTTAAAGGCCTGCACCACGAATGTGCGAATAAAAAGGGCCAGTAAAATGGCGATAACGATTGCTTCTATGTTTTCGCGTAGGCCACTTTTTTTTGAGGTCGTCTCAGGAGTTGTCTGTGGATCAGATGGCTTTGTCAATGTTTCTTCTTTCATTATATTTCAACTATATATGATATAATCCTTAAAGTAATATTTACCATGATACCGGCGGCTACATCGTCCATTATAATTCCGGTCCCACCCGCTAAGCGGCGTTCGAGTGTACCAATAGGAACTGGTTTGGCAATATCGAGTACGCGGAATAAAACAAAACCCAAGGCCACATTCACAAATGTGAAAGGAAGGCCGATTAGGGCGACAGTCAGCCCACATATTTCATCGATGACAATAACGCCAGGATCTTTCTGCTGCAACATCTTTTCAGCTTGACCAGCAATCCAAATACAAGCTGCCATAAGTCCAACTAGTATGACCAATGCTACAGACAGCGGCAGTTGCGCAATCAGCCAGCAAATGGGCAATCCGGCCAGGCTTCCAAAGGTCCCTGGCGCGAAGGGCATGTATCCCAGACCACAACCACTCGAAAGAAACAGTATCGCGTTCTTTCGTATTGTCATGGCACGTCTCTATAGTCTGGGCTAGGTTTTGTCAAGAATCGGTTTGGTGTTTTGGGCTTGGACAACGGCCGCTTGATGGATGCGCTGATACACGTCTCGGATGGAAATTTTTTCCTTTTGGGCAATTATTTTACAGGATTCGTATTCTGGTGTTAGGCGGATATTGCCATCCAAATCAGTTATCTGCTTCATTTTAATTTCACCAAATTCGGTTGGAACACTGATAATCTCACGCTGAAGGCACAGACGATGAAGGGTTTGATAACGAATACCGGTGGAGGTAGTTTCAGATAAAATGCGGTTGATGATGATCTGTTTGGAAGCCGGCCTGCACAAGACTTGAATCAAGGTTCCGGGTCGGTTCTTTTTCATGAAGACTGGAATCCAATAGACATCCAAGGCACCATCTTTAAAAAGAGTTTCCATCAAATAACCGAATATTTCCGGGTTCATGTCATCAACACATGTTTCGATCATGACCACATCTTCCGACTGTGATTGTATTTCCTGAATGCGTCCCAGGACAATCCGCAGAAGATTGGGCCGTTCCTTGAGTTGTCGTGATCCAGCACCATAACCGATTTTTTCGACCGTCATACGGGGCAAATCGCCAAAATCGTTGGCAAGCGTCTTGATAATGGCAGCGCCCGTGGGCGTTATCATCTCGGCAGCAATACCACAGCCATATACCGGGACATCGGTAAGTATTGCCAGAGTAGCTGGGGCCGGTACTGGCAACGTACCGTGCTGGCTGGTGATGGTGCCCTTGCCCAAAGGCAGGTTGGATGAGAAAATTCGTTTGATATTCAGGTATTCTAAGCATAAGGCTGTGCCGATAATATCCACCAACGAATCCGTAGCACCGACTTCATGAAAATGAACGGATTTTTTTGGTACACCATGAATCTGAGCTTCGGCATCAGCTATAAGGTCAAAAATTGATAGACTGGTCTCTTTTACACGCTGGGATAAACGGCTATCTGAGATTAGCTTTTTGATGTCGGCAAAATTTCGGTGGGCCACTTGCTGTTGCAGGTCAACATTAAATTTCTGGGCTTGGATACCATGGTGTGTTATGCCCGTGACAGAAAGTGAATATCCATCGATTGGGATAGCCCCAAGTTGCTTCTTAAGCCAATCCAGAGGGACTCCCAAATCCAATAAGGCGCCCAGGGTCATGTCACCGCTGATACCTGAAAAACAATCAAAATAAGCGTCAGTCATGCACTCTCCCCTTCCGCATGCAACCGGATAATTTCAAGCAGCAATTCGGTGGTGGCAATCATATCGTCCAACTTTACAGATTCTTGCAGTGTATGCATATCGGTCATGCCGGTACCCAACACGCCCAGAGAAATGCCATGCTGTGAAAAAACATTGGCATCGGCGCCCCCGCCAGTGGCTTTGCAAATCATATTGCGGTTTAGGTTTGCGGCGGCCTTGCTGGCCAAGACCACAACCGGGTGATCTTCGGGGATATGGGTGCGCGAAAATTCTTTTTCAACGCTGTAATTAAGTTTCGGAAGGCTGTCCGAATTGCCAGTTTGCTGGCCTGCAGCAACGGCCTTTTGAAATGAATCGAACATGGCCTGGGTTACCTGCGCAAGCTTATCCTCATCATGGCTCCTGGCTTCGCCTTCCACATCCACTCGGTCGGGTACGATGTTGATGGCCCGCCCACCGTTGATGAGGCCAATATTGCAGGTGGTTTCGCGGTCAATGCGCCCCAGATGCATATTAGCTATGGCCTTACTGGCGATTTGAACGGCATTAATCCCGTTTTCAGGCTTGGCGCCGGAATGGGCGGCTTTGCCGTGAACCGTAAATTTCAGGTGATTGGCTGAGGGCGCCCGGGTGATCACGCCTTGCGTATCGGTGGCATCCAAGGCAAACCCATATTGGGCTGAAATTAAATCGAAATTGAGATTTTTAGCACCTAATAGACCCACTTCCTCACACACCGTAAAAACCACTTCCAGGGGGCCGTGATTAATCTGATTTTCATTTAAAACTCGGAGCGCTTCCAGGATAATTGCCAGGGCACTTTTGTCGTCGGCTCCCAAGATGGTATCGCCTTTGCTTTTAAAAACACCATTTTCTAAATCTGGTTCTATCCCCCTGCCCGGCTCAACTGTATCCATGTGGGCATTCAGCATGATGGGGGCGACCGCGGTCCCTTTGAATTTGGCTATGATATTACCACTCTGGCCGCCGATCTTTTCAGCGGCGTCATCGCGGATGACCTCGGCCCCCAGATCTGAAAGCATGTCATAAAGGGTTTGTGCGATTTTGCCTTCCTCCTTGGATACAGAGTCAATTTGAACCAGTTGCATGAAGGTTTCGGCCAGCCTGTCTTTATTTATCATCGATTCTCTCCTCAAATCAGCGACCATTCAGTGCACAATGTCTATTCCAGTGCCAACCTCATACCGCCCGTTTTACTTGTGGTCGCTGATTTTAAGTTTAAGTTGACAAAACCAAGATTGGCTATATATATGAACCACGTCCAATCAATCTATATACGGAAGTGCGCAGCTTACTGGTGAGGCTCCCGGACTTCAAATCCGGTGTGGGGCGCTAAAACCGTCCCGGGTGGGTTCGATTCCCATGCACTTCCGCCAGTACTTTTAAGATTTAGTCCTCCTAAAGCTTTGAATCCAACCATTTTGTATATTGATCCATGGCTTTTGTCAAAGCGTTATCAGTGGGCGCAATGTAGTTAACATCCATGCCCTTTAGGCTGTGCCGGAGGATCGAATCACGGTAAATATTATCGACCCTGGCCTTAATATACTGGTCTTTGCAGTTCTCCAGATATCTTTACTTGAAAATTCCAATTGTATGCTGACAGCATTACCATTACACGACCCTCTTTTTTCCGAGTTCTGCGCTTTCATTCCACAACCAGACCGGGGGCGTTGACCTGTATGCTGGTTTCTGTATAATGTTGTCGCAACTCAATCGTGGAGCAATTTTATTTTATGTGGCGTGTTCCCTTAACAGTTCATATACTTTGGTTGTTAATGCGTTCGCTATGGATCCGCTTATCCAAGGCCAAATCCGGCATTAATCTTCCAGCGGTTGCCACCCCGCCAACCACTTCACCACAAAATGCTGATGACGTGGTACACTGGTTTGACACCCTGGCCAGTGCTGCCATGTGGTTTAACCGACACCTTTGTTTTTATCGGAGCTTTGTTTTAGCAAGCATACTTCGTAAACGGGGTCTCCCCCTGGTCATAAATGTGGGCGGGCGTGGTTTGGGCTTAAATGAGGTTAGAAAAGCGCATTGCTGGTTGACACTGGAAGATCAGCTGTTTCACGAGAAAGAAAATGCGCTTGAATTATATCCATTGGAAATGGGATATAATCAAAACCAATCTATCCGCTATTGGATCGGTCCAGAATTGCAGGAGAGTGTCCTAAACGGTAGCCGTGTGACTAGAAACAGGTCGATCAAGCCCCTATTCCGACGTACTAAAGGTCTTTAAACTGGATTTCAACCCATTGTTTATTGCGGGTAGGTTCAGAGGAAGACGTGTCAGCATCCGAATTGATGAGCCACATTCCCACGGCTTCAATACGTTGGGGCGCCATTCCTTTGCCAACTAAATACCCCTTTACAATATTGGCCGTGAATTCTGACATTTTTTTATTGTAACGGCGGCTGCCTTGACTCTCGGAATAGCCATTGATAGAAATTTGTAAGTCTGGATGTTTATTGAGCAAAACACTTAGATTATCGAGCGTTTCGACTCCCTCCTCACCGATCTCACTATTGGCATCAAAATCAATTCGAATAACAACGTGTTTGTCAGGAATCTGAAGTTTATCCGAATCCATACTCGATTGAGAGGATGCGGTTTTAGGCGCTTCGGCGACAAAAGGTTCGGGTTGTGACGTTGTCACGGAAACAATTTCACTTGCATCAGCTGAATCAGGTTTAGAGAGCATTGATTCGTCTTGGGGCGTTATCGATGGACTTGATACGGTTTTACCCAAGGGCGTGTAATAATAAAGTGCGATGGCAATCCAGGCTATGATTAATACCGCCAGAATCACATAAAGCAATTTCTCAACAAAAGCTCCTTTGTTAGGCCCAGCCGATGCTTGAATATTCTTATCTTGTTTGGGTGCAGTTTTTTTCTTTTTGGGACGGCTTTTTTGGTTTTGCAGTTTAAGCTCTCGGGCGCACTCTTTTAAGATGGCGGGTCCGATTTTTTTACTTTCTTGGGTAAAACCTGTCACCAGGGCACGGTCACAAATAACATTGACGAGTCTTGGGTAACCATTTGAAAACCGAAAGATTTCACGGATGGCGGCCGCATTAAATATAGGTTTGCTGGCTCCGGCAATTTTAAGGCGATGGTGAACATATTGCCCGGTTTCTTTGGCTGTTAAAGGGTGCAAGTCATAGTTAACGGAAATACGTTGGCGCAAGGCGCTATTCTTGGGCTCAAGGATAATACTATTAAATTCAATCTGACCCACAAAAAAAATATTGATCAGCTTGCTGGATTGTTTTTCGATATTGGAAAGTAGTCGGATTTCTTCTAATAATTCCTGACTGAGTCGCTGGGATTCATCAATGATCAAAAGGACTTTTTTATGCTCGCCATGGGCCTGGTTCAAGAAGCCCGTAAAGCGTTGGATGAAATCACCTTTACTGCTGAAAGACTCGCCGATTTGAAAGGAGTGGCCCAGGAAGGTGAAAAAATCAGTTTTATCAATTCCAGGATCGAGTAAGGTTGTGGCAATGATGTTCTCACCCAGTGTATTGACAAGGGCATTGATGAGGGTTGTCTTGCCGGTACCCACATCCCCGGCCAGCAGCAAAAATCCTTTGTTATCCATAAGACCGTATCGAAAAACTGCCAAGGCCTCTTTGTGTTTTTCACCCAGCCAAAGGAATTTAGGATCCGTGCTGATTTGAAATGGTTTGCGCTCAAGTTGATAAAATGAAAGATACATTTATAATTGATCCAGAAATTTAAAGTCTTTTGTTTGGGTATGTTTGGTGCCGATGGCAACAACTTCTATTTTTTGGTCCTGGGTAGTTCGATAGTACAAGCGGCCTTTATATGCAAATAGAACTTCAAAAACAGTTTCTCGGTTTTTTTTACCAAATACTTTACGTTTTATGGGCACAAGTTTGGGATCGTCATGCAATTGCAATATAATTTCCTCGGCCTTTAATTGAAGATCTGTGGTTAATGACCCAAATCCTGTGACAGCGCGATCATTCACGATCAAAGATTTATACAAGGTTCGGAATCGTTTATGATAAGTTTCGGTGGCTTTTTGTTTTTGCTTATTTAGTTCCAGTAATTTTTCTTGGTGCTGGGCTTCAGTTGACTGCAGCCGATCAATCTCTACCTGGATCTGGTTATATTCGCTTTCGGCTTTACGTGAACTCTTTTGGTAGGAAAACCAAAAGAACAAGATAGATAGGAATATATAGAAAGAAAGGATAATAAAGGAAAGGATCTGATGCAGAACCACCGCGACTTTGACCGTAACCACAAAACCTTGGTTTAGGGCAGCGTAGTTTTCTTTGGCCACCTGCAGCGGCATTTTTTGTGGTTCCGAAGTGTCGGAATGCCCAAAAGCCGCCGGATAAATAATGGAATTTGCGGGTGTTCGAACAGTCACAACAGCCTTAACACCCCAACCCAACACTTTTTTGGACCAAAGGTAGCGGTCGATGTTGTGAGTGATGGATTCACTGATCGTGATACTGCCGTTAAGAAGTGCTGTGGTGTCACCAATGTAAATTTCTTCAATTTCATTGGTATAACGGCCCTGGAGTTGTTGCTCGATTATCTGAATCGAGGCAATAAACAGCACCGGTGGCGACATGATGCACAGTATCAACGTTTTTAGGGGAAAATACTTCATGCATGTTTAAAGTTGGGCTAGCGTTTCGCGTGCCTCTTGGACACCATCAAAGTTTTTGTCTAAACTAAGGGCTTTTTCGAGTTGTTTCTTCGCTTTGGGCTTATCCCCTTTCTGATAGTAAGCCATACCAAGATGGTAGTTAACGGTGGCATTGTCAGCTAACTTCTCAAGGCTGTCCTTGAATTCGCTAATGGCACTGTCATAGAGGCCTTTTTTATAATAAATCCAACCGAGAGTATCCATGACACTAGGCTCAGCGGGAAGTTGCTCTTTGGCTTTTTGGGCAAAGCCCAAGGCCTCGTCGATATTTTTATCTTGTGCCGCCAATAGATAGGCCAGATTATTAGCTGCCGGTGCAAAATCGGGGTTAATTTCTAAAGCAGCACGATAATGTTTTTCTGACATATCAAAACGCTTTTTCAAATCATAA
Source organism: uncultured Desulfobacterales bacterium (assembly GCA_964633115.1). Lineage (GTDB taxonomy): Bacteria > Desulfobacterota > Desulfobacteria > Desulfobacterales > B30-G6 > B30-G6. The sequence continues at coordinate 16,292 of CAZWEO010000002.1, forward strand.
ATCGTACCCAGCATCATATTCGCGCTGGTTTGACGTGGATTTTTTTCCAGTATGGATTGATACTGCGCAATGGCCTTGTCCGGGTTATTGCCGGATAAATACATGCGCGCCAGGGCATAATAGGACCGCAGATATTCCGGGTTCGCCTCGAGGGATTTTTGAAATGCAGATTCAGCTGAGTCAGATTTTTTTTGGGCAAGATAAAGCCCCCCTTTGAGATTATATATCACGGCCTTTACAGCGGGGACGTCTGCGACTATTTGCAATTGCTGATCACATTTTTCTAAAGCTGTTGCGTATTCTTTTTTTTGGGAATGCAGCAGGATAACATTGGTAAAAACATCCATCAGTTTTGGATTAATTTTAAGGGCCTTGTTAAAATTGGTTAGTGCCGCTTTATACTGTTTGGTTAGGCGTTGCAGCAAACCCAATCGAAAATAGCCGGTGGGATTATTAGAATCCAAGTTGATTAACTTATTGAAGTTTTCTTTGGCAGCATTGACATCTTTTTGTAGCAGTTTTGCATTACCAAGTATGAGTGTTGCTTGATAATTATTAGGGCTTAATTCAAGGATTTCAGTGCTTTCTTTTTCAGCAAGCTTCATATCGCGCTGGCGCAGATAAATTTCCGCCATGAGCAGCCTGGCTTTGATAAATCGCGGATTGGCGTCGACAGCTTTGCCGAGGGATGATTTGGCCATGTTGCTGTCACCTTTGCCAAGATAGGCCACCCCCAAGAGGTAATGCGCGCGTGCGGCGCGTGGCTCTTCCTTGACCAGTTGATTCAGCGTATCGATAGCGCCATCAAACTGTCTGGTTTGTGCCAGCAGCTCTCCTTTTAACAAACGGGTCGGAAAGTAGTTGGGGCGCTCGGCCAAAATTTCGGTAATGATGGCATCGGCCTTGCCCATTTCTTTTTGCTTGAGATGGAATCCGGCAATGGTGTTTTTGATTCGAATATCATCTGGTTGTTTCTCAAGTGCCTGCTTGTATAATTCCAATGCTTTTTGGGGATTCCCGGAAAATTCATAGAATCCAGCTGCTACGAGGTAGGATCGAATATTTTCGGGATCCTTATCTATAGCAACCGCATAAGATGCCTCAGCTTCTGGCATCATTTTACGTTGGGCAAAATAATTGCCTTCTTGAATCAGCAATTCAACATTGTCAGGATTCAAACGGATGGCTTGATTTAAAATGGCTTCAGCTTTTTTAAAGTCTTGTTTGCTTCTGTAGAAGTTGAAAAGAACGAGGCTTGGTTTTATATCCTTGGGATCAATGCGAGTTGCTTCGATGAGGTACTTTTCCGAAGCAGAAAGTTGCCCCTTGCGGGCGAGTATCCGCGAAAGTCCCATGTAGGCGCGTATTTGTTTGGCATCCAGTTGAATTATTCGGCGGAAGATTGACTCGGCTTCATCCAGCTTCTTATTAATGTCAAACAGACCGGCCTTTAAAAATAGTGCATCAATGTGATCAGGGTTTTTACTAAGAAGTTTTTCAACGAGTTCCCGGGCTTGATCCGTTTGTTTGCCGAGCATGTAAAACGTGGCCATTTTGAGCTGCGCATCGGTATTGCTGTCATCTAACTGCACAACCCGAGAATAGGATCTGAAGGCACCCTGGGAGTTGCCGAGCTTTAGATAGGTTTCCCCCAGTTTGGCATGGGCATCCACATATTCGGGATTGATTTGGACCGCATTTTTAAATTCGAGCTCAGCGCTTTTAAACTCCCCTTTATCGAAGTAAGCGCTGCCTTTTTCAAAGTGGGCCAATTTTTTCTCTTCGTCGGATGCACAACCCCATATAAACGTAAGTAATAGCATGACGCCACAAAGCATTTTCAAATAACGGTTCATTATTCGCCTCCAGAGAGTGAATGCCCCGCCTAAATATGCGATATATTCTGCGGGGATGCATGAAAATCATAATGCAATTTTATTATTTGAACAAAAAGTAATTATAGTCATTTTTAAAATTTTAGGGCAAGTGATTGTCGATTTGCTGATAGAATATCCGAATCTGCTCGACTACATATTCCAGTTGCTCTTCAGAAAGTTCAGGATAAATGGGAATTGCCAGCGAACATTGTGCTGCTTTTTCAGCGTGTTTGAATTCCCCGGACTGGTAGCCCAGATTTTCAAAACAATCCTGTAGATGCAAAGGTACCGGATAGTAAACTTCGGTTCCGATGCCTGCTTTGCTTAAAAAAGCACGCAACTCGTCTCTGCGGTCGGGTACCATAATTACAAACTGATTATAGATGTGTCGGCCTGGTTTTTCGAGTGGTAAAATGATGCGGTCTGTTAATCCCTTTTGGTTAAAGAGGATGCGATATTTTTCAGCATTTATTTGCCGGCCGCGAGTCCAGTCATCCAAATGTTTCAATTTTACAGATACAATGGCAGCTTGTAATGCATCCAAACGAAAATTGCCACCGATTATTTTGTGATAATATTTAGGCTTAGCACCATGACCTCTTAGAATTCGCAGGTCTGCGTCGTATTGTTCCGAATTTGTAGTAACAATACCACCGTCTCCAAAGGCACCCAGGTTTTTAGATGGAAAAAACGAAAAACATCCAAAATCTCCCATGGAACCTGCACGCAGGTCTTGGTATTCTGTACCGATGGCTTGGGCAGCGTCCTCCACCACAATCAAGCCATGTTTTTTAGCAAATTGCACGATTGGATCCATATCAGCACTCTGTCCGTATAGATGGACCGGTATAATCGCCTTAACCCGTTCTTGTTCGGCGCTGCTGAGTTTTTGCATGGTCGAATCCAGCAAATTCGGATCCATATTAAACGTAAGCGGATCAATATCAACAAAGACAGGCTTGGCACCCAATCGTGAAATGGCACCGGCCGTAGCGAAAAACGTATACGGCGTTGTCAATACGATATCATCGCTGGAAATGTCGGCTGCCATAAGGGCGATAATGAGTGCATCTGAGCCAGATGACACACCGACAGCATAATTGGCTTTGCAATATTGGGCTATTTCTTGTTCCAAATCTGTAACTGTCTGACCAAGAATAAAATACTGGGACTCATATACGGCTTCGGTAGCTGCTAAAATTTCATCTTTAATGGACTGGTACTGAACCTTAAGATCAAGTAGGGGTACTTTCATGGTATTCAACTCTCCATTTGATGGATAATAATGAGTAATGCGTCTTGATCGCTGTCATTTTTTATCAGGTATGCCGATGGCGTGTCCATGGATACCGAAAAGCCTGTGCCCAGTATCTGGTCTACCTGATTGTAGCCAAGCCGGCAGTCACCGGTCAATATATTAATATATACACGACCCTTAGGAGCCGGATCGCATGTGTAGGTTTTACCGGGTTTTATTGTAACCCGGATGACAGTTTCATTTGCTGATTTCTCCAGAAATTTGACACTACCCCAGGCGTTTTTTTCTGAAAGGTGTGCCCGATATTCTGGACGGTTTTGCTGTTTTAAGCGCGTGACAATTTCTTTGACATCACGACTGGTTTCCAGATTAGAAACAAATACCGCATCAGGTGTTTCCACCAGAACGATGTCGGAAAGATCGTTGGATGTAACCAATCGGCTTTTTGAAAACAACAAACTATTGTGTGTATTCTGGCAAAGCACATCCCCCAACAAAGCATTGCCATTCTCATCCTTGGGCAGGTATTCATGCAAAGACTTCCAGGAACCGACATCACTCCATCCAAATTCGGATGGAAGTACGACCCCATTTAGTGTCTTTTCCATGATGGCTACATCGAAGGCCAAATTTTGCAGACACGCATAGGCGTCAATGGAAATGGGCTCTCCCATGTTAACGATAGCTTCCATTTGGGTGAACATTTTAGGTTGGTGAACCTGAAATTCATTTATAATTGCGGAACCACTAAATGCAAACATACCGCTATTCCAAAAAAAATTTCCAGCGTCGATGTAGCTTTGGGCGGTTTTAAGGTCAGGTTTTTCAACAAAACGCTTGATTTTTAAACCACCATCGGTAACCGGGATACTCCCTTCGATATAGCCATAACCGGTTTCGGGATATTCTGGCTTGATGCCAAACGTAACCAGGTTGCCTTTGATTGCCAGTTGGGTTGCCTGTGCAATCCGGTGGTGAAACTGGGTAATATCTGCAATGACATGATCAGCGGGAAATATAAAAAATATTGCATCACTAATTTTGTTATCAGCGAGAATTTTAAGAACAGCTAACAGGATGGCTGGCGCAGTGTTACGGCCAACAGGCTCACCGATTATTTTATCCTGGGGTGTGATACCCAGGGCGGCCAAATGATCAGCGGAATCCAGACGATGGTCTTGGCCACACACTATCAGCACGTTATCTGTATTCAAGGCTGGCGATAGTCGCTGGATGGTTTCCTGCAGAAGCGACAAGCGGCTGCCAAACGCAGCCAGTTGTTTGGGCGCCTGGTTCCGTGAAACCGGCCATAGACGGGTACCGGATCCACCGGCCAGCAGAACTGGAAACACCGCTAAACCATTGCTTAAAGGTTTAGGCTCATCATTTACCATAATAGGTCCTCTTTGGTTGCTGCAACGATCCAGCTTTGCTGCAAACACTCTCATAGGCCTGGTAACCCAGACAAGCGTTGACTGCCTTACGTAAATCCCCACTGGGATGCAATTGAAAAGGTTCTGGTAGGGCGATGATTGCTTCAGCCATCTCGGGTGCTTTTACGTGCAGAAAAACCTCACAAGCGCCTCGGTGGTTTTTGACTACCTGTTGAAGGGATTCAAGTTGATCGCGGCCTGTGTTGTTTGTTTCCAGATTGATGTGGATGCTGACCGTCCAGATTTCTTCTGCTTTTTGGATGGGTACAATATGGTTGGCCAACAATTTGACAGTGTTTTCCTCTTTCTGGATTTGGCCATCCACCAGAATGGCATTGTCAGCGATCAACAGATGATGGATTTCGGCATATAGGGATGAAAAAACTACCATCTCAAAGGAGCCGTTTAAATCCTCCACGGATACAAAAGCCATCAGATCACCTCTTTTGGTGGTGATGGTTTTGATATTTCGAATCATACCGGCCAAACGCACGCCTGTGTTGTCGTCCAGTTCTTTCAGGGTCAAGGTCTCGGCTGTGGCAAACTTGTCGATAATCGTATTGTACCGATTAAGTGGGTGACCAGTGATATAAAATCCCAGCGCCTCCTTTTCAAATGCCAAAAGCTGTCTTTCCTCCCACTCTTCGATGTCAGGCAGTGGTGGCAAATTGATACTGGGGGCATCGGCAGCCGATCCAAACAGACATATCTGTGGATCTGCTTTTTCCCGCTGTACGCGCTGACCATATTCGAGGATTTCGTCCAGCCCCCCTGTGAGCTGCGATCGTTTCAAATCCAGGGAGTCAAAAGCACCGCTTTTAATCAGGCTTTCAAGCACGCGCCGATTGACTCGCCGCAAATCGACCCGTTCGCAGAAATCAAAAATGGAAGCAAACGGTTGTTCCTCACGATATTCGAGGATAGATTCAATAGCACCTTCACCGACATTTTTTACGGCGGCTAGACCAAAGCGAATGCTATCTCCGATGACCACGAATTCTTTGCTACTCTCGTTAATATCCGGTGGCAGAACTGGTATGTTGTGCCCCTTGCACTCGGATATGTACTTAACCACGCCATCGGATGAGTTCATTTCACTGGTTAGCAAAGCCGCCATGAACTCTACTGGAAAGTGTGCTTTTAAAAAGGCGGTTTGGTAGGCTATCAAAGCATAGGCGACGCTGTGTGACTTATTAAATCCATAACCGCCAAACTTGGAAATGAGACCAAATATTTCCCCGGCCTTGTCGGCAGGAATTCCGTTCTCAACAGCCCCATCCACAAATCGTTTGTGGTGTTTTGCCATGATTTCTGGTATCTTTTTACCCATGGCTTTCCGGAGATCGTCAGCCTCAGACATTTTATAATTGGCCAGAACACCGGCGATTTTCATGACCTGTTCCTGGTAGACAATAACGCCGTAAGTCTCCTTGAGGATAGATTCCAATTCAGGAACCAGGTATCGAACTTCCTTGCGTCCATGCTTGCGTTGGACAAAATCGGTCACCATACCGCTATCCAATGGGCCCGGTCGGTATAATGCTACCAGGGCGATGACGTCATCGAAAGTTTCCGGGCGCAGACGGATCAGCAAATCTTTCATCCCCGAGCTTTCCAATTGAAACACACCGGTAGTGTCTCCCGAACAAAGCAGCGCATAGGTGGCGGGGTCATCCATTTTCAGGTTGTCGATGTCAAGGGATGTTTTCCCTTGGCGAGCGATCATATCGAGTGCGTTGGCGATGACCGTTAGATTGCGAAGACCAAGAAAATCAAACTTGACGAGGCCAATTTTTTCGACGATTTTCATGTCAAATTGGGTTACGACTTCATCCTTTTTGCCCTGGAATAGAGGTAGGTATTCTACCAAGGGTCTGTCGGAGATGACCACACCGGCAGCGTGAGTGGATGCATGCCTCGGCAAACCCTCCAGTACACGCGAGACTTGAATCAACTCGGCAACATCTGGGTTTTGTTTGGCAAGTTCCCGTATTTTTGGTTCCTGCTCCAGGGCATCGTCCAAGCTGATATTCAATACATCTGGAACCATTTTGGCGATGCGATCCACTTCTTGCAGGGGGATATCCAAGGCCCGACCTACATCCCGGATAACAGCCCGGGTTTTGAGTTTTCCAAATGTGATGATTTGGGCGACACGCTCACCGCCGCCATATTTTTCGACCACATATTTAAAAACCTGTTCGCGACCATTGATGCAAAAATCCACATCGATGTCGGGCATACTTTTCCGAGCTGGATTTAAAAAGCGTTCAAAGATGAGGCCGTATTGAATCGGATCGAGGCCGGTTATACCTAAAGAATAGGCCACCAGGCTACCTGCCGCGGAGCCCCTACCCGGCCCCACGGGGATGCCATGGGATTTGGCATACTGGATAAAATCGGCGACGATTAAGAAATAGCCCGGAAATCCCATTTTCTTGATCAGACCGATTTCATGGTCGAGTCGCTGCTCGTATAAAGATACGTCGATATCCGGATTCTTTTCAATAAGACGCTTGATGATAGCATGGAAGCCATCCCGGGTTTTTTGTTCAAACAGCTCTGATTCGGTGATCTTTTGGGGCGTCTCAAATTTGGGGAAGTGGTAGGTCTTGAAATCAAAATCTACCTGACAGCGGCCTGCAATTTGAACTGTGTTGGCCAAAGCATCTGGATGGTCCTTGAAATAGGCAGCCATTTCCGGTTTGGATTTGTAATACAGCTGATTGGTGCCAAATTTGAGTCGGTTGGACATTTTAACGGTTTTGCCGGTCTGGATGCACAGCAGCACATCATGGGCCTTCACATCATCTCTATCCAGGTAATGACAATCATTGGAAGCTACCAAAGGAATTGAGAGGCGTTGACTCATGTCATATAAAGCCTCATTGACCAATTCTTGTTTATCAATGCCATTGTTTTGAACTTCGAGATAGAAATTACCCTCGCCCAACATCTGGCAATATTGTTTTGCCGCATTATCGGCTTGCTCCAGATTTCCGGCAGCGATCAATTTGGGTATTTCACCTTGCAGACAGGCAGAAAAACCAATTAAACCCTGACTGTTCTGCAGAAGCAGCTCTTTGTCGATGCGCGGTTTATGGTAAAAGCCTTCCAGGCGGGCTGTTGATACGAGCTTGCAGAGATTTTGGTAGCCCTGGTTGTTTTCGGCCAGCAAAATCAGGTGTGAAATTCCTTTGTGATCCAATGGGGTTTTATCCCGCAAGGTGCGCGGAGCAACATAACACTCACAGCCGATTACCGGCTTAATATTCGCGGCCAAAGCTTTTTGATAAAATTCGATGCAACCGAACATGGTGCCGTGATCGGTAATGGCCACGGTGTCCATGCCAAGTCTGGTCGAGCGCTTGAACAGCTCATCAACACGGATGGCGCCATCCAACAAGCTGTATTGTGTGTGAACGTGTAGGTGTACGAAGTCAGGGATGGTTTCGGTCATTGTTTCCAATATTTTCAGTGGTTCTATAGATTGTGCTCACTTTTTTATGAGATTCGTTAAGTAAGCAGTATGTAGTAAGCAGTAGACAGTAGGCAGTAAGGAGTAAACAAAAATTAGCAACAAAAGATATGTCTATAGCCTACATCCTATCAGTCCCAGGTTAAGATTCTTGATTTTTATAAGCTTGTTTGTCTGTAATCTTTAGCAAAATCTAACCAAACTTCAGTTTCACCCGCTTCACCGGCACAATCAATTAATTTGCTGATAAATGCTTTTTTGTAGCGCCTCCTTTTCCAGGCTTCGGCGATATTGGCAGGCACACTACGTGAAGATCGACGTATCTGATCCACAAGGCTGTATTTTTCTTCAGCCGGAAATTCTTTTGTGATTTTATGTATTTCCAATGCTAATTGATAAGCAACTTGATATACATTAAGATCCTTATATCCTTTGTAATTTCTCTTGTTCATAGGCCATTTAGCCCAAAGCAGCTGCCTACTCCTTACTCCCTATTGCTTACACTTTTGACTCCTGCAGAATTAATCCAGCCGGTAATTTGGTGCTTCTTTGGTAATAATAACATCATGCACATGGCTTTCCCGCATACCGGCGGCACTGATCTTCATAAATCGTGCTTTTTCCTGGAGTTCGATAATATTTCGGCACCCAATGTAACCCATACCTGCTTTAAGGCCCCCTACCAGCTGGTGGATATTGGCAGCCAACTTGCCACGATACGGTACTCGTCCCACAATACCCTCTGGCACCAGTTTATCGTCTTCTTCGGCCTCGCCTTGATAGTATCGGTCTTTACTACCCTTTTTCATGGCTTCTAATGAACCCATGCCCCGGTAAACTTTATAGCTTCTACCTTGGAAAAAGACAGACTCGCCCGGGCTCTCATCGCAACCCGCGAACAATCCACCGATCATGACGGAATGGGCACCGGCACCGATAGCCTTAGTGATGTCACCAGAGAACTTAATCCCACCATCGGCTATTAAAGGGACATCATACTGAGCGGATATTGATTGGCAGTTCGAGATGGCTGTTACTTGTGGTACACCTACGCCGGCTACTATGCGGGTAGTACATATGGATCCTGGTCCAATACCGATTTTGATACCATCCACACCGGCCTTAATTAAATCCTCAGCACCTTGCGCCGTAGCGACATTTCCGGCAATCAACTCGATACGATCAAAGGTCTGCTTGAGGTTCTTAACTGCATGTATCACGTTATGGGAATGACCATGGGAGGTATCAATCAGAATAAGATCTGCTCCGGCCTGCAACAGTTTTTCGGTGCGTTGCAACATATTGTCACCCACACCGATGGCCGCCCCTACCCGCAAGCGACCCATACTATCCTTGCAGGCATTAGGATATTTTTTAATCTTTTCAATATCTTTGATGGTTATCATACCGGTAAGACAACCTAAATTATCCACTACCAATAGCTTTTCAATGCGATGTTCATGCAATAGTTTTTTGGACTCTTCCAAAGAGATACCTTCTGAAACCGTTATTAGCGTTTCTTTGGTCATTACATCTGAAACCGCTTTGTCCAAATCAGTTTCAAAGCGTAAATCTCGGTTGGTTACAATGCCGACGAGCTTATCGCCTTTGGTGACCGGGACACCCGAAATACGGTAGTCCTTCATCAGCTGCAGCACTTCATGAACTTGTTGATCCGGCCGAATGGTGACAGGGTCAACAATCATACCGCTTTCCGATTTTTTGACACGGTCCACTTCCGTAGCCTGGGTTTGGATACTCATATTGCGATGAATAAATCCGATACCACCCTCGCGGGCCATGGTGATTGAGGCCCGCGCCTCGGTTACAGTATCCATGGCCGCGCTAACGATGGGAATATTGAGCGATATATTACGTGTCAGCTGGGTGCTGATATTAACGTCTTTGGGTAACACATCCGAGTAGTTGGGTAACAGCAGTACATCATCAAAGGAAAAGGATTCATCCACGGGCACCTTCATTGGGACCTCCGCCACAATCTGTTATGTATCGACTGCAAGTCGTATACACTATTTAGTATATTTAGGTTTGGATTCGAATAGCAAAACGTACGTTCTTTATCAACGATTTTATTTCACAACTTGACAGTGTTTGAGGTGCATAGTAGATATCCGGGTCCGGAATCGGGAGCCAGAAGTCAGAAGACAGGAGTCAGAAGACTGAAAACGGAGGGCAGAGGTCGGAGAACAGTAGACAGGTTGCTTATTGTAAACCATTCACTCCGAACCATGTGCTATTCTGAATTCTGGATTCTGACTCCTGGCTTCTATGAGCTATTTCGGAATATCGAATATATCTGAGCAAACCGAACATAAGCAAAAAAATAGCAAGCAACAACACCATGCTCCTCAAAATCAATCCCATCAACCCGCAGGAACGACTCATCAATCGTGTGGTGGATCATCTGAAACGCGGGGGAATTATTGGCTACCCAACTGATACATATTATGGAATCGGTTGTGACATTATGCAGAAAAGGGCCATCGAGCGCATATACCAGATCAAGCAGCGCCGCAAAAACAAACCCTTTAGTTTTATCTGTTCAGATCTAAAAAATATCAGTCATTACGCCAAGGTCAGCAATTATGCCTATCGTACCATGAAACGCCTTCTTCCAGGACCTTATACCTTTATTCTCGAGGGTTCCAAATTAGTTCCCAGAATGATGTTAACCAAGCGCAAATCAGCCGGCATTCGAGTCCCAGATCATCGCATCTGTCTCGAACTTACCCGGAAACTGGGAAATCCAATTCTTTCAACCAGTGCAACACTCCCCGATGGCGAGGTGTTGATGGATCCGTCTTTGATTCATGACAGACTAAATGGCCGAGCCGACATCGTAATCGATGGCGGACCAGCGCCAGGCAAGCCTTCCAGCGTAATTTCGTTGATTGGAGATTATCCAGAGGTATTGCGTGAGGGCATTGGGGATGTTTCCTCCTTGCTATAGGAAACGCTCATGCATTCAAGTGGTATGGGTAAGGAGTGAATATTAGCAATATATGAAATGTTGAATTTCAATTGCAGAATTCGAAATTTCTTGTTTGGCATTCATTTGTTCAGAGAAAATATGCACTGGGCTGTCAGCACTAAGCTGCTCATGCCTAACCGCTTAAAGCTTATTGCTCTGCAGGTCGATAAATATACCCACCAGATAGATCTTGCTGCGAGACACGACCGAGCAAATCTTGAACTACAGACTCCAGCATATATTTTAAAAAGGATAATTTTTCCTTTTTCTTATAAACCGTGGCCACACGGCCTTTAATACCACCCATTTCACCGGCCCATTGAATTGCATCTTCAAAATTCCCAAGTCGATCGACAAGTCCCTGTTTGACCGCTTCTTCACCGGTATAAATACGTCCGTCAGCCAAGGATGTGACATGCTCAATATCCATTTTCCTGGCTTCGGCTACGGCCGTCACAAACTGTCGATGCGCTTGATCTACGAAAGCTTGTAAAACGCCCCGCTCTTCTACCGACATCTCTTTGGTGGGCGAACCCAAATCTTTATAGGGGCCACTCTTGATAACCACTGGAATCATACCGATTTTATCTAAAACCTTGCGGAAATTGGTGTATGCCATGATAACGCCGATACTGCCGGTTATGGTTCCGGGGTTGGCCACAATCCCGTCAGTTGCAGCCGCAACATAGTACCCACCCGAGGCGGCAATGGATCCCATGGAAGCCACAACCTTCTTAGTCTGGGTGGTTTTACGAATTTCACGGTAAATTTCCTGAGATGGGCCAATAACACCACCAGGTGAGTTGATTCTGATGACGATGGCCTGAATATCGTCATTTTCACGAAAACGCTTGATCAGACCTAAGGTTGCTTTTGAATCTGCAATAACGCCGTCAATTTCTACCACACCGACTTTACCGTCGCCGGATTCACTGATCAGATCTGTAAGACCGGCCTGCTTCAAAGTTGTGGCCACAACAATCACCACACTCACAACGGCCAACGTGAAAAGAGTCGATATAATCAAGCAAGTGAACAGATATGGATGTCTGCGTGAAAACATAATTGATTTACCTTACTTATACCTACGAAAACAAAAATTCCCGCCAGGAGGCGGGAATTTTCACCGGCGACGCAGTCGCCCTCCTGATCTTGTAAACCGAGGTCAGTCTTCGTTCAATTTTTCTTGTAAATTTTCGCGTAATATTTCTCCAAATGAGGAAGTCGCAGGGCCGATGTTGTTCACATATTCGGACAATAGTTCCTGCTCATCTTCGATTTCCATCCGTTTGATGGAAAGGCCGATACGACGTTCTTCGCTATTGATATTCATTACACGCGCGGTAATTACATCGGCAATATTAAACATACCAACCGGAGTTTTTATTTTCTCTTTACTGATTTCAGACACATGTACAAGCCCTTCAATGCCTTCTTCAAGCTCCACGAATATGCCGAAATCGGTCACGTTGGTGATGGTGCCGGTGATCTCTTTACCGACCTTATACCGTTCTGCCACCGATTCCCATGGATCTGCCTGGAGCTGCTTGATCCCTAAACTGAAGCGCTCGTTATCTTTATCGATCTCCAGTACAATCGCCTGAATCACGTCACCTTTTTGAAACATTTCAGAGGGATGTTTGATCCGTTTGGTCCAGGAAATATCGGAGATATGGACCAATCCATCGATACCTTCATCAATACCGATGAACAGACCGAAATCGGTGATATTTTTAATTTTACCTTCGATGGTGGTGCCCACCGGGTATTTTTCGCTGATCACATCCCAAGGATTGGGGACCACCTGTTTCATACCCAATGAAATGCGCCGGCTTTCCGGTTTGATATCCAAGACTACAGCCTCAACAATTTCGCCAACCGAAACAAGTTTGGAAGGATGTCGGACTTTGCGGGTCCAAGACATTTCCGAAACATGAATGAGCCCTTCGATACCTTCTTCCAACTCCACAAAAGCGCCATAATCCGTGAGGCTGACAATTTTGCCTGTGACCCGAGATCCAACCGCGTATTTTTCTTTGGCGGCCAACCAAGGATCTTCAGTCAGCTGCTTCATTCCCAAAGAGACCCTTTCTTTTTCAAGATCCAGGTTCAAGATCTTAACCGAGATCTGGTCTCCCATACTGAAAAGCTCTGAGGGATGTTTTACCCGGCCCCAGGATATATCGGTGATATGCAGGAGTCCATCTACGCCGCCGAGATCGACAAACACACCATATTCGGTAATGTTCTTAACGATACCTTCGATAACCTTGCCCTCTTCGATTGAGGCCAGTGTGGCCGATCGTTTAGTTTCGCGCTCTTCTTCCAAGATGACGCGTCGCGACAGAACGATATTGCTGCGTTTGCGGTTATATTTGAGTATTTTGAATTCAAACGTCTTACCAACCATGTCATCGAGGTTGCGAATAGGTCTTAAATCGGCTTGAGACCCGGGCAAAAATGCTTGTACACCAATGTCCACTGAAAAACCGCCTTTGACACGATTGGTAATGGTGCCTTCCACGGTTTCTTCGGCATCATGCGCCCGTTTTATTTCTTCCCAGACCTTAACCTTGGTGGCTTTTTCCTTTGAGAGCACAACGACTTCGTTTTCGTCGTCCCACCATTCCACCATGACTTCGACGGGGTCATCAAGATTGGCTTGGATGACACCATTTTCATCTCTGAACTCATGAATATTGATTTGGCCTTCGGATTTGTAGCCAATGTCAACCAGCACATGATCCTTGTCAACCGATATGATCCGTCCGGTTACAACTTCGCCTTCTGCAAATCGTTTAAAGCTCTCTTCGTACAGATCCATCATGCTTTCCATGTCTTCTTCTGTACCTGAATTTGCAGGCTCTGCTTCAGACGATGCCTGGTTTGATTGCTCTTCCTCTGACGCGCTTTGTGTATCTTCTTCGTTGATGTTTTCTTCTGTAGAACCCTTGTCTGTTAGATCTTCCATTAAACCTGTTACCCCCTTAGCCATTTTAATCGACAACGTATTGCCGTACAAACCGAGATCATTAGCAGATGATATACCGCATTACAAGTTTATTTTTATTAATTTCACTACTTTTACGATTGTGAATTTTTTCGAATTTTATTTAATATGGTTTGGACAACCTCATCGAGGGAAAGATGAGTCGTATCGATGACGACAGCATCTTCTGCCGGCTTTAGCGGCGCCAACTTACGCTGGCTATCATCATGATCACGTTTTTGCATATCCGCTTCCACTTCAGCCTTACTTTGGGCATGTTTTGAATTCAGTTCGGCGTATCGTCGTTGTGCCCGCACACCAAAATCGGCATCCAAATAGAATTTGACATCTGCATCCGGGAAGACCACCGTGCCCATGTCGCGACCTTCAAAAACAGCTGATTTCTTGGCACCCAAACCTCTCTGAACCTGCAATAAATGCTGTCGAACTGATGGCATTGCAGAGATGGCTGAAGCCAACATGGTTACAGCCGGTGTACGGATATCATCGCTAATATCGACGCCATTAGAATAAAGCCGCCATTGTGAGTCTATCTCACGAAATTGGATGTCAAGACCGGCGCACAATTGTTCTAATTGTTTGTCGTTGTGAGTATCGGTGCCTGCTTTTTGAGCTTCAAATGCAATGCAACGATACAAGGCACCGGTATCCACATACTGGCAACCCAAACGCCCGGCAAGCAAGCGACTCACGGTCGTTTTGCCTGATCCAGCTGGTCCATCAATGGTAATCAAAAGATCGGGCGGCAAAGGTGCGTTCGGTTTTTCCGATTCGGTTGTCATCCTACTGAATTTCCTTAACCACTTGCCTGAATGCCCATGTCAACCGCCTTCAGATTCAGGGGAATTAATTTTTTACGAGCAGCAAACTCTTCCTCAACTGAGGCTTTTAAAGTGGAAATTTGAATGATTTGACTTTTAGCCACAAAGGATGAAAGTGCAACCACATTAGCGGCCTTGACTGTCCCAAGATCTCTGGCTATTTCAATGACCGGCACAATGAGTTCCTGAACATCATCCCGCCCACTGTTAATCGAGATCAGCGAACCGTTTATAAAAATGATACCACCGGGTTTGACACTGTGCGCAAATTTTTCTAAGGACGGTCGATTCATAGCGACTAAATGGGTGGGATTTTTGATGACAGGCGACCCAATGGGCCGGTTGCTGACAACAACGGTGCAATAAGCAGTGCCCCCACGCATCTCCGGTCCATAGGAAGGAACCCAACTGACTTCATAGCCTTCCTGCATCGCAGCATGGGCCAGAATCTTGCCCATGAGCATGATACCTTGACCGCCGAAACCAGCGAACTGGACTTCAGTTTGCATTGTGCCTCCTCTTTCCATAAATTTTCATGCCATGTTAAAAGCGACCAGACACGAAATTATATAATTATTGGCTTGTTTTGTCGTCATTTGAAAGCCGTTTAATGAAAATTTATTATGCTGCTTCTGGAGTTTTGTACTCACCCAATTGATAGTACGGTAGCATGCTTTCTTGGGCCCAGTTTATGGCCTCCACCGGTGTTAATCCCCAATTGGTGGGACATGTGCTGACTACTTCCACAAAGCTGAAGCAGCGTTTTTCCAATTGATATTGGAAGGCGCGCTTGATAGCTTTTTTGGTTTTAACGATTTGCCCGGGTTTTAGAACCGCTTGGCGGGTAACATAGGCTGGTGTCTGCAAGGCGGCAATCAATTCAGCCACTTTGATGGGCATACCAACGTCCTCCGGGTCGCGACCAAAGGGCGAAGTGGTCGTCCGTTGCTCAGGCATGGTTGTTGGCGCCATTTGGCCGCCAGTCATGCCATATACGGCATTGTTTACGAAAATAGTCGTGAACTTTTCCCCCCGATTTGCGGCGTGGATGATTTCTCCCATACCAATACTGGCCAGGTCACCATCTCCTTGATAGGTAAACACAACCAGATCCGGCCGAACACGTTTAATGCCTGTGGCCATGGCTGGTGCGCGGCCATGGGCAGCTTCCTGAAAATCGAAAGTGAAATAATTATAGGCCAAAACTGCGCATCCCACAGGGGCGATCCCAACGGTGCGATCTCTGATATCTAACTCATCGATCACCTCGGCAACCAAACGGTGGATGACGCCATGTGTACACCCGGGACAGTAGTGGGTTACCACATCCGCAAGTGCTTCGGGTTTTTGAAACGTTTTTCCCATGATAATTGCTCCTTATGCGAGTATTTCCAGCGAGTTATTCGGGTAACTGCTAAAGCCTAAATTTCTAATCAATCAAGGTATGTAAGAATGTGGCCACTTCTTCTGGCGTGGGCACATCACCGCCACATTTACCATACCAGTGAACCGGCTTCCTACCCTGGACCGAGCGTTGAATATCCTCAACCATCTGACCCATACTCATTTCAATGCTGGCAACGGCCTCACAGGATTGTACATCGGCAGCCGCTAAAATTTGCATTTCTGGAAATGGAAATAGGGTTTGGGGCCGCAGCATGCCGACTTCCAAACCATCTTTTTTCATGTTATCGATTGCGGTTCGACAAACCCGGCTCATGGTCCCATAACTGACAATGAGCAATCGATAGTCTGATTCGGTATTGTAAGTCTCGTATTGAATCTCTTCCCGCTTCATCTGTTCATACTTGGCTTTGAGGATTTGATTGTTTTTATCAAGTGCCTCGGGATCCAAGAAAAGTGATTTGACCAAATTCCGCGATTGGCTTTTGCGAGAACCCATGCCAGTGGTTGCCCAGTCATCTTTGTTGGTGGGCTCCACTTTATAATCATCAAGGAACTCCACAGGCTCCATCATTTGGCCAATTAGTCCATCTCCCAAGATCATGACGGGATTACGGTATTTTTCAGCCAATGAGAAGGCCTGCATAACCATGGACACGGCTTCCTGTACACTGGCGGGCGCCATAACCAGCAAACGGAAATCACCATGTCCCATGCTTTTAGTGGCTTGCATATAATCAGCCTGGGATGGCAAGATACCGCCTAAACCTGGGCCACCGCGCATAATATTGACAAAAACAGCTGGGCATTGGGCACCGGCCATATAACTGATGCCTTCACTCATCAAGCTGATACCCGGACTTGAAGATGTGGTGAAAACGCGGGCACCGGCCGCGGAGGCGCCAAATATCATATAGGAGACCGCGACCTCGCTTTCACCTTGCAAAAAGACACCGCCGACTTCCTTCATCCGTCGCGAAAGGTATTCCGCCACTTCTGATTGGGGTGTGATGGGATAGGCAAAATAATTCAAGCATCCAGCTCGAATGGCTGCTTCACCAATTGCCTCATTGCCTTTCATTAGTACCTTAGCCATTTTTTTTCCTCCAGATCCTTTTAATCGGCTGTAGTTTCAGCTGTCTCGGTAATGGTGATGGCGACGTCCGGGCACATGCGACAGCAGGTTGCACAATAAATACAATCCTCTGGTCTGGCTTGGAACGCCGGAAAATAGCCTTGAGGGCTGACCTCGGTGGCGATTTCCAATACATCTTTGGGACAAACGGTTACGCATAAAGCACATCCTTTACAGCGCGCTTCATCAATATGATAGTCATAGGGCATGATATCAACTCCTTCAAGTGAGACCTGTTGCCTGCATCCACGGGGGGACAAGCTGTCTTTTGATAACCAATATGGGGTAAGCCACCTGCGGTAGACTCCCGGATTGTGCCAGGGATTCAGGTATGGTGATAAAATCCAGTGGCAATCCATTTTGGTCTGAAAGCTTCTGCATGAATTCGAACCCTTGCAGGATATGGTTCAGATCCGTTTCCATCATTAAATTGGCATTGCCGATGAGTCCGGTAACTTTCAGTTTGGCGCTATGTTCGATTTCGGCGCGAATCATTTCGCAGCCTTCGACAGTATCGGTGTAGGGCCTAAACGGATTAACCACTTGCAAAACCTTGGGCGTTCGCAAACGCAATGCATCTGCCAGCGCAGACAGAACTGTTGCCCCGACCCCATCACCACCCACGTCTAAGATCGCTACAATATTTTGCTCGCGAATCGTAGCAGCTACGCTTGGGCTGAGTATGGGTAAATCAGCCGTCATGTATTGCTCGTCCGGCAATACAACTTGGATGCCGAGATCCTTTAACTGAGTGCGGGCTTCCCTGGATCTAAAATAGGGATTGACCAAGTCAAGATCCACCAGACGAACTTCCTTGGCAAGTTGCTTTTGGGCCACTGCCAAGTTAATGGATACTTCTGTTTTGCCGCTGCCATAATTGCCCACAATGATAACGAGCTCATCGTAGTTAATGGCTATTTTAGCTGCTTTAATCATAAAAAAATAGCTATATCACAAAATTTGTAAAAGCGTAAAGAAATCGATTGTTTCAGACTTACCCGGAATAAAACCTGGTTTTACACCCGATTCAGAGTTTGACCACAGCGATTTCTTAGAATCTTTCCAGGCCAAGCCAATAGCTTTGATCTGGCCCAGAGAGTGAACTTCTGGGCACCTATTCTGGAAAGAAATAAACGTTAAAACCGTCCATTCATATTTTCAAAAGTATTTTGTGTCAAGTTATAAAAAACCGTGCTACCGCCCGGCCATCAGAGATCGTTATGAATTGTATCCCGATTTCTGCGCGCAGGATGCCAGTTTATTGTCGGCGCGGTTTTTTATGGGAGAAATAGCTTTCTCTTTTTGGGTAAGTTCTGATATGTTCGCACCTGATTCCTACATGAAATCTGAAGGTTTCGGATATCTCCCATGAAACGTGTTAAAAGCGGTTTACAGCTCTTTATCGAACAACGCCCGGCATGGATAGCTGATCAGCGCATCGGCCTACTCTGCAATCCGGCTTCGATTGATGCTAGTTTTCGCCATGCCCGTCACCTCATTCATGCGCGCTTTCCAGATCAGCTAAAGGCTCTGTTTTTTCCTCAGCATGGGCTTTTTTCCGAAAAGCAAGACAATATGATCGAATCCGAAGATTGCCTGGATCCGCTGCTGGGCATACCGGCTTTCAGCTTATACGGCCAGACACGTAAACCAGATAAGCGTATGTTCGACAGCATCGATGTGCTCGTGGTCGACCTACAGGACGTGGGCACGCGCGTTTACACCTTTACCTCAACGCTGTCTTATTGCATGCAGGCTGCTAAGCGATTTAATAAAAAGGTACATGTGTTAGATCGTCCCAATCCCATCGGCGGAGTTAAAATTGAAGGCAATTGTCTGGCATTGGATTGCCGCTCTTTTGTGGGCCGCTATCCCATACCCATGCGGCACGGATTGACCCTGGCTGAGTTCGCTATGATGATCAACGATCAATTTGGTATAGGCTGTGATCTAACCTGTATTCCCATGTATGGATGGAAACGCCGCATGAACTTTGTAGATACGGGACTTCCCTGGGTTGCGCCCTCCCCGAACCTACCGACACCATCTTCGGCTGCTGTATATCCGGGACAGGTTGTCTGGGAAGGTACCCAGGTTTCTGAAGGCCGCGGAACCACCTCGCCGTTTGAATATTTTGGCGCACCTTATATGCTACCTGAAAAAATTCTAGCTTATTTAAATCGACAGACACTACCGGGTGTGACTCTCAGAGAAGTTGCCTTCGAACCGACGGCCAATAAATGGAAGGGTTCCCTTTGCAGGGGATTTCATTTACATATTCTGGATCCCTTGGCATATCAGCCCTATGAAATTTCATTGCGGTTGCTACAAGCAATTATTGCTGTGCATGCAGATTCGTTTGCCTGGAAGCAGCCACCATATGAATATGAATTTGAGCGGCGTCCCATTGATTTGATCATCGGTGACACCGATATCTGTAGACGTCTTGAAAATTTAGAAGATCCTGCAACCATATTCAAATCCTGGCAACCATATTTGAATCAATATCGTGCCATGTGCAAACAATACTATCTATACGGCGATGAATGAGAAGAAAGCGGACTGGGTCCGTATGCGTTTTAAGAAAAACAAGGTCTGGGTGGCAGTAGGCGCAGACGGGCACCTGCGGATTGAAAACAATAAACTGTTGATCAAATATCAACTGGATCAACCGCACGAGTATTGGGTGCTCCCCAAGCATGTAAGCTCATTGGACGATTCAGTGGCGGTCGATGCCTGCAAGACCGGTAAAGTTGATGCAGCTATCCATGGTATTTCGGATGAATTAACACAAACAGATGTTTCCGATCAAGCCGCCATTCATGTCTATACCGATGGGGCATCTTCGGGAAATCCCGGCCCCTCTGGTATTGGCGTATTGCTGCAGTATGGCGATCATCAAAAGGAAGTTTCGCGCTATATTGGTATGGCGACCAATAACATTGCCGAACTTGAAGCTATCCAAGTGGGCCTGGGACTCATCCACAATCCTGACAAACCAGTCAGAGTATATACGGACAGTTCCTATGCATTGGGCTTATTGTCCAAAGGTTGGAAAGCTAAAAAAAACCAAGACCTAGTTAAAAAAATCCGTCGTCAAATCGCGCGGTTTAAGGATATCAGGTTTATCAAGGTTAAGGGGCATGCCGGTCATACTCAAAATGAACGGGCGGACAAACTCGCAACTCAGGCGATTACAAAGGGGCAAAAGGAGTAAACATCAATGCCCAAAACATGGATCTGGGAACTTTGGAGGATGGTTTTGTTTGGATCATTCGAATTTGGATAATTTGATATTGTTTGGGATTTAGGGTTTCGATATTCGTGCTTAGCGTTTAAACTTTAAGTTTTTCGGCAGAGCCTAAGGATTTTGCCTGCCACAGAAAACCAGGCTTTTGCATACAGAAAAAAGGGGCACTACCGACTAGCGGCAGCGCCCCTTTTTTACAAATGTTACGAAATTACTATTTATCTGTTTTCAGGGTTTCGATCTCTTTTTTAAGATCATCAATTTCTTGCTTATAGGTATCGGCGTCTTGGGAATCGGATTCCGCGCCAAATGAGGTATCGTCTTTCTTCCAGGTATCCTTCATTTCGTCAAATCCCAGATATATAGCCAAACCGCCTCCCAGCAAAAGCATTACTGGTATAGCACCTGCCAGAAGCTGCAGGAATTCCCCAAACCAAACGGAAAGACCGATCAAGCCCAAAACAGCTGCTACTGCACCACCGATTAACGTTTTCATAAATCATCCCCCTCCTTTTATACGTAATGAAATTTGCTTCGTCTTTTGATGACCATTCGGTTGGTCAAATGATGAATAATAAATATGATATCAAACTGTTATCTCACCAAAATTTATATTACTGAATGCTTCGGAAATATCATATCAATTTCGATAGCGCAAGCTTAATTTTTAGATATTGCAATGGTGTATTTGTTTTGTTAATTTTTATTCTTTATATTTGAATTCTCCCATGCAGCTCTCAAGAGACCTCTGCTGAGCCTAATCTGAACTTACCGCCGACAAGTCTTTCATCAAAGGATGAATTCAAATAATCGAATAAGATTTTCATTTTATTATCGGCGCTAATTTGGTTCGAAAAATTTTAGCAAAAATTCCGAATTGCCCTATAACTTGCTTATGAAGAATATAAAGCGCTCCAGCAACTCAAAATCTAAATGGCGTAAAATAATAAATACACTTTTACGCGGCAGCCACCATCATTTTTTGGCGTATCTGCCAGCCCAAAAGGGCATGTTTTCGTCATGGATTATGCAGCGATTTTACTCTGGAATTAAGGATGATAAACAACAACTGGAGATCATCAGATCCCTGCCTAAAGACGCCACGATTGTCTATTTGAATAAATTTAAAAGCTATTTTGATTTTCTATTTTATCATTCACGTTTTATTCAAAACCGATTGCCGGTTCCGGAGATGGGTCTTAATTACCGCGTTCTTTTTTTTCAGCCAATCTCGCGGCTATTGCGAACAGTGCTTTCCAAGTTCGATTATGTAACCTTAAATTGGAAACTGCCCGATCCCTATCGCGATGGCTACTATCAGGCTGAACTGAACCAAGGCACCAGTGCCTTTCTATCTTTGGTCAATGAAAAAGGTTTTTATAAACGTTTTGTAAAAGCCAAAGCCGACCCCATCCGCCATTTAATTGAAACCCAGGCTGAATCTGAAAAAGAGATTTATATTGTACCACTCTTAATGTTTTTTGGTAAGAAGCCGAGTCGTTCAGTGCCTTCTATTATTGATCTTATCTTAGGCCCCGAGTCTAAACCTGGCTTGCTGCGTCGTTGGGTAACCCTGATTAGAAATCCACAAAAACTGTTTTATGAAGTATCGACACCCATCAGCTTGCGCAAATTTTTAGACGATGCCGAATTGAAAAACATGCCCCTGGATCAACAAGCATTGGTACTCAGGCGCAACCTGCTTCTGCAGCTTAACAAACACCGCCAGAGCATTACCGGTCCGATCAAAAAAACCATGGAGGAATTGAAGGAAAGCATCCTGACCAGCGATCGCCTCAAAACCTATTTGGATGAACACGCAGCTAAACGTGACATACCCATAGCTAGAATCCGCAGAAAAGCAGATGCGTACATTGATGAGATTGCCTGTAAACAGAGTCCTGCCTTGATTCGGATTGCTGAGTATGTAGTCGGCTGGATTCTGCATACCATGTTTCAAGGTGTTAGTTACAACCAGGAAGGACTCCGGCATATAAAGTCTATGACCCAGAAGGGGCCTATAATCTTTGTTCCCTGTCACAAAAGCCATATCGACTACCTGATGCTACCCTATTTGATGTACCGCCACAATATGGCGGTGCCCTATATCGCCGCCGGGGCCAATCTGTCATTTTGGCCTTTGGGTCCTATTTTTCGAGCTGGCGGAGCCTTTTTTCTCAGACGCACTTTTAGAGGTAACGTGCTTTATTCCAAGGTTTTTGCGGAATATATTTATCGACTCCTGATCGAAGGATTCAATATTAAACTATTCATCGAAGGCACCCGTAGCCGGACCGGGAAACTGATTATGCCCAAACTCGGCTTTGTTTCAATTCTTCTAAATGCATTTAAAAATGGAGCCTGTGAAGATCTTGTTTTTGCGCCCATCTACATCGGGTATGATCGGGTGCTGGAAGAGAAATCTTATTTACATGAAATTGAAGGTGGTAAAAAAGAGCCGGAAAATTTCTTGCAAGTCATTAGTGCCCGAAAATTTTTAAGGAATCGATACGGCAAAGTCTATATTAAATTTCACCCGACCATATCGGTAAATCAGCTATTGGCTGCATCCGGTTCCAATTTGCCTGAAATGACGAACAAGGAACAGAATGCCTTGTGCCGCAACCTTGGTCACCGAATTATAAACGCCATCAATCAGGTTACGGTTATCACCCCACATGCTTTGACTGCCAGTGTACTGTTGAATGTTCCCAAAGAACGCCTGTCTTATGGCGATCTGATGCAGCAGATCGATAACTATCTACAACATCTAACCATACAAAATGCTGATATCGCTGATACCTTGCTCATGGATCATATCCATGCAGTGGAAAACGTAATCCGCGATTACATGGGGCGCAAATTGATATCTCGGGTTGATGGACGCAAGGATAGCCCCCTGTCTGAGGCCCAATTTGCAGTGAACGTATCCAGACGGCCGGTCCTGGAATATTATAAAAATAATTGCATATCATTTTTTGTGCCGACTGCATTTGTGGCTCTTTCGATTTTAGACAAAGATGCTTTTCAGTTCTCTGCTTCTGATCTGCAAGAGGTCTATCTATTTCTGCAGGACTTTTTTAAGTACGAATTTGCCTTTGACCTGGACAAGGCACCTGATTACTATTTGCGAAAAACCATCAAATCATTCATTGACGATGCAATTATTATTCCCCATCCAACCTTGCCAGATACCTACAACATCACATCGGCCGGTTTTCGTAAACTAAAGCATTATTCTCGATTTTTAAAACCCTATTTTGAATCCTACTGGATCGTGCTGCATTATTTTAGCCGCACGCCCCAAAATGGCAAAGCAGCCAAAGATAAGCTCAAGAAGATACAAACTATCGGTGAAAGACTTTACAAACGCAAAGAAATTGAATTGATTGAGTCCTTATCAAAAATCAATTTTAGTAACGGTATCAATTTTTTTACCACCCACAACGTTAAAGGTTCCGACGATACCGACGGTGTTGAATTCTATCGAGATATAATTCAAAAATATCTGACGCGGATTAATAATTGACATGAAAGCGCTCGTTCTCGCGGCAGGTTTTGGGCAACGATTAGCACCTTATACCTACCTTACCCCCAAACCACTATTTCATATTGCTAATCGTCCATTACTGGATATTGTGCTTCGAAAATTATCAGCAGCGGGTATTTCTGCCATAACCGTTAACACCCATCATCTGCACCATAAAATTGAAACTTATTTAACAACTCAATCCTACGATATTCCAGTTAAAACCCGTCATGAACCCGAAATATTGGGAACCGGCGGCGCCATTAAAAATCTGGTTGATTTTTGGGATGACGAGCCATTTATGGTGGTAAACAGTGATATCCTTTTTAATACCGACTTACCTGCTTTTATACGCTTTCACCAGGAATGTAATGCCCTGGCCACCCTGCTGTTATGCGACAACGCCAATTTCAATCAGGTATGGGTAGACCAGCAACATCTGATTCTCGGATTTGGCCTCGATCATGAGCCAAGCTCCGGCGATGCCAAGACATGGACCTTTACCGGGATTCAGATCATTGATCCACAACTTTTAGATTTCATTCCGGAAAAGGCCTTCTACTCAGTTATCGATGCCTACCGCAAGGCATTGACCCAAAATAGAATTATTCAGGCTTTTATCCCCAAATTAATTACATGGACTGACATTGGTTCGCCGCAACGTTTTAGGCAGGCAGCTGTCCGCAGCATGGTTGGAGATGTTTTTGCCGATGAAGACCCAGACTACAACAAGGCCCTAAAAACCATAAAGCTTGCTGGTGATGGATCCGATCGCTGTTGGTATCGGTTTAAAAAAGCCAATACCAGTATTATCATGACCGATCATGGTATACGATCTGCATCCGGTGTTCAGGAAGTCGATGCCTTTATTAAAATTGGCCAGCATCTACTTTCGTGCGGTGTAAAGGTCCCTATGATTATCTCGACCGATCCCTTTAGCGGTTTGGTTTTGTTACAGGACCTGGGCGACCAACATCTTCAAGATGTGGTCCAAAAGCAGGGCTTGGTGTCAGATATCGTCGGGAGCCTTTACAAATCCTTTATCATTCAATTGGTACATATGGGTACGGTTTGCCATCCGGGTTTTGATAGCAATTGGACCTACCAAAGCGCCACCTATGATCAATCGCTGGTGCTTGAAAATGAATGCCGCTATTTTGTGACGGCCTTTTTGAATGACTATCTTAAAATGTCCACCCAATTTGAAGACCTGCTTGACGAGTTTCAGTTGTTGGCTCAAAAAGCCGCAACCTGCCAATACCAAGGCTTTATGCATCGAGACATGCAATCGCGCAATATAATGGTGTATCAGGATCAATGCTTCATTATCGATTTTCAGGGTGCCCGCATCGGCCCCTTGGCATATGATTTAGCCTCGCTTCTGATTGACCCGTATGTGGCCTTGCCGTCTGAAATGATCAGCGAATTTTACGATTCATACGTGCAACAGCTGTCTAAATCGATGGGAATTGATAGGGCCAGCTTTCGGAATGATTATGAAATCTGCAGGCTGACCAGGAACCTGCAAATATTGGGAGCATTCGGTCATCTAGCTCGCAATCAAGGCAAGACACAGTTTGAAGCCTATATACCGAGGGCGCTGGCGACATTGAGTCAAAATCTGGATGTCTGCTACTTAGGTGATCGGCCACCAGGCCTGTGTAAAGTTGTTCGCAAAGCCCAGGCGCGGCTTAAAGAATTGAGCCATAAGCAATAGGCTTTTAGCAGGTTTCGCTCATATATTATAAAGGAGACACAAATGGACGAGATAAACGTAATGGTCAATGGCCTACCCGGCAATGTCGCCCAGGTGATTGCCAGCCATATCGCCGTAAGAGAGGGAATTAATCTGCTGCCCTATTCGCTGACGGGCCCGGAAATTGAAGCCGACTCGCACGAAGTAGCTGGTATAAAATTTCGACTTATTCGACCGAATGAACGCGATGCCCAAATGAAAGCACTTGACCCATTGACGTCTCCTTTTATCTGCATTGATTTCACCCACCCTTCAGCTGTAAACCAGAATGCGCAATTCTATTGTGAGCGCTTGATACCATTTATTATGGGAACGACTGGTGGGAATCGAGATCAATTGATACAGACCGTGAAAAAATCTGAGAATGCTGCTGTTATTGCACCGAATATGGCCAAGCAGATCGTTGGATTTCAAGCCATGATGGCTTGGGCCGCAGAAAATTTTCCCGACCTGTTCAGCGACTATAAGATTACAATTCAGGAAAGCCATCAGCAGGGCAAAGCTGATACCAGTGGTACGGCTAAAGCCATGGTTACCTATTTTCAGCAATTGGGTCTGGATTGTCCTCCCGAAAGCATCCAAAAAGAACGTGATCCGCAAAAGCAGCAATTCGATTGGGGTATTCCCCCAGAACATCTCAATGGGCATGGCTGGCACACGTACACGCTGACATCAAACGATCAGAGTGTGCAGTTCAAATTTACCCATAATGTGAATGGTCGCGAAATCTATGCCCATGGCACCCTCGATGCGGTGCTATTTCTGCACAAAGCACTTCAAAAAGGGGCACATGGCAAAGTATTTAGTATGATGGATGTACTTCGGGGCGTATAGAACAGAGCTTATATTTAAGAAATAAATATCGAATTTCGATTTCATGAATATTGAATTTCGAAGTTTTGCTAAAGGCGATCAGCAAAACTTCAACATTCGAAATTTCTTATTCAACATTCATTATTCAAATAAATTGGCACCGTATCCCAGCCAAAGAGTTTGATTCGTTTTTCTGAATTCTGTCTTCTGACTCCTGAATCCTGCTCTCCTACTTTACCATTTCGGCAACAATATCCTTTGCCGCTGCCAGAGCCTCATCAATATGCTCCGGCTTGGGACCGCCCGCTTGAGCCATATCGGGTCTCCCGCCGCCCTTACCGCCAACATAGCCAGCCAGCTTATTGACGATATTGCCGGCCTGAAGTTGTTGGGTCAGGTTTTTGGTTACCATCGTAATAAATAGAGCTTTGGCACCGGTCTGACATCCCAATATAACAATACCGGATCCCAATTGATCTTTATATTGATCTGCCAGATCTCGCAGGGCTGCCGGTGTGTCGACCTCTACCTTTTTTATTAATAATTTTATATTGTTAATTGTTTTAATATCAAGTTCTGCTTTATCGGCTGACTGCCGATAGAGTTTGGCTTTTAGCTCAGCGATCTCCTTTTCTTGTTGTTTAATCTGGGCCAATAGCTTTCGGATCCGCTGGGGTACCCCGTCAGGTTGTTCACGCAGCAATCGGGCAGACTCTTGAATGGTGTGTGCCGTCTGCTGCAGATGGTCCAGAGCCGCTTCTCCGCTAACAGCTTCAATACGGCGGACACCTGATGCCACACTGGATTCGCTGATAATTTTAAACATACCAATATTGCCCGTTTGCTGGGTATGGGTACCACCACACAACTCCATACTGAAATCAGCCAGGGAAACGACCCGAACCCGTTCGCCATATTTTTCTTCAAAAAGCGCCGTAGCACCGGATTTGAGTGCTTCCTCTTGATCCATTTCTTGGGTTTGAACCTTCACGTTCTCACGGATTCTGTTGTTGACGATGGATTCTACTTCATCTATCTGGTCCGATTTGACTTGTGAAAAATGGGTAAAATCAAATCGAAATCGATCTGGAGCCACCAATGAACCCGCCTGTTTGATATGATCTCCCAATACACTTTTTAAGGCATGGTGCAGGATATGGGTGGCGGTATGATTCAGGGCCGTGGCCTGCCGTTTGACCATGTCGACTTTTAGGATGGCATTGTTGCCGGCCTTAATTCGTCCAGATATCAGCTTGCCTTTATGGATGATTAATCCTGTGGGATCTTTGATTGTATCGGTGACCTTCATCTCAAATGGGTCTTGCCCATCCACGGAAACAATGGTGCCGGTGTCGCCAGCCTGTCCACCCGATTCTGCATAGAAAGGCGTTTTATCAGCAACAACCTCTATTTCCTGGCCCTGCTCAGCAGTTTTTATTTGTTGCCCTTCAGATACGAGTAACAGGACTTCGGCCGTCATGGTATCGTGTTCATACCCCACGAATTCAGGTAGAATACCTTTGCTTGATAGCGCTTTGTAGCTTGCATTGATCTCTGAAAATGCTGAAACCGTGCGTGAGCGTTTGCGTTGAGCATTCATGGCAGTATCAAATCCCTGCATGTCCAGATGCATATTCTCGTCTCGCACCACATCACGCACGATATCAACGGGGAATCCATAGGTATCGTAGAGTTTGAAGATAATATCACCCGGCACCTGATCTTTGCCTTGGGCCCTCAAATCCGCCAAGCTGTCGTTTAGCAGTTTAAGCCCAAAATCGAGGGTCTCCGAGAATCGGGATTCTTCGTTTTGAATTACATTGGTGATAAAGGAGTGGGAGGCCATTAGCTCTGGGTAGGCATCGGCCATGATATCGAACACCACGCTGGCGGTGGTATGCAGAAACGGGTTTGTGAGACCCAGGTTGCGGCCATAACGGATGGCCCGTCGCATGATACGGCGCAGCACATAGCCGCGTCCCTCATTAGACGGTAAAACCCCATCACTGATTAGAAAAGCGGCCGCGCGACTGTGATCGGCGATAACTTTCATGGCCACGTCGTCTTCGTGTGAATCACCCAATTTTTTTTGGGATAATTCTTCGGCCTTTTGAATAATGGGAAGAATTAAATCAGTTTCGTAATTTGTGGTCTTACTCTGGAGCAGAGTTGCCATACGCTCCAGCCCCAAGCCCGTGTCGATGCTCGGTTTGGGAAGCGGTGTCATGTTCCCATCCGTATCCCGATTGAACTGCATAAAGACCAGATTCCAGATTTCTAAGTATCGGTCGCATTCACATCCGACCTTGCAATCGGGCCGGTCACATCCGTATTCCGGTCCCCGATCCAAAAGCAGTTCCGAGCAGGGGCCGCAGGGACCGGTACCCCCCATGGCCCAGAAATTATCTTCTTCGCCGAAGCGTACAATGCGTTCATCAGGTACACCGATATTCTGGTGCCAGAGGTCATAGGCTTCATCATCATCCAAATAGATAGATGCGTATAGCTTTTCGGCCGGCAATCCATAGCCATTGGTTAAAAGATCCCAGGCAAATTCGATAGCCTTTTCTTTAAAATAATCGCCAAATGAAAAGTTGCCCAGCATTTCAAAAAAAGTATGATGGCGGGCTGTGTAACCGACATTTTCCAGGTCATTATGCTTACCGCCGGCGCGAACACATTTTTGCGATGTGGTCGCCCGCACATAACCCCGGTTCTCCTCTCCTAAAAATGAACGTTTGAATTGCACCATGCCCGCATTGGTGAAAAGCAGGGTGGGATCATCTTGGGGAACCAAGGATGAGCTACGTACAATCTTGTGGTTATGTTTTTGAAAATATTCTAAAAAGGTACGTCGTACTTCGTTGCCGGTCATGATTAACTCCTCAATAGTACAAAAATACTAGTTTTGAATTAGCCACTTCTGTCTACTCAGCATCATTTTTAGATGCTGGTGTGTCGGCTTCATCCTTTTTTATCAAGCCCACATTTTCACGGATGGTAATCACGAGGGATTCCAACAAATCTGAGTTGTCTTTTAGAAAAGACTTCACATTTTCACGGCCTTGTCCAATACGTTCCCCGTTATAGCTGTACCAGGAGCCGCTTTTATCGATAACACCGGTTTCAACGCCCAGATCGAGCACATCACCAGTTTTGGAAATGCCTTCGCCATACATAATATCGAATTCAGCATTTTTAAAAGGCGGCGCCATCTTATTTTTGACAACCTTGACCCGGGTTCGATTGCCGGTCATCTCCTGACCATCTTTGATAGCTGCAATCCGCCGAATATCCAAGCGAACCGAGGAATAAAATTTTAAGGCATTACCACCGGTTGTTGTTTCGGGATTACCGAACACCACACCGATTTTCATGCGGATTTGATTAATAAAAATAATTGAGGTCATGGTTTTGCTGATGGATCCAGTCAGTTTTCGCAATGCTTGGGACATAAGTCTAGCTTGCAGACCCATATGGGAGTCACCCATTTCACCTTCAATTTCTGCCCGCGGTACCAGCGCGGCAACCGAATCGATGACCATAATATCGATGGCGCCACTACGTACCAGCATGTCCGCAATTTCCAAAGCTTGTTCACCCGTATCGGGTTGTGCTACCAAAAGATCATCACAGTTGACATGTAGTTTTTTAGCATACACGGTGTCGAGGGCATGCTCCGCATCGATAAAAGCGGCGATACCGCCTTGTTTTTGAGCATTGGCTACAGCATGCAGTGCCAGCGTGGTCTTCCCAGATGATTCCGGTCCATATATTTCTATAACGCGACCCCGGGGCAGGCCGCCAATACCCAAAGCCCGATCCAGTGCGATGGAGCCTGTGGGGATTACAGGGACATCAGCAATCGATTGACTGCCCAACTTCATGATAGCGCCTTTGCCAAACTGTCGTTCAATCTGCTGCATGGCTGTTTCGACGGCTTTTTCCTTTTCGGGTGGTAGGCTCATACTTTCCTCCTGTTTGGACTGACAAAATCAGATGTTTTATGTGATCTCAAAAGGCAAATGGTAGCGTTTCAAAATCGATTTATCAAGACCCAATATCTACGAAATCGCATCAGCAATATCATCTGGAAATCACCTGAGTTTCAGACGAGCTTATGTTTGAATTCGTATACTTTATGGACAACATGAGGCTTACAAATAAAATATAAATAGTGCAGGCATAGTCGAAACTCGGCGAGTAAAGCCTCGAGATTAGAAAAAGGGAGAATCTTGATATGGGTTCTACTCAAGGGATTTCTAAAGGTAACTCGCACAGTTTTGTATAAAGCGGTCCCGTGGGTTGTAGTTTGCTTTCAAATACGGTCACTTGTTTTACGGTGAACACCTCCGAATTAAAATCTGAATGCGTTCGCAATGCCTCAGCCAATTTATGGGGACTCACGCGACTTTTTACGCGCCCAACGGTTAAATGACCCCTGAAAGGCCGCTTTTCGGCATTAAAACCAAAGGGAATCAGTGCGTTTTCCACATCGGACTGTAAGGCTCTAAGGACTTCTAATGTTCCGGAAATGCCTACCCAAATAACTCGTGGATTTCTAAGGCCGGGGAAACAGCCCAGCCCCTTGGGTTGCAGGTCAAATAATTGGTGCTGACAACTAACAGCTGTGATGCTGTCGCAAATATCGGCAAGTTTATCGCCATCCACATCGCCCAGAAACTTTAGCGTTAGATGGATGTTTTGCGGCTTAACCCAACGCAATTTCAATCCGGCGGATGCCAAATCCTTTTGTAAGTTGGCAATATCCAACCTAGTCTGATCCGGAAGTTCCACTGCTATGAACGTTCGGATTTTGGACATAGCTATCATTTGCACCATCATTTATATGATATATCATCGTGCCGATATTCTTGAACAATTAAATCCTAATTTGGATTGTATGTGAGCAACGAAAATGATCGTAAATAATATTTGGATCCAAAACCATAATGAATGGATACAAATATTATCGTCGCGGTAACGGCATTTGCGGTTCTCCTAGTAAAAACTTACCCGCAGCAATGCGTTTCTTGAGTAACTGAGCAAGCTCACGCGCTCGCACCATGCTGGAAAGTGGAACCGCTGTGATGCGTTTACCATTTATTTGAATACTGCCGCTTTTGAGCTCTGCATAGCTGACTTTGCCATAGGATTTGGATTTACCTTGGGGATAATCTTTTCCATAATCGATTACGTGCGTAAATAATTCCGCATCTGAAATCGATGTGTAGCGCGCCATTTCTTCATTTAAAATGGGGATGGGTATGCCAAGCCCCACGCTGAGCGAGCATCCATATCCTTGAATGCTGACGCCCACTAGCCATTTGGATTTCATCTTTTTTAAGTCTCCCATAACAAACAAAGTCCCGGCTGGCGATTCTGGCACACCCTTGGATGTTCGCTTGGCACGAGGCTTATGTTGGGTACCATGCCAAGTAATAAAGCCTTCGGTGCCGCCCAGAAATATGCGGGTTCCTAGTCCAATTGTAAGGTAATAGGGATCATTGAAAAGCGGACTCAGCTGGCCTGCTGAGCAATAATTGGCATTGCCCATGCGCGGTTTCAGGGCACCCATATAGGTGTAAACCGTTTTTTTGGTGGTATTGACGGCACAATTGTAATTTTGATAGGCGTTACGCGGGTTGCACAGGAGCGCATTTGGTATAGTTTTCAAGTTTATCTTTTTTTCAACCCGTTTATTGGGATAGCAGTCTGTACCATAGGCAATGGCTTTTAAATGGATGCTTTTCCCAGCCACCAGATCCTGGATGACGTGCCCGCCACCATAGCGAAATTCACCCGGGTAAACCTTATTCAATGGATCGTCTTCGCATGGTTCCGTGGCACCGATATAGCAATCGACGGCTGCAACACCGCCATAGGCAGGCACATCGTTGAGCCAAACCTTAGAAGCCTTGATACCCGGTGCTGAGTGACCAAAATTAATAAAAGCCCCGGATGAACACATGGGAGCAAACGTGCCCGTGGTGACAACATCCACCTGACGTGCAGCCTCCACAGGACCGGCATCCTTGACCACATCGATCATTTCTTCCGCCGTAACCACAACAGCTTCGCCAGCTTTAATTTTTGCATTGATCTGCTGAAAGGTTTTATTTACTTGAAATGATTTCATAGCCGATCTCCAAATTAAAGTTTGTTGGTGATATTATTCTGAATCCAGGATCGATCCCACCATTCTAATGGGTTAACAAAAATACCGTGGACCAGAACACTGAAATGTAAATGGTCGCCACCTGCTAAACCAGTCATGCCGGTATTGCCGATGATGTCACCCTTTTGAACCTGCTGCCCTTCTTTGACCTCAAAGCTATTCAGATGCGCATACATACTAAACAGACCCCAGCCATGATCGATGACGACCATGCGTCCATAAATGCCCAAACGTTTGGCATATACAACCTTACCGGCATTGGCCGCGGGTATGGGAGAGTTGCTGACCGAAGCCAGGTCGATACCCAAGTGCCTTTGTTGATCCACACGTTTTCCGCCGTATTGGTAGGAGCGCCGATCACCAAAACCAGACCGAGTGGCGGACCGGGGCAAACGCATAAATGGTCCTTGCCAGTGTTTTTGGGGATCGCTTTTTTGCATGATCTGACTGAGTACGACTTTGTTTTGACGACGCAGGTCTTGGTTGATGTATAGAAACTGCTCCAGGGTCGTTGTTAGTTGGTCGATCTTGGGGTCATTCTTGAATTCTGATAGTTTGCGTGAAATAAAGCTGTCACTGATACGAATAGTATCGCGTTTGAATTTTTTGTTTTTTATGTAATGGGGAATACTGGTAGTTGTGAGGTTGCCGGCCATATCCGTTGCTATCAGATCCATTTGGGTTCCTTTGCCCTGGTTATGGGTCAAGGCAAAAAAAGCGACGTGTCGGGGGTCATTTTCGGTCCCCATTGGATATCCGCGAAAAAAGTGATCGGAGATCTGAACACCGCTGCTTTGACAGCTTTCAGATAATTCATATACAACGGCGTTACTGCCACCGGGACTGATATTATGCGCCCGGCTGATGACTTTGATGGCTGGTTCTTGGGTATCGATATGAATATCGGTTTCCATGTAGGTCCGATTCCCTTTACCCCAAGAGCGCCAGGCATAATCAACTACCATCATCCGCAGCATGGCATCACCATCTGTGAGGCCTACTTTTTGGGGTTCCAGGCTAAACGTTAGGGATTGAGAGCTTAGGGTGCCCTTTCTAAGCCAACCTGTTGCCGGAAAATTCTTATCAAATAAGGTTATTTCCTTACCATTTTGGATTACAGCAACCCAGAATCGTTTCAAACCACTTTTGGGATCAGTTAAAGTGGCTGATACCTGCTTTTGAAGGCCCACATGTTTGATCGGAGTATCCAAGTTGAGTTGGGGGGCTTGTCCTTCCATGCGGATGACCAGAACTACGATGACAGGCACAACCAGCAAGATGGCGAGGATGGTCATAAAACGCAATCGAAATTTTTTATTATTATCTTTCAATGGGTTAGGTGCTCCTTCAGTCAATATTTAGGCGCCCGAACAATAGCAGTTATAGCTAGGCTTATCAAGGGCTCTTTTTTCGTTTCTTGACTTTTAAAGGCATGCAAGTTAGATAGATTTTATGTATTGCTCGTTTCACACAAACAAAGGTCAAACCTCGTCTTATGGCTATGAACATTACTGATTTTTTTGTTGATAAAACACCTTCCCTACTCCTCATTTCAGGTCCTTGTGTAATTGAAAACTATGACATCACCTTCAAAGTTGCTGCGCACTTAAAGCGGCTTTCTGAAGATCTGGATACCCCTTTTTTATTCAAGGCTTCCTACGACAAAGCCAACCGGACATCCATTGATTCA
The DNA here is from genome assembly GCA_964633115.1 of uncultured Desulfobacterales bacterium. GTDB lineage: Bacteria > Desulfobacterota > Desulfobacteria > Desulfobacterales > B30-G6 > B30-G6. The sequence goes on from CAZWEO010000002.1 coordinate 50,916, forward strand.
TATCGGGGCCCTGGTTTGGCAGGGGGCTTGGAAATTTTGGCGCGTATTAAAAACGAGCTGGGCATTCAAATCATATCGGACGTCCATAGAATACGGGACATGGCCGAAGCTGCCCAGGTTTTGGATGTCATCCAAATCCCAGCTTTTCTATGTCGGCAGACCGATTTCATCCTGGAAGCTGGACGCTGCAACAAGCCGATTAATATTAAAAAGGGACAATTTGTGGCACCCATGGACATGCAAAATGTGGTTGATAAAATTCGGTCTACCGGCAACCAACAAATTTTGCTAACAGACCGCGGAACCGTTTTCGGATATAACAATTTAGTCGTGGATATGCGTGGTATTCCCATGATGCAGCAAACAGGTTGCCCGGTCATATTTGATGCCACCCATAGTGTGCAGTTGCCGGGCGGTCAAGGAAATAGCTCCGGTGGCCAACGCGAATACGCACCGGTTCTGGCACGTGCTGCGGTTGCTGCTGGCGCAAATGGTGTGTTTTTAGAAGTTCATCCAAACCCGGACAAGGCCCTTTGCGACGGCCCTAATTCCCTAAAATTGGACGTTGTTGCGAAGCTGCTTAAACAATTGGTAGCGATCTATAAATTGGTCGCCAGCCAATCAAAGAGATCTCATGTCTGAAGTTAAACTCTCTCAAATCAGTCTGTTGCTGCTAGATGTGGACGGTGTGTTAACAGACGGCAGTATCTATTTTGACCATCAGGGGGAAGAAATAAAAGCTTTTAACAGCAAGGATGGTTTGGGGCTACACTTTCTATTGGAAGCCGGTATTCAGGTAGGCGTTATTACGGCCCGACAATCCAAGGCATTGCTGCACCGATGTGAAAATTTGGGAATTGATCTCGTTTTCCAGGGAATGCGAGACAAGGCTGCAGCCATGGAGCAGATCCAGGAACGAACCAGCGTGCCGCCAAACCAAATGGCCTATATGGGCGACGATGTGTTGGATCTGCCCATGTTTGCACGGGTGGGACTTGCCATCGCAGTGGCTGATGCGCATCCTTATGTATTGGAACAGGCTGATATGGTTACAACAGCTAAGGGCGGCAAAGGCGCAGTTAGGGAAATATGTGATGCCATATTGTCTGCCAAAGGCTTCCTGGACGATATCGTGGCTCGTTACAACCACTAATTTGAATTCGTAACTGTGGTTCGGCCGAGCATCATATATAAATTAATGGTGATTGCGCCTTTTAATAGTTATTTAGCACAAGATGAATTCAAATTGATGGCACTCAGATCAGATCATAACAAAAGCTTACGGCTGGTACTACTCGTGAGTATGCTTTTGATATTTGGGGTTGTATTAACCGTGTTTATCGGGTATCGAACGGGTTCCAATCCCCAGGAGATGGTCCTGTCTTCGGTACTTAAGGATGATGTCGCCATCTCCATGGCTGATGTTCAGCAGACATCGACAAAAAATGGTATCAAGGACTGGAGCCTTAAAGCGGCTTCAGCTCAATTTTTACATAAAAAAAACCAAGTCGTTTTTGACGATTTGGTTGTAACCTTTTTTCTGGATGATGGTGGATCTGTAAATCTATCAGCCCAGAAAGGTTATTTAAATACCCAAACCCAGGATATCCAGATTGATGGCAATGTTTTAGCTGATGACGGCGACATCAAGTTCCGGACTGAATCGCTGGACTATGACCATGAGCAGCGTATTTTAGTGGCTGCCCAACCGGTTCAAATTTTCGGCAACAGTTTTTGTTTGACGGCTAATTCAGCGGCCTACGACATGACAGCTAGTAAAGCAATTTTTGATGGTAAAGTGGATGGTACCCTATTTGACAGCTTTAATTAAATATCAGCCTAAAACCCATTTTGCGGCTTCAAACGACGTCAAAGTTACTACGAGGGGGTTTTCTGAGGGGCGAGGATTTCTGTTCAGGTGTTTCTGCTTTGGCTTGTTTGTGCTCATATTCTCGGTTATGCCCACAAGCGCCCAGGAAACGACCTCCGGCGATCAACTGGCTAGCCAGGAACCGATACATATTAAGGCCGATCAATTGATTACAGATACACAGCAGAACACAGCCGTATTTAGTGGGAAAGTTCGCGCAATACAAGGAGATACAGTCATCACCGCGGACATGCTAACGGTGCACTACCGCAACGGGGCTCAATCAGATAGTGCAGCTGGTATGGACGCTATCGTTCGCATAGTGGCTGAGGGAAATGTCCAAATCAAATTTGACCAGCAGACTGCATATACGCAACATGCTGATTATATAGCGGAAAAAAGATTGATTGTCCTGACAGGCGCAGGTTCGAAAATTGTCAGTGGCAAGAATGCCATATCCGGGCAAAAGATCACCCTGCATAGGGATGATGGCCGCGTCCAGGTTGTGGGCAGCGCCGATGCGCCAGTGGAAGCCTTTTTCTATTCCAACGAAACCGGTCTGGCAGCGCCCGACAAACCAGATCCAAACTGAGCATCCAATTGCCGCTCATTTTGGGAAAACGACATGGCTGAACTAAGGGTTGACAAGCTGGTAAAGATATACCGCGGCAGAAAGGTGGTCAACACAGTCAGTTTAAGTGTCCAAAGCGGTGCGGTCATCGGTCTGCTGGGGCCCAACGGTGCCGGCAAGACGACGACGTTTTACATGACGGTGGGTATGGTCAGGCCTGACGGCGGGGCTGTTTTTCTGGATCAGGACGATATTACCCATATGCCCATGTACCAGCGGGCACGCAATGGTGTCGGTTATTTGCCGCAGGAAGCCTCGGTATTCCGAAAGCTGACGGTTTGGCAAAATATCATGGCGATATTGGAGACACTGCCGTTTTCAAAGCAAGAACGCCAGCAACGTGCCACTTCACTGCTCAGCGAATTGGGTATCGAAAAACTGGCTGAGCAGCGTGCCAATGTGTTGTCGGGTGGCGAGAGACGGCGTCTTGAAATATCGCGGTGCTTGGTAACCGATCCGGCATTCATCTTATTGGATGAGCCTTTTGCTGGAATCGATCCTTTGGCGGTAATCGATATAAAAAACATTATCGGTCACCTTAAAAAAAGAGGTATCGGTATCTTAATTTCAGACCATAATGTACGCGAAACACTTGAGGTTTGTGATAAAGCATATATACTAAGTGATGGAACCGTTATCGAGTATGGATCACCGCAAAAAATTGCCTCCAGCGAAATAGCGCGACGGATTTATCTGGGGGATGAATTTAAATTATAAGGTACTAACTTATAATTTGATACGCTAAAAGATTCATCTCATATTACGATTGCTCCCATGATTCATGAAGGATTCAAGGATTAAAGGGTCAAGGGAAGTTTAAGGCTTGGTGATGAAAATGTTAAATTTCTGGAGCAAACCATTAAAGTATAATGGAAAATGTTCCGAAATACTGAATAAAATAAATGCGGTAGCTTTTTAATTGACAACAAACACTTGAACCCTTGGATGCTCGAATCCTTGGACCCTTTCCCTTAGCGGGTTTTTAAGATCTTAATCAAACATTATGGCCATTGAACTTAGACAACAGCTGAAACTCACCCAACAGCTTATCATGACGCCACAGCTGCAGATGGCCATCAAGCTGCTCCAGCTCTCACGTCTCGAACTTGTGGAGAAGATCAAACAGGAACTGGAAGAAAACCCGGCCCTGGAAGAAACTCAGGAAACCGAAACACCTGAAACTACGCCGGAAAAAACGGAAACTGAGAGCGAACCCGTCGAGCAGACCGAGGAAGTTACTTTTGAAGAAAAGTTGAACGAAGATATCGACTGGAGCAATTATATTGAAGAGTACAATTCACCTGGGCGCATGCCAGTTGAAAGAGAAGGCCGCGAAGCTCCCCGTTTTGATTCCTTCATATCCAAAAAAGAGTCCTTGAGCGATCACCTGCTCTGGCAGTTTTTAATGATATCACCAAATTCTGAAGATGAAGAAATTGGCAGTTTCATCATTGGGAATCTAACCAAAGATGGCTATCTGGACGTAAGCTTGGATGAAATTGCCCTACAGTGTGAGGTCACACTGGAAGAAGTACGCACAGTTTTAGCAACCTTGCAGACCTTTAATCCCGTCGGTGTTTGTTCCCGAGATTTGAGTGAATGTTTGATGATTCAGATCAATCATTTGGGTCTCGGTGAAAATACAATCCTGACCGATATCGTCCAAAACTATCTCAAATTTCTGGAAAACAAGAACTACCGTGCCATTTGCAAAGCCCTCAAGGTACGCATGGACGATGTCATCGTGGCTGTAAATGTGATCAAAGGATTGGAGCCAAAACCTGGCAGACAGTTTAGTCAGTCAGATGTCCAATACATCACACCAGATATTTATGTATACAAGCATGAAGAAGATTTTGTCATCGTTCTAAATGACGATGGCCTCCCCAAACTGCAGGTAAACTCGTATTACAAAAAGGCCATGTCGCGCGGCGAGAAGATTACTGATGAAACCAAGGAATATCTTCAGGATAAAATGAGATCCGCAGCCTGGCTTATCCGTAGTATTCATCAACGTCAGAAAACCATTTATCGTGTCATGGAAAGTATTCTCAAATTTCAGCGAATTTTTTTTGAAAAGGGAATCGCCCATCTCAAACCCATGGTTCTGCGCGATGTGGCCGAAGATATTGAGATGCATGAATCAACCATTAGCCGGGTCACAACTAATAAATATGCCCACACGCCCCAAGGCATATTTGAACTCAAGTATTTCTTCAACAGTTCCATAAAAAGGATCCATGGCGAAGCCATCGCTTCCGCCAGTGTGCAAGAAAAAATTCGTAAGATTATCGAAAAAGAAGATACCAGAAAGCCATACAGCGACAGCAAAATGGCTGAAATGCTTAAGGCACAGAACATTGACATCGCCCGCAGAACCGTAGCAAAATACCGTGAAATGCTGGGCGTATTATCCTCAAATAAACGTAAACAATTATAAGGAGACGTGTATGCAAACATCGGTTACTTTCAAGAATATTGATTCCTCTGAAAACCTAAGATCGTATGTGGCCGATAAATTAGACCGCTTTGATAAATACCTTTCCAACCCCGCAGAAGCGAGTGTGGTTCTTTCCGTAGAAAAATTTAGACACATTGCTGAAATCAATATCAACGGAGATCGATTGAATATTCAAGGTAAAGAAGAAACCGAAGATATGTATTCAGCTATTGATATGGTACTGGACAAGCTCGAAAAGCAGATCAAAAAAAGCAAAGAAAAACTTAGCGACAAGCGATCTGGTGCCAGACATAGAGCCAAAGGTGGTCTAGGCCCTGAAGCCATTTCGGCCGAAGATGATTTTGAAAAACAAATTAAGATAAAAAGTATCGATTATAAACCCATGGACGTGGATGAAGCCATCATGCAGATGCAATTGGTGGATGATAATTTTTTGGTTTTTACCAACGCGCGTGATAGTCGTGTCAATGTCCTTTATCGGCGCAAGGATGGCCATTACGGCCTGATTCAACCCATCAGCTGAAACGAACACCTGTGAGCTACTCATGAAAATTCTGGAGGCACTCGACCGCAAAGCCATTATTAGCGATTTGGCGGCCAACAATAAGAGCGACACGCTCAAAGAATTGACTGCCCCTCTCGCTAAAGCCAATGACCTTGATGTGGATATGCTGGTTAACGTACTGACCGAACGCGAAAAGCTCGGCAGCACTGGCATTGGTGGTGGTGTTGCCATACCGCATGGTAAATTAAAAGATTTGAATGCTATCACGCTTGGATTCGGACGCAGCCGCGAGGGTGTTGCCTTTGATTCCATTGACGGTAAACCCACCCATCTTTTCTTCCTTTTGTTAACGCCGGAAAACAATACCGGTCTGCACCTAAAAATGCTGGCGCGCATTTCCCGACTGCTAAAGCAGGAGCCTTTTAGAGAAAAACTGTTCCAGGCTGAAACCGGCGATGAGCTCTATCAGGTCATTGCCGGCGAAGACGAAGAGTTCTAAGTTGGAATCAAGCAAGATATTCATCATTACGGGACGTTCCGGATCAGGTAAAAGTACTGCCATCGCCGCCTTTGAGGATGCCGGCTATTACTGCGTCGACAACATGCCGGTGGTATTGCTGCCCAATTTTCTGGACCTACCAGTCAAAAACAATGATAACCACTCCGGCTTTGCTTTTGTCATGGATCTGCGTGAGCAAGATTTCCTTTCCAGCTACGTATCTGTGCTGGCATCCCTAAAGAAGCAGGGATACAGTTTTGAAATCATATTTCTGGAAGCCGAGGAAAATATTCTGTTGCAGCGCTATTCCCAGACGCGTCGCAATCATCCGCTGGCAGGCGGCAAAAATTTGATTGAAGGTGTTCGAGCTGAAGAAAAATCGCTAAGTGGATTGCGGGATGAAGCCGACATCATTATCGATACGACCCACTATACAGTTCACGAATTAAAATCCGAAATATTTAACATTGTCAGAGAGAATGCCGATATAGCTCCCTTGCGTATCAATGTACTTTCCTTTGGCTTTAAATATGGCATTCCCCATCATGCCGACCTAATCATCGATGTCCGTTTTTTGCCAAATCCATACTTTTTTGACCACCTGCGTGACCTGGATGGTGAATCAGAGCAGGTAAAACAGTTTTTGGCCGGCAAGCCTGAGACCCAAACCTTCCTCATAAAATACATCGATCTGCTTGACTATTTGATCCCCCTATATGTAAAGGAGGGCAAAACATATCTTACCATTGCCATAGGGTGTACCGGTGGCCGCCATCGGTCTGTATACATTGCCAGGGAAATATATGCCCACGTGCTGCGGGAAGGTCGCGATATCAAGGTTACTCATCGAGATATTGTGCAGGAATCCTAATTCAGTAATACCGGTTGTCCAAAATATGTTCCGATTGAATTTCATTTTAGCAAGAAAATAGGCTTTTATCCAAGAGTATCGATTTTTGAGATGATGACAACCGGTATGGTGTTGATTTCATCAACAAAAAAAACGAAAAAAAATTTGTGTTTCCGAATTTATGCCTTAATATTGACTAACCTATATCCAAAGATAATGTCCTTTCACATTTCAATTTTTCATCATGTCAAGGTGGATAACATGGCGTGAGATGTATATGCGGGTGGACATTGCTTATAATCAAAACGTAAAATTGGACATACCATGATTGGCATCGTTATTGTAACCCATAGGCAGCTCGGCGATTCTCTGATAGACGCCGCACAATTTATTGTCGATTCAAAACCGGAGCTCATTGAATCCGTATCCATCGATTTAAATGAAAAAGTGGATGTTCTCAGAGATAAAATCGCTAAAGGCATCAAAAATGTACAATCGGATGAGGGCACCCTCATCCTGACGGACATGTTCGGTGGCACCCCCTCAAATTTGAGTTATTCTTTTCTTGAAGAAGGCCGCATCGAAGTCTTATCCGGCGTCAACCTTCCCGTTCTCATCAAGGCGATCAATTCACGCCCCGACATGGAACTCACCAAGCTTGCCGAGTGTTTGGAGGCTTATGGCAAAAAAAGTATCTCCATGGCCAGCGGCATCTTAAAGGGCAATAAGCGCAAATAGCATCTGCAAGTATAGCCATATTCATTAGAGCAAATAGACAGGAGGAAAACATGAGCATCAAGATTGGGATTAACGGTTTTGGCCGAATCGGCCGATTGGTTTTTCGAGCGGCCTTAAAGCATCCGGATGTTGACGTGGTTGCTATCAATGACCTGACGGACGCAGCCACCATGGCACATCTACTGACCTATGATTCGGTGCACGGCAAGTTGGATTTGGAAATTAAAGCCCAAGGCGACACTATTGAAGTGGATGGCAAATCCATCGCCTTTACATCCATAAAGGATCCCGAACAGCTCAAATGGAAGGAGCTGGGGATTGATATCGCGGCTGAATGCACTGGTCTGTTCCGGGATCGCGAAAATGCGTCCAAACATCTGACCGCTGGCGCCCGCAAGGTAATTATCTCGGCACCAGCCAAAGATCCAGATATCACCATCGTCATGGGTGTCAACTCCAACAAATATGATCCCAAGACCCACCACATCGTTTCCAATGCTTCCTGTACAACCAACTGTCTGGCACCGGTTGCCAAGGTTTTGCTTGAAAATTTTGGCTTGAAATCCGGCTTGATGACCACTATTCACGCCTATACCGGCGATCAACGGTTGCTGGACTTCCCCCACAAAGACCTGCGTCGCGCTCGAGCTGCAGCGCTTTCCATGATTCCCACTACCACCGGTGCTGCCAAAGCAGTATCCCTGGTTTTGCCGGAACTCACCGACAAGCTCAACGGCTTGGCCATTCGGGTGCCCACACCCAATGTGTCCATAGTAGACCTGGTTGCCACAATTGAAAAAGACGGGGTGACCACGTCCGAAGTGAATCAGGCCTTGCAATCGGCTGCAGAAGGCGAAATGTCCGGCATTTTGGGATATTCAGAGCTGCCACTGGTCTCGACCGATTTTAATGGCACCGACCTGTCCTCCATCGTGGATGCGGCTACAACTTATGCCATCGGCAATATGGTTAAGGTACTGTCCTGGTATGATAATGAGTCCGGCTATTCCCATCGGATGGTGGATTTGGCGGCTATGATGGGTAATAACCTCTAGGCGTAACTAGCCGTCCATCCATTCAAAAATTTTTAATTCTAAGATTGAAGATTAGAGGATTCGACACATTAGGCTGTTAGGCTGTTGCTTTTTAGGCTGTTAGGACGTTAACCGCTGAACATCTAATAGCCTTACAGTCTAACGACCTAATAGCCTTTTATTAATTTAAGGAGAAGAAGAAATGACCAACAGAAGACCATTTATTGCTGGCAATTGGAAAATGTACAAAAGTTGCCCAGAAGCAGTTGAGGCCATCGCAAAGCTCAAAGAGTTGGTGGACGGTGTGTCGGCGGTGGATATCATGATTGCCCCACCCTTTACAGCCCTTTCCCAAGTTGCCGAGACCGTCGCAGGCAGCAATGTCCAGATTGGGGCTCAGAATCTTTCTTGGCATGACGAAGGTGCTTTCACCGGTGAAATTTCGGGGCCCATGATCGTGTCGACCGGATGTACACATGTGATTATCGGTCATTCTGAACGGCGCCAGTATTTTAATGAAACTGATGCAACCGTCAATCAGCGTATTGTGGCCGCCATCCGACATAAGCTGGTGCCGGTATTTTGTGTAGGCGAAACCGAAACCGAGCGGGAAGCGGATGCCACCTTTTCTGTGCTTGACAAACAGCTTACAGATGGTTTACAAGATATCGCTTTGGAAGATATGGCTGATTTGGTGATTGCCTATGAGCCTGTATGGGCCATCGGCACTGGTAAAACCGCCACATCTGAGCAGGCTCAGGAAGTTCATCAATATTTGCGGGGACAGCTCGATAAGACCTTTGGCGCCGAGTTTGCGCAATCTATTCGGATACTTTACGGTGGAAGCGTTAAACCAGCCAATATCGCCGAGTTGATGTCAATGGCTGATGTGGATGGCGCCCTCGTCGGCGGTGCTAGCTTGGATGCGGATACGTTCAGCCGCATCGTAAAATTCTAAGCGTTTTAGATTTTTAGAAAAAATATTGATCTGCTCAAAAAGATAAGAAACAAAATTTACCGCTTAAATCTTAAAAGCTTTTGATAGAATCGTAGAAAGCCCAAACCAGACGGTTTTGTAGAAGGTCTAAATTCAAGGCGTGCAAATTTTGTAAATATGAGGCGTACTATTTGTACGTTGATTGTTTGCGAAATGCAGCACAACACAGGAGTTGGATCTTGTACGAAACCGTCAAAATTTAAAACAGAATATATTATGTCTTTAATTATTGTTGTTATCCACGTAGTCGTTTGCATCGCTCTGATCATGATCGTGCTGCTTCAGACCGGTAAAGGTGCTGACATGGGTGCCGCTTTCGGCGGTGGCTCCAGCCAAACTCTGTTCGGCAGTACCGGTGCTTCGACATTTTTAAGTAAGGCCACCACTGTGGCAGCCGTCGTCTTTATGCTGACATCCCTCATATTGGCTTATATGTCCGGGGATAAGGGTAGTAAGTCCATTGTTATGGATGCTGCGCCTATCGAGGAAAAGCAAACCGAGGCACAGCCGGCTCCAGCAGAGCAACCAGCAGGTGAAGCTGAAAAAACCGAATAAAACCTTCATTTGATTGTGCCGAAGTGGTGGAACTTGGTAGACACGCTATCTTGAGGGGGTAGTGGGGCGACCCGTGCCGGTTCAAGTCCGGCCTTCGGCACCACCAATGATTTCAATTAGTTATAGAGCCTTTGCCGTTTTCGGTAAAGGCCTCTTTTTTGCCCTTGGTCACAGTTTGGTCACACTTCTGTAAAAATACCCCCATCATTTTAGCGGCATTTTCCATATCTTTTTTATCTACGGAATTATATCGATCGAACATCTCTCTGGTGGAATGACCGGTAATTTTCATTATAACTGATTCAGGGATACCGGCTTTTCTTGCATTGGTGTTGAAGGTGTGCCTCAGATCGTGAAAAACAAAACCATCACGTTTAAACCGTCCATATGTAATTCCAGATTTTTTACAGGCTCTACGCAATGAAGCTCTAATATCTGATACCGGTTCGCCTTTATATTTGAATACGTGATTATGGTGCCTCGATATTAAACAGTCCGATGCTCCAGAACTGAAATCGATAAAGAATAGTGAGCAGCGAATTGTTCCATTGCACCCCTTCTTGACCGAGGATCTACGTTTTATAGAATTTCGTGATATTGTCCGACCAAGAGGCAAGAATGCGAGGCTCTTTCCGAATCTCAAAAGGGTAAACAATAGGTGGGGCCATGGTCTTGGCAGATGGTTCTCAGAGTTCAAGACAAGAGCTGGCATTAAAGCAGAAAAGGGAAAAAAGACATTCCATAGCTTCAGGCACACCTTTATCAATTTCCACAAGCAACATGGTACTGACGAAAAATACCTGAAAGAAGTTGTGGGGCATGCTGGTGGAGCTTCTGAAAACATTACCATGAGTCTATATGGAAAGCAGTTCGAGCCAAATATCCTTTACGATCTGGTAATTTCCAAGACCGAATATCCGCTTGACTTATCCCATTTAGAGAAAAATAAGTGGGTGCCAAGATAATATTAACTTGACAGCTCTCGCAGTGTTGTTATTTTCTGCTGCCTTTGAAAATTCCAGATTAGGAGTCAAGACTTTGAATCCATTTTTTGTATCGACACTTCTTCGTATTCTTAGCAATAAACGCATCTGCCCATCGTGCGATAGAGGCCAGATCGTTTCTTCAGATCAAAGAAGGGAAACTGTGAACTGCAAATTCTGCGGATCAACCATACCTGCAAAATCAGCCGATTGATATTTGCTTTGTGAAAAGCCGACAAGGATCTATGTTTTGTGGGATTCGTCTACCGTCCGCTTGACCTATACCATTTGAAAAAGATTGTCATAACCCCTTTTTCAGTTTATAAATTGTTTTCTAACCATACCTTTCCCAACATGGGGCCAAAGAATTTTATAGTTGTTTCTTTCGTAGCGGATCCGGCCAGCAACAATTGATTTATGAACGTCCGCCTTTAAAGCCAGATTTAAGACATCCTTTATTTTGCCTGTTTTGCGTGCCGGATGATTATTCCACAGTTTGTTTGGGATCAAGGACTCCATGGCTAATTCGTCTGCTTCATTCTCTTTATCGTCTTGAGACCCCCTTAAATCAAGATTATCTATAATGCATTGGCCTTCTGCACTATGCACATGGCCTAATACCAAATGAGCCAGTTCGTGTGCGAGCGTAAACCAATAATTATCAAGCCTATCGTGTCTTAAACTCAAAGCAATAATTGGTTCACCTCTTTTGTTTATCAATGCGGCCCCATCTAAATAAGTTCCCTGAAAATGAGGCACAATAACCAGTTTTATTCCTTTGTTCTGGAGAAATTCTCTGGCTTTAATCGGTCCATCATTTAAACCACTTAGACAAATTACCTTGGTGATAAAACCTTCATTGAGGACCTCAGGATTAAATTTCACCTTGCACTCAATCTGCTCAGCCTTGGCAAGCACACCTAATATCCATGCATCGATTGCATATGGATCGTCCCTTTCACTGCATCTGGCTCCCTGGCGCGAACACGCATAGTTCTGCTCTGTGAAATATAAGTCGGCACAAGCCATAGCGGCCAGCTCGCGCATTACTTCTTCATTCTGGGTTTTAGAGTCAAATCCGGCCACCCAACCACGGTCGACAATTTCTTTTACGGGGAAGCTGCCCCATTTGACATCTTCCCCATCAGGAGGGAAATTGATGCCTTCCGAAATTAGAATCTCTGCGGGGATATTCAAATGAGTGTTCAGTGATCGGATCATAGAGAGAGAAAGAGTTCTCTTGCCCCTTAGGACCTCAGAGACCTTCGAGCGGCTGCCAATGTAAGGCACGAGGTCTGCCTGTTTCATACCCCTCTGATCCATAACAAAGCTAATTGCTTCAATAGGAGTTGAAGGCGGGATAGGATGGTTCTCTTTTTCGTATACTTCAACCAGGGTGAGCAGAACATCGAGCTCATCGCCTTCGGGAGTACCTGACTCAGCTCCCCAAAGCGTTTCAATACGCTCGATAGCCTCATCATATGCCTGCTCTGTGTTAACAGGGCGGATATTCATGTTTCACCTCCGAAGGTTCTATTTTGTTGTAATCTTTATGCCGGCCAAACCATTTGACAAATGCTACCTGGCGCCCAAAATCAAATGCGGCTATTAACCTAAAATGATTACCTTTGATGTTAAATATAACTCTATCCGGTGGGACAAAGTCCGCGCCAGGAAACATTTTCTTAAGACCGGGAAAATGTTCAAACTTATTTTTATTTATGAGGCTTACCCACGACCTCAATGCATCATCTGCTTCAGGGTAACATTCTCTGTAAGCATTGATCGTTTTGGTTGCTATAATCCTCATGCCAATTACTATATATTCCCAAAATGGGAATGTCAATAAGCAATCCCAAAAAGGGAACATTAATCAACGCTGTCATGAAAACAAAAGGGCAAACTTCCTACACAGCTTGCCCTTTGCGAATCGTTGAAAATGGATGCTACTAAAGTAATTGGTGTCTAAATATAACTTGACGTCATTTCAATAATACCCTATCAGCACGCATGCAGCAAAAAAGCAACTTAATCGAATCCCCCCTATTCTTTGGGCATGCCATCGTTATTGCGGCCTTAACCATTATGGTAATAGTTTGGGGCACGAATTACAGTTTTGGTGTATTTTTTACACCGCTTCTAAGAGAGTTCGGTTGGACACGGGCAATTACCACTGGCGCTTTCGGGCTTGCCATGCTTTTGGAAGGCCTCGGCGGGATGTTCATGGGGCGTATGAATGATCGTTTCGGTGCCCGCTGGGTGGTAACCATATGTGGGCTTTGTATGGGGGTAGGATTGTTGCTCATGTCACGCATCTCACAGTCGTGGCAACTGTATTTATATTATGGGGTGATGATTGGTATTGGTCTCAGTGGCTTGTATGTTCCGCTGGTTTCCACGGTGACCCGATGGTTCGAAAAGCAAATGGGTTTAATGGTCGGGATCATTGCGGCTGGTATGGGACTGGGTACGATGATCATGACACCTATCTCCAATCAACTGATTCAGAGCTTCGGTTGGAGAACCTCCTATATAATTGTGGGTGTCGGCGTAATCATTTGTGTTGTCAGTCTGGCGCAATTATTGAAAAATCCTGCCCCAGGGGAACTGCCGGCAAGCCACCAGCGAGTAAAATCATCAGAATCCGCACAAGCCCATGGCGCATCGGTTGCTATGGGGATTGCCCTAAAGACAGGCCAACTTTGGCTCCTTTGCACCATATGTTTTTTGTGGGGAGGTCTTTCACTTATCATTATCGTTCACATCGCGCCGCATGCCATTGATTTGGGATTCTCTTCTAACCAGGCAGCCAGGGTCCTATCGGTATTCGGCGGTGTCGTTTTTGGTGCTAAAATAATGATGGGGGTTGTTACCGATAGGATCGGCAGTAAACGCGCCTTTCTAATCGGCCTGGCTGCCATGTCCATCGGACTATTCTGGCTCATAGGGGCCAAGGAAATGTGGGCACTCTATTTGTTTGCGATTATTTATGCATTCGGCTACGCAGGCGGATCAGTGATAATGTCTACCATCGTAGCTGAGATTTTCGGTATGGATGCGCACGGCAGTATTTTCGGAATCGTAAATTTTTCAGCCTGTTGCGGCGTTGCCATCGGACCCATGATGGTAGGATGGATGTTCGATAAAAGCGGCGATTACCAAATGGCAATTTGTTTTATGGCCGCTTTCAGCGTTATAGGCCTGCTAATGGCATTCGGTCTTAAAAGTGGTTTCAATACCCCATCTAACATCCAATGGCGGTCCGGATAATTATCCGCCTTTAACTTTGATGCCCATATCATCGATAAACGTTACAATATCATTAACCGTGTGCATCAGGCCCAAGGCCATGGATCTGGGGTGCTTCTTGGTTACGGCTTTGCCTTTGATCTCAACCAGGGTATTGGATAAAACCTCGATCTTGGACTCTCGGTTGCCGTAAAGCATGCCGACCAGGGAATTTCTGTTTTCGAAAAACACCGGAGCGCCGCTGAAACCATTCAATGTGGGAAAGCTTAGTTCGCATACGGTGCGGCATCTTAGGGAGGTATCGGGCTTGGTGCCAATAAAAGATATGTAGCCTTTAAAATATTTATCTTCCAGACGTAAATCCGACCCGACCCTACCGGCATTGATATAGCCAAAAGAGGATATATTGGTGCCCAGCTCAATCGGATGCATCTCAGTTTTGACCAACTTCAGATACTTATTCTGCTTTACACCGGTGCGCGCGATGGCAAAATCCATTTCAGGATGAATTTGAAGCATTTCCAATTTTAGGAATCGTTGCAAATTTAAATCGTAGGCCATCAGGCTTTCATCGTATGCCGGTGCTGAGGCGATGTGTCCACAGGTCGCAATCACACCATTTGCGCCGATATAAAAAGCTGTGCCCACAAACCGATTTAACTGGGCAAACGGATTCTCAGAATTCTTTTTTCCGATCACCAAAGGTAGAATGTAGTCGGAGGCTTTAATTAGCATATTACACTCCCCGTAGAATCGAATGCGATTTTACGGTATGCGTTATTATAGCTTTGTAATAATCAGTCTTAATGAAATGTGTATTTTAAAATACCTGGCTCTTGGGGTAAGGTCAATGACGAATAATACGGCTTATAAATTAGCCTTCGAACATTGCTCAATATCACCCAGCCTTAAATGCTTCAAAGAAATCGGAATATCAAGGATCATTTGCTTAGCAATATATACATATGAATAAATTTCATGTATACTGCCTGTTGTGATCGTAGGCATAAAAAAACACGATTCGCATCAAATTCTAGATAATTATCAGTTTCAAATTTACAAATATATCTATTGGTTAAAATAGAATACTTAATTATTTGCTTACATATAATTCTTAACTATTATTCTGATGAAAACAGCCCTTATATTTATCAGTGGCACTGGCATTCTGGTTCTCTTTGTTGCTGCCATTGTCATGTCATTAAATAAAAATGTCTCGGGATTTATCCGATATTTTCTGGCCTACGTGTGTTTTATCGCAGCCATTGGTATACTCTTTTACCTATTTGGTGGTGCTTATATATGGATCGGTTTGCTTGCTGCAGGCGGCTGGATATTTCTGATCGTAAAAGGTTCTGGCTATCGCCATATAGAAACTGAAGAACCCGAGGAAAATCACCCTGCCTAAATTGAATTTTCCTTCCAAAAATCAAATCAAATTTTACCAAAATAGTGCTTGACTTTGGCCAGCTTGTTAATTAAAAGATTAGCTGTATATACAGCTATAACTCTATACTTAAATTTGAATTCCCAGCGGCATGCATCGTGGGATGAATTCAAATTATAGATTTAGATCCACTTTTATGAAAAAGAGCGTAACCGGAATTCCAAAGATTTCGGAAAAGTTTCGAAATACCCTGCTGCAACTCGACTTGAGGCCTTCGAGTGAGCTTTAACCAAACTCCTCGCCGAAAGAATTGCTGTAGGGATAAGATTTTGGTCTTTAGCATAGGAGCGACGTAGTCGCGTTTCATAAAATCGTGGAACACGATTTTATTTGAAAGCCCCACAATATCCAATTTCCCGAATCAAAAAAAGGAGGACGTCCATGCAGTTTCCGCTAGATCTGGATAGTTATATCCCGGTAACCTTTGATCTTTCCCATTCTGAAATCAGCCAGGATCAATTGGAACGGTTGACTTTAAATATTCAATTGATTCGGGATAGTATTGTATTTTTTACGGCCTATGCCAACACCAAAGGCCTGGGCGGACATACCGGTGGAGCCTTTGATATCGTTCCGGAGCTACTGGTCATTGATGGCTTCATGAAAAATAGTGATGGCATTTATCCGGTTTATTTCGATGAAGCCGGGCACCGGGTAGCTGCCCAGTACCAGATGGCAGCCTTGAATGGCCATATGCCCATCGAATCCCTCTTCCACTATCGTGAGTTCAAGAGCGGCCTTTATGGACATCCGGAAAGAGACGATGCCAAAGGCATATTTTTTAGCTCGGGCAGATTGGGCCATCTGTGGAGCTACGTCAACGGCATCGCCGCTGCCAATCCCGAAAAAACCGTTATCCTTTTTGGCAGCGACGGATCCCAGCAAGAAGGCGGCGATGCTGAAGCTGCTCGATATGCCATCGCCCAAAATTTGAATGTCAAATTACTGATCGATGACAATGATGTCACCATTGCCGGACACCCCAGCGAGTACCTAAAAGGCTTCAGCGTGGCCGACACACTAAAAGGCCATGGTATGCCAGTGGACACTTGTGACGGTGAAGATTTGCCGGCACTATATCGCAGCATTCAAAAACTGCTGACCGCAAATGGCCCCACGGCACTGATTAACTATCGTAAGATGGGCGTTGGTATTAAAGGTATTGAAGGCACACCCAAGGGGCATGATGTTATTCCGGTGAATCTGGCCATCGATTACCTCAAGGAGAAAGGCCGTGATGCAGCCGCCGACCTCCTTGAAAATGCGCCTGAAAAAGGACCTGGCAGAACCTATTTGGGTTCCAGTTCGGAAAAGGCCAAAAACCGGGACAATTTTGGCAAGATTGTCTGTGACTTGCTTCAAGACATGCCCGACCGCCAATCCAAAGTTCTGGTGGTGGATTCCGACCTGGAGGGATCCTGTGGTTTGCATCATATTCGCAAAACTTTTCCAGAAGTCTATGTGCATGGCGGCATTATGGAACGTAATAATTTCTCTGTGGCTGCTGGCTTTGGCGCAGAGGCTGGCAAACAAGGCATTTTCGGAACATTTTCTGCATTTTTGGAGATGGTGGTCTCCGAGATATCCATGGCGCGTCTCAATCGCAGTAATCTACTGGCCCATTTTTCCCACGCCGGTGTCGATGATATGGCCGACAATACCTGCCATTTTGGTATCAACAACTTTTTTGCCGACAATGGTTTGGGCGAGGAAGACAACACGCGCCTTTATTTTCCAGCAGATTCCCATCAATTGAAGGCAGTTTTAGTGCGGATATTCAATGATCCGGGTCTGCGTTTCATATTTTCAACCCGATCGGCCACTCCGTTTATATTTGATACTGAAGGCCAGCCGCTTTACGAAAATAATTACGAATTTATACCCGGAAAAGACGAGGTCATTCGCGAAGGCCAGCAAGGCTATGTCGTCTCTTACGGGGAAATGCTGTATCGTTGCTTAGACGTGGTGGATCGCTTGCGTTCAGAGGGCCTCGATATCGGTCTGATCAATAAGCCCACTTTAAATGTTGTGGATGAAGACATACTCGCGAAAGTGGGCCAAAGCGGATTTGTTCTGTTGGTGGAAACCCAAAATATTAAATCAGGTTTGGGTGTCCGCTACGGCACTCGGCTTTTGAGCCGCGGTTATACGACAAAATACGCGCACATGGGCGTAAGTCGCGAGGGCCGCGGTGGTCTATCCGAACAGATACAGTTTCAAGGACTTGACCCAGATGATATCGAAAAGAAAATCCGGACATTGGCATAGTCGCGGTATACAGCCAAATGGATCAATTAAATCCTAAATCGAGCGCTTCAGATTACAGGTAAGATGGAAACAACATGCAGATAGTAGATCCCAACAACCCTATTCCTAAATATTTACAGATCAGTGCTTGGCTCAAAGAAGCCATTCAGATCGGTCGCTACCCTTTGGGGGAAAAAATCCCCTCAGAGGTAGAACTTTCGCGCATGTGTCAGGTCAACCGCAACACCCTCCGACAAGCCATCGCCGAACTGACCAAGAACGGTCTTTTGACCAAAAAGAAAGGCAAAGGAACATTTGTCAATGCTTCAGAACCCAGCGCCCTTAGGCACCAGCTGAACCGTATCTCCAGTTTTGGACAGGAACTCTCCAAGGCCGGTGTTCAGGTAAACACGCAATTAATATCACGGGGACTGGAAAATCCGACCGAACTGATTGCACAGGCCTTGGCATTGGGAACCGACAGCCAGGTCATCGCCATTCGACGCTTGCGCACCGGTGACGACGTACCCCTGATCTACGAGGAAACCTATCTGCCGGTAGATCTGTTTGACGGCATTTTGGAAATGGATTTGACTGGATCCCTGTATGCCATCTTCACCCATAATTTTAATACGGTTCTAGCCCGCTGCGAACAGACGATTACGGCCGTGAGTCTTAATGGTGACATTGCCCGATCTCTTCATCTAAACAAGGGTGCCGCTGCCCTGTACATGGAAAGTGTGACTTATAACGATAAAAATATGCCGGTAGAATTCCTATGCGGTTATTTCCGGGGCGATAAATATGCCTTTGCGGTGGAATTGGGACAATATCATCTAACCGAACAATAAAGTTGCATAAACAACATGGCAAATTATTGATAATGATTAGGAGAATTCAAATTTGCACTGTGATAATCTATTAATATTACAGAAGTTAAACCATTTTTAACAAATCAAGGAGGCTACAATGCAAGAAAGAAATCTGTTTGAAAAGCTCGTGGACGTAAGCCCTGGCATGGAAATATGGTGGGATTCTTCACCAATTATTTTCGACAATTGGTGCAAGAAGATGCTTGCTAAAGCTGAGGATTCTGACAAGGCTGTTCTGCAAGCCCAATTTGACCGTATGTTCGATGCGTCCAGCCCAGAAGCACAGCTGTTTCGGGGTGTCACTACCAATCCCCCCTTGTCCTTGCAGGCCATTCAGGACAACATCCCCATGTGGGAAAAGAAGGCCGCCGAAGTTATCGCTGAAAACCCCGGCATTGATACGGAGTCACTATTTTGGAATCTCTATCTACAAGTCGTGAAACTCGGTTCAGACGCGTATTTACCCCTATTTGAAAAGTCAGGATACAAAGAAGGATTCCTATCCGGGCAGACCGATCCGCGCAGCGCTTTTGATAAAGATGCCATGATCAAACAAGCCTTGGAAATTGCGACCATCAATCCAAATGTTATGATCAAGGTGCCGGGTTCCAAGGAAGGATATGAAGTAATTGAATTTTTAACCGCCAAGGGTATTTCCACCAACAATACCCTCACCTTTGTTTTGCCGCAGCTGGTGGATTGTGCTGAATCGGTCAAACGGGGACTTGAAACCGCTAAAAAGAACAATGTAGACCTCAGCAAATGGCGTTCCGTAATCACTCATATGGAATCACGATACGGCGATCTGGGGGGATTGCGAGATTTTGCGACCGAAAAGGATATTGAGTTAAGTGATATGGAAGTACGCCATGCAGAATTGGCCATCTTCAGAAAAGCCTATAAGTACCTGATCGATAACGATTGCCACAGCAAGATGCTTTCCTGCTCCTTGCGGGTGGGACCGGACGTGGATGGGGTCACCCGCATCCCCCATTTAGAGGAAAAAACCGGCGCGGCTGTCGTCGTCACCTGCCCACCGAGCTTTATCGACCAAATCATCAATTTTAAGGACCAAGATAAAATCGTTTTTGAAAAGGATCGTATCCTGGAAGACATTCCCAAAGACGTCATGGATAAACTTATGCAAATTCCGTATTTTGAAAAAGCTTACGCCGTGGACGGCTATACGCGTGATGAATATAACACCCATCCCGCGCTGCAACGAACCGCTGCACAGTTTTCCAAAGCTACAGAGGAAATGGTCGCTTTTGCCGACCTGTGTCTGAAAAATGCATAACGACTCAAAAGATCCCCACCGACCAGTTCGGCGGGGGTTAACTGTCACACGCACTCAAAGGAGGATTTCATGAAAGTTGGCGTACTCAAGGAAATTAAGGTAAAAGAAAATCGTGTGGCCATGACACCAGCCGGCGCTGAACTGATGGCGGCCAATGGGCACACCGTGATGATTGAAACCACAGCCGGAGAGGGCTCGGGATTTTCAGATGAAGAATACGTAAAAGTTGGCGCTCAAATTGAGCCCAGCGCACAGGCCATATACGAGAAGAGCGAAATGGTCATGAAGGTCAAAGAACCGCTTCCGGTGGAATATCCCCTGATCCGCAAAGGTCAGGTCTTATTTACCTATTTTCATTTTGCAGCCTCCGAAGAACTGACCCGCGCCATGATCGATAGTGGGTCGGTTTCGGTTGCCTATGAGACCGTGGAAAAAACCAATGGTTCACTGCCCCTGCTGACGCCTATGAGTGAAGTGGCCGGCCGTATGGCCATTCATGAAGGCGCCAAATATCTGGAAAAAACCTACAACGGCAAGGGCATACTCTTGGGTGGTGTGCCCGGTGTTGAACCCGGCACCGTCATCGTTATCGGCGGCGGCATCGTGGGAACCAACTCGGCCAAGATGGCTTGCGGCATGGGTGCCAAGGTGTATTTGCTGGATACCAACCTGGAGCGGCTGCGCTATCTTTCCGACGTGATGCCTAAAAATTGTTTTCCCCTCATGTCCAACCCGTCCACCCTCCGGAACCTACTGGCCGAAGCAGACCTGGTGGTAGGTGCCGTTCTGATTCCGGGTGCCGTGGCACCCAAATTGATCACGCGAGAAATGCTGTCAATCATGAAAAAAGGTTCTGTGATTGTAGATGTCGCCATCGATCAGGGAGGTTGTTTTGAAACCTCCAAACCCACCACCCACGATGATCCCATCTATGAAGTCGACGGCATCATCCATTACTGCGTTGCCAATATGCCCGGTGCTGTTTCGATGACATCCACGGTTGCACTCACCAACGCGACCCTGCCATATGCCATCCAACTAGCCAACAAGGGCTATAAAACTGCGTCTTTGGAAAATCCGGAAATAGCTAAGGGCCTCAACGTCATCGATGGCAAGGTTACCTGCCAGGCAGTTGCCGAAGCATTTGACTTGCCTTACAAACCATTAGAATCGGTGCTGTAAACATTAACTTGAACCCAAAGATCCTATGCAAACTTAGGAAAGGAAAACCAAATGAAAAAAGAACTGAAAGACTGGATCGTTCCATGGTTGTACACGTCACGGGAGTACAACGTCGGCATCCTGGATAAAGCCTGGGCCAATCCGGACCATGCCCGTCTGATGCTCAATGAAAATCCGATTCAACCTTCGGAAAAAGTTGTGGAAGCAGTTGCGGACGCCATTCGCAATGGCAACCGTTATCCGGATAGCTTCCTGCGCCTGAGAACCAAAATTGCGGATATGTACGGCGTCGGCCCGGATAATGTGGCCCTCTGCAACGGCTCTTCCGAAACCATTGATGCTATGATGCGCGTTTTCCTGCAGCCCGGTGACGAGTTTATGTTGTCTACACCGACCTTTGAGCTCTTCCCGCCGCGGGCCGAACTCTGTAATGCCAAGGTGGTTCAAATCCCGGTACGCGAGGAAGACTTGCAATATGATGTGGATGCCATGCTGGCAGCCATTAACGAAAGAACCAAACTGATTCTTATTATCAACCCCAACAATCCAACCGGTGTTTTTATTGATGATGCCGATCTGGAACGTTTTTGCGAGACAGGTGTGCCCTTGTGTGTGGACGAGGCTTATCTGGATTACAACCCCGATCATCCTTCCAAGGTCGATCTCATCAAAAAGTATCCGCAGGTATTTCTGTCGGTGACCTTCTCCAAAGCCTATGGATTTGCCGGCGTTCGCTTCGGCTTTGTGCTTGGTACTGAGGAAATGGTTGCGGCCTTTAACCGCATGTTCCTGCCCTGGAACGTCAGCCTGATGTCGGCCGCCGCTGCTGAAGCCATCATCGACAATCCCGATGAGGTCAAGGACAAGGTAGCCCATAACAACAAATGGATGGATATATTTACCGAAGAGCTCAAGAATCTCGGTCTCAAGCCCTACCCGGCCAACGGCAACTACATGCTGATCGATGGCACCATGACCGGTAAAAGCACCGAAGAAATTCTGAAGGCCGCACTGGACCAGAAGATTTATCTTAAGAAAATCGGTGAAATTCATGGTAAAACCGGCTATTTTAGGGTAACACCGGGAACAGATGAAGAAAACGAGCGTTTTGTTACCTTTATTAAGGAGTATTTCGGCTAATAGCTGTATTTGCATAACATTTGACAAGAGCTTCCAATTATGGAAATCGGATCAAATGGACTCCAGACATTCCATGGGACAATTGTAACCTGCTCCCATGGAATGTTTGCGTTTTGGGAGAGGGTGACATGGCAGGGGCCAATTGAGTGGCAGGTCGTAGCCAAAAATGTATTCATAAGTCCGTAGCATTAAAATAGCATGGCCAGGAAAAGGTGCAATATGGGGATCACATCTCAAAATATAGCGGAAGTACCGGCCCTAACTTGGGCTGAGATCGATCTGGAAGCATTGTCACATAACTACCGCGAACTGCGACGGCTTACCTCCCCATCAGCCACTATCATGGCAGTTGTCAAAGCCGATGGTTATGGCCATGGTGCAGTCCAGGTATCTCGGGTCGCACTGGCAAACGGTGCGCAGCTTTTGGCTGTGGCCCGTTTGGACGAAGCAATTCAACTACGGGAAGCCGGTATTAAGGCGCCGGTATTACTATTTGGTCAATGCTTGCCCGCCTATGTTGACACCTTGACTTCCCTTAATATATGGGCCAGCATTAATTCATTTGAAAGTGCCCAGGCACTCTCCTCCGAAGCTGTGCGATGCAATCAAACGGTCTGTGGGCACATTAAAGTCGATACGGGTATGGGGCGTCTGGGGGTCATGGCAGATGAAATAGCCCTTTCAGATACGGCAGGTGGACAAAAAAAAGAAGCATTGGACACCATCCAGGCCATCACATCCCTTCAAAAAATTAAGATTGAGGGCATTTTCACCCACTTTGCCAATGCCGATAGTAAGGATAAAACCCATGCAATATGCCAGCTTGCCATCTTTAATAAATTGTTGGATGCCTTAAATAAACGGGGTATTGAATTTAAATTCCGACATACTGCCAATAGTGCTGCCACAATAGAATTGCCGGACTCGCATTTGGACTTGGTCCGTCCCGGCATTTCGCAATACGGCTTGTGGCCTTCCCCTGCTATCGATCGCAGCCTCATTGATCTAAAACCTGCAATGGCTATCAAATCGCGAATCATTCAGATAAAAGACGTGGGATCCGGCTTTAAGGTCAGCTATGGCAGCACCCATACCACTTCAGCTGCCACACGTATCGCTACTATCCCCATCGGCTACGCGGATGGTTACGACCGCATCCTTTCATCCCAGGGCCATATGCTGGTTCGGGGAAAGCGTGCGCCCATAATTGGACGCGTGTGTATGGATTTAACCATGCTCGATGTGGGGCACATACCCGAAGCTAGTTTGAATGATGAGGTGATCATCTTAGGAAAACAGGGGAGCGAGGCTATCAGCGCTGATGAAATAGCAGAACGTGTGGGTAGCATCAACTATGAGATCGTATCGTCTTTAACTGCCCGGGTGCCGAAAGTATAT
>CAZWEO010000002.1:74970-94160 GCA_964633115.1 uncultured Desulfobacterales bacterium
TAGCATCAACTATGAGATCGTATCGTCTTTAACTGCCCGGGTGCCGAAAGTATATGTTGGTACACCAGGCTGTTAGTCTGTATGCATTTAGGCTGGTAGGCGCTAACAGTCTAAATGAAATGAGCACACTTAAATTTCTTGCTCGTAACTGGCAGATGTAAGGAATCCGATGGCTGATAAGATTGATTGGCACAACGGAACCTGGCAAAACAGCCAGGTCGGAAAGCCCCAGACTGAAATCGTTTTTTGTTCAGACTGGGCGCCTATTCGCGGTTTCAAAGAGATCATCCTTGCAAAACCTCTGACGGTTTATGGTGACCTGCTGCCGGAATTGCAGAATGTTGATATGCGCGTTGTCAACCTCGAATGCCCGCTAACCGATCACGGGCAGGAAGTTGTAAAAAGCGGGGCTGCATTCAAAGGTACCGCTGCGCATATCGACGGTCTTACACAAGTACCCTTTGAGATAGCCACCATGGCCAACAACCATGTATTTGATTTTGGTTACGACGGATTTCAATTGACCCGGGCCTTGCTGGATCAAAACCATATTCAGCATTTGGGCGCTGGTGACACGATTGATGAAGCTGCGGCTCCCTTGGAGGTTACATCAAACGGCATACGATTGGGATTGATTAATTTTAGTGAAGGTGAGGATTTCACCGCTGCTGGAGAAAATGCAGGCGTTTTTGGGTGGGACCTGGATCGGGTTGTGACCTTGGTACAAACGCTTAAGAAAAAAGTCCATGCTGTTATTGTTATCTGTCATGCCGGCGTTGAATACATCCCCTATCCACCGCCGTATGTTGTAGCCGCCTTCCAGCGCATCGCTGCAGCCGGTGCTGACATGATCATCGGGCACCACCCGCATGTTCCCCAAGGAATCCAAATTTACCAACAGGTACCCATCTGTTACAGTTTGGGCAACTTTGTTTTTTATCAATCCGTGGATCTATTGTGGCGCAAGATCGGATATTTTCTAAAAGTCGGATTTACCAAAACCGGTATCACACATATTCGTTTGGTGCCATATGAGATTTTAAACCAAAACCTTCGATTACTGAACCATGAAAAACTTCAGTGGTTTTTGAGAAAGCTAAAGGATGTATCATTGCCATTGGAAGATTTTTCCCACACCCAGTCAGCATGGCACGGGTATTTACGATATTACGGCATGAAGGGCTTTCGAAACGAAATCAAAACAATCATGGATAAATTAGACACCGAACCAGCCAAAGGGGCGGCCATGTTTCGCAACCGCATCGCCACCATGCAACATAACCAGCACCTAACAGATGCCATGTCACGCATCATAGCTGGTACAATTGATTCTTCTCCACAGTGGGCCTATGATCATGTAGTGGAGTGGATGACACGCACAATTTCTGATTATGATCATGGTATAAGATAATATGATGTATAACCAATCTGAAAAATTCCAAGCATTTCTGAAAAAGGAGGAAGTCACCATCCTGGTGGTGGATTCTGGCCTCGGTGGAATGGCCATCTGTGCGGATATTGCGCGTGCCCTACCAAAAAAACGACACTTTAAAACACTTTCACTGATTTATTTCAATGCTTGGCCGCAGCAAGATAGAGGTTATAACCGGCTGGAAAACAAGCAGGGACAGATTGATACGTTTGACAGGGCACTGAACAGTATGCTGCAGTTCAAACCGGATTTTATCATGCTGGCCTGCAACACCCTATCCGTGCTTTATCCATCTACAAAATTTTACCAGAAGGACAAGATTGCTGTAATTGACATCGTGGATTTTGGTGTGGATATGATAGCGAACAAGCTTTTAATGAATGCTAAATCCCAGGTGGTAATTTTGGGAACGGTCACCACCGTTAATAGTCGTATGCATCATGAACGCTTATTGCAAGCAGGCATTCGCGCTAACCGGATAGTGCTGCAGCCTTGCGATCAGTTGGCCACCGCCATTGAAAACGGACCGCAAAGTCTGCTGGTGGATGATATGATCCAGAAATTTCTCGGTGAGGCAGTCTCGAAAATAAACCCACTTGCCCAACAGGTATTGGGTGCTTTGTGTTGTACCCATTTTGGTTATTGTCAGGATCAGTTTCAAGAAAAGTTGACAACCTTGACCGGAAAACCAGTGGCCATTCTCAATCCGAATCATCATATGAGCGATCATTTATTGGCCGCTTGCCATGATAACGGCTTTGATACCCGACAACATATCCGCGTTGTCTCAAAGGTAAAATGGGATCCAGGCAAGATCGCGGCGATTTCGGAACGGGTCCATCCAGTTTCAACCCAAACGGCCATAGCTCTGTCCAAGTACGAACATGTACCCGAATTATTCTGATAGGAACCAATTGTGAAGCGATTACTCATTATTACTGGCCCCGGCGGTGACGCCCAAGGCTGGGGAAACCTTGAAGTAACTCAGACGCTAGCTGCGGCGCTCAACTCAGATGGCAAGGCTGCCGAAATCGCCTTTGTGAATACCATGGATGATTTTTTAACCGCTATCGATACCTATCAATACGACATGATTTGGAGCGCCCTCTATTATATCACCGACAAGGAAGATATTATCGGACTAAATGTGGATGACGATGCCTGGTTGGCAGACATTTTTGACCGTCGCCAAATACCCTATATCGGTCCAAGCGCCCCGACCATGAAAGACCTGATCAATAAGACTGCCACTCACAATATCCTGTGGTCGCGTGGCATTTCCGTCCCAGCCCATTACCAGGTAGACATGAACCAAGAGTTACCTGATGTTCAATTCCCTGCTTTCGTCAAACCCAGTTGCGAATCCAGATCCGTTGGTATCAGTGACAACAGCGTCGTGAGCAATCACATGGAATTGCAAAAACAGGTGACCCATATCCATAAACGTTTCGAACAACCGGCTTTAATTGAGGACTACTTGCCCGGCGAGGAGTACACGGTTCTTATGATCGGAAATGGAGAGAAACAAATACTACTACCCGGTGTGGTGACGGTCAAAGGTGGTCACAATGGTCGCTATCCGATTTTACGTAGTGATATGCGCGGGGTCGGTATCACCCAAATAAATGTACCGAAGCACAGTTCCATAGAAGCCAAGGCGTTGTGCCGGCAAGCGGTTGATGCCTTAAACTGCCTGGATCATGTACGCGTGGATATGCGTTTTGATGTCCAAGGGTGTTTGAAGATTATCGAAGTCAACGGCATACCGGGACTAAAGCCTATTAAAAGCTGGAGTCCCCAAATGTATAGCCTCTATTATGGCAACGGCCAGGATCCCATGGAAGATTATCGGCAATTGGTGCATCAAATAGTGGATGCGGCGTTCGAACGCTATAACCTCTAGTCTTGAAGCCTATCTATTCTTTAACGCCTCTGTTATCGCTGGCACCACCTCAAACAAATCTGCCACGATACCGTAATCACATTTTCCAAATATGGGTGCGTCTTTATCGGTGTTGATGCCGACGATGACTTTGGACGTTTTCATGCCGGCAAAGTGTTGGACAGAGCCGGAAAGACCACAACCGATATAAAGTTTGGGGGAAACGGTTTTGCCGGTTTGGCCAACCTGCATGCTATGCGGCGCAAATCCGGCATCCACAGCGGCCCTGGATGCGCCAACGGCAGCACCCAATTTTTCGGCGCATTCGTAAAGAATTTTAAAGTTTTCAGATGAGTCCATGGGGCGTCCGCCGGTGATGATGATTTCAGCCTCGGTCAGATCGGCTGAAACTGAACCGCTTTTTTTATTTTCGATAAACTCAAATCCCTCATCCTCACTCACATCCGGTGCAAAGGCGATGATCTGGGCCGATGTGCTGCTCTTTTCAGCTTCAATCACATTGGGCCGCATGCCAATTAGCATAGGATTGCCATTTAATTTAATGATTGCAATTGTTTTGCCGGAAAAATGACTTTTTTGTACGGTTCCCTCGGAAAGATTTACTTTGATCACATCCAAGGCCAGCGGTGCATCCAATTTGCACGCACAGCGGGCCAGCAAATCGCGTCCCCGGGAACTGGCAAGACCCATCACCGCTTGCAAATCAAATTCTTTAATGGCTGCTGCTAGTAGGCTGGCCTTTTGGGCTGGGCTTGCGATCACAGGCATGGTTACAATCTTCTCAGCGCCAAAGCGTTCGAGGTCGCTTTTATAGGCTTCGCCATTTTCACCGAAAACCAGAGCAACGATGCTGCCACCATCGCGACCTGCTGTCATGACGCCATAATTAGACGCCTTAATCTCATCGCCATCAAGTTCGATGATTATACCGATATTAGACATAATATTCACCTTTAAAAAAGTTTTAAGTGTTAGGTTTTAAGTTGGTTTACAGCTAACTGCTGAGATTTTTAAATAACAAACGACGTAGTCGCTTCTCATAAGTTTGGGCACCAAACTTATTTATAGTACTTTGGCATCATTTTCGAGACGATTGATAAGATCGGCTACCATCTGCTTAACCGAACCATTCAGCATCGTTGCCTCACCACGCTCTTTAACGGACGTTAAATGGTTTGTTTCGGATGAACTAATGCTCAAATCAATGCCCAAATCGCTCAGCTCCATTTCTTCAAGAGGCTTTTTCTTAGCTTTGAGGATATCTGGTAATTTGGGATAGCGGGGTTCGTTGAGGCCTTTGGTTGCGCCAATGACGCAGGGCATCGACATGGCGATGACGTCGCGATCGCCGCCACCCATTTCACATTCAACCTTGGCCTGACCGTCTTGCATGGAAAAGGCGGCCACGTCCGATGCCACCGGCAGTCCCATTTTAGAAGCCAGGCGATAATGGGTCTGCATGCCTTCACTATCTACCGATTGCTTGCCCGTAAATATGAGATCCGGCATCCCATCCTGTTCGATAACGGACTTGATGACCAAGGCGGTACTATCGCTGTCCAGAAACTGGGAATCTGTCTTGACAAGAATAGCCCGGTCCGCTCCCACCGACAGGGCACTGCGCAAGGTGTTCAAAGCGGCCGGTACGCCCACAGAAATGACAACGACCTCGCCGCCATGCTGCTGAACTGTCCGGACAGCTTCCTCCACAGCGTATTCGTCGTAGGGATTCATGACGAATTTGACCGAATCATTGAATCCGATCTCGCCCACAATCTTAATATTGGCCGCAGTGTCGGGTACATGTTTGACGCAAACAATAATTTTCATACTTTCTCCTTACTAAAAATAGGTATAAGCTTTTGACTGTTAGCTGCAAACAGACTTTGGTTATGGGTGTCTTACATTGTTTTTTGGGGCAGCATCCCTCTCTCGACCACATCCCGGGCCCAATTGTCAAATGCACTCAAATTGGCGGTGGTGTGATAGTCATCATGATAGTCAAAACTTGCCACGCGCTGGATTACCTCAAAGGCGTGTGGATCTGGTGTCAGATACAACGGTAAAAGATTTGAATCATCGGTATGGTTGGAAACGTATTCACGATGTGCCTGGCAATCGCTTAAAAAGGAATCTTCACTAAAAAAATTAAGATTATCTAAAACGCCAAAACAATGCCTGGCATTGTGAACGCCAAATTTACATAAGATAGAGCGGCCACGTTGACCTTCAGAAACAGCTAAATCTCCCGGTGTTTTCAAACTGGTACTGCCACCTGATTGCACACTCGGGAGACCAGTAACCCACATGTTCAAACGGGCGACCGCCACATTCAGTAGGTCCATGCCGTCATGTGAATAGTCCAAGTCGCCATCGGGGCGGGTTGTGCAAGGCATACCGCCGAACATACACAACATGCCAGGGTTTACTGTCTGGGTAACCGCCAGCATAAACATAACCTCGGCATGGGTTATGACGATGCAGGCTTCAGGACTCTGTGGCGCGGTGCGTCCGGCCAAGGGCATGGTGGTTAAGCGCAGGTTGTTACCAATGCGGGCACTTCGAACCAGGGCGTCCATCATATCGTCCATACAGATCAGCGGCGATTTGATACCACAGATGGAATCGTGCCAATCCTCCCGACCGGCAAACCAATTAACCGCTTCCTCACCGGACATATAGGCGCTACAAGTTACCTTGAGGCAGCCTTTGAGCCCGTCCATGATCTGATTGCAGGTCAAGGGGTCACCTTTGTGCACCTTGACCGGCTGGCTTAAAAACCGCACCACATCCAAATTTTCGGACACGATCTCGATCAAGTGTTCTAGTTCGTCGTAAGACGCCGGCATGGGGTATGGATCCGCTTCACGATATAGAAATGGCGGGATCCCCCCGATTCCCAGTGTATTTGGGCCCTCGTCACCCGAAAACGTTTTGGCAGCCGATTGAACACTTTGATCAATCAATTCCGGGAGCAGGTATAAGCGACCAACTGAATCATCATAACCGGCAAGACCGGTGGCCTCTAACAGTGATATCACGGTGCGATTTCGGGTTTCGACACCGACCTCTGCCAACACCGCCTTGGTAGTTTCATGAATTCTCTCATAGGACTGTTTTTCAACCAAAAGCGCTTGTTGAAATTTATTTTGGGCCCTTTTTAGGGTTGCATCAATATCCATCATTGGCGTTTCTCCGTCTAAGAATCGTTGATGAGCTCGGAACCTCGATGCGCATAGCCTTTTCGCGAAGGCCGGGTGTGGGGACACCCTACCCGGCTTTTCCAACACATAGTACCAACCCGGTCTCAAAAGGGTACCGTAAAAGAGGCCGGGTTGTTAGTGGTCATACACATCTATATCTTTTTCTTTTCTGCAGCCTTTTCGGCTTTTTTCTCCTTTACACGTTCTTCAAATTCTGAATAAATTCTATCAAGTTCTCTCTGCACATTGTCAGGTCTCGGTTCCGGGTGATATGTATCTAAGATTTCTAATGATTTTTCATAAGCCAAATCGGCAATTTCATGCGAACCTGCCATCTCCCATTGATCCCGGTCTTGACGGTTCATCAAAGTTGTTTTGGACATCTTTCTAAAGTTTTGCAATGTGTGTTCATGGGTAATAAACTCGCCCGCAGGACCCACATCCTTTATCACATTGTAGGCAATGTTTTTCTCTGAAACTTGAATGCCATCTACAACCTTCAGCACCATATCCAGAAACTCATTCTGTAGCAAAGCAGAAGCATAATCCCAGGCCAATGCACTGTCGAGCATCCCGACCCCGTATATCATGTTGGCACCTGCCAACGCTGGTACGAGGGCGGTCAAAGTAAACTCATGGCCAGACTGGGCATCAAGTCTTTTGCTGTCAACCTACCCGCCGCCTACCCAAGAGGGAATCTTGTAGTGAAGCGCCAGTTTGGCGACCGCAGCACTGAGCATGGCCATTTCAGGCGCACCCATAGCCGCAAGCGTTGTGCGCATGTCCATGATACTCGTCGAGCTTCCATAAACCATGGGAGCACCTTTGCGCACAAGTTGTCCGAGTGTAATGGAGCCCAGTACTTCGGAATTATGTGTTACGAGCGTGCTGGCAAGATCGATACATGTCGTTCCACCGGTCAAACCCAGTCCGTTAATCTTGATGGGAATACCGAAATTGCAGGCTTCAATTAATACGTCAGTTGCCTCTTCGGTAAGAACAAGTGGGCTGACCGGATCGGCTGAGCATGTAAACAGTGGCGCCTGACTCAATTTGTCTTCGCCTCCGGCTAAAACAGCCCCCATCTTGACAGCCGCGTTAAAATGTTCAACCGTATAGATTCCCAGAAACCCGTGTTTCGAGGAATGAGAGTAAAAAGAGTAAGCATTATAAATGCTGGCCATCTCCTCTTCCAAATCGAGCGGCGTGAGCGGTCTTTCCCAGCCAACAACATTATCGAGGGTATCAATGAAACGAACCGTGTCGTCAACGTCCTTTCTGGTAGCGCCGCGCAATTTCCTTGTTATCGGATCGATCAATGCCGACGCCTCACCAAAGTTGACAAATCCCGTTTTTTTTCCACCAGGCACATAATCGTTTTGAGGATCTATGGCATGGGCACGATAGGCCGCAGGCGTCGATCGAATCGCGTCTTCCACCAAATGTGGGGGGATTTTGATGATCTGTTTGGTCTCATCGACAACGCATCCATTATCTCCAAAAATCGTCCGTGCACGAGGGCTCATGACCTTCAAACCGATGTTCCAGAGAACATCGAGGGACGCCTCGTGAATCTGGTCGATGTCATCGGGACTCAACACATTCAGGCCGAAACTTCCGGCGCTGAGAAGATTTGCGTATTTGTAGTTTATTGTCATTTAATCTCCTCTGTTTCGTTATTTAAGTTTAATTAAATTATTCAGTAAAAAAATGCTCCTTTACTTCTGTCGTTGTCCTCCCTTCTTGTGGCTCCTGAAAAAACTAAAATATTTTTCAATGGCCTCAACTTGATTTATTTATTGTGAATTCAACAAACCAAAAATATATAGAGTCATGTCGCCACCGAATATGATGGCCCGGGCATTATCGTGTCTGTCTCTGCTCCCATGGATCCATTCTTACTACTTTAATTTATTGTGCCAGATTTACCCTGTGGCTGCGTCGAGGATTTCAACGATATCCTTGACGGGCATATCACTGTCACAGTCAGAAATCCCATCCGACAACATGGTAATACAGAAAGGGCATGCTGCGACCACGGTGTTGCAACCTGTTGCCAATATTTCCTCAGCCCTTTCGATGTTGATGCGTTTTCCAATCATCTCTTCCATGAACATGCGGCCACCACCGGCACCACAGCAGAACCCCTTTTCACCATGTCGCTTGGGAAGCACCAATCCATCCTTTCCGTTTAAGCTTTGTAGTAACTGCTGAGGCGCATTGAAGATCCCATTCCAGCGACCCAAATAACATGAGTCGTGCCAGGTGATTTTTTCAAGGCTATTTGGCGATGGTTTCAGACGACCTTGTTGCAACAATTCCAATAAAAATTCGCTATGATGAACTACCTCAAATTTTGCACCAAATTGCGGATATTCGTTCTTGATGATGTTGTAACAGTGGGGGCAACCGGTTAATATTTTTTTGGGACTGTACTGGTTTAGCGTGGCCACATTATCTTGGATCATCATTTGTGCCAGGTATTCATTACCACACCGGCGTGCCATATCGCCATTGCAGGTCTCTTCTGGTCCCAGAATGGCAAAATCAACGCCGGCTCGTTTTAAAACGCGTACCAGGGCGCGTGAAATTTTCTTACCACGGTCGTCAAACGATCCGGCACAGCCTACAAAATAAAGAATTTCAGACTGGGGTTGATCTGTCATGAGGGCTACATCCAGGTCCCGGCACCAATCAGCCCGGGTGTCATTGGCAAAACCCCACGGATTGGACTGATTTTCGAGATTGGTAAAAGTTTCCTGCATCTCGGGTGGAAAGGCAGCTTCCATGAGTACCTGGTGTTTGCGGGCTTCGAAGATAATGTCCAGATGTTGGATATTGACGGGACATATATCCTCACAGGCCCGACAAGTAGTACAGGACCATAGTACATCATCGTTTATGGGAGCTCCTTCTCTTAAGATAGGCTGGATGGTCTCCATATCCCCCGCTAAAAGCGGTGTTGCCTGATCAAAGAGATCATGCTTGAGGTCAGAAACAACCATTTTAGGAGATAGGGGTTTGCCGGTATTATCGGCGGGACACTGTTCTTCACAGCGGCCACATTCGGTACAAGCATAGAGGTCGAGTACTGATTTCCAGTTAAGTTCCGATACGCGGCCGAGTCCGAAGCTTTCCGCACCCTCATCCTCAATATCGGTTTTGTCGATTGCTTTGGAACGTTCAAGCGGCTTTAGATATACATTGGGTACGGCCGCCAAAAGATGTAAATGCTTGGATCCAGGTATGTAAATCAAAAATCCGAGAATCGTAAGAATATGGACCCAGAAAAAAACCTCATACCCAACTACCATTTGATTGGCACCCAAAGCAGATAGTCCCAAAAGGCCGGCTAATATCTCAGACACGTTGAAACTGCCAGCATAATTAAATTGCCCTGATTGCGTGTCCTGGACCATCTGAAAGGCATTGACGAGATGAAAGGATATAATAATGACAGCCGTAAATAAAATAATGAGCTTGGCATCCAGTCCATTGGTCAGGTATTCTGGTTTTATAAACAGGCGTCGGTACAAGGCGTAGGCCAAACCGACTAGTACGAAAAATGCTAAAAAGTCAGCCACAAAAAGATAGACGCCATAAATTCCAGGGATCCAGCTTGATAGATGAAGGCTTGGGAAAACGCCTTGGATCATTAATTCCAACGAATGGGGTTGCACCGCGAGAAAACCAAAGAATATCAACATATGGGCAAAGCCTGGGAGACGT
Source organism: uncultured Desulfobacterales bacterium (assembly GCA_964633115.1). Taxonomy (GTDB): domain Bacteria; phylum Desulfobacterota; class Desulfobacteria; order Desulfobacterales; family B30-G6; genus B30-G6. The sequence continues at coordinate 85,238 of CAZWEO010000002.1, forward strand.
TTACGCCGCACATTGGATTGACCGATTACATCCGTAAAAAGGACTCTTATTCGATCGGGGATTCGGTCAAACTTTTGGGTTGTCTCGCCGGTGACCGCCAGCATCATGCGCACCAAATGCCGGACCCGTACAAAAAAGAAACCGAAAGCTGTTAATAGAAAAATCGCCATTAAAATTGATTTAACGATTGTATAGGCAGTCATTGATCCTCCATAATAAAATCGTGTTCCACGATTTTATGATAATGCGTACCTTTCGCCCCTGGCGAAAGGCTGTCGCGTCTAAGCGAAAGGTTCCCCGCCGTTGGTTTGGCGGGCTAAAACCCAATCCATGTAGCAAGAGTTGTTGTCGAGCTCAAGTTGAGTCGCAGCGGGAAATTTAAATTTAAATCGTCGACTGCCCGTAGATAGAGTAGTTTCCAAAAAAAATCGTTTTACCATTTTTTTTGGTACCACGTCATTCATGGTTCACAGGTGTTATCATTCTCAAAGTTTTGCTATGTGTAATATACTTTTTACGTATCGACAAAACCTATTTATTCCTCTCCAGCTGAGCCGGTGTTGCATGAATGGAGTCAAGTTGCAATAATAATTCGAATTCCCATGCCATCTAAATGGGCTTGAAAATCCGTAGGTATTTTCCGGTTCGTGATCAACACATCAATGTGTTTGAGGGGTATAATCGACATGGCTGCAACAATGCCGAATTTAGGATGGTCCGCCATAACTATTACCTGTCCCTGCGTATGCTGAGCCATGGTCCTTTCGATGACAGCGATGTCTGGATCCGGGGTGCTCATCCCGGCACTGATGCTCAGTCCGTCGGCACCCAGGAAGGCTTTGGTGGAATTGACCTGCCGGATCATTTCCATGGTCAGCGGTCCTGCAACGGCATGCGTCCTGGGATTGTAGATACCGGGCAGCAAAACGACCTTGGTTGTTAGATGAACCATTTCCGCTTCCGATATCACTCCCAAATTGTTGGTAAATAAGGTAAAAGGAATTCCCGGATCGATAAATCGAACAATCATGGAAGCGGTGGCCCCCTCCCCTATGTAGACAATGTCATTGGGCTCCACCATGGAGGCCGCCATTTTGGCGATACGTTCCTTTTGCTCGGGATTTTTCTTGATGCTACTGCGATAATGATACGTATCGGTGAGGCGCTCCTGTTTTAAAGCCGCACCACCATGGGTTCTCTCTACGAGGCCTTGTTGTTCTAACAGATCCAGATCTCGGCGAATCGTCATTTCAGAAACACCGAATAATTCGCTCAAGTTAGAACTGCGTATACTAAATTCCTTTTTGAGGATATCGATGATGCGTTGCTGCCGTTCAATGGGCAGGAACCCGGAATTCTTTTCTTTGTGACTATTAAGTGTAACATTCATAGATTTCTTTACCGATTTACTTGCCGACAGGTTTCGTTACCAAAGTCGACGGGTCAAAAATTGGATTTTTGGATTCAACGCCCCATTCTTTTTCCACATCCGCAACAAATCGTCTCAAGTCATCTGCCACGGTACCAGAAAGCGGTGCTGGCTGATGGTTAACCAATATGTCCTTTACCTTTTCCACACGGCAACTAATGGAATGAAAGAGATCGATGGCATCGTCATCTTCTACGTAGACACCCGTTTTTTCGAGTATCTCAAGGCTCGCATGGTGAATATCGGCAATCTCATCGTCGGATAATACTTTAAAATCAATCCCTTCGAGTAGAAATTTGCCGCTACATATGGCACGGTTCATTTTCCCCTCCTTTTATGGGTTGCTATATTTTTTCGTGTTTAATAAATGTTGGTATATGTTGTCAAATGTTATTTTAATAATTTGAATCAAACATCGATATTTTGATAATCAAAAGAATGCTTATGATTTGAAAACTGATAATTTCCCTCATAATTATTTTATGAGTTTCACACCTTAATTAGTAAATAAAACGAATAGATATATACAATATATTGTAGAGCGAAAAATACGATATGCCTATAAGCAAGTTAATGTTTTCTTTCGCAGTCTATCCTGTGACAATATATAATATGACCGTTATTGCACACATAGCATGTTTGATCATTTTCGTTTCAGAATTTAGTTATTGAGATTGATCAATTGTTGAAGATGTATCCGCTGGCGTCATTAAGCCGGTGATAAATGCTGACATAGGATCCGGAGTATAAACTATTGACACAATTAAATATATTAGGTAACTTTTCTGCCGTTCTTTACCCATCAGACCAATTCAGCGAATTACGTGAATGTCCTTTAAACCTGCAGTTTGGCACAATAGAGGTTATCCAAAGATGATTTCAACTTATAGAAACATGATTTTCGCCATCTCTTGTATAGTCTTTGCAGTATTCGTAATTGGATTATCCCATGAAGCTCTTGCTGAAGTTCAATATGTTTCGGATATGTTGATCATATCTGTGCGTGAGGGTCAGAACCCGGAAGACCCCGCCGTGGGATATCTACCTTCGGCGACCCCCGTCGATGTATTGGAAGAAACCGATGAGTTGATGCGCATCCGCACAGACGGCGGCCTTGAAGGCTGGGTCCGAAAAAAGTTTATCGTAGCCGATAAACCCAAAGCCATCGTTATTCAGGAATTAAAACAGCAGGTCAAAGATCTTGAAAAAAATATGCAAGATATTCAGTCGGGATCCGATGATGAAGGTTTGAAAAATATGATGCAGGGACATCAAAAAGAGATCCAGGCGATTCAAAGCCAAATCCAGGGTTACCAAAAGGAAGTCCAGACCCTCAATACAGACTTAAAAAATGAGAAAAAAGCATCCGCAGCGCATCAAAATAGCTTTAAAGATGTCAACGCTAAATATCAGCGACTCCTGAAAAAACAAAAAGAGAATAGCACCGATGCCAAGAAACTAGCAGCCTTGAAAACCGAAAATCAAACCTTAAAAAAACAACTTGCCGAGCAACCCACGGATCAACCGGTGCCCATGCTTTCCGCCAATATGAAATGGTTTATAATCGGTGGCGGTGTTTTGATCTTGGGATTTATTATTGGAAGGGTAATCAGGCGTAAGCCGCGCTACGGGTATTAATCCATACGGTTTTAAGTTTTAGGTTTTAAGTTTTAAGATAGGCTATCCGCTCATAGCAACCTAAAACCTAACACCTAAAACGCGTGTATCCCGGACCGAACCAGTAAATCGTACTCGCTGTCCAGCAGGTTGCCAGCTTCATCCGTGGGGATCTATTCTAGCGTATCAAGCTGGGCAGAAATGTCACAAACTGGGGGAATAACATCAGCAGCAGGATGCAGAGGATGTAGGCCGGTATGAAATAGGCAACCCCTTTGAAGACTTGCTCCAGAGGAACATCTTTGGCCATGCCCCCCACCACATAGGTAGTGGCACCAACCGGCGGTGTCACGGCGCCCAATGTGGTTACCACCGTGATGGTCACACCGAACCAGATGGGATCGTAGCCCAGCTCCAAAGCAACCGGGAAAAATATGGGAATGGTAATCAGCAGTAGCGCCAGGGCGTCCATGACGGCGCCACCGACAATGTAGATGCCAAAAATAATCGCCATGATAACAGCATCCGGAACCGGCAGTGCCACAACCCAGGAAGCAATGTCAAACGGGATGCGTGTGACTGCCAAAAAGCGGCCGAATATCATGGCCCCGGCTACGATTACAATGACCATGCAGGATACCCGTATGGTATCGGTAACCGCAGATAAGAATCCCTGCCAACTGAGTTTCTTCTGAATAACACTGATCAAAACAGCAAACAGAGAACCCACCGCACCGGCTTCCGTGGGCGTAAAAAAACCGAAATAAAGACCGATCATAACCAGCAGAAACAGTATGGCCATTTCCAATGCGCCCGAAAGGGCTTTTAACTTTTCAAGCCAGGAAGTAGGAGGTCCTACCGGTCCCCATTCTGGATGTAGAATACAGACTGCGAACACGCTCAAAACCAAGAGGACCGCCAAGAGAATACCGGCCCCGATACCACCATAAAAAAGACGGGCAATGGATTGTTCTGTGGATAGGCCGATGACAATCAAAACAACGCTGGGCGGAATGACGACGCCCAAGGTCGAACCACATGCTATGGCACCAGTACTCAAGCGAGAATCATAGCGGAATTTTTTCATTTGGGGTAAGGCCACGGTGGTCATGGTGGCAGCAGTTGCGGCATTGGAGCCGCAAATAGCTGAAAACGCAGAGCAGGCCATGATGGTGGCCATGGCAACGCCTCCCCGTATTTGGCCTACCCAACGATAGGCGGCCTTATACAGCTTTTCATTGACTCCCGAATAGAATGCAATCTGCCCCATGAAAATAAACAAGGGAATTACAGTTAAGCCATATTTTGAAAAGGTCTCCCACAAAACAGATCCCAGCATATTCAAACCGGCTTTAAATGAGAGAATGTAGCAAAAACCAAAAAATCCAACGATCCCCATGGCAAAGCCAACTGGCGTACCCAGCAAGAAGAGCATTAGCAGCAATATAACAATTCCAACAAAACCGATTAGGGCCAGACTCAATTTTTTGCTCCTTTGCCAGATCCCAGGGTTCTGATCAATTCGGTCAAAAGGGTTAAAGCTAAAACCAGACAACCGAAGGCCACGGCATAGGTAAACGGATAATAGATGACCTGAAGGGTTTCGGTTACCTCTCCGGTTTTCAATAGCGTTGTCGCTTTTATTGCCAGTTGCCAGGCAGCCATGAGAAAAAAGATGCAGCAAATCAGATCACTGATTGTTTGGATTATTTTTTTAACATGATTCGGAAAGGTATTAACCAGAACGTCTACCGCAATATGACCCCGCTTAACCTGGGTATACCCCAGTGCAAATGCCGTAACAAGTGCCCCAAAGAAACCCATGAGTTCGAAGGTACCGATAATGGGCACCCAGATCAAGCGGGATATGATATTGGCGCAAGTCAGAACTATCATAGCAACGAGGAACAATCCGCCTAAAAACACCAACAATTTATTGAGTATGCGACTTAGGGTGTCCAGCATGTCAATATCCTGTATTCCCCGTATATAACTGTAAGTTATCTATATAATTACCATTCCGTAATACCCTGTCCCGCCTATGACGGGACTCAGGGACAGTAATTTTGGTTAACCATAAGCCATCGACTAAGTGGGGTGCGTTGGCCCCATAGGAGCGACGATGCCTTTCGCCCTGCGGCGAAAGGTACGCGTTATCATAAAATCGTGGAACACGATTTTATTGCCCCGTATACATCTTTGTAAATGTTTTTATATCAGCCACAATGGCTTCACCGGGCAGTCCTTTTTCATTGGCCTTTTTGATCCAGCCTTCGGTGACAAAGTTAAGTTTGGCATCCCATTGGGCTTTTTCAGCTGGGGATAGCTCAATAAATTCTACCCCCTGGACGGATTTTGACCATGCATTGGCTTCTGCGACATGATTGTCCATATAGGCCCCGGTCCACATGGCTTGCTGAACACGCATATTGTCCATTACAGTTTGAACATCTTTGGGCAGCGAATTCCAGGTGTCCATATTCATAACCACAGCAAACGGAACGATCAGGGTATTTGTCATGGTTACATATTTACAGGATTCAGCAAACTTGAAATCTTTCATCACCTCTGTGGATGAGAACAGACCTTTAACTACGCCTTTCTGCAAGGCCTCCACGGTTGCCGGCATAGGCATGCCGACTGGATTGGCTCCCCATGCTTTAAGAATTTTTACGGCCCCGCCTGGTGACCGCAGGTCCAGCCCCTTTATATCGGTTAAATTACGAACCGGTACTTTTGACATGATGTTGGTGGGGGCCGTAGTGAACATGGTCAAAACCTTGACTTTAGAAAAAGCGGCCGGCTGATATTTCTGGTAAATGTCCCACAGCACCATACTGGCCACTCTCGCATTGGGTAAACCTAGCGGCAGACCCGAAGCATTGGTGACAACGAAACGTCCGGGTTGATAAGCCATGCAGACACAACCGATGTCGGCTTGACCGGCAATAACACCGTCCATCATGTTTTTAGCGCCCAGTAGCGTTCCACCCGGGTAGGTGTTGATGGCCACCTTGTTTCCGGTGCGTTTCTCAACTTCGGTTTTCCAGAGTTCCATCTGTACGCAGGGGAACGTCGGTGCTGGTGGGAAGTTGGCATAGCTCAGTTTGATAGGGCCTGCCAAAGTGGATGCCGGCATCCACAAAGCACCGGCCGCTACGACGGCAAAAAGAACGGCACATAAAAGAACACAATTTTTCTTCATGATCGATCCTCCTTTTTTGGGTCCCGTTGGGTAGAAATGCGGGATATTCAGTTCAGATCTTATCCTAACCTTCCTTTCAACCTTTGTACGCTATAAATTCATTTATGATGTTCTAATCAAAATTCACTATCATAAACAGTTCGTTTATTCGTATCAGGCATCCCCCTCCTTGGTCTTAATCGCATCCAGTTCCTTTTCGAGGGGTGATGGGCAGTTCCGTGATGCGGACACTGACCGCATCATAAATGGCATTGGCAATATTTAAGATAACTTTTTAGCAGGGTTGTTCCTTGTCCGTTAAGGGATCAATCCCACAGGAATCAACACCCTTTTTCTCTTTGATGGCCTTAAGCACTCTTTCCGGTGTTATGGGGAGATCCGTTATCCGGACCCCAATTGCATCATAGATGGCATTGGCAATGGCCGGTGCTGTTGGTACGCATCCGGGTTCTCCAATCCCTTTGGCGCCATAGGGTCCATCTGGATCATCCGTCTCAATCACTATCGGTGTCAGCGCGACCGCATCCTTGGCAGTCAGTATTTTGTAATCGCGGAAATCCGGATTCATGTTACGTCCCTTATCGAGGATCACCTGCTCGGTCAGGGCATAACCCACACCCATCATGACACCGCCGTGAACCTGCCCATCCAACAGCATGGGATTGATAGCACGCCCCACATCATGGGCTGCCACATAATCGAGGATTTCGACTTTCCCGGTTTCTTTATCCACCTTTACACGCACGCCATGAGTCCCAAATGCATAGGTCATGGACATATTGCCCTTAAAATCCCTGCCCATATTTTCATTGGCCGGATCATAGAAATAGTCAGCCATCATCATGGTTCCGCCATGACTGAAATGGGCCTTGCGCAGTAATTTATCAATCGCTATGGACTTTTCCGGGTCGCTTTTAACAAATACCTGTCGGTTGCGTAAAGCCAACTCGGGTAGGGGTACTTCAAGGGCCTTGGCACCCATTTCCAGAATACGGCTCCGTATCTGCCTGGCAGCCCCAATAGCGGCATTCCCAGCCACAAAGGTGGTTCGGCTGGCATGCGCACCCACATCCCAGGGGCAGATGTCCGTGTCATTATGAATAACATGGATATCTTCCACTACTAGACCCAATTGTTCCGATACGATTTGGGCCAAAACCGTGTCAGCACCCTGTCCCATATCTGAAGCACCGGTAAACACATCAGCCTTGCCAAAATCATCCAGTTTGATGATCGTACCACATCCATCGGATTTATAAATACGAGCCCCACCCCCCACATGTATTAAAGAAGCTATACCGATACCTTCTCCTTCTGACTTAGGCTTATCCGGATCTAAAGTTTTTTCCACTGCGTCGATACATTCGGGGAGGCCACAGGTGGTGATTTTAAAACCCTGGGGTGTCTCATCACCGGGTTGATTGGCATTGATACGACGTATTTCAACCCGATCGAAATCGGCTGCTTCGGCCAGCATGTCCATCGCGCTCTCGATAGCAAAGGTGGCCTGGGGATTGCCGTAGCCCCGCATGGCCTGGGCATAGGTGTTGTTAGTATAGACGCATTTAGCTTCGTAACGAACATTGGGTACACGGTAAAGGGAGGTAATGGGCATCATCATAACCGATGGTGTAGTCACCCCCCATGAGGTATAGGCACCATTATCAAGAACCATTTGAATATCGCGGAAAAGTAGTTTTCCGTCCTTGTCGCAACCCATGGCAATATCGATGATGGTGGGTTGACGGGTCGATGTGGCTATAAATTCTTCCTCGCGGTCAAACAATATCTTTACCGGCTGGCGTGCTTTCCAGGCCAAAAGAATTGCCACGTGCTCATAAGCATATGTGTCCAGTTTGCTACCGAAGCCTCCACCAACAATGGGTTTTAACACCCGCACCCGTTTATTTTCAATTCCTAAAGCCGTTAACGTCTCCTGAAAATCTTTTTGGGCCAGCGAAGGGATCTGAGTATTGGTACGGATTGTCAGATTATTGGCATTGTCGAAATCGGCTATGGCGCCACTGGTGCCTAAACAACAATGGCTTACCCAAGTGGTCGTAAACCTCCTTTCAACAACATGGGCAGCCTCCTGCCGAGCCGCCTCAACATCGCCGTAATGAAGTTTCCAGGGCATTTTGAGAATGTTGGTCTTATGATTTTCATGAACTAATGGTGCATCCGGTTCCATCGCTGCAATAGGGTCAAAAATAGTTGGCAAGGATTCATAGGTCACTTCGATCAAATCGATGGCTTTTTTAGCGGTCTCTGGATCAGTTGCTGCCACAGCCGCAACCTCATCCCGATAGGATCGCACCTTGCCGGCCTTGATGGGCGGATTATCCTTGTAAACGCCCATGCGAATCTTGGGAAGATCCTCACCAGTGAGTACAACCCGCACGCCGTTGAGCTTTTTGGCTTTGGAGGTATCAATTTTAACGATCTTTGCATGGGGGTATTTGCTATAAAGTATCTTGCCATAGAGCATTCCCGGCAGTTTGACGTCTTGGATGTACTGGGCCCGGCCCGTAGCCTTGTCCACAGCATCTAACTTGGGTACCCTCTTCCCGATCGTTGAAAATTCCTGTTTTACTTCCATTATTTTTTATTCCTTTATTTTTGGGCCCCATTTTTCCAGGCAACAACCGTAACATCCCCTAATGCTTTCTCAG
>CAZWEO010000002.1:94260-120603 GCA_964633115.1 uncultured Desulfobacterales bacterium
TTTTGGGCCCCATTTTTCCAGGCAACAACCGTAACATCCCCTAATGCTTTCTCAGTGGCCGCCTGCACAGAATCGAAAATTTGGGTATATCCGGTACAACGACAAAGATTGCCAGCCAGAGCATGCTTGATATCATCCACCGTGGGGGCGGGATTCTCATATAGCAATGCTTTTGAGGACATGATCATCCCTGGGCTGCAAAACCCACATTGGATCCCGCCGTTTTCTACAAATGACTGCTGTAAGGGATGCAGAGTTCCATCAGCTGCTGCGAGTCCTTCAATCGTTAGTAGTTCACGGTCATTGATTTCCGGTGCCAAGTAGAGACAGCTGTTGATTGCCTGGCCATCGACAATGACCGTACAAGCCCCGCACTCACCACTCCCACAACCCTCTTTTGTTCCACTGAGACCAATGACTTCCCTAAGCAGATGTAGCAGGGTCCAATGATCTTCCACTTGCATCTGTATTTCATTGCCGTTTAGGATAAATCTAATTTCGGTGGACATGTACTAACCTCCATAGTATTTTTCTTTAATTCGTTCTAAACACCGCATCCCCATTCGTCGCACGAATACAGACACCATCTCGCGACGGTACCAAGCTTGCCCCCGGATGCTGTCGCGAACACGGGACTCTTCAGCCGCCATATTACCGGCCTCTGTCAATACTTCTTCGTCTAACATCTTGCCGGTCAGAAAGCGCTCAGCACTTAGGGTTCGCAAAGGCGTTGGAGCAGCCACTCCCAAACAGATACGCGCTTTTTGACAAATCGATGTTGCCGGATCCAATACCAAAACGACACCGATACCGATCAGAGGCAACTCCATGGCAGCCCGCCGACCCACCTTTTTATAGGCACCGCCTGTATGGGATGTCTGGGCTGGTATGACAATTTCTTTTAAAATTTCACCCGGCTCCAGGACTGTTTGCCCTGGACCCTCGAAAAAATGAATCAGATCTACTTCTTTTTCACCATTGGGACCGTAGATTTTGGCTACCGCGTCCTGGGCTATCAAAGGTATTGCTCCGTCCGCTGATGGTACTGCATTGACCAGGTTGCCGCCGATTGTGGCCACATTGCGAATCTGGGTAGAACCGATATGTTGGACAGCATCATGGATGATGGGATATTGTTTGCGAATCAGTTTGGAGGTTTCTAAAGTGCGATGGGTAACCAATGCTCCGATTATCAATTCGTTCGTGTCCGGTTTGACTTCTAATTGGTCTTGTCCTTTAACGTGCTTTAAGGAGATGAGATAATCCGGTGCAATTTTGCCCTGTTTGGCTTTGACGACCACATCGGTGCCTCCAGCCACATACATGGCTCTTTCACCGTGGGATTCAAACATGGATACTGCTTCATCCAGAGTTTTTGGTACAAGATAGGTAAATGTTTTCATGCGCGCCTCAATAAACGTCAGTTAGCAAATTTTATGTTATTAGTGTGTTTGAGCGACATTTTCACTCTTTAATTAATCCTTAAGCCGGAATCATAGGCTGCTTGCAGTGTAATATTCAAATTTTGCTGTGTCTATTGTCAAATACCCGTTTCGCCTTCCTCTCCGATCTCGGCAAAGAACATGTTTCGACTAGCTCCACATCACAACTAACCATGATATTATTTTTTACTTTTTGGCAAATGGTATCTTTGACCTTCTGGGCCTTTTCCGATCCGAAATCCGATCCACACTCCACACGCAGGGTCATGGTATCACGCCCATCAGAGCCCCGATCCAATACAACTTGATATTCACAGGAAATCTCCGGGATGGAAGATAATATTTCATCAATCTGACCCGGATAAATGTTCACGGCGCGAAAAATGATCATATCATCGGAGCGGCCGATAATGCTGTCATGCATGGGCAGAATGTTGCCACATGAACACGGTTTTGTTTTCAACCGCGTCAAATCTCGCGTACGATAGCGGATCAGCGGAGCTGCCTCTTTACATAGCGTCGTTACCACCATTTCGCCGATTTCACCTGGCTTGACTGGTTCTAAAGTTTCTGGATCGATAATTTCTACTATATAGAAATCAGCCCAATAATGGATGCCCTCGTGATGGGCACAATCAAGACCGGTGCCGGGTCCATACAGTTCCGTCATCCCAGGGATATCAAACATATCCTCTAAACCCAACAATTCTTTGATACGTTGACGCATGGCCAAACTGCTGCGTTCAGAGCCAAATATCATTTTCCTTAAAGCGATTTTATCTTTCAAATTGCGCCGTTGCACTTCTTCGGCCATCAAGAGCGCCATACTGGCCGTACAACACATCACAGTCGACTGCAGATCCACCAGGAACTGACACTGCATATCCACGTTTCCGGGACCCACCGGCAATGCCATGGCGCCGAAGCGTTCACATCCCAGTTGAAAGCCCACGCCAGCGGTCCAGACACCGTAGCCCACTGCGATTTGGACACGATCCGACTGAGAAAGACCCGCCATTTCATAGCAACGGGCAAAAAAGTGGGTCCAGTCTTCGATGTCCTTCTGGGTATAGGTCAGAATTTTACGTTTTCCAGTGGTGCCGGACGAAGCATGGATCCGAACCACCTCCGTATATGGTACGGATAAGAGTGGAAACGGATATTCTTCCTTCAAATTATCTGCGGTTGTAAATGGTAAGCGTTCGATATCCGCTAAGTTAAGGATGTCCTGTGGTTTGATCCCGGCTTTATCCAATCGTTCACGGTAAAACGCAGACCCTGCATAGGCATGCGCAACGGTCCATTGCAAGCCTTTCAATTGATGCGCAGCAAGTTCATCTTGAGATTGAAAGGTCGGCATGAATGTTTTTGTCATGTTTAACTCCTATAATACGTTAGGAAAGAACATCCAACATCGAACATCAAACACTGAACATCGATAAAGGTATTCTTCCCTTATTATAAAAATGATAAGAGCGATGCGTGAGCGATTCCACATTCGGCGTTGAGTGTTGGATGTTCGATGTTCGATGTTTATTATTTCCCACCCTCGAACTTTCTAATTTAATCATTTGTATGCCATCATCTATTCTTTGCGCATGGTTGAACGTAAAGCATTGCTAGCGGATTCATCAGCCTTGAGCGTCTCGGAATCGATCACCACACCATAATCTTGCTTGGCCTTATCCGGGGTCACATATTCATCCAAGACATCCTGTTCGACGGCGGCAATTTCGCGTTCGAAAGGATTGCCAAACCCGCCGCCACCGGCACTGTAAAAAGCGATGGTGTCACCAGGTTCGCACAACGTTAATCCACTGGGATCTGCGGGTTGTCCGTTTTTGAGAAAACGGGCTTTGGTGCTCGGGAGACCTTCAAAGAGTCCCCCGGGTGGATAACGGTAGCGACCAGCCTGGACTGCAATGGCAACTGGCGGTAAGGGCGCCTTGGCATCATCGGGTACCCGCAAGATCATTTTGCGACCCAGACCACCGCGCATTTTGCCGGGCCCACCGGAATCGGAAACCAGTCCCCTGGCAACAACCAATAAGGGTGTGTCACTTTCCAGAATTTCCACGGGTGTATTGGCGCCATTAGCTGGGAATATGGCACAATGATGCCCATCCTTGGCATGGCTGGCACCCAATCCACCACCGCGAATGATCATGGTATGAAAAGGTTTATCGTCATGGCGTTTGCCATAAAAAATGTTGGTCTGGGCAGGCGTGCCGCCACTGTCTGCTATGATCTGCTTTGGAACTGCTTCCGACAGTGCTCGAAAGACCATTTCGGTCATAAAATGCCCCACCTGCATGCGTGCAGCTACGGCGGCCGGAAATGCACAATTGACCACACTCTGCTCCGGAGCCGTCATGGTCAACGGCCGGATGGCACCCTCATTGATGGGCAGTTCCGGATCAAAGGCACTCTTGATGGCCATAAAAACGTAAGCATAGGTGAAGTTGTAGACTACGTTAACACCCCAATTGACCTGGGGGGACGTATTGGCGAAATCCACCAGGATATCACTGCCCTTGACGGTAACCGTCAAACATATTTTGATGTCTTGGCGCTGGCCGGCCCCTTCGATGACACCTTCATATGGGTAAACACCATCCGGAATTTTTGCAATCGATTGCCGCATGCTCTGTTCGGTACGATCAATAATTTCATCAGCCAGATCTTCGAGGCTGTCCAAACCTTCATCACGCAACATTTCGATAATTTTTTGCCCACATACATGATTAGCGGCCACCTGAGAGCGAATATCGCCGGTGACTTCTTCCGGGGTGCGTACGTTCCAGCGGATCATTTTCAATAAATCTTCATTCAGAATCCCGGCATCGTAAAGCTTAATGGGCGGAATAAAGATGCCTTCTTCGTACACCTCACGATTATCCGAGGAAACACGACCCCCGATATCGGAATGGTGAAACACACAGGCCGTAAAGGCCACCGGTTTATCTTTGTAGAAAATGGGACTCAACACGCAGACATCGTTCAAATGACCGGCCAAAAGCCAGGGGTCGTTTACAATTATGACATCACCGGTTTGATATTCATCCAGAGGAGTGGATTGAATCACGCGTTTGACTCCCAGTGCCATGGCACCGGCCTGGCCAGGTGTGCAGAAGGTGCCCTGCACCAGTTCCTGTCCGCGATGATCCGTAAACATGCAGGTATAATCGTGGGCATCACGCAATAGACTTGAGAAGGCAGTACGCGCCACGGATGCATCGGCTTCATCCACAATGGCGATCATCCGTCGCCAGAGGATCTCGAGACGGATCGGATCGAAGACCGTCTTATCTCGTTTTTCATTCATAAAACCAGTCTTTCTTTTAATAGTTATACCAATATATTATAGGATAAGTGTTAAGTTTTAGGTTTTAAGTTTTAGGCTGCCAATTGCTTTGAGCGGACTTAAAACCTAACACGTAAAACCTAAAACCGTTATAAATCTATCCACACAAACCCCATGTCATCGACACGGGCTGAAGCGCCTGATCCGATGATAATGGTGGACTCGCGCTCTTCAATAATCGCAGGTCCGCTCATTTGAGTACCGGCCGCTAATTTCATTCGATCATACACCTCGTGGGGTACATACTCTTTGCGTAACATACAAAAGGCCAGCCGCGATCCTTTATGAGCTTCTTCGGCGTTGCCGACTGAAGAGTCCAGTTCCGGCAATCGAAAAGGCCGTTGGGGTTCGCTGACCCGAACTTTAAAGGTAACAAACTCAATTTGTGCTTCCGGATAGGTCCGGCCGTATAGTTTTTGGTATACGTCATCAAAGCGCTGGCGGATTTGCTGGTTCGTCCACCTTTCAAAGGAACGATTGTCAATGATGAGATCGGTTTCAGCGCCTTGGCCGATAAAACGCATCATCAGGGTTCTTTCAATGTTCAGGTTGGGATCATCGAGCGATTTTTGCATGATAGCCGCACCCTCTGTTTCCAGAGAGTGGAAAAGGGATTCAATCTCGCCAAAGTCGGCGCTTTCAAGGCTGACCCGGTGGCTGCGTGTCAGGTCAAAAGCTACGGGCGCCGTAAAAAAACCCAAGGCAGACCCGACTCCGGCCAGCGGTGGCACCAGGATGCGGGGAGCGCCAATTTTTTTGGCCAACCCAAAAGCATGCACCGGGCCGGCGCCACCAAAGGCAGAGATTGTGATGACATTGGGATTACCGCCTTTTTCGGCAATGTGTGTTTTAGCAGCAGCAGCCATGGTCTCATTAATCAGATCGTGAATACCGCAAGCAGCCTCTACTAGGGTCGTGCCCAATGGACCCGCAACATGCTCTGATATGGCCCTCTCGGCGGCGGCTTTATCAAGAGCCATGTTGCCACCCAGAAAATAATCTGGATTCAAATATCCCAAAACTAGATCGGCATCGGTAACCGTCGGATGGGTACCACCATTATTATAACAGGCTGGCCCAGGATCAGCGCCGGCACTTTCCGGACCTACTTGTAATAAGCCGAGTTTGTTGATTGCGGCAATACTACCACCACCAGCTCCGATTTCCATTAAATCGACCACTGGTACTTGAATGGGCAGACCGCTGCCTTTTTTGAAACGCTGTACCCGGCCGACTTCAAAAGTCGATACCAGGCCAGCCTGGCCTTTTTGAATCAGGCAGGACTTGGCCGTGGTTCCTCCCATATCAAAGCAGAACATGTCTTTGATTTGGAAAAGTTTGCCATAGTGTTGGGATGCAATTACAGCAGCAGTTGGTCCGGATTCAATAATTCGGACGGGGAACTGACGGGCAGTTTCAATGGAGGTAATGCCACCGCTGGATAGCATGATATAAAGCTTGCCGCCAAACCCGAGTCCATCCAATCGTGTGGAAAGATTTTGCAGATATTTGGACGTGATGGGTTTGACATAGGCATTGGTGGCTGTGGTGCAAGTCCGCTCGTATTCTCGTATCTGCGGTAGAACCTCGAAGGAGGTTGAAAGCGAAAGATCGGGCGCCTGGTCTTGAATCAATTCCTTGATCTTTTTCTCATGCGAAGGGTTTTCATATGAATTAATCAAACAAACGGCCACGGATTCAATCTCTTGGGATAGAAGGTTATTGAGTACGGCTTCGATGTCTTTGGTCTGGATGGGCACAAGGACGCGGCCATCACTGGCGATACGTTCGTTAACTTCCGTTCTGAGCTTTCGTGGGACAAGGGGTAGCGGATACTCGGCAAAGATATCATAGGCATCATAGCGTAACTCACGGCCTAATTCCAGGACATCCCTGAAACCCTTGGTGGTGATCAAACCGGTGCGTGCACCTTTGCGCTCTATAATGGCGTTTATTACCAGAGTGGTGCCATGGATTAATTCTTCGGTGTGGTTCATGAAACCGGGGATCAAACCATCCAGTGCGGTAACACCCTCTGCCACCGCATCGGAGGGATCGGCGGGCGTTGTCAGGCACTTATGGGTTTGAAATTCACCGGTTTGGTCGTTTACCAGTACAAAATCTGTAAAAGTACCGCCAATATCACATCCGAGTCGATATGCATCTTTTCCCACCGCAGTCTCCTACTACTAATTCACTTTTTTTATGCTACCTTCAAATTGTAAATGAATCCGATACATATTTAGGATTCCAGGATTCAAGTGCTGTTTAAAGTTTTCACAACGCGAACACGTGACCCGTAACTCGTAACACGCGACGCTTAAAAAAGTCCCGGTTCTTGCCATTCACCAAATACATTTCGCAATACCGCTGACATCTCTCCAACTGTAGCATATTCCCGGCAACACGCAACCAGCAAGGGCATTACATTTTTGCCACTTTTGATACCCTTTTCAAGATCGGTCAAACAATTCTTGACGGCCGCGTTGTTGCGCGACCGTTTTAGCTCACCCAAGCGTTTGATTTGCAGATCGACCCATTCTTCATTGTGTTCATGCAGGTCCACATCTGGAATAACATCATCGTCTTCGGTGTATTTATTGAGCCCCACCTTAACATACTCCCCACTTTGGAGTCCTTTTTCAAATTCATAGGCTTGTTGAGCTACCTTTCTCTGGATAAATCCGGAGGAAACCGCAGCAACCATACCGCCTACCGCTTGAATGGCAGACATTTCTTCCTTTATTTTTTCTTCCATTTGTTTGGTGATGGTTTCAATAAAATAGGAACCGGCCAGCGGATCTACTGTATCACGCAAACCCACTTCATCCATGATAATTTCAAGGGTGCGTAGTGACAAGAGTGCCGCCCGGGGGGTTGGAATGGTGTAGGCTTCATCAAAGGAACAAAGTGCTGTGGTTTGAGCGCCACTCAAGGCTGCGCCCAGAGCGTAAAAGGCACTGCGCATGATATTGTTTTCAGGCTGTTCTTTGGTGAGACCACTGCCGCCGCCCCCAAACAGGCCACGCAAAAATAGTTTTTTCTTATCCTGGATGCCGTATTCTTCACGCAGCATCTGCGCCCAAAGTTTACGTGCTGCCCTGAATTTTGCGATTTGTTCCCATAAATTGCCGAATACGTTTAAATTGAAAGAAAAGCGGCCCACAAATTCGTCGGCTGTAATTCCTCTGGCGGTCACATTTTCGATATAGGCCTTGGCTATCTCAAAGGCGCAGGCGATTTCTTGGGCCGGAGTGGCACCAGATTCTCGAATATGATACCCGCAAATGCTGACCGGGTTGCATCGGGGTAGATGCTTCATGCTATAGGCGATGCTATCGCCCACCAGGCGCACACCATGTTCGACAGGAAATATCCAGGCCCCCCTTCCGATCATTTCCTTAAGTATATCGTTTTGCGGGGTGGCGCTGATACGGTCATTGGAGTATCCGAGTTTCTCCGCCAGCGCCTGGTACATGGCCAGCATAATGCAGGCGATAGCATTGATGGTCAGTCCACTACCGATTCGATCCAATGGTATACCTTCAAAAGCGATTTCAAAATCTCGTAAAGAGTCAATTGCCATGCCTACTCGTCCCACTTCACCCAATGCCTGAGGGCTGTCTGAATCGAGTCCCATTTGCGTCGGCAGATCAAAAGCCACATTTAGTCCGGTTTGACCATGCGATATCATGTATTTAAAACGTTTGTTGGTTTCTTCGGGTGTACCGAAACCAGTGTATTGACGCGTCGTCCAGGAACGGCTGCGATAGCCCAATGGATGCAGGCTACGAGTAAAAGGGTATTCACCCGGCTCTCCCAAATCATTTTCATACTCGAACCCCACACTATCCAAATCTGCGGGTGTGTAAACTGGTTTGATTTGAATGCCGGATTGATATTCGACCGATTGGATGGCGTCTTTTTCGTCTTTGGTGTATTTCGCAACTCCCATATGTCACCTTTGTTCGCTTGCGGCTCATGAATTTGGTCTGAAGCCTGTTAGGCTGTTAGCCGCCTACAGCCTATAGCCGAAAAGCCCACAGCCTATTGTTTTGTGCTGATCTTTTTAATTTCATCAATAAACACTTCAAATGGTGTCCCGCCTGGAAAAACGCCTTGGACACCCAACTCTTTGAGAGGCTCAACATCACGTGCAGGGATCACACCGCCCACAACGACGGTGGTGTCCTGCATGTTTTCCGCATGCATTTGGTTAAACAAATTTTCACAAATGGGCAAATGCGCCCCAGACATGATACTCAATCCGATAATGTCCACAGCCTCCTGCATGGCTGTTTTCACAATCTGTTCGACAGTTTGATGCAATCCAGTATAAACCACTTCCATACCCGCATCGCGTAGCGCCAGGGCTACGATCTTGGCACCCCGGTCATGACCATCCAAGCCGGGCTTGGCAATCAAAATTTTTATTTTTTTCTCAGGCATACTAACCTCTCAACCGACGCTATAATTTGGTTTGTTCTAGTGCAACTTGTAACGCACTCGAACCCTCGAATCCTGGACCCCTTGAACCCTCAAATTGTTACTGCAATTCATTAAACACAGACAAGACTGCTTGCTGGCCTCGCATCAGATGTTCGCGCACCAAATGTTCAACTCCTTCTGCATCCCCTTGTCTGATTCGTTTGAGCATATCTTTATGATCTTGGTTGCTCACCTTGGCAAGATCAGCATCTTTTAAAATGATTTGGCGAAAGCGGAAGATTTGATCTCTGAGGTCGTTAATCATTTTGATCAAGCGAGGACTTTCACTGAGCCCGTATAGCAGATCATGAAATTCGGTATTGATATCCGGCAGAGACTCAAAGTCACTTGAATCTAGCCGTTTTTGAAAGATATCAATTTTTTTCTCAAGCGGTTTGAGGGCTTGCTTACGATGCTTCTGTGCCGCTAGACGAGCAGCGTAGCTTTCCAGGACACTGCGAATGCCAAAAGTTTCAATCACATCATCGCGACTTAGCCCAATTACACTAAAGCCACCGCCTGGCTTTTTTCGTAAGAACCCCTCCCGTTCCAGTTTATGAATGGCCTCTCTGACAGGCGTTCTGCTGATACCGAGGCTTTCGGCGAGCTGATTTTCGATCAGCCTGTCGCCGGGCGACAAATCCCCTTTGATAATCGCTGATTTCAGATTCTCAAAAACATGTTGTCCCAGCGACTTGCGCTGAGCGATTTTGCCAAGATCTGTCAAAACTTTTGAATCTGTTTCCGATTTTTGATGAGTTGCCATGTTTTTTGTACAGCTTTAAGGTTTAGATGACCTGTTTCTTCTTTAGGTCTTCAAGCGCCTGGTGGTCATACCCAAGTTGGCCACCATAAATGGTCTGATTATGTTCTCCAAAGCGAGGTGGAAACGAAAGCTGTCCTTGGTTTTGTTCCATAAAGGTCGTCATGTTGGGGGGCGGTGCTAAAGTAATACGGGTGGAAGTGACTGGATCCTTGGCAAACAACAGCTTTTTTTCTACCAGCGGATCTTGCAGTACATCCTCTATCGATTTTATTTTGCTGACAGGTACGGTAATGGACTGCAATAAGTCGATCAATTCTTCCGAGGTCATTTGCGCCGTAATCTGGTTCATTGTCTGGTTTAAGTTGTCGACATCGGTAATCCGTCCAGCGTTTTTAAGATAATCTGATTTGTCGAGATCTTGAAAAGCCGGCTGGGAAACCAGGGCTTTCCATTGCTTATCATTCCCTACGGCTAAGTAGATATAGCCGTTTTTAGTTTGATAAACCGATACCGGGCAAAAAAATTCGTGGGTATTGCCGCGACGCGTGATGTTTTTGCCGAAACTTGAAGTTAGGGCAATGGGTACTGTTAGCCAGGATACGGACGATTCAAACATGGATAAGTCGATGCGCGAACCCTCTCCGCTCAACTCTCTCTTAAGCAATGCTTTCATGAGCAGACCATAGGCATGTTCACTGGTACCCATGTCCGGCAGGGGGATGCCCAGAACTTGTGGATCGCCCTGCGCCTCTCCGGTCAATTCCATCAGGCCGGATCTGGCTTGCAGAATGGGGTCATATGCGCCTTCATTGCTATCAGGTCCGAAACCCGTGACACCTAACCAGATAATGTCCGATTTGACTTTTTTCAGGCGGTCATAGTCAATCCCCAACTTTAGATAGTTTTTAGGAAGCTGATTGGTGATAAAAACATCAACAGACAACTCTTGGATTAACTGATCAAAGATCTTTTGTCCTTCCGGTTCTGCCAGGTTAAGGGTGAGCGCCTTTTTACCGGCGTTGATGCACAAATAATAACTGTTCATGCGGTCTTCATTTATTACATTTTCACCTATGAATCGATTGGGATCGCCATAAATGGGATGCTCCAAACGAATGATCTCCATACCATCCTGTGCCAATCGATAGGTCAAATACGGTACCACTGTGGCTTGCTCCAATGACAAAATGGTCAAATTGTTAAATTTATCCATCTGTTTCTCCTATATGTCAGACTCAGGTTGTGATGTTTGTTCGGGGAAATAAAATCGTCGGAACGATTTTATGAAACGCGACTTCGTCGCTACGGTGTTAAAGGACAAGAATACTATCCCTGCAGCAAGACTTGCCAACCAGATTTTCGATCGAGGCGCACTCGAGGACTTAAAGTTGCGTCGCTACAGGGTATAGCGGGATCATTGTTCCAGCCCCTTAACCCTGATATGGAACTTTATCCCAATTTGATGATTAGCCGTTTTGTAAGATTTCATTTAGGAGTTCTGCAAGAGCTTAATTTAGGCCCCCAGTTCGAGTTGCAGCGGTGAATCACCAAATTTGAAATATATAATCGCTGTATACTGTATACAATAAACGCTTGTCAAGAAAGGACTTTGTCTTGACTTTGGAATCTTGTATACAGTATACGATCGCATATCTTTGCATATCTATTCAAATTGTTATACATAAGCTACAATCACTAAACTAGGAGGATCAACCCATGACTGACGTTCAAGCACCCATGCCCGGAAAAATCTGTGAAGTAAAAGTAAAACCCGGTGACCCTGTTATCGAAGACCAAGAAGTTTTAGTTCTGGAAGCCATGAAAATGGAAATGCCCATTGTAGCACCTGCAGCTGGAACCATAAAATCCGTGAATTGCGGTGCTGGTGATGCCGTTCAGGGTGGAGATACTTTGGTCGTAATTGAATAAATTAACATTAAAATCTACCAGCCCTTCATAAATTAGGGGAGGTTCAGCATGTCCGACCAAGCATCCCACCAAAGCGAGCTTGAACGTCTC
The DNA here is from genome assembly GCA_964633115.1 of uncultured Desulfobacterales bacterium. GTDB lineage: Bacteria > Desulfobacterota > Desulfobacteria > Desulfobacterales > B30-G6 > B30-G6. Next base: position 106,340 of record CAZWEO010000002.1, read on the forward strand.
CAGGCTCTAAAAGAGAAAGCTGAGATAGGTGGTGGACCCAAGGCCATTCAAAAACGCCACGATCAGGGCAAGTTGACAGCTCGCGAACGCCTAGACTTGCTGTTTGATCCCGGGACATTTGTTGAAATGAACCAACTGGCTGAGAGCCAGGCCGTGGATTTCGGTATGCAGGCGAAAAAGGTTCCAGGTGACGGCGTAGTAATTGGGTATGGCAGCATTGACGAACGACTGGTGTTTGCCTATGCCCAAGATGCCACCGTGTTGGGAGGTTCGGTTGGGACCATTCATGGCCAAAAAATCTGCCGGATTATGGATGAAGCTTTAAAAGTCAAGGCACCCATCATTGGCCTGTTCGATTCAGGTGGGGGCCGTATCCATGAAGGCTTTTTTGCTTCCAAAGGCGTGGCCGGCATGTTTTATCGAAATACGGCGGCCTCTGGCATTATTCCGCAAATCTCGGCTATGATGGGTCCCTGTGCCGGTGTTTCGGTCTACTCCCCTGCCCTGACCGATTTTATCATCATGGTCGATGGCAAAAGCCAAATGGCCATCACAGGTCCCGCTGTGATCAAGTCGGTCACCGGTGAGGATGTCACCTTAGAAGAGTTGGGTGGCGCCAAGGTGCACAGTGAAATTACCGGTCAAGCCCACTTGGTTGCCGAGTCAGATGCGGACTGCATCCATAAGATCCGAAAGCTACTTGCTTATCTGCCCAACAACAATGAAGAATCTTCACCGCATGTGGACTGCGAAGACGATCCCTCCCGTCTGGAACCGGAACTGGAAACCATTGTCCCGGCAGATTTCCGTAAAGCCTATGATATGCGTCATGTGATCCAACGGGTGGTGGACAACGGCGAATTCCACGAATTGCTGGCCAAGTTCGCCAAAAACATCATTATTGGATTTGCCCGCATGGACGGTCAAACAGTGGGCATCGTCGCCAACCAGCCGTTGTTCCTAGCCGGGTGCCTGGATGTAGACAGCTCTGATAAAGCAGCGCGCTTTATTCGCTTCTGCGATGCGTTTAATATCCCTTTGATCAATATGGTGGATGTTCCCGGATATTTCCCAGGCGTCAAACAGGAATATGCCGGCATCATCCGGCATGGTGCCAAGATGTTGTATGCCTATGCCGAGGCAACTGTTCCTAAAATCACCTTGGCACTTAGAAAGGAATACGGCGGTGCGGTGATGGCCATGTGCTGTGTGGGCATGGGCGTTGATCAGATGCTGGCCTGGCCCGTTGCCAAGCTGGTAGTTCTGGACACCACTGCTGCCGTCAACCTTATTTTTCGAAAAGAGATAAAGGCCGCCGACGATCCCCAAGAATATAAAGCGCGCATGATCAAAGAATACGATCACAAATACTCCAATCCTTTTCATGCGGCATCAAATATGCTGGTGGACGCGGTCATCGAACCCCAAGCCACCCGACCGGAGCTGATCAAAGCCCTAAAGATGCTTAAAAATAAAGAACGCCCGGCCCCGTTTAGGAGGCATGGCAACATCCCGCTTTAGCCAATAAGGAACTTAACATGGACTTCACCCTGACCAAAGAACAACAATACATCCAGAAAGCCGCGCGGGAATTTGCCGTGGGTGAATTTAAAGACGTCGCCCGTGAATATGATCTGAATGAAACCTTTCCACAGAAGATCTTGGATAAGGCCCGTGAGTTGGATTTGCTGGGTCTATTTATTCCGGAAGAATATGGAGGCCCCGGGCTCGGCTACTTTGATCATGCTCTCGTCTTGGAAGAATTCTGGAAAATCGATCCAGGCATTGGCCAGCAGCTTTGTTCAGTAAGCTTTGGGGCTGAAGAACTAATTTTGTTCGGCACCGAAGAACAAAAGAAAAAATACCTGTCACCCATATTCACCGGCAACGGTATCATGGGTTTTGCCATCACCGAGCCGGACGCCGGCAGCGATACGGCTGCCGTGGCCACCACGGCTGTGCGTGATGGGGATGACTATGTTATCAACGGCAGCAAGGTCATGATCGGCAATGGGACCGTGGGCACCTTTCTGCTGGTTTTCTGCCTGACAAACCCTGAAGAAAAATCCAAAACAGCCCGGCACAGCATCATTATTGTGGAAACCGACCGCCAGGGTTATAAAGCCGATAAGATGGAAGGCAAGATGGGCCTGCGTTGTTCGGATACTGCCGCGGTTTATTTCAACAATGTGCGTGTACCCAAAGAAAACCTGGTGGGTGAAGAAGGCCAGGGGTTTATCCAGCTGATGCATTTTTTTGACCGCTCACGGGCCTATGTGGCTGCCCACGGTGTCGGATTGGCCCAGGGCGCCCTGGATCAAGCCGTGCGTCACGTCAAAGGCCGCAAGCAGTTCGGACGCCCTTTGGGCACCTTTCAGGCCACCCAGTTTAAAATTGCCGAAATGGCCACCCAAATCGAAACCGCCCGCAATATGGTCTACAAGTCCGCCTGGCTCCTGGACAACGGCCTGGCCGACACTAAACTGACCGCCATGGCCAAGCTATATGCCTGCCATGTGGCTGTCTCCGTGGTGGATGAAGCCCTGCAACTTCACGGCGGTTACGGCTATTTCAACGACTATGATATTGAGCGTTTTTACCGTGCCGCCAAAGTGCTGGAAATCTACGAAGGCACCAAAGAAGTGGAAAAGATTATTATATCCAGGGAAATACTTGGCAAGCTCTAAACCTTAAGCAATAAGTTGTGGGCCATCAGCGTAAAGCTACTTACAACTGGTGGCTTACGGTTGATGGCTTTGATTTGGATCGTCAAACAGTGATGGATTGAAATCTAAAATAAAGAATTTTATCACTCCTAAGATTTCCAAGCAATACTTAGCCAGGGTATTGATCGTTACAATTCTTGCCTATATCTTTTTTAATTTTATTTGCCTCCCTTTCCGAATCCATGGACACAGTATGGAACCCACCTACAAAGACGATCGATTCAATTTCTGTTTCAAACTCCAGTTTGGTCAGACAAAGATTGACAGGATAATAGGAGCACCCTTGTGGTAAAGTCAAAACAGATCGTTTTTGCAGTTGTGATACTGGCGATCGTAATTATCGCCTACTTTATTTTTTCGCATAGTGAGGCTGAGAAAGTAAAAATGCAATTTGCGTTCATCGCTGAAAAATTCACTAAAGAAAGCGATGAGAATCCTATTATTGCAGCGGCCAATGCAAACAAAATCAAGGAGGTCTTTAAAGATCATTTTAAATTTCAAGCACCAGCTTATGAAATATACAGGGAAGTTTCAACTGATGAGATAGCACCTTATGTTATAGCTATGCGATCTCAATACGCTGAGATATCCTTGAAGTTTTACGACTTTGATGTTGAATTTTCGTCCAAAGACACGGCAAACGCGACCGTAACCCAGAGAATGAGGGCCAAATTGGTAGCAGGAGAATACATAGAGGATATCAACGAGTTGAGCTGCAAGCTAACAAAGATCGATGATAAATGGCTGGTAACAGAAATCGAAGTGGTGGCGGTTCTGGAAAAATAAATGACAAGAAAATGGAAAGGACTGCTGCGCCTTACCGTAACGTTGAAGAGCCTATCAACCTGATCAAAGCTCCACCAAGGCGATACTCTTTACGAGCGGCGACTCCTGGATATCCTTTAACACAACTTCCGGTATAGATGTATCGGTTGCCAGCAACACATTGCAGGTGTCTCCATCAGTACTGTCATCTAAATTCATGCGATTGATATTGATCTTCTTATCAGCAAGCAGCGCAGTAATACTGGCGCCGGTACCGGCTTTGTTGGAGCAGCGGATATAGGCTAAATGACCGGTAGGTTCCATGGTCAATTTAAAATCATCGATGCGCACGATGGTGGCTTGTTTTTTACCGAAAATCGTTCCGGAAATACAGCAAGCCGATTGGGTTGTAACAGCTTTTACGGTAATTAAATTAATATATTCATCCGCATCGGAGGTCTGGGTTACTGACACTTTAATGCCGCGATCTTGGGCAAACACGTTGGCGTTGACATAGTTGACGGTGTCTTTGACCATGGGTGTTAACAAACCTTTCAAAATACCCGTTGTCACAGGTGCCAGATCCATGTCCTGAAAATCTCCGGCATATTCGATATTAACCTCAGTTAAGGCACCGCTGCATAATTGCACTGCCATGCTCCCGATACAATCCCCTAAATTTAAATACGGGCCCATTTGTTTTAGTAGCTCACCAGCCACTGAAGGGGCATTGACAGCATTCATGATAGTACCGGATTTCAGGTAATTTATTATCTGTTTGGCAACATCCACGGCAACATTGGTCTGGGCTTCCCGAGTGGATGCGCCCAGATGCGGCGTGCAGATGACCTGTTCGTTTTCCACCAGCGAACAGGTTCCTGGAGGTTCGGATTCAAATACATCCAATGCGGCGCCGGCCACTTTGCCAGTTTTGATAGCGTCGTCCAGATCTGCCTCATTGATAATGCCGCCCCGGGCACAATTGATGATCATAACGCCGTCTTTCATCTGTTCAAAGGCCGCTTTATTAATCAGCCCGATGGTATCTTTGATACGGGGCACATGGAAGGAAATATAGTCAGCGCGTTGATACAAATCGGAAAGGGAAACAGATTCAAAACCGTCCAACTGGATCTGTTCCGGTGGGATAAAGGGGTCGTAGGCAATCACCTGCATTTTCAATCCGCGGGCGCGGTCCGCCACAATGGAGCCAATTTTGCCATAGCCTACCACGCCCATAGTCTTGTTATAAACCTCCCTACCCTGCAATAGCTTTTTGTCCCAGCGTCCGGCTTTCAAGGAGCTAGTTCCGCGGGGTATGTTACGGGTCAAGGCCATCATCATGGAGATTGCATGTTCGGCCGTGGTAATCACATTACCGGTGGGTGTGTTCATGACGATGATGCCGCGTTTGGTAGCTGCCGGGATATCAACGTTATCCAGCCCAATGCCGGCACGTCCCACAACCTTTAGATTTGTTGCTGCCGCAATCAGATCGGCGGTAACCTTGGTAGCACTTCGAATTACCAGGGCATCATAATCAGCGATGATCTCTGAAAGCGCCTCAGGGGCAAGGTCTGTCTTGACATCTACATCAATACCATCTTCAGCCTGAAACATTTCTATGCCGATTTCTCCCAGCTGATCGCTCACCAAAACTTTCATACGTCACCTTTTACAATATTATAATTGAAAAAAATAAAAGGGTTCAAGGGGTCCAGGATTCAAGAACTTGAGTGGGCGGGCGGATGCAATCAATCAGCTGCTTATACTCAAGCTTTATATCCTTTAATGATTTTCCCTTAAACCCTTTGAGGATGGGTTTGGAATATGTGGAATTCCACAAAAGAGAGCGAGTCAGATGTTAAAGTCTTCCTCGCTCGCTTCAGATTTAAACACTCTTAACATGCTCCGGTTTCGGGAATTGCTCCAGAACCTTCTGGGATTCAGCAATGGCATCCTCATCGAGTTCGATATCTTCCAGTTGCCCGGACAGATACTGGTCATAGGCGGAGAGGTCGATGAGTCCATGACCGCTCCAGTTGAATAAGATAACCTTTTCTTTGCCTTCTTCCTTGGCTTGGCGAGCCTCGGCAACCACCTGAGCCAGGGCGTGATTTGTTTCCGGTGCTGGAATCACACCTTCGGAACGGGCTAAAAGGAGTCCTGCTTTATACGTGGCAAGCTGTCCGACTGCCTTGGCCTCCATGATACCTTCATCCACCATCTGGCTTACTGTAGGTGCCATACCATGATAGCGCAGTCCACCGGCATGCAGCGGTGGTGGTACAAATTTGTGCCCTAAACTGTGCATGGGCAGAAGCGGCGTCATCTCGGCAAAATCACCATGATCGTAAGCAAACGGTGCCCGGGTCATGGTGGGGCATGCTTCCGGTTCCACCGGGTAAATGGCCACATCTTTGCCGTTGATCTTATCATGCGCAAATGGAAAAGCCAGTCCGGCAAAGTTGCTGCCCCCGCCGGCACAGCCGATGACAATGTCCGGATACTCGCTAATCTTCTCTAGTTGCTTTTTGGCTTCCAGACCGATGATGGTCTGATGTAATATGACATGATTCAGGCAGCTGCCGATTGAATAACGGGTCTTGCCAGTCTCATCGGTAACCGCCGCTTCTATCGCTTCGCTGATAGCCAATCCTAAGCTGCCAGGAGTATCTGGATCTTTTTCAAGAACTTCTCTACCTGCCTTGGTTTCTGAGCTGGGACTGCCGACACAGTTGGCTCCCCAGGTTCCCATCATGGTTTTGCGGTACGGTTTCTGATCAAAGCTGATGCGGACCATGTATACTTTACACTCGAGCCCGAATTGCGAGCATGCGAATGCCAGGGCGCTGCCCCACTGACCGGCACCAGTCTCCGTGGTTAGCCGTTTGATGCCAAATTCCTTGTTGTAGTAGGCCTGGGCAACTGCAGTATTGGGCTTGTGGCTGCCCGGGGGGCTGACACCTTCGTATTTGTAGTAGATCCGCGCCGGTGTATCCAGTGCTTTTTCAAGATTATAGGCACGAATCAACGGAGAGGGTCGCCAGATTTTTAATACGCTCTGTACCTCCTCAGGGATGTCGATCCAGCGTTCCGAGCTAACCTCTTGTTCGATCAGATTCATCGGGAAAACCGGTGCCAGCATATCGGGTGAAATAGGTCCATCGGGTCCCAGGGGTGGATTCATCTTAATATCCGCAAGGATATTGTACCATTGCCGCGGCATCTCATCTTCTGTTAATAGTATCTTTCTAGTTTCCATGGCCTACCTCCTTCACACTGAAAGCTGTTCATTTTTTTAACTTGACTCAATGATGTATACAGTATACAGGATTTAGTCAAGAGAATACTGATCAATAACCTATTTTTTATCTTTTATAAAGAAGGAATATAATATGAAATCTGATCCCAAGCTCTATCCCACCGCTGTCAATCCTCTGTTGATCAAACCAAATCGAGGACTACCCAAAGCAGCCGCAATTATTGGTGCTGGAACCATCGGCCCCGATATCGGCTACTATCTAAAGAGTGCCATGCCAGGTCTGGCGTTAACACTCGTGGATATTGATGAAAAACCTTTGCAGGCGGCTAAAAAACGATTGGCAGCTTACGCTCAAAAAGCTATTGATCGGCGTAAAATGAAGCCTGAAAAGGTTGAAGCAGTACTTGCCAATATTAATTACACCCAGGACTACGGAGAGTTGGCGGATTGCGAATTGATTATAGAGGCGGCTACTGAAAACATCCCCTTAAAGCAGAAAATTTTCGATCGGGTTGAAAGTATTGTGGCTTCAGATGCAATCATTACCTCCAACACCAGCTCTATACCTGCCGATCGCTTGTTCAATAAAATGAAAAATCCTCAACGGACCTCTGTGACTCATTTTTTTGCTCCCGCCTGGCGTAGTCTGCCGGTGGAAGTCATAACCTGGCCCGGTGCCAGTCAGGAAACCATTGATTACCTAGTTTGGTTTTTGGCAAAAACCGGCAAGGCACCCATCATTACGGATAATGCCATCTGTTTTGTTTTGGACCGCATATTCGACAACTGGTGCAATGAAGCTGCTTATCTTTTGGACAATGCCACTGCCAGCCAAATAGACCAGGTAGCCCAGGAGTTTGTGCATGCCGGACCTTTTTTTGTTCTAAACATGGCCAATGGCAACCCTATCATTGTAGAGACCAACACCCTTCAAATGGAAGAAGGCGAACACTATCGACCCGCAGCCATACTTAATTCCGTGGATCGCTGGACAACCCACCGGCCAGGGGCCGGTCCGGAAGTACCCTTAGAGTTGGCTGCAGCCATACGCGACCGCCTACTCGGGATTCTTTTCTCACAGTCATTTGATATCATCGATCGGGGAATTGGTACCAAGGCTGATCTCAATTTTGGATGTCAAGTTGCACTGGGGTTCAAACAAGGCCCACTAGACGTCATGAAAAAGCTGGGAGAACCTGAGGTTAATCGAATTATGCAACGCTTCCAGCAGGAACGATCAGGTTTCCCCATGGCAAACGAGTCCTTTGAATCCTATCAAAATTTTTATCGCCATGTTTTGGTGGACGACGTTGTTGATACCAAGGTGATTACCATCCGCCGACCACAGGCCATGAATGCCCTCAACGATGATGTCACGGCTGAAATCTTGGATGTCTTGCAGCAATTTGAAAATGATCCCGCTGTCAAAGGCTTCATTATAACAGGTTATGGCGGTGCTGCCTTTTCTGCGGGTGCTGATATTGGTAAATTCCCTTCGATGTTAGGTGATAAAGATGCTTCCATTCAATATGCTCGTGATTGCGCCAATGTTCAACGCTTCATGGATAAAATGAACAAACCCGTTGTAGCCGCCTTAAACGGTCTGGCCATGGGTGGCGGCCTGGAAGTGGCCATCCGTTGCCATGGCATCGTTTCGGTTGAAAAAGCAATATTGCAGTTTCCGGAGATTACGCTTGGCATCCTACCAGGTATTGGTGGTTGTGTGGTCCCCTACCGCAAATGGCCGCAGGCATCAGACTTGTTTGATGAAATGATCTTGTTTGGCAAGCCAGTTACAGCTAACGTCGCCGCAGATTTGGGCATCGTCAACCGGGTTGTCAGTGATCCATCCAAATTGTTGTCAACTGCTTTGGAACTAGTCGACAATCTCCAGGAAAACCTGCCGCGCATCAATGAAGCTGCCATTGAGTTAGCGGATATTTCCATACCGGACACGCCCCAGGCAGGCAAGCAGCCCTTGAGTCGTGAAGCCGTGTTGATTACAGCCAATACGGTCCGCAAAGCCGCCTCAGCCAAGGGATTGGATGACGCTTTAGAATTAGGCTATGCAGGTTTTGGCGAGATTGCCTGCTCGGACGCTGCCCAGGAGGGCATTTCGGCATTTTTGCAACGACGAAAACCAAATTTCAAATAAATATTGCGGAGCAATATTTATGGTGAGGTATCATGAAAGAAGACTTTTTTCTCGGTAATGGCGCGATTGCTTTGGGCCTATTGGAGGCCGGCTGTCAGGTACTCACATCTTATCCAGGCACACCCAGTTCTGAAATCCTACCAGAAGCCGTGCGCCTGATAAAATCCGAAAAGCTTAATACATATGTGGAGTGGTCCACCAATGAAAAAGTTGCTTTGGACAATGCCTATGCGGCGGCCATTTCCGGCAAAAGAGCTGCCTGTTGCATGAAACAGGTGGGCCTAAATGTTGCTGCCGACTCACTCATGAGTGCCGCTTATCTGGGTACGGTGGGCGGATTTGTAATTATTTCCTGTGATGATCCCGGTCCGCATTCATCCCAAACCGAGCAGGATACGAGACTGATGGCTCGATTGGCCAAAGTTCCGGTTCTTGATCCATCCCATCCCCAGGAAGCACGTGAAATGGTTTTATCCGCATTTGAGCTATCCGAGAAGTATCGGATTCCAGTTATTCTAAGACCGGCTATTCGCGTTTGTCATGCCAGACAAAACTTACGCTGGGACACCTTGCCGGACAACCCAAAGCCTGCTGATTTTCAGAAAGATCCCAGCCGCTGGGCTGCCACCCCCAAATTTCGATACCTGCTACATCGGGAATTGAATATCAAACTCCGAGACATCGGCCAGGATTTCAATAACCTGACGCCTTACAACCAGCACAATTTGCAATCTGATTCCCAGTATCCTTTGGGGATTATTGCCGGCGGTGTACCTGCTGCTGTTGTAGACGACATTTTGTCGTCACATGAGCGCAGCGACATCCCCATCTTAAAGCTTGGGGCGCCCTATCCTTTCCCGGATGAACTGGCACTCTCTTTTATGCAGGCCTGCAACAAGATTCTGGTTATTGAAGAAACCGATACGCTGATTGAATACAGTTTGCGTGACCGCGAAAAGGTCTTGGGTCGTTTCTCGGGCCATATCCCGTTGGAAGGAGAATTGGTGCCTGAGGTTGTTGAAACAGCACTGGAAAAGGTACTCATTGACCTGAATTTGCAATCATTGAGTATCGATTCATCTGAAAATGTCAGCAACCTGGTCAACGGCCTGGAACTTCCCATTCGCAGACCAACTCTCTGCCCGGGATGCGGGCACCGGGGCGTATTTTACAGTATTCGCAAAGCACGACCAAAAGCCATCTTTACGTCCGATATCGGTTGCTACACCCTGGGACTCAACTTGGGAAGTGTGGATACGGTTCTAGATATGGGCGCTGCCATCACCATGGCATCTGGCTTTTACCATGCCTATGCCCAGGACGGAACCCAAAGGCCGATTGTGGCCACCATAGGAGACTCTACCTTTTTCCATTCCGGACCGGCTGGCCTGTTGAACGCCGTTTACAATGATGCCCGCTTCGTTCTGGTGATTCTGGACAATATGACCACGGCCATGACAGGCATGCAACCAACGCCATCATTGGGTATTCGAGCTGACGGCAGCGAAGGCAAAAAAATTCCTTTGGAACAGCTTATTTCAGGATGCGGGATTGAATTCATTGAAGTTATTGAACCCTATGACACACCGGATCTGCGTAAACTACTCAAGAAAGCCTTTGCATATACCAAGGATACTGATGGTGGGATTGCGGTCATCATTGCCCGCCACCCTTGTGTGATTGCCTACCGGGATGTTGCGATCCAAAATCAAAAGGAGATCACCATTACCGATGAGTGTGTGGCCTGTAATCATTGTATAGATCGTTTTGAATGCCCGGCCTTGTATCATGACGACGAAAATGACAAAACTGCACTCGATCAAGGGCTGTGCATAGGCTGTGCTGTGTGTGTGGATGTATGTCCGGCAGGAGCTATAGTTGCTGAATAGGGTTCAAGGAACAGCGGGTTACGAGTTACACGTATCGCTTTCCGGGTTGCTGACAGCTCTGGTCAATCCGCACCACGTAACACGAAACCCGCAACTCAGAATAACTTGAATCCTATTTAATTTGGAATGATGATGTGGAATTAGAAATTTTTTCAATAATTGGGAGATAAAAATATGCCATCCATCAATTTCGTTCTCAGCGGCCTAGGAGGCCAGGGAATTCTATTTATGACCAAGATTGTCGCCAAAACTGCTCTGCGAAAGGGGTTTGATATTATGGGGGCGGAAACGCATGGTATGGCCCAACGAGGTGGCTCAGTCATATCGCATTTGAGACTTGGCGATATCCGCAGTAGTTTGGTAAAACCTGGATCGGCTCAGTACCTTTTGTCCTTGGACGAAAATGAGGCTTACCGCAACCTTCCATTTTTGGCCCCACAAGGTAAGCTATTTAGTGATGCGCGTACCCAAGAATTTCCTTTGCCTACGGTAAAATCCTACTTAGAACAACAAGCTATTAAATATCATTCCTTACCCGCCCGAAAGATTGCTTTTGATTTGGGCGCGCCAGTATCCTCGAACCTGGCTATGATCGGTTTTTTTGCATCATTTAACCCAGAACCATTTTCAGCTGATGATTTTCGAGAAACCATCGAAGCGGTGAGTCCAGACAAGTTCCGGGATATTAATTTGAAGGTGTTTGAGGAAGGATTGGCAGCTGCTTAGCTTCTCAGCTGTGTAGCCTCCCGGCCTTATTAGGGTTGGAGGTTCGGAGGGCGATGGTTTGAAGAGAGTACCTATAGCAGTGATCCCTTAGCTTCCTAACAGTCTAACAGTCTTCAACCTAATAGCCTAAGTTTGGTATTTTTCCCGCAGTTCGGCTTTGCGAACTTTGCCCAGTGCAGTTCGAGGCAATTCTGTAACCAACGATACCCGCTTGGGCATCTTATAACGAGCCAGTCTGTCTTGGCAGTGTGCCTGCACGGTAGCCATATCAAAACTAAAAGTGTCATCTTGGGGCAATATAAAAACATGGCCGATCATTCCCCAGGTATCATCCGGCATGCCCACCACCGCCACATCCTCGACACCGGGTATATTGCGTAACACTGCCTCCACTTCAGATGGATAAACGTTCTCACCGCCTGAAATGTACATATCGTCGACTCGGTCCACCAGATAATAATAGCCCTCCTGATCCACATAGGCTAGATCGCCGGTATGTAAATACCCATTTTTAATGGTAGTGTCGGTCTGTTCCGGATCTTGCCAGTACTCCTTCATCATGATGGAACCACGAACTACAATTTCACCTATTTCTCCAGGTTGCACACGGTGGCCCTGATGATCCAGGATACTGACTTCAGCATGAAATACTGGCCGGCCGACTGTACCAGGGCGTTTGAAAGAATCCTCTTCCGAAGCCCAGAGCAATATGGATGTTTCGGTCTGTCCCATAATCTGCCGAAAAGCGAATCCGGCTTCCTGGCAAGCCTGAAATAACTCTTTGGTTGTTTTCTCACCACCACCGGCACTGGTTTTAAGCGATGAGACATCACCGCGTTGATCAGGCGGTACTTGCAGCAAAGATCGAAATACTGTGGGTACTCCCAGAAATTTGGTAACCCGATATTTTTCAATGTCCTTATATATGGCGATGGGATCAAACTTTGGGTGCAGTAATATTGTGGCACCTTTGTACAGGGTGGGAGCTGCTTGAATAAATAAGCCGCCGGAGTGAAAGAGCGGCAGTGCAATCAACATGATATCATCAAAATGCAGTTTGAAAAAAATCTCCGCGTTCAAGCAATTAAAAAAGGTTTTGCGATGCGATAAAACAGCACCCTTAGGCGCACCAGTTGTTCCAGAAGTGTACATGATGACATGCGGTTCCTCCGGATCTGAAGGACCTAAAGATCTGGAGACAAACGGTTGCTGACCCTCAAAGGCTGGTATCTCGGCATGATAATCGCGAATGCTCCCTGATGAGGTGTTGCCGCCAACTACGCTCATAAGCATGGGGGCGGGCTGCTTATCAAAATTATTTGATAGTACCATGTTCTGAAAAGATGCATCAAAAATGAACAATCTTGGCCGGGCATTGGTGATGGGGTGTTTTAACTCTGCTGCGGTGATACGGTAATTTATTGGAACAAAAATAGCCCCCAGCCGTGAACACGCCAAAAACACATCGATAAATTCCAGCGAGTTGGCCATCATTACCGCCACGCGGTCCCCTTTTTCGATTCCTATAGATTGCATCCAGGCTGCGGTTTGGTTCGAACGTGCATGCAGCTGGCGATAAGAAATAGTTTGACCATTAAAGATAATCGCCGGTTTGTCCGGGTGCAATTCTCGCCAACGTTGTACCCAGAAGGCTATGTTCATGGATTTAATCATATTAAGTTCGGTTTTAGGATTTAAGTTTTTGGTTTTAAGTGTAGCAAATAGCTATAGGCATTGAGCACCTAATAGCCTACAGCCTAAACACCTAAAAGGCTATTGTTTAGGTCCTGATGTTTTGTCATCGATGAGCTCCAGGAGCACACCATTTACTTTTTGGGGGTGAATAAACGCGAATTCGCAATCGCGAAACTTGCGGATACCACCAATGATCGGATAATCAACTGAATCAAGCTCGTCCATGGCTGCACGAGTTTTATCGACATTCATGCTTATGAGCATAACACCTTCGCCTCTACTTTTAATGAACTTGGCCACTTCACCATCGGGACTGGTAGATTCCATCAACTCAAAGCCAACTTCTCCTAAATAGTAGCGGGCCACATGTATTTTCTCAGGTTCATCTATATATTCATCATCAGGTTTTTCCTTGCCCAACAGCGGTTCCCAGATTTTGCGGGCGGCATCAAGATTTTTAACAGCGATGCAAATATGGTCGATTTTGTTGATTTTCATGTATGCTCCTATATTTTGAAAGATTCTGCCGCTAATCCTAAACGGTTGCGGCTTTTACATATTTATACTCATTAATTGCATGTCGTGGTTCAAATCAGCAATCACCCTGATCGCTGCAAATGTTGATCCAAATACAGTATGTATACTAACCAATGCTAAAGATCTCGTCAAGTTTTACGCATTTCTGTAAATTTATATCCATTGCTGCACCCATTTCTGAAACTTGATTAAATTCTATGCAATATTCAGGATCTTAAACACATGGCACCACCTTGACACCCTGATTGATATCTGTAATAAATTTTCATGCCCAAACTTACAATACCGGGCTGAAACAGTTCTTGCCTCCAAATGTCTCCAATCATTATTTATGTAAATGTATGAAAATTTATGAAAAGATATGTCAGTACCTTTTTTATATACACATTGAAACACGCACCAGCACAAAATAAGTTTTAACCCATGTTTTAGGGAAGTGAAAAATACACAATAATTGTTTCTGATACTAAGAATTCGTACAAAATGAATTAAATCAGGGTAACACT
>CAZWEO010000003.1:0-114389 GCA_964633115.1 uncultured Desulfobacterales bacterium
CACGAACCTGTGATACATCATGCCTACCGCTCGAAATTTTATCCTCTCAAAACCACTGCTACCTGCATTGTATCATTCTCGGATCAGATTTTGATGTGGTTGTGTTTTTCGTATATCGTGGGAAAATCCAAAAGAAAGGTCAAAATGGGTAGGCGCGCTAGTCGAAGGGAAGAAAATAGGTAGTCAAAGAATATCAATTGGGTTTTAGAGCCTGGATGAGTCAACCGCTTGTATATAAATCCGCTAGCACTTTTTCCACCGTGGCTATCAAATTTTCGAATTTAACGGGTTTGGTAAGAATTTGATGAGCACCTAAATCACTCGCCAAGGTTAAAAAACTCCCAGGTTGATTCATACTGCCGCCGCCTGAAATGGCGATAATTTTCACATTCGGATGTTCCTTTCTCAGAATTGAAATTAGACGGCTGCCAGGCATCACCGGCATCAGAATATCTGTGATTACCAAATCGGTTGGGTTCTCCTTAAAAATGCGAATGCCCTGCTTGCCGTTAGCAGCCGATACAACTTCATAGCCGGCGCGAACGAGCATCTTCCGCAATACGGATCGGACTTGTTGGTCGTCATCGATGATTAGGATGCGTGCCATAAATCACCTATTCTATTTAGAGTTATGTCCTAAGAGGATTCGTGGTAGGCCACAGGGCATCGTTAGACTTTATTATATGCCAACCAGATCCAATCCGTCAACCTAAGGGCTTCACTAAAATGCAACACATCGAAATCCCAGCAAGTTCGAATGTCCATCAGAAGTCTGTTGAAATTGTGAAAAAAGTCCAATATCGGGTCCCGAAATCCAACTACCACCTTTAACAATATAGTAGGCGCTATGAGCGGCCCTGGCATCTCCGTTAGCGGTGCACGATGTCCATTCAAGAACATTACCCAAGGTATCGGCCACACCGAAACTATTAATAAATTCGAGGTAGCAGTCAACGGCGGTCGTGTCGCTAACGCCAGATTCTTCAATATTGCAGCCTTGACTTTGCCATGCGTTTCCCCAGGGAAACACCAGGCTTTCCGTGGTTCTAGCGGCGGCTTCCCACTCCGTTTCTGATGGTAGGCGTTTGCCTGTCCAGGCTGCAAAGGCCATGGCATCTTGTAGGCTTACTTGGACAACGGGATGATTTCGCTTTTTATGAATGGTGCTACCAGGACCCCTGGGCTGATACCAACAAGCACCTGCTATTGTTTGGTACTGGATATCGGCATGCCAAACTTTATGCTCTTGGCCGGTTTGCGGATCTGTAATGTGCTGGG
Source organism: uncultured Desulfobacterales bacterium (assembly GCA_964633115.1). Lineage (GTDB taxonomy): Bacteria > Desulfobacterota > Desulfobacteria > Desulfobacterales > B30-G6 > B30-G6. The sequence goes on from CAZWEO010000003.1 coordinate 1,279, forward strand.
ATCGGCCTGTGTATACGGTTCCCTTACCTTGTTTTTCTGCTGTGGTTTGGTAGCCGGTTTTTTCGATAAAAAGTTCGAAAAGGGCATTGGTAACTGGGAATTTCCCAATATAGTATTCAGGTAGCTGCACAGATGCTTCGGATTTTTGCGTTCCTTTAGACTGTTTGTATCCCAATATATAGCCGCCAGCCGGAATTTTTACATATTGATTGTAGAACTTATCCATTGCTGCCAAGGAACGATTAAATTCTTCAGCCAGAAGTTCGGCTTTTTGGGGATTCCGCGACCAATCTGGTATATCTTCAACACCCATGGCTTCCACTCGATCAAGGCCATTGTCCGTTGATGGATTATCTGGAAGCATCTGATCGGCGATATTTGCCTCATTATATTGCTCACTCTCAGGGTTGTCATAGCCGCCTTCTGAGGCTTTATCCATGTGGGTTCCAGCAGTCCCATCAGTATTACCAGGACCGCCCATGTTCGTTTCACCACTGTCACCAGCAGATTCAACTGGCTCCTCATCGTCCACAAACTCAAGTTCCTCTAAATCGACTTCATTAACGAACTCAGGTTTTTCGAGTTCGTCATCATCGTCATCAGTCACAAACTCGAGTTCTTCAAGATCGACATCATCGTCGTCTTCAATCTCATCCTCAGCCACCAGATCAGATTCAGGATCGGTTGAAAGGAGGGCCCCGACTTGCTTATTGTCAGCGTCACTTACACCAGGTCCACCACCGGCGCTGTCATCACTTGCTATATTAGTATCTGGGCCGTCGTGTGCAGTTCCATCATCACCATTGCCAGCACCCCTACCTAAACCCTTACCTCCGCCAGCGTTGGTGACACCATTATCACCGGTAAGACTGTCGATGTTCGCGCTACCACTATCCTCATTTCCATTGGAGAGATCGGTGTCATCAACGAATTCAAGTTCTTCCAAATCGACGTCACTGACGAACTCAGGTTCTTCGAGTTCGTCATCGTCGTCCTCAACATCTTCAAAGTCTTGGATCTCGTCCTCATCTACAAGTTCGAGTTCGGGCTCGTGTGATGTGGCCCCATCATCGTCGCCATTACCACTACCTAAATCCTCAATCTGGCCGCCATTGGCGGTAGCATCCTCACCTATAGCATTTCCTATACCAGTACTATCGCTATCTCCGTCATTGATGCCATCATTACCACTTCCGATACCTTTCCCGGGGCCGGCATCTTCGACAGCATCATCGCCGGAATCGTTGTATAGGCCTGCACTGCCGCCGCCGCGGCCTTCACCTTCGCTATCGGCCAAATCGGCGCCATCTACGAGCTCGAGCTCTTCTAAATCTACTTCGTCGTCTTCTATATCCTCGATGTCATCTGCATCAGGAAATTCAGATTCAGGTGCGTTTGATTGAGCATCATCAACTAGATCGCGACTAGGAGCACTAGATCCAGATTCAACATCGTTAGCGTCAGCATTTGCCAGGTCGGCGTCATCAACGAATTCAAGTTCATCGAATTCATCGTCTTGAATCTCATCCTCAGTTGCCAGTTCGTGTTCAGGATCGGCTGATAGCGCAGTATCGACGTGTTGATTGCCAGAGTCACTTAATCCAGGCCCAATACCGTCGCCATCAACACTTGCTAGATTATTACCTCGGCCGACGTTGGTGGCTCCACCCTCACCATTATCTATTTCATTACCCTGGGTGGAATTGCCGTCGGCTGCATCTCCTGCCCGGCCTGCTTGTCCTTCGTTGCTGCCATCCCCCTCGCCATTGGAGAGATCAGCGTCGTCTACAAACTCAAGTTCCTCCAGATCGTCTTCGTCATCATTCAAGAACTCAGGTTCTTCTTCCTCGATGTCATCGAGTTCCTGGTCTTCGCCGATGATATCGACATCGACATCGTCGTCCTCAATATCTTCAAAGCCTTGAATCTCGTCCTCATCTACAAGTTCGAGCACGGGATCGTTTGATGCGGCCTTATCTCCAGCACCATCACCGCTCCCCAAACGAGTACCTTGGCCGACATTGGCGGTACCATCCTCACCTATAGTATTTCCTGTATCCGTGTTATCGCTATCTCCGTCATCGATGCCATTGCCACTTCCGAAATCTTTTCCTGGGCCGGCATCTTGGGCAATATTATCGCTGGCCGAGTCGCAGATCCCTGCGCTACCATCATCCCCCTCGCTGCTGACTGGATCGACATCATCCACGAACTCAAGCTCTTCAAGTTCATCGTCGTCAATATCTTCGATGTCTTCGGTATCAACCAATTCGGTTTCAGGATCATCTGAAGCGACATCATCCCCGTCGCCATTACCGTTTCCTAAATCCTTGCCCTGTCCAGCATTGGCGCTTTTATCCTCGCCGGCTAGGCTGTCGATGCCCGTGTTGCCGCCGTTCCCTTCATCATTGAGGAGATCAGCATCATCCTCGAACTCGAGTTCTTCCGGTTCATCTTCATCCACATCCTCAGGTTCCTCGGGTTCTTCGTATTCAACCTCCTCGATCTCATCCACATCAACGGGCTGTGAGCCTAAATCGGATATCGCTGCCAATTCGCTATTGCCGGTAGCCATACCTTGACCCATCCCGGCCGAGCCTCCCATTTCAGCCGTATCCTGGCTTTTTGGTTCGACAGTCTCATTATCTGGTTCTGATAAATCAGCTGATTTTGGGGCTATTTCTTGTGTGGCAGCATCTCTATCTTCACTGGACTCTCCAACACTGCCATAACCGGAATCGATTCCCTCACTTGGTCTTTTGCCTTCATTGTCGGATTGAAACCCATCCGAGCTAATTTTTTCGGTAATCCCATCAATGACGGATTTTAGCTCAGTGACAAAATGTTGACGGTCTGCACTTTCATTTGTCGCATTTTCATTCAAATTTGAAAGCATCCCGTCAACCATTTGCAAAATTTTTGTAATTTCGTCGAGGCTGGCGGGCGTATCTCGGGGTAATTTGTCCAGGAATTCATTCAGGACCTTGTCCTTGGCTTCGTCGGACATCACAAAAATATTGTCGTTGCTTACCTGAAGACCATCCGGATTTTTACCATTCGAGCCGAGTTTTTTTAGATCGATATTAACGGAAGACCGCACACTGCTTAGGTTTTTCTGCTTTTTCCTGATCAGGACACTATCGTCGCCGGTTTGCCAAAGCGCCTGTATAAGGGCCTCGGCAGGAATTATCTGCAGTGTGCGAACCGTGTCCGCATCATTATAATATTGCATTATCGCCTGAACCAGTCGGCTTTTCAGCGATTTCGCACTGGGATAGGGCAGGTTGGATACTACCTGCTGAATATTTTGGAGAGAGATAATGGCTGCCATGAAACTTTACCTTATAATTCCTAGAAAAAAAATGTTGCAAAACTCATACCAAATTTAACTTTGAGTCTATGACTTGTTGGTATGAGATTTGCTTGAATATTCATAATCATAATGACATCTTTTTATGGGACAAGTTGGATCCACTAAATTTGAATTCCCCGCTGCGACTCGACTTGAGAACCACGAGTGAGCCTCGGTCGAACTCCTTGCCGACAAGTATTGCAGGGTGAGATGAATTCAATTTTTAGATTAAGATCCATTTATTGTGAAAGAGTAATACCGGACTTTTAAATAATAGAGGTGGGTTAATGAAAATTACTAATGACGAAGTTATCAAGACCGGCGAGCAGGAACTGATCGATTCTATAAATGGCGAACTGGATTGGGAAGTCATGGAAGACATTTTCAAGAATCAGCACCAACTGGAAATTGGGGAAGATGTTGAATATAGAAGCGGAGATCTGGTTGTTCATGACAACCAGGTAGCCTATCAGCTGGAATTTGAAGTTAAGGTGAAGCTGTCAATTCTGGTGGATAGAGACGGCAACTACCTAGCATTTACCAATGATTCTGCCTCCGAGGAAGAACCGAAAACGACTGAAAAACAATAATCACCTTCAATTCGACTTTGGTACGAAAAGATATTTTTGAGATAGATTCTAACAAGAAATGGTTTACAAGTGTACGAAAACATGGACAATATTCGACAAAGATTTGATCAGACCTTAGCAGGTCATTTGGAACGGTTGCTGGGCACCCAATCCGGTGTAGCTGATCTGCCCTATAATTTATTGAATATCTCGTTGGTTATTTTCCTGGCAGAGCAGGCTGCTAACATGCGCGATCAGATGATCTCAGCCGATGATCGCTATACCCGTAAGGCATTGTATACGGAGCTGGCTGAAATTGGGCTCGGATCCAAACCTCATTTTTATCAAGCAATTGATGATATGTTCAACAGAGCATATCTTTTTGAAGATGATTCGGGGCGGCTGATGGCCGGCGAGGCGTTAATCGAGATGGCCCAGCTCTTGGACTCTGTCCTGCCGAATATGCCGGGATTGAGCCTGATTGCCTATGTGGCCCAAACACTGGATGAGGCGGTTTCCGGTAGAAAAACTCTCGAAGATGCTGTGAGTCAATTTGATCAGACGCTTTCCTTGCATGGTGTCTGCCTAACAAACACGCAAGATCCCACTCCTGAACAAGATAAGCCAAAAGAAAAATTTGATAAAAAGCGTACTAGCGTGGCGATATCCAATGAAGTATCCAAGCGCTTGATTAAATCCCGCCGCCAGCAAGTCGAATGCGAGCCTACCCGGCAATCCAAGGTCCTGTCTTCCAAAAACCAAATGCAAATCAAGCCTGTGGCCTTTGGCAAGGTAGAAGAGGTTGCAGAAGCCGATCCTGAAAAAATTCAGGAACAAGCCGTCACGCCAGGCCCTACTGAAGAAGTTCAAGATCCTGATAATAAAGAAGAGGGAATGGCGGACATCGACGCTGAAGTCCCATCCGAAGCAATCCTAGAGAGCGATATAGACGTGCCTGCTGTCGAAATAGAATCTCAGGACGATCGGCATCTAAAAAGTTTTGCATCTGAAAATGATCTGGCTAATACCGAACCATCACCGGAAAAATCCGCAGTGGGCAAAAACCCAAGCGCTCCGCTTGAGCATGATCCATCAGAAATAGATACCTTGGTTGGAGAATCAAATCCAGCGTCTGTGCCGCAAAACGAAGATTTGCAAGCCCCGCAGTCACCAATCCAGGCTGATGCGACAAGGCCAGATCAATTGGATCCAATAGACGAAGCCATCGAAGAGGAAATCAACAGGTTCGAAACCGACTTGGCCATGCAGTGCCCCATCTGCAAATCAGCCCGCATCATCGCGGAGCTTACCACAAAGGGTAAAGAATATTATAAATGCCCCAATAAATCCTGCAATTTTGTCAGCTGGGGTAAGCCGTTTCATAACGAGTGCCCGCGCTGCCACAACCCTTTTTTAATAGAGGCTCAGAAAAATGGAGTCATTGTATTAAAATGTCCACGGGCCACCTGCAACTACTGGCAAGGCGGCTCTGAAACCCGGGATCCATCGCAACATAACTCAAAAACTCAAATGCGTTCCTCAAAACCTGTTAAACCTAAACGTCGCCGCAGGGTGGTCAAACGTCGGGTGGTACGCAGGAAAAAATAAGCGCCACCAATTTTAAAAATATCATCGGTGTAATTTATTCCATATTGGATTTCGTTCTACTTAGCGGGTATAATGGCTTGGTATATCTCTTTGCGGATGGATGTGGTTTGGAGCCGTTTGGGGATATGCAGACGGAGCCTTGCGGTCGGATCTTTGACATCCATACCATTGAGAGCATCTCGCGTGACTTGGATGGCCTTACTCAGCCGATAGGTTTCAGTAAATAATTCACCCCAGGTATTATTATGAATAATGTCTGTTCCGGACATTTCGTCCAGGCCTGGAATTTTTTCCAGGTTAGCCACCATCATGATCTGGTTAAAGCGAGCGTCCTCCTGGAGTCTGGTACCCATCTTAATTTGAGACAGCGCCGGCAAGAAATAGGCATGCATGTGTTTGAGCAGGTCAATTAAATCATTCACATTGAGGCCCGATGGATTCGGCGCCATTTCAATCTCAGTGCGATGATAGTCATAGAGACCATTGGTTACCAACCAGGCCGCCATTCTAGCGACCCGTCGCGATTTAAAAATGATAGATTGTTTACCCAGTTTTTCAAACGGGTACCGGGTGGCATCATACAGATGCCAAACTGGCTTTCCATTACGGCTTTTATCCAAGCGGAAAATACATCTTTCGAGGATCAAGCCGCCTTTTTTTAGGAAGGGATTTAACTGAATTTTGTTTTTATGTTTGGCAAATAGGACATGGATTTTGCGACCCAACAGGGTCAAATCATGATCATTGATCGTTTGAGGGCCGTCCTGGGGGCTTTCCTGTCTAAGCTGCTTGTAAGTTGAAGAGAAAAATGCGTTTATTTTGGTGGCAAATTTTAGCTGACGGATGTAGCTCCAGTTTTCTATTTGATTTAGATCCTCGCATAGATTGAGCGACCAGCGCCACTCTTTTAATAAGGCTTTAAAGGCTTGGGTTTGATAGTCGGGTCGTTTGGATATCAATTTTAGCCGATTGAGCTTGGGTTGGGTTTTGATGTAAAAGGCTTTGCGCAGAAGCTCCATACGATCATATTTATGGGTTTGATTATAGTATTTCAGGATGGTTTCCAGCATCAGCAAATAGGGATCCAGTTCGAGAATCGATTGGCGACCTTCAAAAACACGTTTTTTTATGACATCGCAAAGTAGGGGCCCTTCAAATTTTTCGGAAAGATAACTTTCCATCATGGCCATTTTGATAAGGGCCTTGAAAGGATTGTTGATGCCTTTACTAAGATGCCAAAGGGTTGTGCCTAAGAACTCTTCCCGTGGAATATCTCCCAGGTAACCCAGCTCCACAAAATCATCGCGGTCGTACTGGTTCTGTTGAGTCCATTGGGCCCAATATTGCTGATAGACTTCCTGACTTATGGCTGGGGGTACTACCCACCAAAAAGGGATCTTGCCACAAACCAGTAACATGGTTCGATAGAATTCCTCTTTGAGGAACTTCTTTTGACTGGATCCGGCACTTTCTTCATTGACCCTACCAAAATCATCGTTGCGGATATCCTGGATTTGCATGATAAAGAAATGGGTTTCCACATCAAACTGGATCTGGCACCAACGGGATATTTTTTCAGTTTTACGATGTAGTTTTTGAATATCTGCTGTGGTGGAGTGCTCGGCGCCCACACAAACCCAAAAATCGTAATCAGACTCCTGGTTCTGGGTAACTGTACCGATACTGCCCATTACCAAAAGAGACTCGATGATAGGCCGCTTGATGAGATGTCGCTGATAGGCAATTTTAAGTTTACGTGCTTCCGGGAAATAATGAGTGATTCGCTTTTTGAGACTTTTGGCTGAGCCGACAGCATGCACGCCGCACGCGTTATCCCCATCGGGAATATATCCAGGCAGGAGGGGATCATTGAGACTTAAAAGTGCAGGGATGATTTCAAATGCAACCGGCGCGCCTTGGGGGCTCAGATCGTAGGCGCATTTACGTCGCATTTTAACATAATTAAGAAAGAGTTGTTTATATCTTCGTATATTATTGGTTTTTAATTCAACCACGATTGGTCCTTTTTTGATTTTTAAGCATATATTTTTTCCATTGATTAGGTGGCCGTGCTAGGTAGTGTTACCCGGTGGGATGCCAGCAAATCGATATCCTGGTCGAACATCTGCGGAATTCCCGTCGGTATGTTTTGAAATCGAGCAGCCATGCTCGGATCGATGGCACCGATGGTAATATTTAAGAAGGTTTCTTGTTTTTTGGCACGATCAAACCAGCTTTTGACTTCTGGTTTAAGAACCTCGGCCTTAACCCGATACGTTTCTGGCTTACCAACTGCGCCACTGGCATTGAAATAGACCCAACGGTTGTCGACCCGATCCACCAGTCCGGTATGCCCAAAAGATTTGGACGAAAACGAGAGAATCGACCCGGCTTGAATATGGGGTTGAATTTGGCGCCACACCTGTTCAAAATCCCCTTTATGATCTTTTTTCAAACTTACGGTAATGGGTTGGCTGGAGAGCTCTTGGGTAAGTCCTTCACCTGTAAGGTAGGCATTCAGGTTTTTGCCCTGACTGCGGGCTTGGCCAATTAATCGATTGGCCATACCGTTTTTACCAAAATAAGCAATACCGTTATCTTCTAGTAGGTTGGCCAAAAATTCCAAACAGTCAGTGTTCTTATATCGATTTCTTAGATTCTGCAGCACGGTGTTTTTAACCGGTTTCGTGATTTCTGGTGATGGCGCTTGAGTACTTTTATCAGCAACCTTTTCGGTAGAGCTTGAGTTAAAAATCGGTTGTTTAAACTGGTGGCTCTTGTAAAGGAAGATGCCTGCTGCTTGGAGCTTTTGGGTCAAACGGTCGAAATGCTTTCGGCCGGCAGTGTCTCTGGGCAATTTTCCTTCTATATAGGCATGCCGCGCCAGAATGATATGTGCGACCTGCTTGGCTTTAGTCGGATCATTTTGTCGTATTACCTGCCACTTGGCATATTGCCGGGTGGTTTTTAACAATGCATCCGCTTGGGTGACCGCAAGCTGTCGATCGAAGTTGGCCCCTCCCAAATTCGAGCGCGTGGGTGGGCCTAAAGGTTCGAACGAATTGATCGATTTTACAGGCTGCATGCTTTGTTCCTAAATTTGTTTCCCCCTTAATCTGCAAAACAAGTGCCATGTTCGGACGAAGATTTGCCAAAATATATAGGAAAACTATCAATGCTATTATTAAAATGAATTCAGTAGTATAGGGGAGGTGATGTTTCCAAACGCAATGAAGGGGAGCTCTAATTTAAGCTCTCAGAATATCGAACATGCAGGCTTAGGCTTATCGGGTTGAGAATTGTCATCATTTTGACAGATATCAACTCATTTTACGGTGTTTCACCTGGCTCCTGCACGAGTTGGAGGCTTTCATAGGCAAGGCGTCTTAGGGTGACGTCGTAGTTTTTTACTTCGAACCCTAAGTAACGCAGCATATGAAAGCCTCCGGCTCGCCCTTCGGGTGAAATTTGATTATTAAAAAGTCAGGCTACCATTTAGCTGATTAGTTAAAAGTAACTATCAAGGTATTACCTAAAAACTGAATAGAGAAAAGTTAAAAGAATTATTATCAAATTTCATGCAGGTTCCAGGTTAGATGTATTTGAGAAGAGCTTCAACCTTATCACGATTTTCAAGAAAGGAAATTATGAGGCCATCAATGTCGCCTTCACTGATGTGCAGCAAAGCCACGGTTTCATCGTAATGATCGTAAGCACAGACATCTGATTCTGCACAGACACCCATGAGCATACATATGGCCTCGGCCAGATAGACGATACTGGTTTCGATATCCTTTCTAGCATCCGCGGCCTGTAAATGATGGTTGGCGATGATAAAACTCATTTTCGGGCTAAAGCCCCATCTTTCCATCATCATACCGCCCAGGTTTTCATGGTCAATTCCGAGCACGGTTTTTTCAGCCTCCGAGAAACTCATCTGCCCTTTGGTCACCAAGCGATTGATCTCATCAATGGATTGGGCCACATATCGTTCCATGATCAGCTTACCAATGTCTTTTAACAAAGAGGCCGTAAACAACAGATGCTTGTTGGCTACTTTTAAACGCTCGGCAATATTTTTTGTTATCATGGCAGCCGAAATCGATTGTTTGATAAGTTGACCTTCGGCCAGATTGTAGCCATGCTGAGCCTTTTTTAGATTTTCAAAAGCGCAACGAAATAGGCATATCTCAACGATTTTATCAAGACTCAGCAACACCGTGGCCTCATGGATGGAATTTATTTCTTTTGATAGGCCATAATAGGCAGAGTTACAAACCTTGAGCAAATTTGCTGTCATAACCGGATCATAGGTAATAATATTTGATACGGTCGACATGGAGCTTTTGGGATCTTCGGCTGCGGCCAGAATTTGATTGACCACATTGGGTACGGGTGGGAACTCGTCGATCTGTTTGATTATTTCACGTGGGTCTGCCATGGTCATCTTCATCGCTAAAGCGGCGACTGAATTGCTGGAGTGCCGGCTGCCATTTTTCATGAAAATGCTCCCAGAAAAATGTCTGAGCCAGGACATAGCGGTTGTGCGCAGAGCCGGCATTTTTCATTTTAATATCCCAATCCGCCTGCATGGACCATAAGCGCTGGCGCTGCTCCGGATCTTCGACACGATTTATCAGGTCTGCAATTCTTTTTTTTCTCTCCAACTCAAAGGCAAAACGATTTTCCTTGAATAATTTAGAAAGCCGGGCATGCTTATTTAGAGACGCCTTTTCCCTTTGTTCCTTTTCCTGGGACCACTTTGACCTGACCATGTCATATTCCTATTGGGTAGCATCAAATCATGCAGGACACGCCTTAGATCCTGCAAAGAAATAATTTTTTAACGATGAAATATTCGCCCATGGGACGCTGTAAGCAATGTTGTTTGCCAATCACTGCCATTTGCGTAAAGGAAGTATTTTAGCTTTTACGCATGGTATAATCAACGAATTTGTAATTATAACCTCTTTCCCAGGCGCGTTCAATAAGAATATTGTAAATTTGAATTCACAGTTGTGACTTGACTGAGAATTTCAAGAGATTCTTTGCTAAAGACCTAATCATGATATTAAAATGCGGGATGAATTCAAATTATGGAGGGTTCTGCAATTGGGTTCACGGCGTCATCAGGATGCCAGGGCCAACCCACGATGAAAGAGATGATTGTTTTGATCGTACAAGTCCAAAAAAAGTTCAATCAATTTGGGATCGAATTGGGTTCCTGAATTTTCGCGCATAATCTGAAGGGCTTTTTCCTCGGGCATTTTTGTTCGATAGGAACGATCAGTGGTTAAAGCATCATATACATCGGCCACCGAGAGTATGCGCGAGAGGATTGGGATTTCTTCCCCCTTAAGCCCATCCGGATATCCGTGGCCATCATAACGTTCATGATGATGCCTGATGATGCTACGTTCATCGGCCCACATCCCAAAATGACCGATGATATTACCGGCGATTTCGGGGTGTTTTTTGATGATTTCATATTCGTCTTCGGTGAGGCGACCCGGTTTCAATAAAATACTATCCGGGATGCCAATTTTGCCGATATCATGCAACGATCCAGCCACATTTAATTTGTCCTGATCTTCTTGCGAACACCCCATGGCTTCCGCCATGCTAGAGGCATATCTGGATACGCGTATGGAATGCTGTTTGGTATAGGAGTCCCGGGCTTCAATGGTTTCCACAAATGCGTATAAGGTTGCGAACAGGTTTTCAAAAATATTCTCATAAAGGGCTAGGTTTTCGATGAGATTGGCCACTTTTTCAGCGACAAAGTTCATAAAATAGAGATCCTTTTCTTTAAACCCATCATCATTGTGATTGATGAACAAAACCAGAACACCGAATAAATTATCTCTTATCTTTAAGGGGATACCCATGGTTTGATCATTACCATTGTTGTCTTTAACGATTACCGGCATGCCATCCTGGGCAACCCGCTCGACGATATTCTTTTTGATAACATCGGTACTGGCGGGAGATGAATTTTGATCTCTTAAGTAAGAAGCCAGGGTCGTATAATCATAGGCTTCGGAATAAAGAATGGCACAATGGGCTTCGTCACATAGGGTAACTTGTCCGGACAGTAGCACCAACATTCTGAAGAGGTCTTTGCTGTTTCCGACCTGGTTCAATTTCTGGAGAATCAAATTCATAATCTCGACTTCATTAATTTTTTCCTGAAGCTCACTATTGATTGTAAGCAGTTTTTCATTTTTCTGAGCCTGTTCTTTCAATAGGATATTATTGGCTAATAATGATTTTTCGCGCATCATGCGTGTGATAGTCAGTGGGATTTGGGCCATGTCCACCGGTTTGGTCAAAAAATCGACAACCCCATTTTTAAGGGTCTTGATGGCATTATCAATGGTGGGATAGCCAGTCATGACAGCCATGGGTAGGGTGTTGTCGTGGCGGTGAATATGCTTGGCCAATTCAATGCCGTCCATAACCGGCATGGAAAGATCCATGAAGCAGCAATCGATATTCTCCTTGTATACAATATCCAAAGCCTCGGAACCATTTGCGGCTGTATAGACGGTGTGGTTGGTGGTGGCTTCCAAATATTGTCTGAAGATATCTAATATCGGTTTTTCATCGTCTACGATTAGTATGCTAAGTGGTGTCTCCATAGGATTTTATGCTGTTGCGCTAATTGATTTAAGGTATAAGGTTTTAAATTGGGCAAATTCTTTTTCGGTTAGCATCCCAGATTTACGTAAGTATGCCAGGGCTTGGAGCTTATCAATAAAGTTTGCATTGGCATCATCGTAGAGTGAATGCATCCAAGCCTTATTCGAAGAAAAGAATTTAAGATCGCCATCATTATCTTCATTTTTTTTCTCATGAAGTTGCGTCAGCTCTTGGGATGCATCCTGTAATTTTTTAAGAAGTTCCTTATTTTCCTTATTCAGTTTTATTTTTTCAGTTGCCCGGTCAATCACGATTTTAAACTCATCCAGCTTGCAAGGTTTCATGACATAGTCATAGGCGCCTTCTTTAATCGCCGAGACTGCGGTCTCCAAAGAGGCATAACCAGTAACGATGATGACGATGACATCTGGGTTGACCTGTTTGGCGATCTTAAGCACGTCCAGCCCGCCTAATTTAGGCATCACCAGGTCAACCAGAACCAGATCAAATCCATCCGCTCGAATTTTATCTGCGGCGGCCTGGCCGTCATGGCAGATTTCAATGTTACGCTCCGGACTAGCCAGGACATCCCTCAGTATTTCGGCGATAACTTTGTCATCGTCTGCAATGAGTATTCTGATCGGTGTGAATTCTTGATTCCCCATTTATATTGTGATATCCATGTCTCAAAATTTTTGGTCAAACAGCATGCCCATCATTTCTTCCAGGTTGTCGTACAGCTTCAACAGTTCCCGGGAGGGAATTTCCCGAATAAGTTCGCCACTATCCTTATCCGTAACCGCAACAATAACTTGGCCGGATGTCTGGTGAACTGAAAATTGCAGATTGATGTTGTGGAGCACCTTGAGATTGTTTTGTAAATCCTCCGCCATGACCTGCATTTTAGGTAGTTCAGCTTCGCGTTCATCCGGTTCAGATTTTTGGCTGGTTACGCTTGGTCCAGCCTCGGAGTTTAGATCGCCGACTGATGTGGATGCAGAGTTGCTTGCTGGTATTGTGACAGTTTCTACTAGCATGAGCACTCACCTCCTTTAAATCATATATCGGACGATTGGGTTAATAACTTTAGTTTTTGGTGTCTAAATACCGGGAAACGTTTTTAACCGGTGTGCCATATTTACTGACCGCTTGTCTGTTTTTTTTCATTGCCAGCAGCTCATTTTTTAATTTTTCACCCGCATCGGCTACAAAACAGCATATTTTGCGATCCGTGGGTACCACTGTTTCCATAATTTGCAAGTAATCCTGACGATAACGATCGACTAGTCTATTGGATTTATAATCATTCGATGCGAAAGGTGATTTGTCAGAAGGCAGGATGGCGGCAATAGATTTGTCCACACTTTGAATTTTACGCATATATTTATGGCGATCAAACATCAAGCCCCGCAATCGCCGGAAGTCTGATACGGCTGTGGCGGTATCCATGTCATTGGTAATGGCTTGATACTGCTTAAGGGCACTGAGTTTTTCTTCCAACAGAACCTGGATTTTATTCTGGGCATATAGTTGATTCATGATAAAAATCAATTCCTTAGGCGGCAATATAACCCTGTCTTTTGAGTGGACCACACTGATTGTATCCGCCCATTGGCTGGGTGGCGTTGTCTTGCTGTTTAAGCAATCCTTCCCAGGCTGGCATAAGATCTTTCAGCATATCAATAACACTGTCAAACGCATCCAAGTCGTGTTGCAAATCGGCTTCGAGGATTTTTCGGGTAACATAGTTGTATACGGCGTCCAAATTTTTTGCGACTTCGGCTCCTTTCTCAAAATCAAGAGCGCATTGCAATTCGGCAATGATATCCATAAATTTTTGGATGGCCCTGCTTTTAGCCTCATAATCCTTGGCAATGTATTTTTGCTTGGCAATTTTGAGATTATCGATGGCACCTTCGTAGCACATCAGGATCAATTGAACTGGATTGGAAGTGGTTACATTCACTTTGCGGTATGACTGGATACCCTGGTTGACCATCTGAATTCCTCCTTTTATCCAACTTGAAATAAAATCTAATTCCAGCCGTTGAAGATTGCACTCACCTGGCCGGTAAGCCAGTCGCTCTGGTTCTGCAATTGGCTTAAGGTTAATTCCATAGATACATATTGGTTAATCAGGCGCTGCATTTTTTTATCGAGCCGGTCTTCCATTTGCTCGATTTGCTCGGTGATACTGGTGATCTTTTCCTGAAGGGAGTTCTGTTTAAACGTCACATAGCCGTCGATGGAATCGGTGATATTGAACAGGGCGCGATCAAACTGTTCACTAACACCCAGGGTCATCTTGAAGGTGCCTACGTCGATATTATCAGCGTTTCCACGATAACTTATGGACAAACCATCTGTATTGGTATTCCCGTCATTCCCAGTTAGGATTTGTCCGGATCCAGTGGCACTTTCGCCATCGATAGTTCCGGCAACATCCAATCCTGAGTAATCACCATCGATGAGGCCCAACTGAGAGGTAACTTGGCTTATGCTAAATGATGACGCACTTCCGAAGGCGTCGTTCGTTAATTCAATATGATTGTTATCGTCAACGGAGGCGGCAATGCCCATGGCATAACGGCCGGTCTGACTACCATCACCGGCTCCGGCAGTAATATCGATACTCCCGAAAAATTCGCCTTCACCGACATGACTGAGGGCGGAAAGTGTTAATTGGCTGTAACCCTCAAGGGTGTCGTGCAGGATGAGGCGCCCGGATGTATCGATGGAAGCGGTCACATTACTAGAAAAGGCATCCTCAATGGCCGATAACAAGCCTTGGACTGTATCGGTGTTAATATCACTTATCTGATAAGTACCGGATACTTCAGTGCCATTGCGCGTGGTACCTGAAAAGGAAACGACATCATCATTGGCAAAAGCCAACTGTCCTCCCAGACTGTTGTAAATGCTGTCCCAGGTAGTATCGGACCGGATTACACTGCTCTGACCACCATCGACATAAAGCTGCTCATCACCGGCAATAGCCTGTGTGTAGGTGCCGTCGAGTTCGGTATTGATTTCATTAATGATGTCGTTCATAGACATGCTACTGGTGATCGAAATTTGGGCTGAGTTTTCTCCCTGGGTAATGGTCAGGGTTTCATCAATGCCCCCGCTAGCCAGATCCACACTTCCGGTAGCTTGGGCACGCGTAGCCGCTTGGTCGATGTGAATTGCATATTCGCCGGCTTGGGTCTCACGGGTATGCCCAGCATAGCTGACCAAACTGTTTGAAGGAGTACCTTGGCCCACAAATAGCGCCACCACATCCTTAAAATTGGTTCGCAGATAACCTTCCAGCTTGGCCTGATCGATACGCAATTCCAATTGCTGTTCATCATTGAGTCGATTTTCAATTCCAATCAGACCCAATGATGAAAAGTCGTTATCCAAACCCCAGATGGTTTGGCTGACCAAGGATGTCAAATCGGCCTTGACCGAACGCAAGGTTCCGTCACCAAAAAGAATGCCACCGGCTTCTTCGGCTTCGGTATCATAGGTGAATTGAGAATTGATATAGCCCATGACATCGTTGTAATTTTCCACAAGGGCTTCAAAATTTGATTGGATTTTATCAAGATCGTGCTCGATATTGAGTGTGATGGTGGTGCTGTCGCTTTCACCCACAAGGTTTAAGGAAACGCCGGCAATAACATCGTCCACAACATTGGATGATGTGGTCACGGACACGCCGTCGATTTCGATAATGGCATCCTGTCCGGCAATAACCTCGCGTTTGCGGGCGGCGTCGGTGTCGAAATTGCCAAAATCAAGCTGTGAATTGCTGTCTTGGATCGTCGCCGTTAGCGCGACCGACAGAGACGCGCCACCGCTGAGATCATCCACCTGAATCTTGCCATCAGAAGTTGTATAGGCGACCACATTGCCGTAACTGCTTTCGATCTGATCCAGTAGATCCTGGATCGTTGTCGTGGCGCTTATATCAAAATTGATCGTACCAATATTGCCCCCAGCCGTATCTGTTCCACTCAGGGTGATGTAGTCGCCCGCGGGATTACCACCGGCAGTAAATAAGTTGTAGCCGTCTATCTCGTTCAATAGCGTACTGGCGGTAATATCGGTACCATTATGGGTTAAGCTGTTGGCGGAAATCTTGCCGCTTAAATCCAAACTGGTATGATCCAGAATGCCGAGTGTGTTGAGGATGTTGTTTTCGTCCGTGAAGGTCTGGGTGCCGTCAATTTGTAAGCGGTAGTAGGTGGTATGGTTTTCTGTTTCAGAAATGACCGAGGCACTCACGCCTGCGATGGCAGCATTGTTGATGGCGTCTTTGATATCGTTTAAGGACATACTGGCCAGATCGATGGTTAGCGCGGTGCCCCCGATGGTCAAACTGCCACTAGAGGCCTCGCCCGTGCTGAGTCCCAATAGCGATTGGATGGCCACATTTGGGGCTTGAAATCGATCGCTTTGCGATCCGCTGGTAATGGTGTTTTTCACCACCCCGCTTTGATTATCTTTCCACCCCAGTTGTTGCAGTAGATTCTCGGAGCCGCCGTTGAGGAGGCTGATCCCCGCCTCACCGGTTTCATCACTGGTAAGGACCAGGCGGTAATCGTTGTCTGCGTATTTGACAATACTGGCGGTGACACCGGTGGGATCGGCGCCTGAATTGGCATTGTTGATGCTGCTGGCTAAATACGTCAGAGAATCGGTTGCATCAATGGTGATAACCTTGCCATTGATTATGATATCTCCAGCAAAAGCACTTCCCAGAGCTTCGGTATGACTGGTAAATGGATTGGAGGCCAATTTTTGGGATGTTGCCAGATTCATTATCCGGACGCTGTAACTTCCACGGGCGGCATCGGTATCGGTGGACACCGACATGAGGTCGCTCCCCAGATAGTTGATGTTGTTGGAGGACATGCCGGTGGCAAAGAGATTAAAACTATCGGGATCCTTTATATCTGCCACGGCCGAATTTAAGGCCTGCAATTTGGTATTAAAAGATTGCCATTCTGCCAGCTGGTCTTCATAACCGGATTTTTTGTTGTCGATAATGTCCACCCGGCGATGTTCCACGGCAATCAACTGATCGATCATGTTGCGCCAGTCGAAACCGCTGGAAAGACCCGAAATTTGAAGTGTGCTCTCGGTCATTGGTGTTTTCCTTTTGGGTTATTGCAGCCTTCCTGCTGCTACCAGGACCTACATAGGGAACATTTTGCCCCAGCATACTAGTCCTATCGGAAAAAAATTCCCAAAACTTAAGCGAATTCTGTCGTTTTAAAAAAGTGTGCAAAATTTCTGCCACATAGTAAAAGCCGCTTCAAAATGTAATTTTGAAGCGGCTTTTACTATGTGAAACCCCGTTTCCGGTGTTTCGGAAACGGGGTTGGTTGGGGTTATCGGGTATTGGGAAAGAACGATTATCCGAAGAGGGACAATACATTCTGAGGTGCCATATTGGCCTGGGCCAGCATGGCTGTACCAGCTTGCATCAGAATCTGAGTTTTGGTAAAGCTCGTCATTTCAGCGGCCATATCCACGTCGCGAATGACCGATTCCGCCGCCGTAAAGTTCTCGGCGGTAATGGTCAGGTTGGCGGACGCATAGGTCAGGCGGTTCTGATAGGCACCAATATCGCCACGGCTGCCTGCCAGGGTGGCGATGGCGGCATCGATCGTCGAAAGCGCCGAATAGGCGTTGGCGGACGTATTGATGTCATTGTTGGCTATGCCCAGGATGGCAGTGTTGGCATCGCCCAAGGATACGCCCAATTGCGATTGGGCATTTTCCTCGTAGCCAATCTGGAAGGCCGCAGTCGCACCGGCATCTACGGTTATGTCCGCAGCAGCCAGAGCTGCAGCAGCTGTGGTGGCCACAAAGGCTCCGGAGTAGCCGAAACTCACACCGAGGGTTGAAAAGGTGGCTGTACCGGTTGATCCACCACCGTCGGTCAACGTCACAGTTTCGGCTACGCCGTCTTTGGTCAGCGTGAGATCGGCTCCGGAGGCGGTAACCGTGTAAGCGCCGGTGGCAGCATTGGTGGCGGTAACGTCATAAACGTTGGCAATGGAATCCCACTCGTCGGTGGTGTTACCGGCGGTGAAACTGCCGTTGATCAGAGCCACGCCAGCATACTTGGTGGAATCGGCAATACGGTCGACTTCACTAACCAGGGAATTGTATTCCGCGGAAACCTTGCTAATATCGCCGCCTACGTTGGCAGATGCTGCCTGGGTGGCCAGCTCCTTCATCCGGGTGAGGATGTCGGCGATGGTGTCCATGGCGCCTTCTGCGGTCTGCAGCAGGGCGTTTGCTTCGGCGATGTTTCTCTGGGCAACCTTCACCGATGCGATGTCGGCCCGAAAAGTCTGTGAAATGGCCAATCCAGCAGCATCATCCTTGGCGGAATTGATGCGGAAACCGGAAGAAAGTCTTTCTAAAGATTTGCTCATGTTAGAATCTGAAACTGTCAGGTTTCGATGAGCCGTCATTGCCGCGATGTTGTTTTGAATTCTTAAACCCATTGTAATATCCTCCTTGATATTGTGTTTTTGCCGCCTTTGGGCGGTCTGTGTGGTTTTGGCATCCTTGCCATTTAGTTGCGATCCGAATTTCGTATTATGCTTACCCATACCCCCTTTCGTGAAATTTGGGATCGTCTCGAACCTTCAAGGCTTATATCGGCAGGCGGATCGTTGAACTTTAGTTTTTTTTTGCGGGTTTTGTGTTTTGGTTTTGGTGTTTTGGGGTGCAAGTTGCGGGTTGCGGGTGTCGAGTAGCGAGTTGCGCGTTACGGGTATTGGGGCACGGGTTGCGGGGTACCTGTAGCCTTAAGGCGTTGCACCCGCAAGCAGTGATTGGAAACGTTCGAGCTTAAAGCAAGTTGGGGCGATCTGGGCAGCCAGTTTCAAAGTCGGTTCCGCTAGTGGCCAAAACCGTTTTTGGACCAAAGCTTCTGCCAAATCATAGATGAGCAGTCCCAGATCATCAAGGGAGTCCAGACACCGATTGGTTTCAAAACCCAGCAAAGGCAACCACACTTCCAGTTCGTTTATTAGGTTTTGAATGGCATTCTGGTGCCAATAAATCCGGATTTGTAGGAGGTGTTGGAAGTGTTGATCAATTTCAGACAACTGATTGGCAGGCGCACGTTGCAGACAGGATTGGGCCGCCTTTAGTTCCTCTTGTTGTAAATAGTTATGGCTGAGACTGAGATACAGTCCCGGATTGTTTTGTAAGACAGTGGGAACAAGATTTTGGGTACAACCGCACTCATAGGCTCGTGCCAGCCAGTAAAGGGCATCGGTATGCCTTTGCTGTTTTATATAAAAAAGGTATATTCCTTCTGCCGTGTGCATGCTCTGACCGCTATCTTCAAACGCTTTGCGGAAATACCGATCCGCAGTTGAATAATCTTTTTGCATATAGTGGGCACAAGCTAAACCGGTGAATACTTCACTGCGTTTAGCGCAGTTAAAACAATAACAGCTGCCATTGCCGACTTTGGATGGGTCTTCCTGCAATTCTACGTACATTTGTAGGAAACGTTGCGATTGGCGCATACAAAGGTCCAAGCGTTTTTGTTTAAAAAGAACCGTGCTCAAAATATGGCAGATATCCAGACTCAGGCCAAAGGTTTCAGTTGCCTCATGACAGAACCGTTCGGCAGATTGTAATTCTTTTAGGGCGTAGAGGGCTGCAGCGACCAAATAAAAATTATTGAGATAATAGGTTGGCTTCGTATCGTTTTGGCGCATAATATCCAGCGATTTTTGGCCGTACTCGACTACCTTTATATAATCTTTGTTCATGGAGTGGGATGCGGCCAGCTGGTAAAGGCAGTAACCATCATGGGGATTGTCCGCGAGGGATTTCTTTAGTAGCGTCGTGGTACGGACATGTTTGGCCTGCATCAGTTCGGGTGACAAATCGTATCCATAATGTCTGAATCTTAATCGGCTATAGGCTTGGGTTCCGGTGGTTTGGAGTTGATTATGAACCGAATGGGTATAATGCATGCCTAAATGGTTTTTAAAGATCCGTACCTGATTTAAAAACCCCTTTTGCATGCCGGACTGATCCAGATCATAACACTGTAAAAAGAGAAAGCTGGCCTCGGTTTCAGTCAATGTCGGTTTGACATGCCATGTATCTTCGCAAAAAAACTCTTCATCTGCATCTATGATTAAAATCCAGTCACATACCGCATAACGGAGAGACTGATTTCTATGTAGACTAAAATTATGCTCCCATGGGTGATGGTATACGCGGGCGCCAAAGCTTTTGGCGATTTCGATGGTGCCATCCTCAGACCCGGTATCCACGATAATGATTTCATCCACAAAGCCGGCGATACTGGCCAGGCAGCGTGACAACGTCTGTTCTTCGTTTTTAACGATCATGCAGGCGGAAATCGTGGGAGCCGGGTGACTCTTTTTCGTAATTTCTGTCATTGTCAAATTCGCTTTGGGGGCTGGTCGGGCACGCGTGTCAGCCTAGTCATCAACTTACGCTTGGCCCCATACCTGAAACCCTATCAGTCTGATGTTATAAGAATGCAGGGCTTAAAATTGCAACTTACATGCCATACAATTGTATTGGTCGGCCAGTTTCTGGTTGGAGCCGGTGGATAGCCCGGCCGGCAGGTATAAACATAGGGTTTCTCATCGCTTATCCTGCAGTTTGATCTCAGATAAATCTTATGACATGGCAATTAGTCCATGCCTGATTGTCAATATTATGACAGTTTTCAGGGTACGAGATCATTTCGTACTTATGCGACCGTTTGGGATAAGTCGGTCACGGGCAGTTTGTGATCGGTTTAAACCGTCAAAAAAGCATCAGAACAGGCGTGTCAAGCATTCAGGCGGCCATAAATCTTACAACTTATGCTGAAAATAGCCCTAAGACCTTGACTTTTCATTAAAAAGGCAGTTGCTATGGTACTTGGATCGATTCATGCATATACCCTGAGATATATTAAAAGAATAGGGTAAGGAATCCGGTCGGTTTATGGACCCTGAAAATGACATACAACACGGTGAAGCCGAATTTAATCAAGGTCGGGTTGCGGAAGCCCAGGCGATATTCGAATCGCTACTGAAAAAGGATCCCGGGAATTGGGAGGCTTTGAACAATCTGGGCGTCATTCACTACAGCCAGGCTGATTTGAAGACGGCGGAACAATTTTTTCGACAAGCTGCCAATGCCAAGCCTGATTTTTCTGATCCTTTGATAAATTTGGCGGATATATACCGGAAAGAAGAAAGCTGGCAAGCGGCGGTCGATGTTTTGCACCAATGCAGGCGACTCGAACCGGGAAATACCGACCTTTTAAATCAACTGAGTGTTATATATCTGGAACTCAATGAAGTCGAAAAGGCCCGCAAGGCTTTGATCCGCTCACTAGAAATTGATCCCGCCCAAAAGACACCCCGAGAATCATTAGCTTTACTTGGTGGCCATCTGTCCCCAATAAACCGTCAAACCCACCCAGACCGGACCAATCTTAATGGGGATATCGAACCGACTGGTGAGGCCCAAAGGAATTTCAGGGAGCGCGACTGTAGTGCCGGACGAAAGTCTAAAAAGGCGGCATCAGCTGGTCTAAAAATTGCCTTTTTATGTATGCCCGGCCTTGAATCATTTCTATCTGATATTATTGGTTATTTAAATAAAATGTATGCGGTAAGAGCCTGCGTCAGCACAGATCGCCGCGAGCTGGCTGCAGCTGTTCAATGGGCGGATATTATCTGGCTGGAATGGGGTAATGAAGTCGCCATCCATGTCACCAACCAAATGCAAAAAGAGTTGCAGCATAAGAAGGTGATTTGTCGTATTCACAGCTATGAGGTGTTGGGAGGATTTCTGGAACAGATCCAGTGGCAGTATATTGACAAGGTTGTATTTGTGGCTGATCATATTCGGCAAATGGCTTTGGACTTGTCCCCCCAGCTATCCCAAAAGACCGAAACCATGGTCCTTCACAACGGGATCAATTCGAAACTGTTTCCGTTTAAAAAGCGGGTTCCGGGATTCAACCTGGCAGTCGTAAACGGGATCAGCTTTAAAAAGAATCCGAGTATGTGGATTGAAATCATCAGCCGCCTGATAAAAATCAATCCCCAATATACCCTCAAGATTGCCGGGCAATTCCAAGATCGGCGATATCAATATTATTTGGAAAATATGCTGGATCAACTAGCGCTCCACAACAATCTGCTCTTTTTTGGTCACGTTGCTGATATTCCCGATTGGTTTGACCGCGAAAAAATAAACTACCTGCTTACCACCAGTCCCTTTGAATCCTTTGGCTATAGTATCGGAGAGGCCATGGCCCTGGGTTGCCGACCGTTGATACATGCTTTCCCGGGCGCTCAAGAGATCTGGCCGGCTGGCTGTATCTTTAAGTGCGTAGATGAATTAGTTGACCTGGTATTGGATAAGGATCATTATGACTCCGAGTCATACCGGGCGTATGTGACCGAACGATACGGGTTGGATCATCAGATCAAACAGATCGAGAATTTACTCCAGGAGATGACCACATCACCGGGCAGGCGTTATCAAGTATCCGAGCCGATGAGTCCCAATTCAAATGAATCTAAGAATTCCAGGGATCAGGCGGTGGACTTGGAGCACTACCATAATCCCTCTCGCTCTTTTATTGTAACCGGAATTCCCAGAAGCGGCACCAGCCTGTTTTCTGCATTGCTTAATGATCTGGACAATGTCGTTTGTTTGAATGAAATTGAATATGCGGTTGATTCGCTACCAAAAGCTTTTACAGAGATCCGGCGTAAAATTACTCTGGGCATGCCCATCCCCAATCGCTACGATCGTACCGGTAAGCTGACAACCGATACACAAGGAAGCGGTGCCAAGGTCGATCATCGCATAATCCAGGGCGCAGACCAGAATGTTGTGATCGGCTCAAAAGTCAACATCCCCTATTTAAACCACATTCAGCGGATTTTTGACTATGGCTACAAAACCATAGCGATCGTGCGCAATCCTGTCTACGCCATCGGGAGCTGGAATAGCCCCAAGGCACATATTATTCCTGAGGCACATGTAAGCGATACGGATCAGCATCCCCGTTGGCGGAGTTTCAAATTTGCCACCCATGATAAAATTGAGCGGCAGGCCCAAATTTGGAATTATTATGCCGAGCTCATCTGGCGCAGGCGCAAGCAAATTAGGATTTATACTTATGAAGCCTTAACATCAAATCCAGAAGATCTATTAGTAGACTTAAGCGCCTATCTAGGTGTCATAGCGCCAACGACCATCACACCACTAAAAAACCTGAATGTCGATTCACGCTATCCCCATATGGATGCTATCCGGGCAGCCGTGGCAAAATATTGTCCCATCAAGGCTGTTTTCGGATATGGGGCTGTCGATTCGGTACGAATGACTGCGTAATCAAGCCCGAAAAGGTTGCTTACTGTTGTTCGGCTGTAGCTAGGATCTGCTGGAAGTGCTGCGGCTCGATTGCGGCTGGTGCGATTTGGACGGCCAGTTTGAGCGCCGTCTCGGCCAATTGCCATTGTTGCTGTTTTGCCAATAAGGTGGCAGTATCATGGATCAGTCTTGCCAGATCTTCAAAAGAATTGAGGCATCCGTCGGCCTGTAAGCCCAGTCGTGCCAGCAGCGTTTCCAATTCTCTTAGCATCTCTTCAATGGCGTTTTGAGCCCAATAAATCCGGATTTGGACTAGATGTTTACGGAGGATATCGTCTTGAGGAAGCGGGTTTCTGACGATGGATTGAATACATGCCTGAGCAGGATCGGGCAGGTTTTGAAGCAGGTAGTAATCGGCAAGGTTTAAATACTGTTCGGGCTGGTATTTAAAAATCGGGGATTCTTGGCCCTGGGCACGGCCGGCCTCAAAAGCCCGGACCAGCCATGGTTGGGCGCTGGTTTGCATCTGCTGTTCAATATAAAAATTATAAATGTTTTCAGATAATTGCATTTTATTGTCGCCGTCATCAAATGCTTGATAAAAGTACTGATCGGCAGTTTGAAAATCTTTGTCTATAAAAAAGGTACAGGCCAGCCCCATGAATATTTCGCTACGTTTGGGGCGGCTGAAGCAATAGATGCTGCCACTGCCGATTAGTGCGGGATCCTTTTCAATTTGTGCATATATATCGAGATAAGCAAATGACATGGCCCGGCATTGCTGATAGGATTGACGCCGAAAATAAATGGCTGCCAGGATGTGGTGGATGTCCAGATGCTGATCAAAGTATGTAAGCGCTTCCAAACAGATTTGCTCGGCCGTTTCCAAATCTTCCAGGGCATAATAAGCCTGAGCCACCAGATAGAATGTGGTGATATAAAAATCATATAATTGCTTTTTCTCCCGCAAGAGATCGAGGGCTTTTTGACCGTGATTAATGGCTCTGGCGTAATCGCCGTGCATGGAGTAGGAGGCTGCCAACTGATGCCTGCTGTATGCATCTTCAGGATTTGCTGCCAGCACCTCCTTTAGCAGTCCGGTTGTACGCATGAATTTCTGGGTCATTTTTTCTTTAGAAAGATCATAGCCGTAATGGTTGACGCGGATACCACAAAAGTCGCCGGAACCCCGAGTATGCAATTGATTGTGAACCTTTTCGGTAAAGATCATGCCCATATTATTGCGGAAGAGGCGAATCAGATTATAGACACTTCGAACCGAATCGTGTTTGTCCATGTCATAAAACTGACAGTAATAGTAGTCGGCCGTGGCTTTGCAGACAGTATCCCTTAGGATGGCACCACTGCCTGACACCAGCGCTTCATCGGCATCCAGCTGTAAGATCCAATCA
The DNA here is from genome assembly GCA_964633115.1 of uncultured Desulfobacterales bacterium. Lineage (GTDB taxonomy): Bacteria > Desulfobacterota > Desulfobacteria > Desulfobacterales > B30-G6 > B30-G6. The sequence continues at coordinate 26,253 of CAZWEO010000003.1, forward strand.
CCGCTGGCGTAGGCAAGGGATTGGTTGCGGTGTTTGCTAAAATTGTTTTCCCAGGGATGATGATGGACTTTGGCCCCAAAGCGTTTGGCGATGGAGACAGTTTCGTCCCTGGATCCGGTATCCACAACGATAATTTCGTCTACCCTTGCCTGCACACTTTCCAAGCAGCGCGCAAGACAATGTGCTTCATCCTTAACGATCATACATAGGGAAACGGTGCTTGTATTAGATTGATTGGTCGCCGGCATCATATTCCTTATGGTTTTTGGTAAAGATGGTTAGATCAGTTTTATATGGAATCAGCACGATGTCATCGGAACTACAAAAGCAACAAACATGCCAATTTGAATCGGTAAGTTGATAATTCGGTTTGACAACAGTTCGTTATTTAAGATAATCAACGCTTACGGGCATTACCGGTATATTTTTATCCATGACAATGCTTTTTTCGACGAATTCCAGGCAAGCCACTTGTTGGAGCACCTGAACCATCCATTGCCACTCATGCAGGAACTGCACCGTATTTCTAAAAACGGTGCAAAATTGGTTGTTAAGTTGCCGTATGGTTCTACCGATGCTGCCTTTGAGGATCCGACGCATGTAAAGCAATATTTTCTGAATTCATTTGGGTATTTTTCACAACCGTTTTACTGGCGGGCGGATTACGGATACAGAGGCGACTGGCAAACCGTGATGATATCGCTGCTTGTAGAAAAAAAACGATACGCCGGGAAAAAGCCCGAGGAAATCTTTTTTGAGATTAATACCTACAGAAATGTCGTCTATGAAATGATTGTAGAACTGATCAGTGTCAAACCTATCCGGGAGCCGAGAGAAGAACTCCAAACTGCCCCGAAAATAGATATACGTCTGATATAACATTCAAAGGAAACAGGCAATTGGATGGCAGTATTCAGGTAATATATATAATAATTTTAATTGGTTAATAATTAAGACAATCATAAGTGAATTATTTATTATTTTTTTGCTCAAGTTTTCCTGAGAAGGTACCGATATAGTCCATGAAACAAAACCCGTAAAGCGTTTGAGGCATTATCATGTCATTATCAGTATATCAGGTTAACAATGTACTCAGGGTCTACAAGGATCAGCTGCGTCAGGGCAAGACCATGAATCGGTCTCTTGATCAGCAGAAACCCACTCCGGACAAGATTAGTATTTCATCCGAAGCTAGACGCAAGAGTATGGTAGATAAAATCGCGTCCGATATCGCTCAAAGGATTACGCAAAATGGTCCCCAGGACAGCATCGATGAGGAAGTGATCAAACAGCTCGAAGATGAATTTGGCACCCAGTTGGATGTTTCCAAGGATGGATCAACCGATTTGGTGTTTAAAACCATCGACGAGGGTGGAGAAACCATAAATTCACTGTCTATTGAAGATTCTAAATTTTTGGCACGTAAGTTGCGAGATATAGCCAAAGAAACCTTAGAAAAAATTGAAGATACCCAATTGGAGAATATCTAATGAAAATTGACAGCAAAATAGCTACATATGAAATAAGCAAACAACTGACCAATACGTCCACCGGTGTCTCCGATGAAAAACAGGCAGCTGGAGAGGTCAAACAGGAACAAAATGCAACCCAGGATTCCATCGTTCATCTATCCAAGGCCTCCAAGGAAGTCCAGTTGGCAGAAAAAGTCATCGCTGAAACAGCGGACATCAGAGCAGATAAAGTTGCTGAAATCCGTGCCAAAATTGAATCAGGCACTTATGAAATCGATCATGAAAAAGTCGCTGTCAAGATGATAGACAGTCATCTGGATGAGCTTCTATAATTCAAAAAACAACAAAGGATTCATTACGCAGCGCAGTTTAAGGTTATCAATGGCTGTCATCCAAAAAGTTTGATAACGGTCTCGCGCAGCGAAAAAAATAAAACGCCCCTTTTATAAGAAAGGGGCGTTTATTGTTTTTGGTATTGGACCACATTTAGATTAGGCCGCATTTGCAAGCGGCGCCAGGTTGTCATGGTTTAGAACGCGATCGATATCGAGCAAGGTTTTGACACCACCTTCCATTTTGGCCATACCTAGAATGAAATTAGTCTCCAGTCCTTTGCCGAAGTCGGGTGTATCTTCGATATCTTCCGCCTTAATATTTAAGACCTCCGAAACCGCATCAACCACGATACCAATCAGGAGAATACCGGCCAAGGACTCAATTTCCACAACAATAATGCAGGTGCGTTCGGTGTAGTCAATGGCTTCCATTTCAAACCGAAGCCGCAGGTCAACCACGGGAATCACCTTGCCACGCAGATTGATTACGCCTTTCACAAATTCAGGCGTTTGGGGGACGGGTGTTACCGGCATCATCCCGATAATCTCTTTGATTTTGAGAATACTGATACCATACTCCTCATTTTGCATGCTAAAAGTCAAATATTTGCCTTCCCTGTCTTGCGTAGCGGAACTAACGTTTTCCGCGTTTTCATTTGATTTCGTCATGTTATTCAATTCCATTCATCAGATCATATCCCCAATTTTATTATCGGATAAATTTGCAAAAACTTTAGGTTGAAATGCATGGTATCAGAACCGATCGATTCTGAGAAAATTTTGGGTTTACCCACAAGATGATATCAGCTTCCCATTTTGGAGTAGATACTGGGGCGAACATAACTATAACCATGCTCGATGTTGTTGAGACTTTCGGCACCACCGATGATGAGGAAACCATCTTTTTTGAGAGCCCGGTGAAGTTTGTTGACGACCGTGGCTTTGGTTTGGTTGTCGAAATAGATTAAAACATTACGGCAGAAAATGATATCATATTGCTTTGATGGAACCGCATCGGTTACCAGGTTGTAGCGTTGGAAATTCACCATATTTCTGATTTTGTTGCGGACCTTGATAAAACCATGCCACTTGCCCTGTCCTTTTTTAAAATACTTTTTGAGTAATGCCATGGGCAAACTTCTTGCTCTTTCCATGGGAAAGATACCTTGTTGACCTTTCTGGAGGACATTTGTCGATATATCCGTCGCATGAATGGATGGTTTAAAGCCTTGTTCCAGGCAATGGATGGCAATGGAGTAGGGCTCTTCACCGCTAGAAGAAGCCGCACACCAGATATTTTGATGACAATCTTGTAGATACTCAAAATGATGCTGTTCACGAAAAAAGAAGGTGTGATTGGTGGAGACGGCGTCAATAAAGGAGACCAGTTCATCCGGATTCTTTTTCAGGTGTGCAAGATATTTTTGAACGGAGTTAATGCCCGTGGCGCGTAAACGTTTGGAAAGTCTTGCTTTGAGCAATTGTTGCTTACCATCGTGGAGATTGATTCCGCATTCCTGATAGATGAGGTCGCTAAATTGTTTAAATTGTTTGGATGAAATTTCCATAAATAGAACGACTGGATCGCGCCTCCTGGTTTCGTAGAATAAAGTAAAGGCCCATGTATTTAGGCCCTAAAATTAATCGGGGTCTGCATTTTTATTTAGTAAGCAAGGTTCATACCAAAAGCAGAGCGCTTCCTGATAGGGCTTGGAGACCGTTTTAAGATCCGTTTGGCTGCCAGGATTACCCCATATGGCGTGGTAGGGCAGGGGGATAATATAACCATTAGGCGGCAATTTTTGCCTAGAAGGCTTGGATTTGCATTCGGGTTACTATTGCCCAGCGGGGTCTCAATCGTCATGGTAAAATCGAATTTGCAATTTTTAGCGTGAAAATTATTGCAAACAGTTGCATGCAACCGCCATGTCAAAAAATTGACATTCGTCAGCATATAGGCAGGTTGTGGGCCGTTTACCAAAAGGTAGGCAATGCCGGTGTCATGTCCAGAAAAAAATTCAGAAGCGTACTCGGCCGTGGGGGCAGACCCCATAGGTCAGAATTAATAAGCGCATGACACGGATTTTTCGGTGCACGGTCACTGGATAAGGATTTTGCACCCTCAGGTTTTTAGGACTTATCAGGATTCTGGTACATTCCTTGCAAAAAGCATCAAAAGAAATGGATTGCCTGCTCTTTGGTAGTGGATTGTGGTCTCACAGAACGAATCAGAAACCAGCCAAAAGGATAGAATATGATTCCAAAAGTAAAGGAGAGACGTTCTTACATCCGGGGTGATTTTTCCTATAGCGTTAAATTCAGGATATTGTCACCGGATGAATGCGAGCTTAGGAAGATAACTGGCAAACAAGTATCATTTTCAGATCAAAAACAGCTCAAGATTGCGACAGTTTTGGACGATAGAGAGGACAACACTAGCACCATCCCCACCGGGCTAAGCGAATTTCTAATACGGATGGATGGAAAACTGGATCAAATTTTATCTATATTGACGGATAATGAGGACTGCAATCAGCAGTTTCAGCAGGGATTGGGAGTGGATATCAGTGCAACTGGTATGGGAATTATTACCGACATACCAGTTGTACCGAAGCATACGATTCAAGCCAAGATCATTCTTTCCAAGCTGCCGCTTATCTGCATGGATGTTATCGGCGAAGTGATCCAGGTGATGCCGGCAGCCAAAAAAGATAAAAGCATGTACCATATCGGCATCCAATTCTTGGACTTAAGTTCGAGCGACAAGGAAAAAATTATCAAATGCGTTTTTCAGAATGAACGCGCCGCCATCAGAGAACGCAAGCGCAAGGAACGGGATCATGAGATTGCCATTAAAAAAGATAAATGAACAGATTGAGCGCCTGTCGTTGGATGCCGTCATGCTGGATCCGGGTGACATTCCTCAATTGGGTGAGACCGTAAAGAAATTAGAGACCATTGAACAACTTACTAAAAATGGAAAGAATGGCCCTTTAGGTTCCCTGACACGCGCCATGAAACAGTATATTGAAGATGTCATCATGGGCGAAGCGTCGGACCTAGAGCCGTTTGGAAACGGGGTTTCCAGGTTGCAGGAGGTATGCCGCAATCTTATCAAGGGCAGCAAGACTGATAATGATGTTTCAGCGGCCCTCAAAGCATTGGGTGCCGATAACGGCGCAGTTCCCGATGAAGCGACTTCTGATCAGCAAGCACTGGATGCAGATACTAGCCAGACAGAATCAGCCCCGGAAATCGAATCCAGATCTGGGACGCAGAAGAAGAATCAAACCCAGAATGCAGAACCAAAGGATTCGGCTCCGGTTGTCATGGCTGAGGAGGATAAAGAGATCATATATGATTTCGTTGCGGAGTCCTTGGAGAACTTGGGAACCATCGAAGTCAAACTGATGGATCTTGAGCAAGCACCGTCTGATATGGAGATCATCAATGCTATTTTTCGGCCTTTCCACACGGTAAAAGGGGTTAGCGGGTTCCTCAATTTTAACAAAATCAATAAGTTGGCTCATGTGGCTGAAAATTTATTAGACAAAGCACGCAACCAAGAGCTTTCCATTGATGGCGAAATTGTGGATGTTATTTTGGACAGTGTTGATATGCTCAAGAATATGATTGAGAACGTGCAGACCACGCTGGAAGCCGGGGCACCATCCGAAGGAGACGTGGATACGTCCCAGCTGATAAATCAAATCGAGTCCTACCTGACTCAGGTCGAAGAAGGCGGCAAGCGGCCCTTGGGCGAAATGCTGATCGAAAAAGGTTCTGTATCTGCAGAAGATGTCCAAGATGCGCTGGAAACGCAGCATGAGGAAAAAGAGAAAAAATTGGGCGAAATCCTGGTAGAAAAGAAAAAGGCCCAATCGCGAGAAGTCGTATCCGTACTGCGGGAACAGCGGAAATTTGAAGGGCCATCTTCGCTGCAAGTGAAGGTGGATACCAACAAGTTGGATAACATCGTCGATATGGTGGGAGAATTGGCGATTGCCCAGTCCATGCTGCGGCAGCATGACATGGTTCAGTCAAGCGATGACCGCAAGTTATACTCGATTACCAATCAGTTGAATCTGTTGACCTCCGGTTTGCAGAATACGGCCATGTCTCTGCGCATGGTACCCATCAAGCACACTTTCCAGAAAATGCTGCGACTCGTGAGAGATCTGAGTAAAAAAGCAAACAAGGACATCGGACTGGTCATGTCGGGTGAGGATACCGAAATCGACCGCAACATGGTGGAAGAAATATATGAACCCATGGTGCATATGATCCGCAACTCCATCGATCATGGTATTGAAGTGCCCGATGAAAGGGAATCCGCCGGCAAACCCAGAAAAGGCAGCATTAATTTAAAGGCCTATCACAAGGGCGGAAACATTGTGATTGAAATTGAAGACGATGGGCGTGGGCTCAATAGAGAAAAAATCAGGGAAAAAGCCATCTCTAGTGGTCTGATCAAAGAAGACGAGGTCATAAGCGATCAAGAAATCGACAATTTGATTTTTCATCCCGGTTTTTCAACAGCGGATAAGATAACCGACATATCGGGGCGCGGTGTGGGGACCGATGTGGTCAAAAGTAAAATTGACAAGTTACGCGGTCGCGTCGATGTCCAATCCCGCATGGGTCTGGGTACTACTTTCTTTATATGGTTGCCCCTGACATTGGCGATTGTGGACGGCATGATCATTAAAGTTGGCTCAGAGAGATACATTATCCCTACCCTTAGCGTTCAAGAATCATTTCGGCCCAAGGTGTCTGACTATCATACAGTTAAAGGTGAAAATGAAATGATCAAGGTACGTGATAGTCTGGTGCCGCTCATCCGGTTGGATCGATTACTGAATCTTTCCAATGAGGCTGCCATGGATATAGCCGAGGATACCCCTTGGGACCGGCTGGTGGTGGTGGTGGAAAACCAGGAACGCAAGATGTGCCTGCTGGTTGATGAGTTGGTTGGTCAGGAAGAAGTTGTCATCAAAAGTCTGGGTGGCTGGCTCAAAGATGTCAAAGGCATAGCAGGCTCTGTCATCATGGGTGATGGCAGAGTCGGCTTAATTCTGGATGTTGCGGGCATATTCAACATCGTTTCGAGGGATTCCTAATGAATATTATTGTCGGAGTCGGCGACATGAAGGTGAGTAACAATCCTGAGGCAGTTTTGGCTACCTACTCACTGGGATCATGCATCGGTATTGCTATATACGATCCGGTGGCAAAAGTGGGCGGTTTGCTGCATTATATGTTACCCGAGTCATCGCTAGATGCCGTCAAGGCCAAGAAGAATCCCTACATGTTTGGCGATAGCGGTATCCCGCTCCTATTTAAATCGTCCTATAAACTGGGTGCCAAGAAAAATCGGATGAAAGTTATGGTGCTCGGTGGCGCTCAGATATTAGATCAAAATGGTTTGTTTAATATCGGTAAACGAAATCATACTATTGTTCGAAAAATGTTCTGGAAGAACAATGTGATGCTGGACTACGAAGCAGTTGGTGGTACGGTAAACAGAACCATTAAACTCTCTGTGGACAGCGGGGAAGCCTGGCTAAAGGTATCAGGCGAAAGTGCGAAGCAGATATCATGGATGTAGAAAAAATTATCAATGACATTAATTCGTTAGAGCCTGTTTCCCAGGTCGAGAACAAGGTCATGGAAATCATTTCCGAGCCGGACAGTTCCATCAACGAGATTGTCAATATTATCAAATATGATCAAGCCATGACCGCCAATCTCCTACGCATATGCAATTCTGCTTTGTTTGGTCTGACCAAAGAGATTGTATCTATTAAGCAGGCCGTGGCTTATCTGGGAATCGACAAAGTAGCCAGCTTGGTCATGATGGGGAAGCATGGCAAGAATTTCAAGAAGGATCATAGCGGATATGATCTTGAAGACGGTGCTTTATGGCGCTATTCAGTCTCATCAGCACTAATCGCCCAGGATTTGGCTGAAAAAAGACAACTTGAAAATGTGGCTATGCTATTCACATCGGCCATACTCAAAGATATCGGTAAGGTTGTCTTGAATACGTATATGCAAGATGCCTTCAATCAGGTTAAGGCCAAAGTTCAAAACGAGAGCCTTACCTTTATCGAGGCTGAGAAAGCAGTTCTGGGTATCGATCATGCTGAATTGGGGGCCATGGTGGCCGAGACATGGAATTTTAACCAGGCCACCGTCGATATCATCAAACATCATCATAATCCGGATCAAGCTTCAAAAGATGATCTGGCCCTGCCGATTATTTATCTGGCCGATTCAATCTGTATGATGATCGGAATCGGTGTGGGCGCCGATGGACTCGCCTACCGCTACCATCAAGACATTGTGGATCGTCTCAATTTTAGTGATATCGACCTGCAACTCACCATTGCTGAGTTCTGGGAAAAACTGAAAAACATAGAAGAACTTGTTCAATTATCAGGGGGGAATTGATAAATGGCATTCAACGTATTGATCGTTGACGACTCGTCAACCATGCGCTCGGTGATCAAAAAAATTATCAAGGTTTCTGGCTTTGATGTGGGAAATTTCTTGGAAGCCGGAGATGGGTTAGAAGCATTGGAAGTGCTTAAGCGCGATTGGGTAGATCTAGTGCTCAGCGACATTAACATGCCCAATATGAATGGGCTCGAACTGATCGGCAAAATGGCTGAAGATGATATGTTGAAATCGATACCTGTCGTGATGGTAACAACCGAAGGCAGCGATGAAAAGGTCGAAAAATCCAAGGCCTTGGGAGCGGCTGGATATATCAAGAAGCCGTTCTTACCCGAGGATATCAAGGTGGCCTTGTGTAATATCATGGGTGAGGAGATAAAGGATGGACAAACAGATGATGACGAATCTGAAACAGGCGATTTCTAGCGTTCTGGAGACCATGTTCTTTCTGCCTGTTCAAATTATTGAAGAAAACAGCCTTTGGGGTAATTGGTCACAACAAGGGATAAAATTATGGCATGTCGCTGTTCGGTTTAGCGGACCAGTCAATGGGTCATTTTTCCTGTTGGTTCCGGTAAGTCTGGCTCAGGAAATCACGGCCAACTTTTTAGGACTAGATGAAGCCAACGTCGCGCCGAGCCAGGAATCCGATACAGTCAAAGAGGCTTTAAACATGATCGGCGGTTATGTGTTGTCACAAGTTGAAAAGGCCGATGAATTTCAAATCGGCATTCCGGAAATTGTAAGCGAGGGGCAAGTAGACTTGGCAAACATGCAACTTGAATCGTCTAATACCCTCATTATCGAAACTGATGAAAATAATTTAGCGGTTGGCTTCCACCTGGATTGATATACCTAGAAAAGGCATGACTGCATATGAGGATAACAAAGATAAAAGTCTTGATTGTCGATGATTCGGCTGTGGTTCGCAAAGTATTTCAGGAGGAACTATCCAGGGAAGCCGATATCGAGGTTGTGGGTACGGCGCCCGACCCCTATGTGGCCAGAGATAAGATCGTCAAGCTCAAACCGGATGTGGTAACCCTGGACATTGAAATGCCCAGGATGGACGGTATCACCTTTCTTAAAAAACTGATGCGCCATTATCCTCTGCCGGTGATTATTGTCAGTTCCTTAACCACCAAAGGCGGCAAGCTGGCCATGGAAGCGCTTTCCATCGGTGCGCTCGAGGTGATTTCGAAACCTTCCAGCGCCTATTCCGTTGGTGAGATGAGTGTTCAGTTAATTGACAAAATCCGAGCTGTCGCACATGTGAAGGTTCAAAAAAAAGGCACTGAAACAAAGGGCCAAGCAGCACCGCCAATTAGACCTACCAGGGCCTTGGCCGAGACAACCAACAAGGTCATCGCTATCGGCGCATCCACTGGCGGGACCGAGGCCTTAAAGGTCGTTTTAACGCAGATGCCGCCGAATGCGCCCGGCATCGTGGTGGTACAACATATGCCGGCCCAGTTTACGACATCATTTGCCGAAAGACTCAATGATTTGAGTGCCATTAATGTAAAAGAAGCTAAAAACGGTGACTCATTGGTGAACGGGATGGCTTTGATCGCTCCGGGAAATTATCACATGTTGTTAAAACGGAGTGGTGCGCGGCACTACGTTCAGGTTAAAAACGGGCCACTCGTGCATCACCAGCGACCGGCCGTGGATGTCCTATTTCACTCCGTGGCCGATACGGCCGGGAGCAATGCTGCCGGCGCCTTACTAACTGGTATGGGAGCTGATGGTGCTGCTGGTTTGCTGAAAATGAGGGAGGCCGGTGCCAGAACGATCGCCCAGGACGAAAAAAGTTGTATCGTGTTTGGCATGCCCAAAGAGGCCATCAAGGCCGGTGCTGCTGAAAAAGTAGTGCCCTTAAAGGATATCACTAAGACTGTGTTGAACATGGTAACGGAAAAGCGCGCTTAGCCGCATGGAGCTGAATACGGTATGAAAAATCAACTTAAGGCAAAAATTGTGGACATTGTGGATGGGAAGTTGAACGAAACTGAGATGGAGGAGTTGATCGATTTTTTTAAATACGCCTTAATCGAAAGCTTTGATCAGGATGACGAAAACTTCTTTAAAGGGCTGGCCTACGAAATGAGCGGATCGGTAAAGGATCTGGCCCTCATGATTATCGAATTTAGAAGGGATCTGATATCTCGAATCCATCCGGGTATTACAGACTTAACCGAAAAATATATTCCGCAAACAGCCGACCAGCTGGAAGGCATCATCGAGACCACGGAACAGGCCGCTCACAGGATCATGGACAACCTAGATGCTATGCAAGGCGACAGCGAATCCATGGTAGCAATTTTATCCGATCTAAAATCGGGAAAAATTTCTTTGCCAGCCGGCAATAAGGCTGCACATGAGGCCGAGCTCGATCCCAAAGCCACCGAGGCTTTGGCACCCCTCATCAAGCACCTGACAGCAATCACCGACGCCAATACTTCGATGATTGCGGACACATTTGTTCAGATGAGCTTTCAGGATTTAACCGGGCAACGGATTAAGCGGATAATGAATCTGGTCAGCCAAATGGAGTATCGATTACAAAAAATGGTGGTGTCGTTTGGCATTAAGGTTGCTGCAAAAGTACGCAATCCAGATATATCCGACATGGAGCTAGCTGAGGCGGTTGCCAATAAAGAAAGCGAATTGGCGGGACCTCAAAAGACTGGCCGCGGTCTCGATCAGGCCGGGATAGACGAACTATTAGCTAATATTTAGATGTGTTAAAGGAGGATTGTTTTCATGGACTTAAATATGAACGTACTCATTGTCGATGATTTCGCTACGATGAGAAGGATACTGAAAAATATCATGAAGCAGATCGGTTTCTCCAATATTACCGAAGCCGAGAATGGTAAAAACGCCCTGAAACTGCTTAAGTCCGATCCCATTGATCTGGTGTTATGCGATTGGAATATGCCAGAGATGGCCGGGATTGATTTATTAAATGCAGTCAGGGGTGATGATCAATTAAAAGCCATGCCCTTCGTTATGGTCACAGCTGAAGCCCAAAAAGAAAATATTCTCGAAGCGGTTAAGGCCGGTGTCAGCAGCTATATTGTCAAACCATTCACGGCCGACACCGTAGAGGAAAAGTTAAAGAAAGTATTTAGTAGTTGAATTTTTTTTTTCTTCCTGTCAGAATTGGTGTTTGCAGGAATTGGGGAACATCGTGCAGCGATGTAATGGAGGTATCCAATGGATATTAGACAAATTGATAACCTAACAGCTTTGAAAACGTCATCATCACAGTCGACCAAATCGACTGGCGAATTTGGTGAAATATATAATCAAAAGCTGGCGGCCGTTTCGAAAGCCGATACCCAGGTCCAGTTGGATGCTAAAAGAGCTTTGATCGACCAAAGTAGTCAGATTATGGACCTCTTGGATGAATATGCCGGTCATCTAAGCAATCCTGCAAAAAGCCTGAAAGATCTAGATCCACTTGTCAGAACTATTCAAAAACAGGTTGATCTAGTGGCAGCCAAGGCCGCTGATCCCAAGTATGCCACAGATGAAATCGGGGCCGTAGTCAAAGATTTAGCCCTGACGGCCAATGTGGCTATGCTTAAGTTTCAGCGCGGCGATTTTATCGATTAGTTCGAAAAATTATAGAAGCTGCTAACCCTGAGTTGTGGACAGGAACCTGTGTATGGAACGACTACTGATAATTGATGACGATCCAGCTCACCTGAAAGTCGTCGCCGCTGCTTTGGAGCGCAAAGGATACGACGTCACCGCCGCACCGAATGGTGAATCCGGGATAGAAGAATTAGAAAATGATTCATTTGATCTGGTTTTAACTGATCTGATGATGCCGGGCATAGACGGCATGGGGGTCCTCAATCATGTGGTCGATCATTGCCCCCAAACCATTTGCATCATTTTAACAGGCCATGCAACCATTAAGGGTGCAGTTGAGGCCGTTAAAATAGGTGCGTTTGACTATATGACCAAGCCAGTGACTGCCAGCGAATTATGGGTCAACGTTGAAAAAGCACTTAAATTTCGGAATCTTAAAGAAGAAAATGTTCGCCTAAAGCAACAACTCAGAAAAAAATATTCGCAAAAGAATATTATCGGCACCAGCCAAGCCATCCAGAAAATCTTTTCACTTATAGAAAAAGTAGCCGATACAGATAGTACCGTGTTGATTAATGGCGCCAGCGGAACGGGTAAAGAACTTATCGCTCGTGCGATTCATTATGATAGTGGTCGTAGTGACAAACCGTTGGTGATCATCAATTGTGGTGCCATTCCCGAAGCCCTGCTAGAAAGCGAGTTATATGGGCATGAAAAAGGATCCTATACCGGCGCCCACAAGGCCCGAGTTGGCCGATTTGAATTGGCCAACGGTGGCACTATTTTTCTAGACGAAATTGGTGAGATGAGTCCATCATTGCAGGTTAAACTGTTGCGGGTACTCCAGGACCAGCGTTTTGAAAGAGTCGGCGGCACCAAAACAGTTCATGTGGATGTCCGCATTATCGCAGCTACCAATAAAAACTTAACGGCCGCGATTAACGATGGTACCTTTCGTGAAGATTTATATTATCGCCTTAATGTAATCCCGGTAAAAGTCCCGCCTTTAACGCAGCGCCGCTCAGATATACCGCTTTTAATCAATCATTTTTTGAAAAAGTTCCAGAAGGGGCAAAAGAAAAAAATCGAGGGATTTAGCACCGAAGCCACGGATACGTTGATGGAATACAATTGGCCAGGCAATATCCGCGAGTTGGAGAATGTGGTTAAACGCATTACGATTCTGTGTGAGAATGAGATCCCCGACTTTACGGATCTTCCCGAGCATATCCAACAATTCAGTCTTTCAGCTCAGGACAATCAAGGCTTCATCTTTGAAGAGGGGCTGTCGCTGGACAAAGCGGTCAAAAATTATGAAAGAAAGCTGATTGTGGGCGCCATGGAAAAAAGTGATGGTGTTAAAACCAAGGCTGCAAAATTACTCAAGATAAAACGGACAACCCTGGTTGAAAAAATCAAAAAGCAGAATTTGTCAAAAGCAGCTTCCTAAGATCATTATACCCGATGTCAAAATAATGACATTCCTCCCTCGTAATCACAACGATTCGATTCTGGTTGCATCTCAATTAATTCAAATAAATAAGTTAGTTATCCTCAGTTAAAAAAAGATCAAATTGGCACAGTACTTGCTATTTAGAACAACATGCAATTTGTATGTGGCCATAAGATTATTTTGATTTTATCAGGGCTGGTATTATCTACAGGTATTTTTGTCACCGATGTCTTTGCCGCACTCCCGCCGCAAACCACCAATCAGTTGATGGACACTATCACAACCTTGGATGTACATACTTCCGACCGCGAGACGATAGTGTCGATCCAGGGCAATGGTAGGATGCCAAATATCGCTACCCGAACCTTCCCATCACCGCCCAGAATTGTTGTGGACCTGCTAACGGATGGATCCGGATTTAAATCCATACATAAACCCGTTAATGGTGACAATTTGGCCAGCATTCGCGTGGGCCATCACCCCGGGGCTATTCGTCTGGTTTTGGATTTGACTGGGCCGGAGGTATCCGCGTTTTCAACCACAATGCAGGACCAGCGATTAGTAGTAACACTCCATGAAACTGATACGATTGGTTCCTTACAGGTCACCTCGGCAGCGGCAGGCACCGGGGATGATACCGAAACGGGTTCATCCAACACCCGTATGCAAAAGACATCTGTTGCTGCTCAGGCGCCGGAAAGCGCTGGACCAAATGAAACGGCGTCCAATTCACTTGTTGTAGCGGACTCTGTTTCACCCCAGGCGGCCAATCCCGGGTTATTTAATGCCCTGCAAAAATTGATGCATGTAGATGCCAATGATGATGTGTTTGACATGCCGACCTATCTCAGTGCAGTGACGGCTTACCAGGCGCAGAACTGGCAAGGGGCCATCGAACACTTAAACCGCTTTGTACAAAAATCCCCGCCAAGTACTCATGTGGAAAAGGCTTATTTTCTCTTGGCCAAAACCATAGATCGATTACATGCAGATGACCTGGAAAACCATTTTAGCAAAATCTGGGATGCCTACAAGGATGCCATTTATCGATATCCGGATTCCGCCTATACCCCGGATGCATATCTATCCATCGGTAATCTGTATTTTAGATCTGATATTTATATCGAAGCCTGGGGATATTATAACCTGGTGATTGACGCAAAGCACTATGCGCTGGCAACGGTACAGGCCTTATTAAAGAAGGCCCAGATCCTCACCTTTAAGAAAAAGAAAGCCAAAGCCCTTGAAATCTACAACTCGATTATCCAAGGGTATCCCCAGATACCGGAAACCATTCAAGCCAAGGTTAGCATGGCCGGCATCCTGTTTGAATTGAACCAATTTAGTAAAGCGCTGGTAATTCTAGAGAGCCTGGAGCAACATAGCGAATATGCCTATGCCTATCCTGAAATGTTGCGTTATCTCGGTAATATTTATTATCAAACCGGTTCATATACCAAAGCACGGGAACAACTTTTTCGGTTTTATAACTGCCGGCCCGATACGGCGGAGAGTCCGCTGGTATTGGCCCGGATTGCGGATGCCTTTAGAGAAGAGGGGCTGATCGAAGAAGCCACCAAATTCTATCGCCTCACCTTAACACGCCATGCCCAAACAGAGGGCGCCCTCATCAGCATGTACCGTTTGGCCGCCATGCAGGAATCGGATGGGATCAAAGCTGAGGAGCGTCTACAGCCCGAATTTAATATAACGGGAGGCCGGTTGGATTTTCCTCGCAAAATTTATGAGGACGTGATCCAGAACGCAATCGATAGCAATAGGACGACGCCCTTATTGCAATATGCGTTGCTCAAACTTTCTATTCTTGACCAACGTGAAGGCAAGTATGTGGATAGCCTGAATCGATTGAAAGAATTGCTTAAAAAATATCCTCAAACCAGGTTAAAGCGTGAAATTGAAGAAACATTCGGTAAGGCCCTTACTATCCTTCTTCAGAATAGTCTCAAAGCTAAAAAATATAAACATGTCCTCAATATCTATCAGGCTGAAAAAGACAATATCAGCCCAATTAATTCAGCTGAAATTTTCATCACGGTCGGTCGGGCGGCAGTCGAACTCAAATTGACGGATCTGGGTGTCGAGTTATTTGACAAGGCCGCGGCCCAACTGCCGGACGAAAAAAAACCTGCTGATCTGTTATTCTATTTGGGGCGTGCGTACTATAAACGCGGATCTTTTAAACGCGCCCAAAACCAGTTTGAATTGCTGCTGAACGATCATCCCAAAAATGGTTTTAGCGTTGATGCCTACATGTATAAAGGACAAATATTCCTTGCAAATGGCGATTATCTCAAGGCTGCCAAGATGTTTGCCAACGCTTTGCAGCACAACGACAAGTCATGTAAACACGTCAATATTTTGATGTACCGCACGCAAGCACTAATGCAGATAAAATCAAACCAACAGGCAGTTGAGAGCCTGGTGCAAGCCCAAAACGCAGCCCAGAGCTGTCTTGGCAGCGATTCCCAAATGTATGCCGAAATCGGAAACCTCCATATACAGCTGGGCGAGATTGAAAAGGCCTTGGCAGCCTTAGGCATTGCGCATGACATGGAAAGTGATACGCGTTCACAGATGCGATTAAAGATCCAAATGGCACGTTGTTATGAACTTACAAATCAAAAAGATTCCTATGTGGCAATCTACACGGAGGTTGCCAATCAAGATGATCCATTCTGGCGTAATGTCGCCAAAGAAAAAATGGAAGCAATCAATTATAAGCCAATAGACTCGGATACGAAATAATTACGGAGAAGGTACAGGATACATATGCGGCGTAAAAAGATCTTACTTGTGGACAGTGACGCCCATGAAGCTTCTGCGGTAAAACGCAAATTCAGTAGGGTAGGTCACCAATTATGTACAGCCGGTGACGGCTCGTCGGCATTGGACAAACTGACCCATGACCATTTTAATCTCGTCATTGCTGAAATGAATTTACCGCAGATGAGCGGCATTGATTTGCTCAGGAAAATAAAGGAATTCAAAGTCTGTCTGCCGGTAATCCTCATGTCGGCCAACGCCCGGGTCAGGGACGCCGTGGAAGCCATGAAGTCAGGTGCACATGATTTTCTACTCAAGCCGCTAACCTTAGAGATGATTAATCTTTTAACGGCCCAAACGCTCCTGAAACAGCCAGCCTTGCCGAGCCGTAATGGCAAATATGAGATTGTCACCCATGATACGAATATGTTGCAGCTGATGGATCAAGCCAAGGAGATCGCCAACAGCCGGGCATCCATTTTTCTACAGGGTGAATCTGGAACTGGCAAAGAACTTTTTGCCAGATTTATTCATAAGCATAGCGATCGGCAGGATAAACCCTTTGTAGCCATTAATTGTGCCGCCTTGCCCGAAACATTACTTGAAAGCGAACTGTTTGGTCATGAGCGAGGGGCCTTTACTGGTGCAACCAATCGTAAGAAGGGAAAGTTTGAACTGGCCAATCATGGCAGTATCCTGCTGGACGAAATTAGTGAAATGGATTATGCCTTGCAATCCAAACTGCTACGTGTACTCCAGGAAAAAGAGATCGATCGCGTGGGGGGTACTGAACCGATACCGCTGGATGTCCGTATCATATCCACAACCAATCGCCATATCGAAGATGAGATAGCGGCAGGACGATTTCGTGAAGATTTATATTATCGCTTGAATGTGATTCCCTTGCATCTACCCGCGTTGAGAGAACGACCCACGGATATTCCCTTGTTGGTTAAACATTTTATCCAAAAGTACAATCGAATAGAGGCAAAAAGTGTCAAGGGTTTGACGCCTGAGGCCCTGCAATCCCTCGCGCAAATGCCCTGGAAAGGCAACATCCGGGAGTTGGAGAACCGCATCGAACGGGCTGTGTTGATTTGCAAAAGTGAACTGATTCAGGATCAGGATATCAACGCGGGCGTCTCATCACGGCAAAATCAGGCTGCATCAGATCCTTTTATCCCCACGGGATCTTTAAAGGAAATGGAGCAACGCGCTATTTATCATACTCTGGATCGTACTGACGGCAACCGTACGCATGCTGCTGAAATTCTGGGTATTAGCGTGCGGACCTTACGAAACAAGCTCAACGAGTATCGCGAAAAAATGGAGGCAAGCTAGAAAGGGGCATATAACTTGCTTACCTTTATTATATTATCGAAATTACGAATCAAAATACGACAAAAAAGAGGTTCATTAAGCTAAGCAAAAGGACATAGCATGACCGACAAACTTTCGCTCAACAAGACTTTCAATGTATTGGAAAATGCCATGAATGTTTCCAAACAGAGACATTCACTTCTGGTGAGCAATGTCGCCAATTTAGATACACCCGGATTTAAGGCCAAAGATCTCGATTTCAAAGCAGCCATGTCTAAGGCGCTCAATGCCAGCCAACGTATGGATTTGATCAAAACAGATAGCGGGCATATGGGGCCACCGGCAAAAGCCATAAACAGTGCTGACATTGTCGAGGAAGAAGGCGAGTGGAACGGTTATAACTGGATGAATGTCGATCAGGTTATGACCAAACTCACCGAAAACAATCTGATTTATAAAACCTCGGCTGAGGCGCTTTTGCGTAAAATCGCACTTATGAAAGAAGTTCTGCGGGAAGGAGGACGTTAATATGGATTTTTTACTTTCCTTAAAGATCAATTCTGCCGGGCTTTATGCTCAAAGAAGGCGCATGGACGTTATTTCCAGCAATCTTTCCAATATTGAAACCACACGAACTGCCCAAGGGGGCCCCTATCGCCGTAAGATGATCGTCATGGGCACCCAGCCGATTGAAGATTTCAATACGCTATATAACATGCAGATTGAAGCGGTTAAATTTGATGGCATTGTCGAAGATCAAAGCCCTTTCAAGCAGTCGTTTAACCCCAGCCATCCGGACGCCAATGAAGAAGGTTATGTTCTCAAACCAAACATAGACCTGGTTGTGGAAATGACCAATATGGTCATGGCCAGGCGGGCTTTTGAAGCTAATTTGGCAGCCATAAAATCCACCAGGCAACTGGCGCTCAAAGCGCTCGAAATAGGAAGATAAGGCATGAATGATATCAGTATCAAGACGGTAGTGCAAAATTTATCAGGAACAAACCAGTTGGCTAAGCCTAAGTCCCAGCAGGGTTTTGGTGATGTCATTGCCGGGGCCGTAGACAAAGTGAATAAACTGGAAGCAGAAGCCGATCACTCCATCGGAGATCTGCTGCAGGGCAAGGCCGATATCCACGAAACCATGATAGCCCTACAGAAGTCCGACATATCCATGCGTACGTTTCTGGCTGTCAGAAATAAGGTTATTGAGGCTTATCGTGAGATCATGCGCATGCAGTTTTAACCTCAAAGTTTGAATACCGGAGCGAGCAGGAATCCATAATTTTCTAACAAGGGGACGTAATTGTAATGAATCAAGCATTTAGTCAATTTTTGCTGTTATTAAAATCGATGCCAACTTCTCGAAAAATTGGCATGCTGGCAGTGGTGGCACTGCTTATTTCCGGGTTTGCAGTCTTATTCCTCTTGGCCAACCGGATCGACTATCAGGTTCTTTTTAATAACGTGACCCCCCAAGATGCCGGAGCGATTATCGAGGAACTCAAAAATAAAAACGTTCCCTATCGTATTGAAGGCAACGGTACCCTTATCATGGTTCCGGCTGAAGAGGTGCATACATTACGGCTTAGCATGGCTACCAAAGGTTATCCAAAGGAGGGTAGTGTTGGCTTTGAGATATTTGATAAGACCGATTTCAAGACCACTCGTTTTGTACAGGAGTTAAATTACCGCCGGGCGCTCCAAGGTGAGTTGGCGCGAACAATTGGTCGATTTAAAGAAGTCAACAGTGCCAAAGTATTCATAGTACTACCCAAAGAATCTCTTTTTGTGGAAGCTGAGAAATCTCCCTCAGCATCGATTCAGCTGGATCTTAAATCACTATTACCACCAGACAAACTGGCCGGTATCATTCATCTGGTTGCCAGTGCGGTGGAAGGGCTCGATCCAGAGCAAGTTACAGTTGTGGATACACGTGGCCGTGTGATTTTTAAAGGCGGTAGCACGGGTGCTTCATCTGGTTTGTTGAGCAGTATGCAGCTGGATTATACGGGTAAAATTGAGGCTGACATCCGCAACAATGTGCAGAGTATGCTGGAGGGCATTGTGGGTGTCGGTAAGGCCATCGTGCGTGTTAATGCCCAAATCGATTTCAATAAGATTACTTTGAATGAGGAGGAGTACGACCCATCCTCGACGGTTGTACGCAGTAAAAGAGATATTCAAGAGTCTTCTCAATCCGGTAGTAAATCCGATGGTGTCGAAACCACGATAATCAATGAACGTGCCGGGGTGATTCCTTCAGAGAACAGCGCCCAAAGCGGCAAAACCAAAAAAGACGTGGTTACCAATTATGAGATCAACAAGATAACGCGCGCCATTTTCAAGCCGGCCGGCACAGTTACCCGGCTATCCGTAGCCGCAGTGATCGATGGGACCTACAAAACTGAAACCGTAGAAGACGGCAGCGAACAAAAAACCTATATTCCCAGGACGGTCCAAGAGTTGGCTCAATTCGAGTCAATTGTGAAAAGCGCCATGGGCTATAGCGAAGATAGAGAGGACCAGATATCGGTAAGTTCGATACCTTTTTCTGATTCGACCTCCTTTGAAGATCAAGCCGGGGCATCGAAATTTGACATTTTGGAAATTTTAATCAATTCCAAGCAAATGCTTATCAATATCTTTTTAATGGTTTTGGTTTTCTTCTTACTCATACGGCCCATGCTAAAAAGTCTGAAGAGAATGGCCTCGGAACCCATTTTTGAGAATCAACAACTACAACCGGCTGGCGATAGTCCGCAGCAGATTCCCGCTACGGACCCAAGGGGGCAACGAGAGCGGGTACTTGAAATGTCTAAAAGTAATCCGGAAAAAACTGAACAACTTATTAAAAGCTGGATAGGTGAGTAAATATGCCCAACGCCAATCTCAATTACGATGATCTCAACGGCCTGCAAAAAGCTTCAATTATGCTCCTGGCCTTGGGAGAGGAAGTTACCTCTTCCATCTTTCAAAAGTTAGATCAAAAAACCATCAAAGAAATCGGCAAACACATGTCCGATATTAGCTACATTCCGTCCAAGGTTTTAAATGCGGTTATGGATGAATTTCTCAAGTCATTTGACAATGATCAGAATTTGTGTGTTTCCGGAAAATCATTTCTGAAAGATGTTGTTAACAAAACACTGGATGAAAGTACGGCCCGAGAAGTTTGTAAGTCAATTGATAACGACAATAGCAGCGATCCCTTTGATGAACTGGCCTACCTGCCATCTCAGAATTTGGTCAACATGCTTCAAGAAGAACACCCGCAAACAATTGCATTAATATTATCACACCTTTCAAATGATAAGGCCGCCGAAGTGTTGTGTTTATTCCCGGATGATATCAAGGCCAGTATTGCCTACCGAATTTTGTTGATCGGTGATGTCCAGGATGATGTGATTCGAGATCTGGAGGAACTTCTCAAAAAGGATTCAGCTAAAGTTGGAACCAATGCGCGTAAATTTGATGGACTGGAGACCCTGGCCAATATCCTAAATGAAGTCGATGGCAATACCGAGGAAAATGTTCTGTCCTTTATTGAAACCGAAGACAACGAATTGGCCGACATGATCAGACAGAAAATGTTTGTATTCGAGGATTTGATCTCGGTTGATGACAAGAGCTTCCGGGAACTGTTGCAGAATGTTGAAAACGATATTGTGGTTAAGGCTTTAAAAACTGCCTCGGAGGAGATGCAGGAGAAAATATTCAAGAATCTTTCAGAGCGCGCTTCTGATATGCTGCGTGAAGACTTGGAAGTATTGGGGCCAGTGCGGTTGGCTGAGGTGGAAGAAAATCAACAGAAAATAATCAAGGTGGCCAAAAAACTGGAAGCCGACGGGCGCATCGTGTTGGCCGGAAAGGGTAAGGATGATGTATTCGTCTAAACTGATATCTTCGGCAAGTATGGGCGCAGACGCATGGAAAACGTATGAAATGCAACCGCTGGAGTCCCATTCTGTGGAACCAACTGCGTTGTCCGCTGAGTTCATTTCGCTTCAGGTCGACGCGGATTGCACCTCAGACTTTGTGCCCTTATTTGACGATTCGGACCAAGGCGGCGCAATAAGCGGCGGTACCCATCAAAATTTGCAGGACAAGTTGGCTCTGTTAGAAAAAGAAGCCTATGAAAAGGGTTTTGCCCAGGGTGAAAAGGATGGGCTTGAATTGGGAACCGCCAAAGCCGAAAAATTGAGTGGTAATCTTGAAAATCTTTTGGAGGAAATCACTCAGTTAAGATCAAAAATCGGCAAGCAATATGAGCGTGAAATCATAGCACTCGTGTTTTCAATTGCCAAAACAATCATTCAGACCCAAGTTAATTTTAGTGAATCCCTTGTCAAAGATACCATCCTTACAGCCTTGGAGCTGACAGCTGAAAAACGCGATATTACCATTAAAATTAATCCAGATGATTTTGAGTACGTAGAAAAAATTAGACCGGAGCTATTTTCAAAACAACCGGCCTTAAAAGCCCTGGTGGTTACGCCCGATGCTTCCATCGGTATGGGTGGATGCATGCTGGAGACACCGAGTGGAGACGTCGATGCCCGAATTGAGACCCAATTAGACAATATGCTTCAATCCTTGAAAGAAGCTTTTGCCGGATAAGCACATGACCATGTCGCCCGTAGAAATAGATTGGCAGAAATATACTGGTGCCGTTGAAAATTGCAGCCGCCTCGTCCAAGCGGGTAGCGTCACTAAAGTTTCCGGTATTGTCGCTGAAGCCAATGGTCCGGGATTGAGTATCGGCAGTCTGTGTACCATCCGCAATGACCAGGGCGAGGATATCGAAACCGAAGTTGTTGGATTTAAAGACAATCGTGTCATCGTGATGCCTTTGGGAGATTTGATCGGTGTTAAGCCCGGCAGTAAAATCATCCATAAAACCAACAAGGCAACTATCCCGGTGGGAGACGCTTTTTTGGGTCGGGTGATCGATGGTCTCGGATATCCATTGGATAGCCAGCCCCCCATTAAATCACACCTTGAATATCCGTTATATGGAAACCGACTCAATCCCTTAAAACGAAATATTATTGGTGATGTTTTAGATGTGGGCATAAAATCTATTAATGTTTTTAATACCATTGGTAAAGGTCAACGGATTGCCATCATGGCCGGTTCGGGTGTCGGCAAGTCGGTTTTAATGGGGATGATCGCTCGCAATACCAGCGCAGATGTCAGCATAATTGCCCTAATCGGAGAACGGGGACGCGAGGTACGAGAATTCGTCGAAAGAAATCTGGGTACCGAAGGACTACGTAAATCGATTGTCGTGGTGGCCACCTCTGATATGCCGGCGTTGGTAAGAATTAGAGGCGCTTATACCGCCACCGCACTGGCCGAATATTTCCGGGATCAGGGTAAGGATGTACTTCTGATCATGGATTCCATCACACGTTATGCCATGTCTTTACGGGAAGTCGGACTGGCGGCTGGTGAACCGCCTTCTGCCAAGGGGTATACACCCAGTGTTTTCAACCAACTACCTAAAATTATGGAGCGCGCCGGAACCGTTGAGCAAAAAGGCAGTATTACCGGAATATATAATGTATTGGTTGAGGGTGATGATATGAATGAGCCCATCGCCGACGCCGTTCGGTCGATAGCCGACGGACACGTCATCCTCTCACGGGCTCTGGTCCATAAAGGCCATTATCCCGCAGTTGAACCCCTGGCCAGTATTAGTCGCGTTATGAATGACATTGTAGAACCCGATCATCTGGAAATCGCCAGGGAATTTAAGCGAACGTTGTCAATTTATCGTGAGGCAGAAGATTTAATTAATATTGGCGCTTATGTGGATGGCAGTGACCCGGAGATAGATTACGCCAAAGGAAAAATTCATGAGATGAATACCTTCTTGCAGCAAGCGGTGGACGAACGTGTCTCTTTTGAAGATAGCCTGGTTCAATTCAAGCACCTTATGAACGAAAATTAAAATGCGACGTTTTAAATACCGATTGGAGAGTGTATTGCAATATAGACGTTTTTTGGAAAAAAGTGCCATGCTGCAATTAGCTCATCTGAAGCGAGGGTACGGCACCATCGAAAATCGAATTGGGCGGCTGAATTTTAAACGCAGGCAGGTGGCAACAAAATGCCGTAGTGAAGGCTTGCAAGGAATCGATGTGGCTAACTACGAATCCTATCAGAGCTATTTACAAAAATTAAAAATTGATCTGGATGAGGCCGCTGCAGAACTTAAGCAAAAAGAGGCCGCCATTCACAGTCAAAAATCATTTCTTAAATCAGAGACCATCAAAAGAAAAGCTTTGGAAACGCACAAAGAAAATCGTTTGAGGGCTCATCGCGAACTAAACGAAAAAGAAGAACAAAAGTTTTTAGATGAACTGGTTATTGGTCGACAGGAGGTGAAGGTTTGAAATCACGGACACAGCTTTTAATAGCCGCTTTGGTATTTATAAAAATTTTGATATGTGTCGTTTTCATATTTCAGTTGAATTTGGGCGCTTTATTCTCGGGGAGTGACGCAATTGCGTCTGAAAGCAAAACCCAACTTGCAACAGCGCCATCAGGCCCACAGAACAGTTCCGATGATGAGACCATTAGCCTTGAGTTTCTGGTGGCAAAAATGGATCGTCTCAAAGCCAAAGAAAAAGAACTGCAATTACGCGAAGCCGAGCTGGCGGCATTTCAACGCGAACTGGACCAGAAAATTCAAAAACTGACCGAGCTGCGCAATGAGATCAAGTCCGAAATGGATCGCAAGGAAGGCATCCAGCGCAAAAAGAGCAAACATTTGATCAAGGTATATGCCGCCATGAAGCCCCAAAGTGCAGCTGGACTGATTGAAAGACTTGACAAACATATGGCCGTCGAATTGCTGGCTCAGATGAAAGGTGAAGCCGTCGGGCAAATTCTCACTTATGTAGATAAAGACAAAGCAGCCAGATTGATTGAAGGTCTCGCCAGAAGAGAGTGAAGCACGCAGACCTTTTTTAAGGTTGCAATTTAATTAATTCAAATTTGGTTTATTTTCCAAAACAAACCCCTAAGCGAAATTTCGCTTAGGGGTTTGTTGTTTCAGTAATAATAGTATTCTTAAAACGGATGATCCAGATTTTTTAGATCTAAGCGTAGATATCGAGGAGAGAGCCCTTTTCACCGGGCAGGACATTTTTAGGATGGCGTTTTTCTAAAAATTTAAGCGTGGCTTCATCCTTCTGGGGATGCTGACGGCCGGTGGTATTTTTAGCTACGGCAGTTTCATTGGAGGGTCTCACCACCGTCAGAGCTTTATTATTTCTGATCTGATCAATCATGGATATCAGGTTTGTTGTGGTATCGGCTGCCGCTGTGTTGCGGGTATCGCCGCTGTGGATTTCATCTGCTTGGCACTTTATACTATTCTTTTAAATGATAATTAAAACATATCTTTCTGATAAAATCAAGGTCCTTTTCCAGGACCGGAAAAATTTTCCGACTCTTTATCATAAGTAGGTAAAAACTAACCAGTTCATAGTTGGACGTCAAGTTTTCCT
Organism: uncultured Desulfobacterales bacterium; assembly: GCA_964633115.1. Lineage (GTDB taxonomy): Bacteria > Desulfobacterota > Desulfobacteria > Desulfobacterales > B30-G6 > B30-G6. The sequence goes on from CAZWEO010000003.1 coordinate 51,202, forward strand.
GGATCACTTATATCCATAACATTCTGAAATTATATTAAATATAAAAAAATGGCACAAGTTGGTACAGCGATTGCTAATAGAGAAAGTGATTCGAACTCAAGCCACGAAAGCAAAAGGTTATAATATGCACATCAATCTTGCTTCTCTTTTAACAGGTCATAATATCGGAAGCGGTCGTAAACCGACGTTTGCAGGCAATCCACGCGGTGATTTCTTGGCTATGATTGGCAGGTCTAAACCCACCGGCAATAAAGCGCCGTTTTTGTTACAACGACAGACGTTCCTGGCCAACCAGCCTGCAAATACCAAAACAAGTGCAGATTTTTTAGAGGCCTTTCGATCTGGTTTATTATCTAAGGGGAAGCCATTCGATCAGGTCTATTTGGACCCGCAGGAATTATCTCTTTTAGGAAAACTAATGCAACATTGTGGGTACAGCCCCAACAGTATTGCTGACAGTTTGCAAAGTTTACGGGCAAGCGGTCGTGGCGGCAAAATAAAAATTTCGCAAATTTTTACACAATTGGAGCAAATTCCATCTCCCCAGGATAGCCACAGCATTCCGGTGGTACTCAGTTCAGAGGCCGTCCCGTATTTAGATTCAGTGCTACGTGAATTCGGTCTTAGCCCCAATGCCGTCAGTACGGTGCTGAATAACGGACGTGCGCCCCAAGGTGATCTGGATTTTGAAACTGTAATCAAGGCCATCGAAACTGCCGCCAACCCGGGAACCCGTGGTTTTCCCGGTATTGTTGATTTACAAAAATCGCAGACCATCGTAACGGATCTACAACGCTTGGCCATCCAGGTGCCGGCTGCTAAAAAGACAGGTTTTGTGCATATTGAAGATTTCGTTACTTCGCTTAAGCGCCTGGCGCACATCGTTACCAATGCAGCCCAGACAGCCGGCGAAACCGGAACAATTCAAATTACTCCCGAGATTCTCAAAAGCTTAAATATTAAGATGCCGCAGACTGGTGGTCATGCCACCACCCTGGGAAACAATGATTATCACCCTGTAGTTGCCGGCCTGAAGCACGGTGAACCGGCAATCCCTGCGGAAGTACAAACAGTAATTAATCGGCTGCTAGAGCAGGTTGGGGGCACCCAGGAAAAACCAGAATCTCTGACAGCGATTATCAGTGATTCAAAAATTCAATTTGATGATCCGGTCAGCAAGCAGCTGCAAGCCGACCGCGCGCTGGCTCAGCAGGCCGCCTCAGAATACCAGCAGCCAAAGAATCAGCCACAGATGCTGGACTTGGAAGGACAGAAAATTTCAGATCCGGAACAAATCGGCAAACTAAATCTTGGCGCCGAAACAATTGTTGCTAAACAGAGTGTCGAGAAGACTCAGATGGAATTTTTGGAAGTGAAACCTAATGTTAAAACCGTTGATATTCACCCGGACCCGCTGGAACATCGCCGATTGGAAAGCTTGGTTTCAGGAGCTCAGAAGAATCAAAAGCCGAGTACGCCCTTGCCAAATTATCTGCTGGATCAAATGGGAAGACAGATTGCGAAGGCCATCAATCGGGGGGATGGCGTAATCCGATTTCAATTGAAACCACCAGAAATGGGTATTGTCAAACTCGAGATGCAACTAAGTGATAATCACCTCAGCTTGTCGGTAGCGGCCGAGAATAGTACCGTCAAAGAGCTTTTGCTCAGCAATATTCAGGAACTGAGAGAAACACTTCAAACGCAGGGTATCAAAATCGACAAACTGGATATTCAACTTAACAACGATTTCAATCAATCGTTGGCCAATTTCCAAGAAGGGCAGCATAAAGAATCCAAAGCTAAATCTGGCGACGGTGTGCGCGAAGATTTTGTTAACAACGATGAATCTGTCGATGGCGGCGTTCATAACCGGGCTTCACCCCGAAGCGATTCCACCATCGAGCTGGTAGCCTAATCTCACCTAGGATGCAGAAAGGATAAGCACAATGACAATCAATACAATCAATAATTATTTAGGTTCGTCGGTTCGGGCCGACAATACACCTGCACATCAAGCGTCGGAATCAGATGCACTGGGGCGCGATCAGTTTCTGACCCTGCTGGTTGCTCAGTTGCAGCACCAGGATCCCCTGAATCCCCTTGAGAGTCAGGACTTTACCGCTCAAATGGCACAGTTCAGCAGCCTGGAACAGCTGTTTGGTGTGAACGAAGCACTCATGAATATCCAGAACGGCATGCAGGCTAGCCAAAAGGAGAGTGCCCTTGATTATGTGGGCATGGAGGTCAAAGCCGCCGGCAATACGCTTTATAAAAGCGGTGATAACTTAGATCAAGCCAGTTACCATCTGGACAAAGCCGGCGATGCCGTTGTTACCATCTATGACAGCAACGGTTTCCAAGTCCGCCAAATTCAGGCGGATTTTCAGGAATCGGGCGAACACGATCTGGTGTGGGACGGCCGCGATGAAAACGGCAATGTCATGGCTGACGGTATCTATACCTATGAGGTCACGGCCATCGATGCCGATGGATACGACGTGGCCACCACAACCTATTCCAAAGGTGAAGTCACCGGTGTTAGCAGCCAGTATGGCCAGACGTATTTAATTGTCGGGGAACGCCTATTGGAACCTGACAGTGTATTGGAAGCATTAAAAATAGAAGACAATTAGGGAGGAAAAAAATGTCACTATCAAGTTCATTATTTTCAGGAATTAGCGGTTTGAACGCCTTCGGTAATGCCATGACGGTTATTGGCGATAATATCGCCAACGTCAATACGGTGGGCTTCAAAGGTAGCCGGGTTACGTTTCAGGATGTCCTGAGTCAATCAGTCGCAACCACTGCCGGTACAGCCCAGGTGGGTCGCGGGACCTCCCTGGCGGATATTTCCAGCAGCTTCTCTCAAGGCTCCTTCGAGTCCACCGACTCATCCACAGACTTGGCCATCGGCGGGGCCGGATTTTTTGTGGTACGTGATCCCAACAATGCCAACAATGAATTTTATAGCCGTGCCGGTGAATTCAGATTTGACAAAGACGGCAATTTCATCAATCCAGCCGGATATATCGTCCGCGGATGGGAGTTGGATGAAGTCACCGGTGAAGATTTAGGAACCATCACGGATATTACCCTGTCGTCTTTTACATCTTCGCCATCTGATACCGATAATCTTTCCATGATCATCAATCTGGATTCAGATGCTACCAATAATTCCACCGGATCCAATACCGCCCTTTCCGCCCGGTGGGATGGAGACAACGCCGCTGGTGACTACTTGGGTGCCGGTGACTTTGAGTATCAGACAACCCTGAAGGCATATGATTCCCTGGGAAGTACCCATGATATCACCATCTACTTTGACCCGGGTGAAACCGCAGCCGACCCGGTCTGGGAGTATATCGTTACTACTAATCCCACTGAGGATAGTCGTACCATCACAGATGCGGATCATACCGGATTGTTGGCGCGCGGCACGGTGGAGTTCAACAGCTCTTCCGGTCAAATCTCTGGCGCCGCCAACAGTATCACCTGCTCGTTAAACAATGGGGACGGCACCTGGACCGATCTGACCAATGCCGATGCCACCGTCAATGGCGGCTATTTTGCGATAACGCCTGATTTTATCGGCGGAAGCCCCATGAACGTCGAGCTTGATTTTGGAACACGCTTCAATGGCAGTGTCTGGGCCAACGATTCCTTATCCACCACCCAGTTCGCCTCGGCATCCACAACCGTTTTTCAATCGGCAAACGGCTATGGCGCCGGGGACCTGCAGTCCATCACCGTGGCAACCGACGGGGTCATCACCGGACAATACTCCAACGGACAGGTTCTGCCGCTCTACCGGGTGGCATTGGCCAATTTTCAGAATGAACAAGGTTTGTACAAGGTCGGTAGTAACTTATATCGGGAGACGCGCCTCAGTGGCGACCCCATCACCGGTAGACCCGGCTCCAACGGTTTGGGCAACATCTCGCCCAATTCATTGGAGCAATCCAACATCGATTTGGCGACCGAATTTGTCAAGATGATTACGACCCAACGCGGATTTCAGGCCAATTCCAAGATTATTACCGTGACCGACCAGATGCTGAACGAGTTGATTCAACTGAAACGATAATTTACTTATAAATAGATGATGCAACTCGGCTGGGGACACTGGGTGACCTCAGTCGGGTTAAAAACGAATGCTGAATATTGAATATGGAATATAGAATGTTGAAGTGCACAGACGGCGAAAAGCAAACTTCGACATTCAAAATTCTGTAATCAATATTCGATATTCTGCTTTAGGATTTAAATTTGAAATCCCCGCTGCTTGCAGCGTGGGATGAATTCAAATTATGGATTAAGATCCTTTTTTTTGCGAAAGTGCGGTGCCGAAATTCGAAAAATTTCGGCAAAATTCCCGTAATACCCTGTAGCTTGCTGCAGGGATAGGGATTTTAGCTATCATAAGCCACCGACTGAGTCGGTGGCGTTGACCGCATTGGAGCGACAAAGTCGCGTTTCATAAAATCGTGCTACGATTTTATTACTGAAGACATTTAGCTTGTTTACAGCTTAAGGCTAACAGCACCCTCCAACCCGTCAAATCTACGCCCCTTCTCCCCATACCCCCAACCCGCAACTCGATTCACGTATCTCGACACTCGTACCCCGCACCCCGTAACTCGACACTCGTACCTCAAAACCCGCACCCCGCCCCACATGTCAAGATCTTGACATTGGTCCTTGATCTTTGACGTACGATCAGATTTTCATCTTGTTCTGGCGTAGCGTCGATTATTTAAATGACTGAAAATAATATAAAAAAATAGATAAAAAACTATTTTGAGTCTTGTGGCAATCATTGGCATAAAGGTTGCTCTATGTACTGGCATGCAGTCATCTTATGTCATCAATTAGGAGGAGTCATGGACATTGCCACCCTATTGGGAGTCGTTTCCGCATTTGGTCTTGTGGTTGCGGCCATTTTCATGGGCGGAGGGCTTGGCCTTTTTATCAATATCCCGTCGGCCCTGATCGTCGTCGGGGGTACTATTGGAACAACCCTGATCAATTATCCCCTAGCAGATATGCTCAAGGTCGTAAGCGTCGTAAAAAATGCATTGTTTTCCAATACCATGTCAGGCAGCAGCCTGATCGAACGTTTTGTAGACTTTGCCAATAAATCACGTCGAGAAGGAATTCTGGCCCTCGAATCAGAAATTAAAACTGTAAAGAATGAATTTTTGCAAAAAGGTATCCAACTTTCCATTGATGGCTTGGAGCCCCAGGAAATAAGAGAAATTCTGGAGACCGAGGTTGAGTTTATTCGCAGCCGCCACCAATTGGGGGCAGAGCTATTTACCACCATGGGAACCTTCGCACCGGCTTTGGGCATGATTGGCACCCTCATCGGGTTGGTTCAAATGCTCCAGTCTATGGATGATCCCAGTAGTATTGGTCCGGCCATGGCCGTAGCCTTGCTGACGACATTTTACGGATCCTTGATGGCAAATTTGGTGTGTATACCGATTGCCGGGAAGCTCAAAAACCGTAGCAAAGAAGAAATGTTGTCCAAGGAGCTGGCGATTCAAGGGATAATTTCACTATCCAATGGGGATAACCCCAGAATCCTGGAGCAAAAACTGCAAGCATTCGTTCCCCCCAATCAACGTTAGGATAAAGGGCTATGGCTAGAAAGAAAAAGAATAGTGGTGATGATTCGTCCGGTGCCGATATCGGCGTGGTGATGACGTGTTCACTATTCTTGATCATCCTAACATTTTTTATTCTACTCAATTCGATTGCCGTGATCGATGACCGCAAAACGCGTATGGCGATTGGATCACTGGTGGGATCCTTTGGAAGTTTGACCGGCGGTTTGTCTCCCATGAAAACCGGTACGTCCATCATGCCTTCCACCGCACCGCTTATCGAACAAGATATGGACTTTCAGCGATTTCTTGAAGCACTTAATATGGATCTGCTGGGCAATGTTAAGGTGGTTACCACCAAGCAACAAAACATTATTACTATCAATAGCGATGATCTGTTTGATCAAACCACCCACGGGATCATGCCTGCGCAAACTGCACTCCTGGACCGACTTGGCAAGTTCATTAAAAAAGGTGATTATCCCGTCGAGATTATTGGCCATACAGACAATCGACTACCAGAGGCCAAAGGCTATCGATCCAATTGGGAGGGGACCAGTCTAATGGCGATTCGGGTCCTGCGCTATTTTGTGGAACACCTGAAGTTGGATCCCAAACGTATGAGCGCATTCGGGCGTGGGAGTCAATATCCGGCGGCTTCCAATGATACGGTTGAATCGCGACGTTTGAATCGCCGCATTGAAATCAATTTAAAATATAATATGCCTTACCATGCCCGCCGGATTTACGGCGATCGACCATCCGGCAATTTTACCTATAAACGTTTTAACTTTAAGATCTTTTGATATGAGTCGCAAACAACGAAACAGCGGAGAAGAAACAGCCGAAAACACGGGCGCATGGATGGTGACGTTTTCGGATCTCATTATGCTACTGCTGACTTTTTTTGTGCTGCTGTTAACCATGTCCTCCCTGGATCAGAAAGCCCTCAAGGAGCTGATTAGTCATCTGCAGGATTCCACTGGTGTTCTCGAATTTTCAGGTTTGGGCGAAATTAGTAGCATGACGAGTATCGTTGAGAAATACAATACCAGCAACAGTAAAATTGTCATCAGTCACGACAAATTGACGCAGTTGTCCGGATTGAATCTCATCGAAGCCAATACCTTGAAAGATAGAATGAAAGATATCGAGGCTCTGATTAACATCACCGATGATGAACGCGGCATCGTTTTCTCATTTCATGAAAATATTTTTTTTAAACCGGGAACCACAAGTATCGATAAAGCACATGCCAGCGTCCTGAATTCAATCGCCAGGGCCATTGATGAAAACATGAATGATATATTGATCATGGGTCATACCGACAGTACTCCGATTAAATCGGGGAGATATCCTTCCAATTGGGAACTATCCAACTATCGGGGGTTGGCGGTTTTGAATTACTTTATAAAAGAGGCGAAGTTGAATCCGCAGCGTTTTGCCGTGGGTGGATATGGCTTTTCTCGGCCGTTGAAGCCGAATGACACTGTTGACAACAGGTCAACCAACAGACGGGTTGAAATCATATTTCAACCATTAGAGGAGAGTTAAATGGCTGAAAATGAAGAAAAAAAAGAAACCGAACAAACGGAGAGCCCCAAGGGTAATAAATCCTTATTATTGGTGATTATCCTGGGCGTCATCATCATTATTTTGGGTGGTGGCGGGGTTGCCGGCTGGTTCATGTTTTTTACCAAAGATGCCGGTGAAGGCGATCAGACCGCCCAAGCGGAAGCAGCCCAAGCCGCCAGCACTGAAGCGACCCAGAGTATCATCGTACCGTTGGATTCGTTCATCGTCAATCTGATGGACCGGACCGGCTCAGGTAAAAGATATTTAAAAACCACCATTGAGTTGGATGTTGCGGATGAGGGGAGCCAGGGGATGGTGGATGTTCGCAAAGCACAGCTTCGGGATGCAATATTGCTCTTGCTGACTAGCCAGTCCTTTGCAGAAATAAGCACCACTGAGGGCAAGCAGGCATTGAAAAAAGCGCTTTTGCTAAGGATCAATCAGGCCTTGGGTGGCCGCTTAGTCAGCGGACTCTACTTTACTGAATTTGTAGTGCAATAGGTCGCAAATGGAAAAAGTACTATCACAAGAAGAAGTCGATTCGTTACTGAATGGTATCGATGAAGGCAAAGTCGAAACCGAAACCGATATTCCCGAGGACACCGAGGGATTGCAGGTTTATGATTTCAGCAGTAAATCGGCTCCTTATCACCAACGGATGCCAGCCTTGGGGATAATCAATGAGCGATTTATCAGTTTTATCAACTCCAATCTTTCTGATGCAACCGGTTCAGCCATCGATGTCAGCGTTAGCGAAGTCGACTCAGTTCGTTATGGGGAGTTCTGCCGATCGCTGCCTTTACCAGCGAGTCTGAATATACTTAAACTGAATCCGCTGCGGGGCTATGCCATGCTCGTATTAGAAGGTCCGCTGGTATTTTCATTTGTGGACATTTTTTTCGGTGGCAAATGCTCCACGCATGTCAAATTAGAGGGCCGCAGTTTTACAGCCATCGAAACCAAGATTATCCAAAGAATCGTTAAAATCGTTCTGCAAGACTATGAGCGCGCTTGGGCTGATGTGCACAATCTGGAAATGGAATATTCTAGAACCGAAGTCGATCCGCAATTTGCTGGGATCGCCAAACCGGATGACATGATTATCACAACCCGGTTCAATGTGGATATTGGCAATTTCTCTGGCAGTATGAGTATCTGTATACCCTACAACACCCTGGAGACCATTAAGGCTGATCTCAGCCAAAACTACAAAACCGAAAACGTGGAAGCGGATTCGCCTTGGCGGCAGTTTATTGAAAATAAGCTCAAGGATATCGAGCTCAACTTGCAGTGCACCTTGGGCATGACGACCATTACCGGGCGTGAAATTTTAGGTATGCAAAAAGACGACGTTATCCTGTTGGACCAGCGTGTCAACGAACCTGTGGGGGTCTATATCGGCGCTAGCCAGAAACTGTTGGGATTCCCTGGATCTGTCAATAACAAGAAAGCAATCCGAATTGCTAGTTGGGGAAAAATGGAGTGAATTATGAGTGAAACTGAGACTGAAAACAAACCGAATTACGATTTCGATTTAATTTTGGATATCCCGCTGGAAGTGAAAGCTGAACTTGGTCGTTCTAAAATGCTGGTCAACGACCTACTCCAATTGGGTCAGGGTTCAATTCTGGAACTGGATCGAAAGGTCGGCGAGCAGATCGATATCTACGTCAGCGAAAAATTGCTGGCCAGGGGTGAAGTCGTGGTGGTGGATGAGAAGTTTGGGATCCGTTTGACAGATATCATTAGTCCCGACGAACGGGTTAAAACTCTGGCGTAAGGATCTAGGATAATGGGCGAGCTGTTTGAGTTTAATTTAGTATCTACAGGGGTAAAAACCATGGCCATGCTGTTTGTGGTTTTGGCGCTATTAGTGATAACCCTTTACGTATTTAAACGCTTTTCCAACATTCACGCCCATACCACTGGCGAGATTACCATCAAAACCTTGTCCTCCCTAGCACTAACACCCAAAGACAAGCTACAGGTCGTTCAGATAGAAGATGAGAAAATCGTTGTGGGCGTTTCGCCCAGTGGGATCAACTATATTACCAAAATTAATCCCATGGCACCGCAAACAGAAATTGTGGAACTAAATGAACATGAAGACAATGCCTAAAACCCCCACATTCATTTATATTGCTTTGCTAATCCTGGTTTTGGGTTTGCTACTCCTGGTACCAGCAGAGGCTGCTGAAATTAGCATTCCCGCCGTCCATATCGACATCGATAATGGTACTACTCCTGGGCAGCTGCCTGTGCTAATGCAGATCATTTTTTTGCTAACGATTTTAAGTTTGGCTCCGGCTATTTTAACGTTGATGACATCATTTACTCGATTGACAATTGTGTTTTCGTTTCTGAGGCATGCCCTTGGTACCCAACAGACACCTTCCAATCAAATTATTGCCGGGCTGGCCTTATTTTTAACATTTTTCTTAATGATGCCGCTGTGGCAAAAGATCAATCAAGAGGCTTTGCAACCCTATTTAAACGAAGAAATCTCACAGGAAATTGCTCTAGAAGAAGCCATCTCGCCGATTCGACAGTTTATGTTTAAACAGACTCGCGAAAAAGATTTGGCGCTGTTTATCAAGATGGCCCAAATGGAAAAACCCAACACGCCGGCGGACGTACCCACATCTGTGTTGATACCAGCTTTTGTGATCAGTGAGTTGAAAACCGCTTTTATGATCGGATTTATCATTTTTATCCCATTTCTGATCATCGACATGGTTGTGGCCAGTGTTCTGTTGAGTATGGGGATGATGATGTTACCACCGATTTTGATATCGTTACCCTTCAAATTGATGCTTTTTGTTTTGATGGATGGGTGGCATTTGGTGGTGGGTTCGCTGATAAAAAGTTTTGGCGGAGGTGTGTTATGACACCCGAATTTGTTGTCACCATCGCCCAGGAAGCCATCAAGACAACCATTCTAGTTGCTATGCCAACCCTACTTTTGGGATTGGGGGTCGGCTTGATTATCAGTATTTTTCAGGCAGTCACCCAAATTCAGGAAATGACTCTGACATTTATACCCAAGATACTGATTATTTTGCTAGGGCTCCTATTTTTTTCAAGTTGGATGTTACAGCATCTGATGACTTTCGCCATCAGTACATTCGAACAGATACCATTTTATATTCGTTGAGGAATTAATGATGAGCATGATTCAGGCCCCTTTTCAGGATTTTAACCATTTCCTTCTGATCTTTATCAGAGTGGGGGTCATTCTTTTTATCCTGCCGTTTTTCAGCTCCCGGACCATACCGATTCTAAGTAAAGTCGGCCTAACGTTGATTATCGCCATGCTCATTTATCCAGTTGCCGATAAACAGCTAACTGCATTCCCGACCACAGTGCTGGGTATCGCCCACCTGGTTGCCGGTGAACTGGTAGTGGGCATGATCCTGGGACTTGTGGTTCAGGTATTTTTTGAAGGTGTACGCATTATGGGTCAGTTAGTGGGGTTTCAAACCGGATTTGCGATTACCAATATTTTAGATCCTCAGAGCGGCACCCAGGTTTCGATCCTATCAAATATGGCCTATCTGATGGCCATGGTATTGTTTTTGATTCTGAATGGCCATCATATCCTTCTTAACGCCCTAGGTGAGAGTTTTGATATTATTCGTGTGGGCGGTTTAAGCCTGAATCGTCTCATACTGCCTGAGCTCATCAAACATATGGGCCAAATGTTTGTTATTGGAATTAAAATTGGTGCACCGGCTATTGCCGCTTTGATAATTGCTAAGGTCATTTTTGGGTTGATAACCAAAATGATTCCTCAAATGAATATCATGATTGTAGCTTTTCCGCTGCAGATCGTTGTTGGCCTTCTATTTTTTAGCATTTCTTTAAGACTACTTCTGATATTTACGGAAAAGTTTCTGGCTAATCTGGATATAGTCCTGATCAATACGATGAAGTGGATATAAAGGTTTAGCATGGCAGACCAAAATTTTGATGAGAAATCAGAAAAACCAACACCTAAAAAACGACAGGATGCTCGCAAGAAAGGTGAGGTTGCCAAAAGTAGAGAGCTGCCTTCGGTAACGGTGCTATTGTCCGGTATAATGACACTGGCTGTAAGCGCCCCGTTTATGAACGCCCAAATGCGAATGGTAATGGAAACGGCCCTAAAAGAATTTCCAACCTCCGATTTTGGCTTGGCCGATGTGGTCAACCTGGGCCATGAATTGAGCATGATGTTTTTGCTCATGGTTGGTCCGATCATGGCCGTTGTTTTTATCGTGGCGATTTTATCCAATATCCTGCAGGTTGGCTTCCTGCTTTCGGGTGAATCCATTAAACCAAAACTGTCCAAGCTCAACCCTCTCAAGGGTTTTGGTAGGCTTTTTTCGATTCAATCACTGATGGAATTTGTCAAATCCATGACCAAACTACTGATCGTTGGTATTGTGTCATATTTATTCATTAAGGGTGAAATGGACCGCATCTTGAGTTTAATGGATATGGAATTGCAAGGTATTATGGCCTACATCCTAATTACAATTCTAAAAATAACGATCATATGCGCACTTGCCATGGTGACTTTAGTTGTGGCGGATTTTGCCTTTCAGAAATGGCAATTTGAAAAGCGTATCAAAATGACCAAGAAAGAAGTTAAAGATGAGCTGAAAACCTCTGAAGGCGACCCGCTAATAAAATCCAGGATCAAGAGTATTCAAATGGAGATGTCCCGCAAGCGTATGATGCAGGATGTTCCCAAAGCTGATGTAGTGATCACAAACCCGACCCATTTCGCAGTAGCCATTAAGTACGACAGCGCTGTTATGGGAGCGCCCCAGTTGTTGGCTAAAGGGGCTGGCGACGTAGCCAGGCGGATTAAAGCATTAGCCAAGGAACACAACATACCGGTAGTTGAGAACAAAGAGTTGGCCAGAAACTTGTTCGCTGCAGTCGATATCGGCCAGGAAATACCGGTCGATTTGTATCAAGCTGTGGCTGAAGTTTTGGCTTATATTTATAAACTAAAATCCGCGTAATAAAAGCGCAATCAAAGGGTATAGATTCAAAGACCGATGGAAGATATTCTACAATCCAATACAAAAACGACTTCCGGATCTGAGATGGTGACGGTAATCGGTGTGATCGGCATTTTGGTGATCATGATCATCCCGCTACCGGCGATAATTCTTGATTTCCTATTGGCTATCAATATCACCCTGGCGATCACGATCTTGTTGATTGCCATGTACACCTTAAAGCCACTCGACTTTTCGATTTTCCCATCGCTGCTTTTGGTGACCACCCTTTTCAGACTTTCACTAAACGTTGCTTCGACCCGACTCATTCTGTTGCATGGCAATGAGGGCACCCAGGCGGCTGGTAAGGTCATTCTCTCTTTTGGCGGTTTTGTCGTGGGCGGGAATTATGTGGTCGGCATGATTGTCTTTATCATTTTGGTAATTGTTAATTTTGTGGTCATTACCAAAGGCGCCACCCGTATTGCCGAAGTGTCTGCCCGCTTCACCCTCGACGCCATGCCTGGCAAGCAAATGAGTATTGATGCGGATTTAAATGCTGGCCTGATTGATGAAGGTGAGGCCAAGCAACGCCGAAAAGCTATCAACAGTGAAGCTGAGTTTCATGGAGCTATGGATGGTGCGGCCAAGTTTGTGCGCGGTGATGCCATAGCTGGTATCATCATCACGCTTATCAACATATTTGGCGGTTTTATCATCGGTGTTGTCCAACAAAAGATGTCCATGGTGGACGCGGCTCAAAATTATACGCTCCTGACCGTCGGAGATGGATTGGTCTCCCAAATACCGGCCCTGACCATATCCACCGCTGCTGGTATTATTGTCAGCCGCGCGGCTTCAACCGAGACCATGGGCAAAGAATTTGGCAGCCAATTTTTCAATTATCCCAAAGCGATCTATACAGCTGCCGCGGTCATTTTCTTTTTCGGGTTGATTCCGGGTCTTCCGCATGTTCCCTTTTTGGTACTATCCAGTGTGGTAGCCGGAAGCGTTTATTTTTTTCACAACCAAAAGAAAGAATCAAAACAACAAATCACGGAGCAAGCCAGTGAAACAGCGGATGCGGGCCCGGAACCCGTGGAACATCTCCTGTTGGTCGATCCGCTAGAATTAGAAGTCGGCTATGGATTGATAACCCTCGTGGACCGGGAACAAGGCGGTGAGTTTCTGGATAAGGTTCGATCCATACGACGCCAGTTTGCCATGGAATCCGGTGTGGTTATTCCACCGATTCATATTCGCGATAATCTGCAACTTAAATCGACCGAGTATCAGATTCTGGTAAAAGGCGTAAAGGTTGCCAGTGCGGAATTGATGGTGAACCACTATCTGGCAATGGACCCCGGGGATGCCTCGCGTAAAATTGATGGCATCGAAACTGTCGAACCCTCGTTTAACTTGCCGGCTATTTGGATTCCAGATGCAAATAAGGATGAGGCCAAACTGTCCGGTTATACGGTGGTTGACAATGTTACGGTCATGGCGACCCATATGACCGAAGTGCTAAAAAGCCATGTGGCCGATCTGCTGGGGCGCCAGGAAGTTCAAAACCTACTGGATAATCTTGGTAAATATTACCCCAAGGCAGTTGAAGAGCTGGTTCCCAATGTTCTCTCTTTAGGCGCGGTGCAGAAAGTATTACAGAATCTATTGAGCGAACACGTTGCGATAAAAGATATGTTGACGATTGTAGAGACGCTTCTCGATTATGGCACGATTTCGAAAGATCCTGAATTTCTAACCGAATATGTGCGCCACAAACTATCGCGATCCATCGTCAGTCCTTATTTAGAAAATGGTAATGTTTTGAAATTAATCACGGTTTCCCAAGAGACCGAGGACTTATTGCAGAAAAACATTCAAAAGACAGAACATGGTTCCTACTTGGCGGTTGATCCCAAAATCGCCGACGCCCTGGTTAATTCAATCAAAGCCGAAACGGAAAAGGCCTTGGCCAAAAATATCCAACCGATCATGCTAACATCACCTACGTTGCGAAGACATTTAAGAAAAATGGTCGAGTATTTTGTTCCCCACTTGGTTGTGTTGTCACATAGCGAACTTCTGAGTGATATCCGCATCCAGAGTATTGGAGAAGTAGGATTCAACTATGCAAATAAATAGATACCGGGCCAAATCGATCAGCGAAGCAACCGCAAAGGTCAAAAGTGAATTGGGCCCCGATGCCATAATTCTGACAACAAAAAAACTTGATGGTGGTAAAGGCGGCCAGTGCTTTGAAATAGCCGCTTTGCCCGAGAAGACTAGTTATACCCAGGATTCATATCATGAATTGAAATCGGATTTGATGCGCATTAAAGACATGATTTATCTTTTAAATACTTCGGGTGGAATTGCTGAAAGGCTGATCATGAATCCGGCCGTTCTGAACATATATACACGCTTACTAAAAAGTGGTGTTAGTGACCACTGCGCCAAATTGTTTTTAAATTCTGCGGGTGTGCTCAACACCCATATTGCTGCTGAGAATCAAAACCAGGTTAACAAGCTCATCGCTAAAGAAATTTTAAAACAGATCGATATCGACCCAACTGCAAACCGGATCAACAAAGGACAAGAAGTCCTCGCTCTGGTTGGGACTACCGGTGTAGGCAAGACCACAACCATTGCCAAACTGGCTGCGCGTTTCATGCTCAAAGAGCAAAAACGCGTGGGATTGGTATCTATCGATAATTACCGTATTGGTGCGATGGAGCAACTCAAAGCCTATGCCGATATTCTCGGTATACCTTGCTTCGCGGCCTTTAATCGAAAAGACCTCTTGTACGTTTTGAAAAGACTAGGCAAGCATGATGTCATCCTTATCGACACTGCTGGTCAAAGCCAATATGACACCAACCGGATAACAGAACTGCAACGCATGCTAACCGAGGATCTCGAAATTCGTTCACATCTTTTGTTGAGTGTGACCACCTCGGAAGACGAAATGTATCGTACGGCCCTCAACTTTGCACCGTTGAAGTATCAACACTATATTTTTACTAAAACAGATGAGGCTCAAAAAAAAGGTTCGATCATCAACCAACTGATGAAATTGAATCTACCAATTTCCTATCTTACCAACGGTCAGAATGTACCCGAGGATATAGAAATCGCCACCAAGGAAAAAATCGTCAGACTCATATTAAACCACAAGTAGCCAGGTGCGGATTGGAGCAAACACAGATGGATCAAGCAGCAAATTTGAGAGAAATAGTCAAAATGGAATCGGATAAAATTTGTCACCTCAATAAGTCCTGCAGTGACAGTTTTTTGTCCGCTGAGGAAAGGCCAAAAGTTTTCACCATTGCGAGTGGCAAGGGCGGCGTTGGCAAAACCAATATCGTCGTTAATTTAGCGATTGCGTGTCAGCGTCAAGGAAAACGGGTTCTCATATTCGATGCTGACTTGGGTCTCGCCAATATCGATATCATCTTCGGTCTCGATCCACAGTATACCATCGAGGATCTTATCTCCGGGCACAAAGATCTTTCCCAGATTATTGTGCAAGGACCGGAAGACGTGTCCATTATTCCGGCCAGTTCGGGTGTACAAGAGCTTACCAATTTGACCGAAGGTCAGAAAATGCACCTACTCAATGAGTTCGACTCATTGAACAACCAGTATGATCTCATGCTAATAGATACGGGAGCCGGCGTGTCTTCGAACGTCATTTATTTCAATTTGGCTGCCGAAGAAAGAATCATCGTGGTAAGGCCGGAGCCTACTTCTATTACCGATGCCTATGCCCTAATGAAAATTATGTTCAGTCAATACGGTGTCAAGAGCTTTCACCTTTTGATGAATATGGTTTCGGGAGAAGTTGAAGCCAAAGCTGTTTATAACAATTTGAGCAAGGTTTTGGGCCGATTTATGCGTGGCATCCGCATCGATTATGCCGGATATATTGTGACCGATGCTTGTCTCCAAAAATCGGTTACCCAACGCAGGCCAGTGCTAAGTCTATACCCGGATGCGTCTTCAAGTAAAAATTTTACGACGCTGGCTGAATATTTTCTTAAACATGACAGCCAAGATTCTTTCGACGGAAATATCAAATTCTTTTGGAAACGCCTTATGGCAGGAGCCCAGGACTTGAATAATGAGAGCAATGATTAATCGATATCGTGAGGCCACCCAAGCGATCTGCGTACCCATGCAAGGCATGACAAGAGAAGAGGTGATCTGCGAGAATGCCTCACTTGTCAGATATATTGCGGAGCGGATCGCTATCAGATTACCGCCTCATATCTCTAAAGAGGAACTGGTTAGCGCTGGCACAATGGGTTTGTTTGATGCGCTCAATGATTTTGATTCATCCAAAGGGACTAAGTTCAAAACCTATGCATCCTATCGGATTAAAGGCGCCATATTGGATGAACTTAGACGCTTGGACTGGGTTCCCAGATCTATTCGTCGAGATATTAAAAAGATCGAAAACGCGGTAATCGATGCATGGAATATTTATGGCAGAGAACCCACCGATGTTGAGATAGCGGAACAGATAGGCATCGATCTGGACAAATACCACAAACTGCTTCAAAAAACACATGGTATCAATCTGATCAGCCTAGATGACAGAAAACCGGATGGGGGCAATACCATCGTTAACAATCTGGTTTCTAAGGCGCCTTCTCCCTTTGAATCTCTGCGCAAAAAGGAATTAAAACATACGCTGGCAAAGGGACTCAAGAAACTGTCAAAAAAAGAACAGATGGTCATGTCTTTATACTATTACGATGAATTGACGCTCAAGGAAATAGCCGCAGTACTTGGGCTTACCGAATCTAGAATATCTCAAATACATTCCAAAGCAATTATTTTGCTGAGGATCAAACTGAGACATAAACAATCGGAATTGCAGACCTAAGACCATGGAACAGGAAGAAAAACAAGAAATCCAAGACCAAGACACTAAGGTAGAGGATAGCAGCGCAGACAATCCGTCCGGTGACGATGATTCTGCCGCTGCCAAACCAGAAGATAAAGACCCTAGCGACAGATCGCCGGATGACAATGACTTGTCAGGCACTGAAATTAGCAGTGAGAATATCAGTGGCAGTGAGATTGAAAAAGAGGATCCAAGCGCCAGCGAGCTTGATGATGACGATCTAACTGGTAGCGAGCTTGATGATGATGATCTAACCGGCGACGAGCTCAATGATGATGATCTAACCGGCAATGCGCTTGATGAAAATGATGACACCGGAAACATTACTAGCGCGGATGCGCAAGTTAACCAACAGCCGGATGATCAAAGCAAGGGTGAATCCGGCCAAGACAAGACCGCTGTTGAATCGGCCTCATCGGAAGAATTAGAAGCACCGCGAGCGAAGCCCTTAAAAAAGATAATTTTGGCGGCTGCGGTTGTTATCCTACTGAGCATTGCCGGTGTAATTGCCTACGTGCTTTGGCCGACGTCACCTGACGTTGAGTTGGAGACCGCCGCCGTGCAAGCACCTGAGAAGGAGGAAATCGTACCGATCAGTATGGACTCCTTCTTGATTCCATTTAGCCACGGAAAATTCAGTTATATTTCCTTAAATGTATCCATCGAGATTCCAACCGGCCGCTTACGAAATGAAATCATTTCAGAAAAAGATCAAATTCGCGGCCAAATTTATGAGTTATTATTGAAGTATGTTAGGGACTTGGCTAGCACGCCAGTTCCCAATGATATCAAAACAATCATTTCCAAAAGCGTCAACAGGTCGTTATCCAATGGCAGTGTTCGTGAGTTATACTTAACCCAATTTATCGTGATTTGAGATGATGGGGCCATATGACCTGCGTCTGGAGTGCGGATTCAAATGGCGAGTGACAGCAACGTAAATAGCATAATAAGCCAGGGAATTGCAGTTAAACAGATATACAATCCCAAGAAGCAAAACCTTGAAGTACAGCAGCATTTCAACACCCAGCATACGGATGATAAAAAAGCCAAAGACAAGTCCAAGATTAAGCAAGCCAAGAATGAAAACCGCGTTGAAATTAAAGCGGATGACCATAAAAAGGATCACCGGCAAAGGAAGAAAAAACGCAAACGCAAGAAGGGCAAACGCGCGTCACGATCGCATGACCTGACTCCGGAAGGGAACTTCATAGACATCAAGGTGTGATTATGCAGATTATTGAAACCAACCACCTCATAAGCATTTTAATCGCCATTGACATGGTATTTTTTGTTTTCCTGATTTTATTCTTTAAGCGACTCACCCATATTAAAAAAAATACACTGCTTATGGACGAGATTGACACATTTGAGGCGCTGATACGTGATTCTGGTGAGACTGCCGGCCAGTTTAATCAACAGTTGCAAAACAAAGTTACCTTTATAAAGAAGCTGAATCAGAAACTTGATAAACGGATCAACAGCCTGAAATTGTTATTAAATCGATCTAATCTTGTGCTTTCGGAATATTCGAAGCATAGCGAAGATGACCAATCAAGCGAAAAGGATTGCAAGACACGTCGACGGGAAATCTTGAAACTGGCTAAGGCTGGGCACCAAATTGAAGCTATTGCCAGAAAACTGGCCATTCCACAGGGTGAGGTGATGCTAACCTTAAATATGGTTCGTTCTGATATCACGAAACCTTTAGACAGTTTTGAGAAGCAGATGGCCAACGAGGTGAATGCAAATTGATAGCGAGTGATTTGCAGATCCTGGGGCCGGCGCAATCATCATCAGCACCTACTCCGGCCAATAGTCTCATCCCCAGACTCCAACTTAATGAGATCCTGGCGGCTAAAGTTTTGCGATCGTTACCCAGTGGTACTACGTTGCTCTCCATCAAGGGGCGGCAGGTACCTGTCAGAACACACGTGCACCTGCAACCCGGCCAATCCGTCACCCTGCAGGTCAAGAGTTTGTCACCGGCAATGATACTTCAACTTGT
Source organism: uncultured Desulfobacterales bacterium (assembly GCA_964633115.1). Classification (GTDB taxonomy): domain Bacteria; phylum Desulfobacterota; class Desulfobacteria; order Desulfobacterales; family B30-G6; genus B30-G6. Next base: position 70,297 of record CAZWEO010000003.1, read on the forward strand.
TCCGAAAACAGGTGTGAATGTCACGGCTGGCCGTTTTCCAGTCCTCTTGAATGCTTTGGCAGTAAATCCATGGAAAATTACCTTGGAAGCAATCCTGCAATCTAATTCTAACAAGCCGACTCTTAACAATCTATTGGCATTAATCCAAGAAACCACCCAGGGCCTGTTCCGAAATCCCGGATCTGATTTGCTAAACTTGCTCATAAGCAAGAGCGGATTGAGCCTAGAGTCCAAACTTAAAAAGGCTGTCTTGGCGCATAGCTCTAACAAATCTCAACTGGAAAGCCTATTTCAAAACGATTTAAAGGCATTATTATTAAAGGCCCTTGGCCAGCACAGCCAACCCCAGAGACAACTCAAACAACTGCTGGCCGTCATTGAAAATTTTCAACTATTAAATCAGGAAGGTTTGCAACTAGGTGGGCGGGTGTTTCTACCCATCCCCATGCAATTTGGGGATGGTTTTTTCAGCATTGGTCAGCTCCTGATCGAGCGTGATCAATCGGAGCAACATGCCAGCGGGAACCATTCTGAGGCGGAATCCATATTCACGGCCAAGTTGCAGCTCCAATTATCGCGCCTGGGGACCTTGCGGGCTGAAATAAAATTGTGTGCTAAACAGGTGAGCGTCAACTTCTTAGTGAGCGAGCCCGAAAGCAAAGACATCATTAACCGCCAGTTGACTACCTTTGTGCAAGCGCTTACAGAAAAAGGCTTCGTATTCAACGCTGTGGGATGTACAGTTTCAGATTCAGAAACCGATATGGAAGCCCCCATTTCTGAGCTCATGCCAGCGGAAACTAATATCTTATGTCTAACCGCCTAAAACCAAAGCAGCAGCATCAAAACAAAGCCGTGGCACTGGCATATCGACCCGAGTCGGATAATGCGCCCAAAGTTGTTGCCAGTGGCAAGGGAAGTGTTGCCCACCGTATCATCGAACTGGCCAAAGAGCATGGTATTTATATTCATGACGACCCGGATTTGGTTGCGGTATTGTCCCAGCTCGACGTGAACGATGAGATCCCGACAGATCTTTATATGGTTGTATCAGAACTTTTAGCCTTTGTTTATGGTTTAAACCGGAATAATTAGCCTTGAGGCGGCGCCTCTGTCGGAAAAAATTGTCTGACACGGCGCCAGAGGCGGCAGAAATTACCTGTTCGGCCTATGCATGTCCTTGGGAGACAATATAAAAATAATTAATAATAACAATAATTTAAGCTTGAATTTCGAAGGCCAATTACCTTGGCATTGATCTTGCTAAGATTATAAAGAAAAAGAAAAAAAGGGGAGATATTTTGATTTCAGGTGTATTTAGACTTTTGGATGGATCGTTGGCCCAACAGCTGCGATTCGAGAATATTTCCAATAATTTGGCCAATATCAATACCAATGGCTTCAAGAAAGATACGCTTTCATTTGATAAAGCACTTTCCATGAACAGCCATTCCCGCATTGATTTCAGTTCCGGTCCCATCGTGCATACCGGAAATAAACTGGATTTAGCCTTGGAAGGAAGTGGTTTTTTTAAAATCCAGACTGCTACGGGAGTTCGCTACACGCGTGATGGGGCATTTACATTGGACAATCAGGGCGGCCTCGTGACACGCAGCGGGGAGCCAATTCTGGGTGAAAATGGCCCCATCGTAGTAAGTGGGAAAACCATTCGCATTAATCGGGACGGCTTGGTCGCCGATGATAACGGTCCTGCGGATACACTCGCCATCGTTGATTTTAAACAACCGCATCTGCTTAAAAAGGAAGGCTCTTCCCGCTATGTTTATGCCGGCGAACAGCGCGAGATATTTAAGGCCGAGAACCCCAACGTACAACAGAGCTATTTGGAAAAATCAAATGTCAATCCATCTGAAGAAATGATCAAGATGATCGAGGCCTATCGAACTTTTGAATCCGTACAGAAAGCCATCCAGAGTATGGATGAAGTTACGAACAAAATGGTCAATGATCCAGACCTGTTATAGTATATGAGGAGGAAATTATGTTAAGAGGATTATGGTCAGCAGCATCAGGCATGGGCGCTCAAAAGATGACCATCGATGTCATCGCCAACAATCTAGCCAATGTTAACACGGCCGGCTTTAAAAAGAGCCGTACCGATTTTCAGGATTTGATGTATCAGACAACCAGCCAGGCCGGTGCGGAAACTGCTTCGGGTGACCAAGTTCCCACCGGTATTCAAATCGGTATGGGAACCATGCCCATTGGTGTCCAGAAGATGTTCATGCAAGGTGATTTCAAGGGCACTCAGAATCAGCTGGATCTTGCCATTGAGGGTAATGGATTTTTCAAGGTCCTTAGTAATGATGAAGAAGTTTACACCCGCGCCGGTAATTTTAAGCTGGATTCCGATGGCAATATCTGCACGCCCAATGGCGAGAAGCTTCAACCGGCTCTATCGCTTCCAACCGACGCCGTTACCATTAGCATCGATAAGACTGGTTCCGTGACTTCGTTTGACCACACAGGCCAGGGAAATAATGTCGGCAATATTGAAATCTATGCATTTTCGAATCCAGCCGGTTTGTATAGCATGGGACATAACCTATATAAACCCACGGATGCTTCGGGAGAGGCGGTTGCCGGAGCACCCGGCTCCAATGGCATGGGCACCATCGCCCAGGGTTACCTGGAAATGTCCAATGTCGATGTGGTGGAAGAAATGGTTTCCATGATTATGGCCCAGCGGGCATATGAAATAACTAGCAAAGCCATTCAAACGGCTGACAACATGCTGCAAATTGCCAATAATATTAAAAGGTAGCGTCATGCGATTGCTTGGATATGTATTCCTAATAACGACGTTTTTTTGTTCAGGACTTCCAATTGTCCAGGCAGTCGCCGGCCAAGACATGGCAGCCTTGGATTCTGGCCGACAGCCATTATCGGTTCAAAATCAGGCGTCCGAACAAATTATTCCGGACTCAAAATATCGCGCATTATTAATGGCCTACATTTGTGACAGCATGGGCAAAAGCACGGCCGATATTGCGGTTTTGCGCTTGAAAATAATGGGCAATCGGCGGATTGCCGCTGGAGATGTAGACTTTCAGATTTTTCAAAAAAGTAAAGGTGTTCCCAAGGGCTACGTGCGCGTGACTGTCATTGTAAGTGTGGATGCCATGGATGCCATGGAAGTAAACCTAGCGGCATGGGTCGATGTCTTCGGTTCGGTGGTCTGCGCCGTTCGCAAGTTGAATAAAGGCGAGACCGTGGGCATAGCGGACGTATACCTGGCACGCAAAAACATGGCACGTATGCCAGCCAATGTCATCACGGACAAATCCAAGGCGATTGGCCTGACTGTCAAAAATTCCCTCAATGCCAATACCAGCCTCAGGGAATATATGCTGATCCGCAAACCGACTGTGGAGCGGGGCGAATTGGTTACCATTCTGGCCCAGCTGGGTGGTCTAAAAGTGACGACACCTGGTAAGACCTTAGAGCGCGGTTTCGAAGGTGATCTGATTCGGGTTCAAAACACCATGACAAAAAAAAAGATTTATGCACGCATCGTTAACGCTTCAACGGTAGAAGTCGATTTTTAAGGACATACCATGCAAAAACGAATTACCTTTATCATCATCATGCTGACCATCGCCAGCCAAATGGTGGTTGTCGGTTGTAGCACAACAACCAAGAACAGTCCCATGGTTAAAAAAATTCAAAATGAACCCATTGTGACGCCACCACTATACACCAGTCCAGTCGTTGCGGAAGGCTCGCTTTGGTCGGATGTCGAGGGTGTGCGGCTCTATACCGATCGCCGGGCCACAAGAATTGGTGACATAGTCAAGGTCAGCATCGTGGAGGATCCGGAAGCCAATGTGAACGCCAATACGAAAACGAGTCGCAACTCGGGCGTCAACGCCTCCCAGCTAGAGATACTCGGTTGGATGACCCAACTGGGACGCATGTATCCTGATATCGCTCAAGATGCCGGTACTGACAATCTAATCACGGCCAATTTGGGAATGAGTTTCGACGGCAAGGGTTCCAGTGACCGCGATGGTCATATCAAGGCCTATGTGCCGGCCGAAGTAAAACAGATCTTTCCCAATGGTAATTTGTTTATCAGCGGTCAAAGGGAAATTAAGATCAATCTGGAAACCCAGTATGTCAGTGTTTCCGGAGTCATTCGACCGGAAGATATCAATCAATACAATGAAATCGTTTCTTCATCGATAGCTTCCGCCAAAATAGCTTATTCAGGTTCCGGCCCCATCGCCGATAAGCAGAGACCGGGATGGTTTACGCGGGTGCTTGATTATGTTTGGCCGTTTTAAAGCAATAAGGATTATGAATATGTCTGGCCGATTTATATTTGCATTGGTTATCATAGTAGGGTTGAGTTTGGCTTTGGCACCAGCCGCTGGGGCTGCCCGTATCAAGGATATTGCCTCAATTCAGGGCATTCGTTCCAACCAATTGTTTGGCTATGGTCTGGTGAGCGGGTTGAATGGCACCGGCGATAAGGGCGGCACTGGATTTACCATACAAGGTCTGGCCAATATGCTCGAGAAAATGGGCGTGCATGTCAATGCAGCTGATATCAAGGTGAATAATGTCGCCGCAGTTATGCTGAGTGCATCCCTACCGCCCTTTGCCCGTATCGGTCAGAGAATTGATGTGACCCTTTCATCCATTGGCGATGCCAAAAGTTTACAAGGCGGCACCTTGCTTATGGCACCCTTGACCGGTGTGGATGGCAAAATTTACGCCCTGGCTCAAGGAGCCATTGCGGTGGGCGGATATAGCTCCGGCGGCGGTGCCGGTGGGGGTGTAACCAAAAATCATCCAACTGTGGCCCGAATTAGTGGCGGTGCCAGCGTCGAACGGGAAATACCACTGACGCTGGATCCTAAAAAAGAAATGACGATTATATTGACCAATCCTGATTTTAATACCGCCACACGGGTTACCCGAGCAATTGCGGCCCAATTCGGCGAGGGTTTTGTCACCCCCATTGATTCGGGGACATTGAAGCTGAAAGTGCCCGAATCGTATAAAGACCGTATCGTGGGCATGATTGCCACCATCGGCAACTTGGAGGTTATGCCTGACTCGGTTGCTAAGGTCATTGTCAACGAGAAGACCGGCACCGTGGTGATTGGAGAAAATGTACGTATATCCAAGGTAGCGGTGGCACATGGCAATCTTAGTATCGAGATCAAAGAGACTCGCAACGTAAGCCAACCAGCACCCTTTGGCACCACGCAACGAGGTCCAGGTGCCCAAGCGCCCACAGCTTTGGATGGGGTAGTCGTAGCTTCCGGAGGGGCGACGGTGGTTACTCCCGAAACCGATGTGGATGTGGCCGAAGAGGATAATCAGCTGATGCTCATCCCACACGCCAAAACTGTAGGCGATTTGGTACGAGCTTTGAATGCCATAGGGGTGACACCCCGGGACTTGATTACAATTTTACAATCCATGAAAGCGGCCGGGGCACTACATGCCCAGCTAGAAATTATTTAAGAGGAAATCATGCTAGAAGGAATTTCACCCGATACTTTGTCTTCGAATTTAACCGCGGATAAGCAGCCTCAAAAATTAAAACAGGCTTGCGCGGAATTTGAATCCCTGTTTCTGAATTATCTGTTAAAATCCATGCGCGCCAGTGTACCCGAGGGTGGCTTAATCGATCAGAGTGAAGAGAGTAAGATGTTTAAAGCCATGCTGGATGAAAAACTGGCCGACGAGATTTCTGCCAGCGGTGGATTAGGTCTGGGACAGGTATTGTATCAACAACTCAAGGATCAAAATAGTTCTTAAGATAATTGTCTTAACCGTCGATAACTAGCGAGAGGAGTACCGGCATGTCCGCAAGCATCGATCAGCAAGCCCTGGAAACGCTTTATCAAAATAAGATCATGCTCTACTATGATCTACGCGACTGTCTGAGAAATGAGCAGGCCTATTTAATCCAGCTGGATTTAAATCGCCTGTGGGAAGTTTCGCGACAGAAAGAATCGTTGTGTACAAAAATATCCGCCCTAGGCACAGAAGCCATGGCGGTCTTACAGCGCAACGCAGACGAGCCATTCCCCAGGTTAGGCGACCTAATAGCGTTGCTATCGAGTGAGGCTAAAACCGTTTTTCAAGGGCTCTATTATCGTCTTGCCGAACTACGCAGTGAGGTGGAAGCCCTACGCAAAGAAAATATGCACTATGTGAATGACTCACTGCAGTTTATCGATGAAATTATCGCGATCATTTCAGGCGCCGCAGGGCATAGGAATACTTACGACCGCAGGTGTCAGTTAAAAAGAGGGGCCAACCCCCTGTTACTTCAAAGGGAGGTTTAAGCATGTCCGGCATTGGTGTGGTATGGGATATTGCCAAAGACGCGCTGTCATCCTCGCGGTTTGGGATCGATGTGGCCGGTCACAATATCGCCAATGTGAATACGGCCGGCTATTCTAGGCAGAGCACGGTTCAGGAAGCCAAACACCCCATGTTTTTCAATGGCTTGCAATTGGGACGCGGTGTCACCACCAGTCAAGTGGTTCGGGAAACCGATCAGTTTATCGAGAATCGCCTTATGCAGCAGGGTTCCAATCTGGCATATTCCACAGAAATGGAAAACTATATCAAAGTATTAGAAGGGGTTTTTAATGAAAACTCCGATGCCAGTGTGAGCTCGTTGCTCAACCAATACTGGAGCTTGTGGCATGATATCTCCAACAATCCTTTAGGTGCTTCCGAGCGCATCGCCCTATATGAATTCAGTACCTTGATATCGGAGCGATTTCAGTATCTGGATGGTGAGATGAGACAATTAAAAACGGATCTTTCGAATGTGCTGGGTCCGGCCCTCAACCGCATCAACCAGATTACAAATGAGATTGCCAACTTGAATAATGAAATCGTCGGAATGGAGACGAGCAACGTTGCCAATGACCTACGCGACAAACGTAATACACTTGTATCTGAACTCTCACAATATATTGATACCAATTCGTTTGAGCAGGACAATGGCTCATTAACCATTGTTTCCGCCCGGGGTTGTGTTCTGGTGCACAGCAATACCAATTATAGCATATCCCTGGGGGGCACTAATGGTGACCGGGTGGAATGGTTGAGTTCGGCTGGATCAAAGGTTGACATGACCGATTACATCTCCAATGGTAAGTTGGGAGGATGGTTGGACATGCGCGATGAAGTTCTGGCAAAATATAACCTGGACTTAGATTCAATGACCCGGGAGTTTATCTGGGCGACCAACCAGCAACACAGTCAGGGGGTCGGCTTGGAGGCCTTAAGCAACTTAACAGGTAGTTATGCGGCTGTATCCGCAACCGATGCCATTGGCACGGCTGCTTCCGGGCTGAGTTTTGCCGACAAGATACAAGACGGTAGTTTTCAATTCTGGGTATATGATAGCAATGGCGATGTGGTAACACCGGGTGGTGACACCATCACCATCGATGCAGACACAACCACGCTCAATGATGTGGCTACTCTGATTGGTGCCACCGACGCTAACATTACTAGTTCGATCGTGGATGGTCAATTAGAAATCAGCGCCGCCAACGGGTATACTTTTGCCTTTGCGGGAGATAGTAGCAATGCCATGGCAGCCTTGGGCGTTAATACATTTTTTGAAGGCAGCACCGCCGGTAGTATGAATGTTTGCGATGCTATTCGTACCAATTTTAACCTGATAGCCGCAGGTCGAATTGATGCTAACGGCGTCTTTGCCACAGGTGATAACTCCAATGCAGTGGCTATCACCGATCTGCAATTTTCTGCTATGGATATTCCCAACTGGAGCTGCGACCGAATCGACGGCAATACGCCAGGCAGTATTACCGCTAGTGTCGAGGGTTATTATCATGCCCTAGTTGGCTCTTTGGGAACGATTTCTGAAAGTCTGTCCAGGGAGCGTTCTTTTGATGAGGTTTCAGCCAGCAAAATAGGCGAGATCCGGGACAGCCTTTCAGGTGTTTCTTTGGATGAAGAAATGACCAATTTAATGAAGTTTCAGCATGCCTATACCGCTGCCGCAAAACTGATTAGCACGGCTGACGAAATGTTGGCCACCTTGCTAGAATTGAAATAAATAAAGAGGAGTTTTGATGCCATGCGCGTAGCCACAAAAACCATGTATGATCTGATTAAATTTAATCTCGCGCATATCACCGACGACCTTAATAAAGCTAACACGGTCGTTGCATCCGGGAAACGTATCAATAATTTGAGTGATGATCCAGTGGGTCTGACCAATGCTTTGCAGATCAAATCAAACATTGCCAATATCAACCAGATGAACCGCAATATCAATATGGGCAAATCCTGGTTGCTTTCCTCCGAAGGCGCTTTGACCAATGTGCAAAATATGCTCAGCGACACCCGGTCCTTGTGTGTGGAGATGGCAACGGCTACCAAATCGTCGTCAGATCGAGAAGCGGCTGCTTTGACCGTTCAGAATACCAAAGATGAAATCATTGCTCTGGCCAATACGCAAGTAAGTGGCCGGTATATTTTTGCCGGGACCAACACGGAGGTGCTTCCGTTTGAGGCGGATGGTACTTATAATGGTAATAGCAGCCCCTTTGCCATCAAAACCGCCAATGATTCGGTGATGCAAGTCGGGGCTGATGGGGAGGCAATATTTAGCGATATCCTGACGTCTTTGGATGATCTGATAACGCACTTGCAAGGTAATGATGTCGACGGAATAGGTGCCAGCATTACCACTATGCAAGGCCATTTTAGTGACATATCCGCTAATATATCTGCAATCGGATCAAAAGTGAATCGCATGGAAATTAAAGAAAATATTCTACAGGAATTGACAATTTCCAATACCGAACAGCTTTCCCAGATTGAAGATGCTGATATTGCCGATGCCGTGATGAATTTGAAATCAGTACAAGTTGCCTATCAGGCGGCGCTGGCATCGTCGTCGTCGATCATGGAATTAAGTCTGATGGATTACTTGAAATAAGGAGCAACCAGTCCCGGGATCACTTAACCCGGTTATCTACTATGTTAATATTCACGCGCAAACTGGGGGAGAAAATTACCATCGGTGATCACACCGTGGTCACCTTGATAGAAATAAAAGACAACCAGGTGCGACTGGGAATCGAGGCGCCCCGGCATATTAGTGTCCATCGCCAAGAAGTGTATGAACGCATCCGTAAAGCAAATCTGGCATCCTCGGAGGTAGCCGCTACTGATATAATGAAAGCGAGCTCAATTTTGAAGGACAGTCAGCCGGATAAGGAGTTATCTTGAAGATAGAAACAACCCGATTCGGTCAAATTAGCATTCAAACCGAAAAAATTATCCGTATGCCTCATGGCGTGCCAGGATTTCCAGATCAACGCCAGTTCGTGATTTTCGAGCATCGCCCCGATTCACCCTTTTACTGGTATCAGTCAGTTGACGAACCGGCTTTGGCTTTTGTAATTACTGACCCCTTCCTATTCAAACCTGATTACAGTGTCAACATTCCCAAAGTTCTCAAGGAGCTGGCATGGGATCCAGATACCCAACTGGACCACCTGCAGCTGTATGTGATCGTAAATATACCCCAAGGAAAACCTGAAAATATGACCGCCAACATGATGGGTCCGATTTTGGTGAATCAGCTTACACGCGAAGCTGTTCAAGTTGTATTGACGGACGGCAAATATTCATACAGAGCCCCCTTAATGGCAGCGGAGCCATCCAATTAGCCTCTTCAAATTTTGTCAAGATATTGACAAGTAAACCTGCCGGTTTCATCTTTCAGGCCAATTTTGGATTGGCCCTTTTTGAGCTGAAAAAACAGCAACCTGCAAGCTATTCTATTTCAATCCTTAGATAAATCGTCAAGATTGCCCAATCCTTAGGGCTTATAAGCGTTTAAACGTTTGGCTGAATTGTGAGATTGGTTAATATTTATTTATAATTAAATCAACATGTTGTAATGGTGATTCAAGGCTAAGGTGTTAGGGCGGTGAGGCCTCTAAAGGCCTGACTACCCGATACCGTATAATATTCGGTGGACCCTCAAATCCAATAATTGCGCCTTTAGCCAGGTAATATTTTCTCTGGCATGATTCCTGCTTTAGATTGATGGGAGGAATAATTTTGTATTTAGGCGGCCCAAGTTCCGGGTCTTGGGTTTGCCGACTGAGCTTCAAAACGTATGGATATGGATCAAATGCGAACGACGCACCTGACTAAAATTATTATGCTGGTGGTATTGGGCCTAACTACGTTAGCGCATCAGGGATATACATCCACGGGCCCAGACTATTTTTTTACGATCCAAATGGCCTCTTTTAAGCAGGAACAGTCCGCCGTGGATGCGGTTGATAAACTGAAACAAAGAAATTGGGAAGTTTTTTATCGCCCAACGCAAATCGCAGAAAAGGGGACCTGGTACCGACTCTACATCAACCGATATGCCACGATCCAATCAGCCCAGGCCGGCATAAACAAGTTGCGGGAAAAGGGAATCATTACCGATGCATACGTCAGGCGCCTTGAAGGTACGACCAGGGAACATCCCCAATTTAACCTGCAGAAGCCGCAGCCACTTGCTAAAGCCCAGGCGCAACTGTCGGCCACGCCACCAGTGGAATCCAACAAGCTACACTTATCTGAAACCATGACAAGTCCTGAGGTTATGGCTGCACACAACCAGCGCGATCCCCTTAGGATTCGAGATATCTTTGTGCGACTCAATGATAAAAAAGGAGATACCGCATTTATCCAGGCGGACAGATATTTCTGGCCAGTAACTCACCTGAGCCATGATGGTGGTAAAACAAGGCTGCAAGTTCAGATTCGGAATACCGGGCCATTTCATAAAGATATTTCCCCACAAGCCAGCGGCGGTAGATATATTCAAAACGGCCAAGTTGGCTATGATTCTGATCGAGATACTTTGGTGTTGAGTTTAGACCTACCGAGTCCGGCCAAATACCGGGTAACCCAGTTATATAATCAGGCGGAAAATATTTTCAGCCTCCTCGTTAGCGAATAGATATGTGCTGCAAATATCCGTGGTCAGTGAACCACGACCCGGCAGAAGCGGCAAGGAGTTAAGGTGAATGACAAAATCAGCAGATAAAACCAGCACGGAGCACGATAAACTGCAGACATCGCTCGAACGTTGCCAAGCCATTTTGGACGGGATTTTCAGAACCGCTCCCTACGGAATCGGGCTGGTTTCGAATCAGGTTATCCAAAAGGTCAATTCGAGATTATGCGACATGGTCGGCTACCAGGCCGATGAGCTTACGGAACAGCATATTAATATTCTGTATCCGAGTGCGGATGAACTTAGGCGGGTCAATGCTGAAATGGCCATGCAGCGGAAACAAAAAGGCTCGGGAACCGTCGAAACCCAATGGCAAAATCAGAGCGGTGATATCATCAACGTGCGCTTAAACTGGATTAAGATTGATTTGGCGGATACCTCCCTGGAAGTGTGCACAGCATTGGACATAACGGTCCAAAAACGGGCTGAAAAAGAACACCGCGACTTGGAACGCATGCTGCAGCAAGCCCAGAAAATGGAAGCCATAGGCACTCTTGCGGGGGGCATTGCCCATGATTTCAACAATATTCTTTCACCCATTCTTATCCAAACTGAAATGGCTCTTTTGGATCTGCCCGATGACAGTTTGATACGTCTGAATCTAGAGGACGTGCTGGATGCTGGCAATCGTGCTCGAGACTTGGTCCGGCAAATCCTGGCTTTCAGCCGGCAAGGCGAAGAGGAACGAACGGCTTTTAAAGTCAGTTCTTTGGTGAAAGACGCACTCAAGCTGCTGCGGGCTACGCTTCCGACCACGATAGAAATAAAACAAGATATTGAGGCTGATTCAGCATTGGTTTTGGCCGATGCTACCCAAATCCACCAGGTCTTGATGAATTTGTGCACCAATGCGTCGCAGGCCATGCAGGCCAAAGGCGGTGTGCTCGAAGTAGGTTTGGAGCATGTGGATCTCAACCCGACGGCGGCAGCGGCCATTCCGGACTTGGAACCCGGATCCTATCTGCAACTCAGGGTAAGTGATACGGGTGAAGGCATGGACCACACTACCCAGGAACGGATTTTTGATCCCTATTTTACCACTAAAGAAAAAATCGGTGGAACCGGTATGGGACTATCCGTTGTTCACGGCATTATTCGGAGTTATGAAGGGGCCATCACGTTCGAAAGTATACTGGGTAAAGGCACAACGTTCTGGGTCTATCTGCCATCCCTGGAACGGGAGAGTCCCATGAAATCCATCGAGACGGAACCACTGCCCACAGGCCATGAAAGAATTCTACTGGTGGATGATGAAAAAGCCATCATCGATGCCATTCAACAGATGTTGGAACGATTGGGCTACCAGGTGGTGGCCAGAACAAGCAGTGTGGAAGCCCTGGAAGTATTCCGATCGCAACCAGACAGTTTTGATCTGCTGCTCACGGATCAAACCATGCAAGGTATGACCGGTGAAGCTCTGGCCAAAAAAGTCATGGCCATTCGATCAGATATTCCCATTGTTTTATGCACCGGTTTTAGTCATAACATTAATGAGGAAAAAGCCAAATCCATGGGTATTCGCGAATTTATCATGAAACCAGTATTGGTGCGCGAAATGGCCGCGATACTACGTCGGTTGTTGGATGAAAAATAGATGCCCGTGTTAAAAGGACCCGGCACTGATTTCTCCTTCATATGGATTTATTTTTCAGCAAATTATAAAAACTCCGACTTGGTGCAGAATACCAAGTTTTCCAGCCTGGATTAAATCCGTCAGTTTACCACCACCGCCGTCAGCATTTTGACTCCCGTTAAGCGTTGTTTTTAAAACAGTCAATTAAAAAATCTCTTGCCTCATATTTTGCTCCCCCGCCGCTTCCCGTCAATATGAATACGGGTTTCAGCAGGTTAGGGCGATCGGTTTTGCACCTGTTTAATCCACATCTATTGCTTCTGGCCTTAGAATTCATATTACTGGATTCTTCCGGCCGATTGGCACAAAACTTGCTCATTAGTATAACTAAAAGTTTGAAATCGACCATAATGAACCATAATGCCCGTCAAAGCCATTATGAGAATGCTTCGCAGGGACTACGCGAGGGGGGGAAACATGGAAACACACAATACATCAACATTGTCATACCACCTTGAACAGGTCAAGCAAGGGCACCGATGCTTCGAAAATGCATTTCAATCGGTGGCACGCATGATCCTGGAAAATGGTGAGAGTCTCGAAAAAATGATTATTCACGGCAAGGGGACCTATGATTTTAAAATCTTTAGGCAAGGCCCCAAGCACGTCATCGGCATGCATAATGAGATCAATAGTTTTGTTTCCTATGTCAAAGATGCCGCCCAGGGCGGATCGTCCCGGGAGATGGCTTTCGTACTCGTGGGTGAGCCCGGAAATGGTAAAACATTTTTTGTTGACTTTCTTTGTAAGTGCTACCGGGATTTTGAAGCCCAAGATGAAAACCGCCGTTACACTTTCTGTTTTAAGCATCTAGACAAGCTGGGATCTTATGGAAAAATCCAATCCATTCAATCCCAGACATTCGAAGATCCCATGATTTTGGCCATGAACCTATTACCGTCGCAGAAAGCGAACAAGCCCAATCTGGCCCAATATGGTGGATTTTCAGATGAACAAATTGAAGATTTATATCTGAATTACCGGCCCCTGGGTGCTTGCAGCGATTATATCCTAAACGAAATCCGCAACCAGACCCATGAAAATGTGGAAGAAATGATGGATTTTTTTGAGGTGATACCGGTTCCCTTGAGTGAAAGCTTGGGGACTGTCACGGGCAAGTATTCGGCCAAAGACAAAATTACTTCCTCGGCCGTGGATCTATTGGGAGAAGAATCGATTCAACGACTGCTCCATATTGCCGATCCGAACAATCCCTATCGATTTGATTTGCGCAGAGGGGCCTTGGCGCGTGTGGCCGGCGGTGGTATTCATTTCAGTGATGAGATTTTCAAGAATAAAAAAGACCTGGTGCAAGTGTATCTAGGCGTTATCCAGAATCGCAATATCGAAATCGATGGGTTCCGCTGGCCCATTGATACTCTGATTGTGGCCACCAGCAACAACGCAGAATTCAACCGCTTTTTGGCCGAAAAGGAGGAGGCGCCCATCGTCGATCGGTGCCGAATCTGTTATGTATCCCACAATACCGATTACCACTTGCAAACCCAGTTGACAGACTATGCTATCGGAAAAGATGCCAAGACAACCCTCACCAAGGAGGACTTACATCAGGATCCCAATCTCAACTATGCGTCATCTGTGGGTATTGTCCTTACTCGGTTGCCACGCTCTGACAAATTGACACCCGTAGAAACCATGAAACTAGCAGCCGGTGAAGTCGCCGGAGAGAAAAGTATCAAAACATTGGCCGAGGTGATCGATATGCTCAATCAAGAACCCGATATTACCAAACGCTTCGGTCAAAAGGGCCTGGGACAACGCGATCTGGGTAGAGCGATTCAACTGATGGTGGAAACCTCTGAAACCAATGAAGGCCAATGCATGTATGCCGAGGATGTTTTTAAGACCATGGAGCGCGTTACGCTTGACTATGTTACCGAGGCCAACGATCGGGTCAAATTCATGGAGGATCTCAAAATCGCCAAAGGGCTGTACCGCGAGCGCGTAATGACGGAAATGTTCAATGCCTACATGGACGAACCGCATGCCATTAGGAAGGATGTCATGAGCTATGTAAACATGATTATCGGTATGGACGCTGAAAATTTGGGACCCGACAAAATGTGGAAATATAAAGACCCCCAAACCGGTGAATTGCGAGCACTTAAAATTGATGAGAAATTTATCCAGAGTGTCGAAGAGCGCCTGGGTCTCAAAACCGCAGAGCAGTGTGAGACCTTCCGGACTTCGTTACGTAAGATATATGGCCAAAAAATATCCGTGGAGCCAGATTACGATTTCATGGATAACATCGAACTAGTCAAAGCGGTCACCGATGTCCGTTTGAAATCGGATATCGCCGGTGCCGGCAGCCTGATCGGCGCGCTGGCTAACCGGACCAACGATGAAAACCAAAAATTATATGACCGAATGATTGATACCATGATGAATAAGCTTGGATACTGCAATACCTGTTCCCAAAAAACCATCGAATACTTTTGTACCCAGAACGATGAGAATTGAAAATAGGCATGGATACCAAACCCAACATAGCACAAAATCAAGCCCAGGAGATAGTAGGTGCCGTGCATGCACCGTTTGAATCGGTCCGGCCACCAAAGCAATCAGGCAAGCAGACATCGGTTGGGCCCGGATCTGTATATGCCAGCAACGATCAAGGGGTAATGCAATCTTTGGGACCGATCAAGGCCACACCGGTGCAGCAGCTCAAATCCATTGATGAGTTGTTGCAAAGGGATGCCCGCCGCCAGGACGACGGTTTTCCCAAAAAGATAAAGATCGGCAGGTTGATCCGCCCGTCACGGGGCGGTAAAGAGAAAATCGTGGTTGTACCCAACACGGTGGAAGAGAAGTTTTATCATGACAATCGACCCCAGAATTCGGCTGAAGAAAGGCGTGGCAGTGGCTCCGGGGAAGGTGAGGAAGGTGAGGTGATCGGTGAGGAACCCCAGGATATCGGTCAAGGACCGGGTCAGGGTGGGTCTGGTCAGGGTCAAGGGGAGAGCCACGAGATCGAATCGAATGCTTATGATCTTGGTAAAATCTTGACCGAGAAATTTGAGTTGCCGAATTTGAAAGACAAGGGTAAAAAGGCCGCCTTAAAACGTTATGTTTATGACCTCACCGACCGGCATAAAGGCGGTGGGCAGATTCTGGATAAAAAAGCCACGCTGAAAAAAATCATCGACACCAACCTCAACCTAAACCATATCCCGGATGTCGATAAACTGGATCCGGCTGATTTGCTGGTTTCGCCGGCGGACATGATCTATCGCATTCTATCCAAAGAAAAAGAATATGAATCCCAGGCGATGGTTTTTTTTGTGCGGGACTATTCCGGATCGATGACGGGCAAACCCACTGAAACCGTAGCTACACAACACGTATTCCTCTATAGCTGGCTGTTATATCAGTATGAGCACATGGTGGAAACGCGTTTCATCTTACATGATACCGAGGCCCAAGAGGTTGCAGATTTCTACACTTATTACAATTCCATGGTTGCGGGTGGCACCAAAGTCGGTTCGGCCTTTAAGCTGGTCAATGAAATTGTGACATCTGAAAACCTGGCGCGTGACTATAATATCTATATTTTCTATGGCACCGATGGTGATGATTGGGATAACGAAGGCAAGGAAACCATTCCAGAACTGCAGAAGCTTTTAGCAGTCTGCAATCGAATTGGCCTGACTGTAGTGAGTAATGCCAGTGGGAATTCAACTAAAACAACGGTTGAGAAGTATGTCCTGGCCAGCAATCTCCTGCGGGATCACCCCGATTTGATACGCTTGGATGCCATGACGATTGATGCCGATGAAAACCGACTGATTGAAGGGATCAAAAGCCTGATATCATAAAAAGATTTCTTATGGAACTTATAAATCAACATACGAAACAGATCATGGAGGGTTGCAAAGAACGGGCCCGTCAGGCTGGATTATGCTTTCAGGACGAGAGCCTGGAATATATCGTTACCAACAAGGATCTTCTGGAATTGGGTCCTAAAAATATGATTCCAACCTTGTATGATTATTGGGTCCATGACGTCGAAGTTCTCAAGGAACTAGGTAAATACGAACTGTATCCGCACAATCCTTATGAGACGGTCATCAACACGCGACCACCCATTTCTTTTTATAATGATAATAATCCGGATTGGCTCAATGTCATGATATTTTATCATGTACTGGCCCACATCGATTTTTTTCAAAACAACATGATGTACCGGCATACCTGGAACGAGGATTTCACTGGTCGCGCATTGTCCGATAAACGTTTTGTTGCCATGCTCCGTTCTGAAAAAGGGCGCTGGGTCGATTATGTCATCGAATTTGTACGTGGTATCGATAACCTGGTGGGATTTTATCCAGAACTTTCCGATTTGAGCCGAACTTCACAGACTCAAACCACAAAGCGGATTGATTACTATTTTGATGTATTTTTACAAGGCATAAAAAAAGTTAAACAACATGAATATTTAAAAGAAATAGAACGTTATAACCAAGTGCAGCAGCAATTTGATGAACTGGTAGCCGAATCCATATTCTTTTCCAAGGTAAGTCAACAATATCCTGAATTTGAAAGCCTGTATAAAAAGCATAACCAGAAGCATGCGAAAAGCAGCAAGGATTTAATCGAATATATTCAAAATCACTCGCCATTCTTAGCTCAGGATGAGAATAAGTGGATGCAATCCATTCTCCAGATTATTCGCAATACCTCGCTCTATTTTCAACCCCAAATTCGGACAAAAATTCTCAACGAAGGCTGGGCCAGCTACTGGCATGAAAAATTATTTCTGGAAGATGACCGCATCAAGGGGCATGAAGTCGATTTCGCGCGTGTCAACGCCAAGGTGACAGCCCTACCGCGGGTGGGTTTAAATCCATATGCATTGGGGATGCGCCTATTTGGCCATGTTGAAAGTGGGGCCAACAAAGGCCGGCATTCATATGATTTTGAAAGACTCAGCAATGTCGAGGAACGTAAAAAATTTGATCAGCAAACCGGCAGCGGTCAAAAGGCAATTTTTGATGTCCGTGAAAATTACAGCGACTTCATGTTCATTAATACTTTTGTGGACCAGGATTTTGTTGATGCATACAAATTATTCGTGTCGGAAAAGCGCTTAAACGAGCATAAAGGTGTTTGGGAGTATACCATTAAAAGTAGGAAGACCCGCGACTACAAACAGATGCTTCTGGATACGCTCTACCATCCGCCGTTAATCGAAATCAGATCCGAAAAAACCAACCCAGATTGCGTATATTTAGACCATCGTTTTGAAGGTAAACCATTGGTAAACGCGTTTATCGCCAACACCATGCTGGGTATATCCTTCTTGTGGGGCGGGGCTGTAAAATTAGAAACAACCGAACTGGCCGAAAAACCGACCGCAACCCAAGCGCCCATCAGCTACCAGGGTCTCTATGGAATTCCACAACCGAAACCACCCAAGTCGGAGCCGCAGTACCAGCGTGTAGTTTATACGATGCAAGACAAAAAGCTATCCAAAGATATCCTATGAATTATTCAAATCCCATAAAGACATTTGATACGGCCATTTCCGATTTATATGTGAATATACAGGAACAAAAGCTGGGTTCGCCAATTTCCTTCAACGCGTTCATGAAATTTGCGGCCGAGAGACCCAACCAGGTATTTCGAAACATTTTTCAAATGTTTTACGATATGATCTATCAATATGTAGGCGCTGGCTATGACGAGTATCCCGGTGATCCCGAGTCGATTAACTATGTGTTCTATGATTGCAGTCCGCTGTTTGAGGAGGGTGCCGATCATCCTTTCTTTGCTGATCGATTGTTTGCCAACCGCTTGATCAATCACGTGGCTTCTTTTAAGCGGGGAATTCAACAAAACCGAATTTATATTTTTGAAGGACCCCATGGATGCGGGAAAAGCACTTTTCTAAATAACCTCCTAATGAAGTTTGAGCAATATACCAAATCGGATGCGGGCGCTGCCTATGAAACTGTCTGGCGACTGAACACCAAAGAGCTTGGCGCCTTCCCAGGACATGAGGCCGAAATTATTCTGGCCCAATTGCAGAGTCTGGTGGATCGGAAAGCATCCCGAGCTAAAGACCATGACTGTAGCAAGATCCTAGGTTTTGCCCAAAAAGAGCAACTGGAGATTCCCTGTCCCAGCCATGACAATCCGCTACTTTTGATTCCGAAAGTTTACCGGCGCGAGCTATTGGATGATTTGATTCAGGATGATGAATTCAAGGACCGGCTTTTCAACGAAAAGCAGTATGAGTGGGTATTTAAAAACAATGCCTGCACCATCTGCACATCCCTGTACCAGACATTTCTGGACGCGTTCGAGTCCCCCGCTAAAGTCTTTGATATGGTTTTTGCCAGACGATATCAGTTCGACCGGCGGTTGGGCGCGGGTATCAGTGTTTTCAATCCAGGCGATAGAAGCGCCAAATCAAATGTCATGACCAATCAACTGCTTCAAAATCATTTAAACAGCTTGCTCAAGGACAGCAATAAGGTCAGATACATTTTCTCACGTTTTGCCAAAACCAATAACGGTATTTACGCGCTGATGGATATCAAGGCTCACAATAAGGAGCGTTTTGCAAACTTGCATGGAATCATCAGCGAGGGGGTTCATAAGGTGGAAGACATTGAAGAAAATGTCAACTCGCTGTTTCTGGCCTTGATGAATCCCGAAGACCAGGACAACATCACCGGTACCCAATCATTTTCGGATCGGATTATCTATATAAAAATACCGTATGTGCTCGATTATAATACCGAAGCAAAAATATACAAAAACGTGTTCGGTGGCCGCATCGAAAATAGTTTTTTACCCCGAGTCCTTCAGAATTTTGCCAAGGTGATTATTTCGTCCAGGTTGAATATCAAATCGGACAGTTTGCTGGAGTGGATCGAAAAACCGGAAAAGTATGCCGTCTACTGTGACAAAAATCTACAGCTTTTAAAAATGGATATTTATGCCGGCCATATCCCCACCTGGTTGTCAGAGGAGGACCATAAACGGTTCACGGCCAAAAGGCGGCGCACCCTGATCGCCGAATCGGAGTTCGAGGGCGATCATGGTTTTTCAGGCAGAGATTCTATAAAAATTTTTAATGAGTTCTATTCGACCTATGCCGGACAGGAAAAATTGATAACCATGGAGATGGTTTGTCAATTTTTTAAGAAACAGAACGGTCAGTTGGCCAAATCATTGCCCGATGAATTCATGGATTCACTGGTCAAGTGTTACAATTATACTGTGCTGCAAGAGGTCAAGGAATCCCTTTACAATTATAATGAAGATCGCATCTCCCGCGACATTCAAAATTATCTTTTTGCGATTAATTTTGAAACAGATACGGTGAAAGAATGCGTGTACACGGGTGAAGTGCTCGTCATTTCAGAAGACTACTACACCGATATCGAAATTAGGCTGCTGGGATCAGATTCTAATGCGGCCCAACGTAAAGCTTTCCGACGGGAAATGCAAAAACAGTACGCTTGCAAAACACTCACTCAGGAGATTCTAGTTGACGGCAAGACCCTCCAGGAAACCGAAGCCTTTAAAAGTTTACATGAGCGCTATGTCCATAATCTAAAGGAAAAGGTTATGGATCCCTTCCTGGAAAATGAGAACTTTCGCAGAGCCATCAAGGATTACGCCACCGAAGCATTCCGTACCTATGATCGACGCATCCGCGAAGAACTCGAATTTCTGATGCTAAACTTAAAAGATCGATATGGATATACCCAGAAGGGGGCCAAAGAAGTATGCATGTATGTGGTGGACAATGATTTGGCTAAAACGTTTGCAGCTAGTTAACTCAAATTTCTGGACCAAAGCCGCTTAGGTTGTTGGGCATAAACGCATAGGAGCGACGATGCCTTTCGCCCTGCGGCGAAAGGTACGCGTTATCATAAAATCGTGGAACACGATTTTATTCACTGATACTTTCGATGGCGTCGATGAGGGAAGGGTCATTTAAAAGTTTGCGGGCAAATTTGATATACTTGGAAACGATGGCTCGAACAGCCAACTGCAAGCTATAGAGCTTGACTGGCTTTTCGAGTAAATAGGTAATGTCGGCAGCGATACACATATTAACGACATCGTCACTAGCTTGCCCTGTAATGATGATGGCATCTTCGTAAGCCATCTGATATTTATCGGCAATGGCGTCCAGGAAACTAAAACCGGTTTGTTTTCCCATAAAAACGTCTAAAACAAATATGGCCACTCGCATTTCCTGGTTCAAGCAAAACTCCCTGGCTTCATCAACATCGGTAAATGAGTGGATTTCACCCCAGGTATAGAAAGTTTTAATGGCCATAGAAAGACTTTTGCAAACGATGGGATCGTCGTCGACGATGATGATGTCTAATCCTCTTACCATATTACCCCCTATACGCGAAGATTCCACAACCCGGCAGTCCCATTTGCTGTAACACCGGGAGATATTTAAATTCGATCGAATATATCATAATCCCGTTTTGATGACAACATACCATCATTCATTTTTCACTAAAGCTTTGTGCCAGGCATGCCGATAAAAGAGGCAGGAATGATGCCTTTGACTAAGGAAACGCCGCCCAACTTCGGGCCCAGAATAAGGTGGATAGTATATGCATACAGATTGGGTTTATCTAAATCTGGAACAACGGCCGATCACTACGAGTGTCAGGGTGTCAGAAGTATTTGGCGAACTGCATTGCTCGGTCTTGGCAAAGATCGAGATGCTGGATTTTGCTTCTGAGTTTTTCCGACAAAATTTTAATGAAATACAATATTTTAATGAAGATTGGGAATTAAAAACAGCCTATGAAATGACCCGTGATGGATTTGGATTTATCAGCATAGGTTTTACGGGGAGAGAGGCGGCCGAATATAGCTCGGCCTTTATCGATTCATTTGATAATTGTCGCAACTAGCCCATATCCATAAGCGATGGTTCGGGTCAGCTTGTGCCCAGAGCGTGGCTCATCCTATGAACATAGTCAAAATCACTACCGTTTTGAAATTCGAACCGTAAGCAGACAGTATTTTTGATTGAACCGAAAATGTGAGTGTAGAATTTTTTGTATGCTGTGAGTGTAGAATTTTTTGTATGCTGTGATACCGGATCTGTCAAACAGATATGCTATTTTGATCTCTGTTGTGATTATATGATATAATTGGCCGGCTGGATGCCCAGGGCAGCAGGATGTTGGGTCTTAATGATGTTCCATTTAAACTCACCGGTTTGGGTATCGCGATCGGTCAGATTGATTAGGTCGCCGTGTGTATATTGATTGTCTGGGCTGGGTAACAGCAGTTGGACCATCGGTCTGGACGGATCGTCATCATCCGGGCTGCGCACGGCCAGGCCCATTTCACCACTGTCCAATTGTAGCACAGTACCGATGGGGTAAACACCCAGCATATTAACAAACATTTTGAGTAATACCGGATCAAAATGCTTACCGGAATCAGCCAACATAATCCCAAGCGCCTTGTCCGGGCTCATGGAAGTGGGACGGTAAATGCGTGGCGACGTAATGGCATCATAAACATCCACGATGGTCAAGATACGACCAAACAGGCTAATGGGCCGTTTCCGGTCCAGATTGGGATAACCGGAATGATCGAAGCGGATGTGGTGTTCAAACGGCGAAACCAGCAAATGGACTTTGCGATACTTTTCGGTTTTTAATTTTAAAATAAGCAGGGCGCTGTTCATGGAGTGCTTTTTGATTTCCTCAAATTCGGCATCGTTGAGTTTACCGCGCTTATTAAGGATCTGCTTGGGAACCTCAATCTTACCCAGGTCGTGAAACAGCCCGCACAGACCCAGTTTTTCGAGAGTTTGCCGCTGCATGCCGATGCGTTTCCCCAACGCCATGGCTAGCAGCGCCACGTTGAGCGAGTGTGTATAGGTATAATCATCATACATCCGGATGGTGCTGAGGGCGAAAAAGGTGGTATCGTCTTCGGTGATGATATCAACCATGCGTTGCACCATGCGGAGCGATTTGCGAATACTTGCATCTTTATTGGTGAGTAGTTTATCGGCGACTTCCTTCACAGAGCTTAACGCAAAGTGATAGGTTTTTTTGGCGGCTTCTTTTTTACCCTGGGTTGCATCCCCAATTCCGATTCGGGTTAGCAGTGGTTCTTCCCGTCGTGTATGGTCGGATTCCTTAATCGCAATCAGCCAGTGGATGTCTTTTCTGGCTAACTCTTGTGTGAACCAATCATAAGGATTCGCTTGCTTGGCGCTCTGGTGGAGAAGCCGGACGAAGGTCGTAATTTCAGGGATGGTAATTGCTTCTAAATCGCTGTCAAAATGGAATCCATAAATTTGCCGCGTTTTGAGATATCTAAGGATTCGGTTAAAAAGTTGGGCATCTTTTCGATAGAGGGGTACTTTCTGTTCCTGAAGATAAAAGCGTCCGTTATGAATTTGAAGCGAGACATGCCCACCACCATTGCCCGATTTTTGGATACTCTGCTGAAAGGTCTTTACCGTACTTGCCACCAATTTGTTATTATCATCATATAGTTTGGCAATTTGGATTAACCTGGATAGTGCTCGCAGGATGTCGCCGGCGGGTTGTAACGTTTTTTTTGCGTTGCTATTGGCGGTTGGCGGTTTCATTCTCATACTTGTCTTCTGTTTCGGAAAAATAAGCTGGATTGATATACGATCGTTCTTGCTTGGATGTTTTTTTGATTAGCGTCTCAGCTTTGACTGTTTTCAATTCTATAAGTGCCTGCATGGCTACTTGGCGGTTCAAGGCGTTTTGGGATCTCAAAAGGCTAAACCCCGGCAAAATATACATATGTTTTTTAAGAAAAGGGATGGACGCATCGGAACCACACTTGCCCAGGGCCTGGTAGACCTGGAAAAGAATTTGTTTGTTACTGGATCGAATACGTTGGGTCTTAAGATAGTCCCGCAGCAATTTTTCGGTATTGCAATCACGGTGCTTACCGGCATATCTCAGAAAAAGCTGTCGAATTGATTCATTGGGATCCGCTAGTAGATTACCCAGTTCGGAAATAGCCTTGGGGCTCCGACGAAATAGTGATTTCAAGGCGGTTTCACGAACAGCAGCGGAAGTGTGGTTGATCAGCATTTGCAAATCTGTTAACGACCCGTCATTTTGCATAAATCCCATTACATGGGCCAGCCAAACCATCAATTCGATGTCGCTCGATTGCAAAAGATCCTTGAAAGGTTGGTAATCCCTTTCCGCCTGTATACCGATGACCGTCATCAGCAATTTGCGCGTTTTTTTGGATTGCGCTTCCAGGAGCATTGGCCCCAGCGCTACTACTATATCCGCATTAAGCAACAGAAGGGCCCGTTTCAAATGGCCAAGATTCTCGACGTTACAGGCAGAGATATTCTGCCAATCGCCGGCCAATACACCCAGAAAGCCATTTTTGGAAAGCGATCCAAAAAGATCCGCCAGCATGGGGGCAGACCAATGGTTTTCTGATTTGGGTGAATACAAAGAATTATTTAATTTTTGTAGTGTGTTATAAACGCTCTCATACGCGTAATTTTTTAGGGCATCTTTAAGTTCTTGGATTAGAAAGGCCATAACTTTGCTGAAATCATCGGGCTGCCTTTGCTGGTGGAGGATGTAAAACAGAATATACAACACATATTCGATGCGCTCCCATTTTTCTTCTTCAAGCAGCAGATCTTGGATATAGTCACGATCTTCGTTAGTAATCTCCACCAGATTCCAGTCAAAGGCTGGCCGAAGATTCAGGTCAATCGGAAGTGGTAGTACGCCATCGACTGAGGCTGCGCCGGTTGAATCGGCATCATTGCTTGCACTAGTCTCTCCATCCTCCGCGGCTCCATAATCTCCATCATTTTCTCCACCAAATTCCCCATCATATACCTCACCATCAACTACACCACCCAATTCGGGAATGGAAAAATCTGCACCTGTATCAAAACCGACATCTTCGGCCTCATAGCCTAAATGGGGCAGCTCCATCTCCCAAAGGGCGGTAACAATATCATTTTCGGCATCTTCGGTTAGGATTTGATGCTTTTGTAGAACCTCCAAAAATTGATACACTTCCCACTGTTCGATGGCCGGCTGAAACTCCAGGAGATAAATCCCATCACGGAATAAGATAAAAGCCAGGTTTTCCTCACTCAGAGGGCCTGCGTGAACCTCCTCTTCCTGGTGATGAATTTTTTTCTGATCAATCCGGTATTGAAGCGTTCCATATAGTTGCAGGTACTGATTCAATTCCTGTATCAACTTATTCACTGCGGTTTGAAAAATAACATGATCCTGAGGGTATAACAGAATTTTTTTAAAGGCACTGTTGAAGGCAACCATAACCTGGTGGGCCAATGATTGACTTTCAGGATCGCGTCTTTTCGATTGTGGTGTCGTTGCCTGAATGTTGGTTTTTGCTTGGGGCATAGATGTCAGTTGTAACCGGGTATTTTAAGAAAGCCACGGGTTTACCCATGGCGGTCCAATGCTGTCTGCTGTAACACCTGGATTTAAAGCAGGTATCATGCCAAACATATGGCTTAAAAACGAAGACCATCTAGCGCATATGGAAAATTGATAAATTCCAAGAATACCTGGCCTTGCAGGCAAGCTAGAATAATCTAAGAGTTGTTTTTTTGAAATTTTGCGTTTATGTCTTTCCGGAATTCAGATGAATTTTGACGATATTTTGACGGATGGTGTCAAATAAAGAAATCGCTCGAATCGGACTTATTCGGATCCAGAGGACCCGGTTTTCGCCCGATTCATGTGCTTCAGTCATTGCGTTTCCAAGCCACCGCGATTTCTTATTAACTTTCCAGGCAAGAGGCGATAAACTGTGCTTATCGCCGACAATAATCCAGAGAGTAGTTCTCTGGACACGTATGCTGGAAAGTCATCAATAGAGTGGGGAGGAATAGGGATGAAGGCCGAAATACTTGCAACCGGTGATGAGATACGTTCAGGTGCACTCGTGGACTCAAATTCAGCCTATATTGCCGAAAGACTGGAGTCCATAGGCATCGCAGTCAACCGCCATATCTGCGTGGGTGATGAACTGGATACGCTGGTGGCAACATTTAAAGAGATTGCCAACAGTGCCGATATTTGTGTGGCCACCGGGGGGTTGGGACCCACCAGCGATGACTTGACGGCTGAAGCGGCTGCCAAGGCTGTTGGGCAGCCCCAGGATTTGGATCCGCGTGCGCTGGCTGATATTGAACGTTTTTTCAAGGAGCGCCAGCGCAAGATGACCGATTCCAATAAAAAGCAGGCCATGTTGCCGCGCACCGCGCAGGCCATGTACAATCCCATTGGAACGGCACCAGGCTTCAGTTTGCAGATCGGAAAATGCCGCTTTTTCTTTTTGCCGGGCGTGCCTCCCGAAATGAAGCGCATACTATCCCAGGACGTATTGCCCAGAATCCAAAAAATGCCAGGTGCTACCCAGGGCCATTGTCTGGTTCGATCAATTTCAACCTTTGGATTGACGGAATCGGTTACAGGTGACTTGGTGGCTGATTTGATCCATGATTTTCCGGAAATCAAACTTGGTCTGCGGGCCAAATTTCCCGAGATTCATGTGAAGCTTTATTTAAACGGAGAAGACTTGGCATTGATGCAAGACAGGCTGGCGGCCGCTGCCCAGTGGGTTCTAAAGCGGCTGGGCAGCCATGTGCTATCCTCCCAAGGTGAATCCATGCAGGCGGTGGTCGGTGAGTTATTGCGGCAGCATCAAGCGACGCTGGCAGTGGCCGAGAGTTGCACGGGTGGACGTATTGCCAATTGGCTTACGGATGTTCCCGGTAGTTCCGACTATTTTATATTTTCAGGTGTAACCTATGCCAATACCGCCAAGACCAACATTTTGGGTGTTTCCCCAGAGCTGTTGGATCAACATGGTGCTGTCCACGAAGAAACAGCCAAAGCCATGGCAGCGGGTGCACGGCATGTATCTCAAGCAACCTATGGTCTGGCTACAACCGGTATTGCCGGCCCAGGCGGCGGGTCCCCAGAAAAGCCCGTGGGAACCGTCTGCGTTGCCTTGGCCACGCCAGAGCAAGTTGTGGTACGGCAACTCTTTTTTCCCTTTGGTAAGCGCGGTATGAACAAAACCATTTTTGCCATGGCGGCGCTGGATATGTTGCGGAAGGAGTTGTTAGAACAACAGGGTTAAGGTTTGGAGGGACTACGGGTAACGGGTTGCGAGTTACGAGTTGCCAAAAGCGTTCGACAACACGCAACCCGAAACAAGGTATACACGATGGCATTAATTTTAATAATTATATTTGGTATAATCGGCACTTATCTCCTTATCACTCTTTTGCTATCCTTTGTCGTTCAGCGCTTTCCACGAGACCCGGTCGATGACAAACCTGACTGGGGCAAGGTAACCGATACCAAAATAGCGGCTCGAGACGGCGGCCAGCTTGAAGTTTGGCGGGTGGAGCCAGACGGACCATCGCGCGGTACGATTGTTTTTGCCCATGGTTGGGGACGTAACCGTGATCGCATGGTTCCCAGGGCCCGAATATTCGCCGGGATGGGATTCACGACCGTGATGCACAGTGCTCGCGATCATGGTGGTTCCAGCCCAGTGTGCCAGGTCAATGCGGTTATGTTTGCCCAGGATATTCAAAGTGTAATTGATTGGATCGATGAACCCGTACTTTTATACGGCCATTCGGCCGGTGCAGCTGGCGCTATTATTGCTGCTCATGAGAATCAGGACATGATCAGACTGCTTTATCTTGAAGCCAGCTATGCTGACACCAAGACCGGCCTTTTGAGCCTATATAAGTGGGCCAACTGGTTCTTTGGAACCTTTTTCGGCCCCATGATCATTTTTTGGTGGGATCTTTTTTATCGTGGGGCCATGGACCGTTACAGCCCCATCAATTTGGCTCCAGATTTGAAAATGCCGGTCATGATAATTCACGGCGAAAAAGATCAACGTTTCCCTTCGGAGTTTGCCCATACCTTACGGCAGGGATTTGGGCACGCTAACGTGGATATGTATATCGCTCCAGGTGCCAGTCATAGCAATTCAAGCCTCACCCCAGGGTATGCCGCCGCCGTAAAAGCATTTATTGATCGTTATCTATAATGCCCACCAGCATAACTCCCTTCATCAGCCACCGGTGGTCGCTGATTTGAATGTTTTAAGGATATCGGATATCATTTGTGATGGTCACGGCAAAGGTAGTTGGTGTGGATATCTGTTCACTCTGGTTGCTGGACGGTGAGGGCGATAACCGCCACATTTGACTTAAAGCGACCCAGGCCTATCGCTGGATCCAGAAACGGAGTATGGATTCGCGTAAATCCATCCGGCATGTGGCTGAGGCCGTCCTGCTTTCCGACGAGCTCTAATGCGCATAATCAGAAGGCTTTCAAGGACGGTTCCACCAAAGAAGAAATCTTTGTCAACTATCGTAAATTAAAGAAAACCTACGGAAAGGACCTGGATAGCATGCCCCTGGGCGCCGTCGGCATCTACAGTGCCTCGGAGAAACTGCGGGTCGGCTTGCAGCAGCTCATGGCCGGTTCCAGAAAATTGGGCACCCATCTTATTACGCGCGACGACTTGGTGAGCTTGACAGAAGAGGCTGCCAAGGTCACCAAGATCCCGTACATTATGGATTCGTATCGCGAGGAAGCCTTAGCCATTATCGATGCTTAACAGTGGCATCTAACCCGTAATCACCGGGGCGCTGGATCGTCTGTTGTTGTTTAACATGCCTACCACCCCCGGTTTTTTGCGGTCATATCGATCTTCGATTTAGAAGCCCAATAGACTTCTAACTTGTAGTAATATTCCGGCATTCAATTTAGCCCGCAGCAACCTAATAGCCTAACAGACTTCAGCCTAACAGCCTAAAGTATAGCTTACATTTCTCACAAACATGAGTGGTTCAGGAACAAGGCATTTCAATCCGATGACGTAGTTCTTTACCTTGAGAATGGCAGGCTAAAGGTTTTTAGCATGGGCCAACATATTCTTATTTATGGCAATACCCAGATCGGGTTGAACAAGATCATGATGTTTTTCAACAAACGGCAGGTAAACTAAAATATAGCTTCTGGGTTTAACTTGGATGTCCGCTAGGATGGTTTCGATCTTACTTCTTGGCTTGATGATACCAGCCAGAACCAATTTCAGACTCTCGATTCCTTCGGTCAGGGGTAGGTTGACCTGATGCAAATTGCCTTTGGGAACACCGGTTTGAAATGGACCAGTGGGTTGCGAAACAGTGAGGTTTTGGGAAAGCCTCAGCAAAAATTGGGGTCTTATTTTAAAAGCCGGACTCCAGAAGTGGAAGGGTGCCTCTGCAAATCCAGGTGGCACAACTTTGGGAAGATTGGCCTCACGCACGAGGTCGGTATAGGTTGCCAGCTTTAATCCCATTATATCTGCCTTGAAGCGCCAAAAAGGCATGTAGCGTTGCGGTTCGCCGGGTCCTGGCATGTATGCGGCGCTCAACTTTGAGAATCCGCGATCTTCTGGTTGATAGACCGAGGCACAGTTGGTGCAATGTAGCACCAATGAATCACGCTGTCCTTCTAAGTCCCAACCGCAATAGGGGCAAAGCGTGGCTAAAAAATGGATGCCACTACTGGGCTTTGCCTCGGGAAGGCTATGAAGATTTAGATCGTAGGTTCGCTCCGGTGAGATAGGCTCATTGAGGACCCCGTCATAAAGGTATTTATCCACATAAAAGGGCGCGTAAATCATACTGACGGTGTCACCGATAAAGGCCTGATGAATTATGTTGCGGGAACCCCTTGGTTTGTAGCGCTGGCGTAGTGTCTGCGTGACGGTCTCGAGCGGAAGGTTATGTTGCAGATAGCGCGCAGGTGGTGCCTGCCGCGAAAATTTCAATTTAAGCACCTGGCTGCGAAAACCGAGCGTATTGGGAAAAAGATGTGATTGGATCGCTTGCAAACTGACGTCCACAAACTGATGCTGAATTTTTCTGGGAACACATGAAAACAGCATGCCTTTAAAACGCCAGTAAGGCAAAAAGACCAGGTGTTGGTGGGCGGGAATTTTATCCGGCAACTCGTATCGAAAGTAGCGTTTGGTCTGGAGATAGGACTTCACGCGACAAAACTCGCAGGTGAAAAGCCGATCGGTTTCTTCTAAAAGGGCCGGCGCGCCACACTGGGGGCATTGGTAGTCGATTTGGAATTGAATAGTAAGCTCCTACGGTTTTATAATAAGCTCAAGAGACATTGAATAACTTCATATAGCAAGTACATCAACCAACATAAACTCTGAGTAATTACGCTTCGCTGTCATTGATAGTAATTTGCTTCGCGTTAATGATCGTAGCTGATAGCCAGACGCCACAATAAATGACGCGCGAAGCGCTAATGTCGTCCGTAGGACAAATAACGCCCGAAGGGTAAATGACAGCCGTAGGCGTTAGGTCAGCTTCTCACCGCAACTACTGCAAAACTTAGCATCCGCCAAATTTTCGCCGCCGCATCCGCCGCAAAATTTGGGTGCTGGTTTTTCTTCGGCTGGATGTCCGCAGCGCGAGCAGAACTTGGCGTTGGCCGTTAGATTTTTATTGCAATGGGTACACTGCCGGATGACCAATTGCTGGTGGCCACAGTACAAACAGAATTTGGCATCAGCCGGAATTTCATTGTGACACTCCTGGCATTCGGTTGCATCGGTGGCCGCCTGTGGGGGAGTCTTTCCGTCCGCGCTGAAATAACGCGCAAACATGGCCGGCATCATCAGGCCCATACTGGTACCCATGCCCATGCCTGCGCCTGAAGATTCTGCTTCCGATGCTTTTTCCATGGCCATGGCTGCCTTCATTTGCATGAGCTTGTTCATATCGTCAAAAACACCCATGCGACTGCGATCGTCTATGGCTTCCTGGACTTCTGGCGGGGGTGTAATCGAATTCAGATACAGATGCGTTAAGGCCAGACCAAAATGGCTAAAATCTTCTTGCAAACGTTTGGCAAGGCCTTCGGAAAGTTCATCATATTTGGCAGGCAGATTTAGAATGGAATCAATGGTTTCACCCATGTAATCGTTAAATCGGGACACTATTACACGATTAAGATATTCCTCGACTTCTTCAGTGGTATAGATCCCCTGGGTGCCCACCATGCTGTTAACGAACAAAACTGGCTGGACAATTTGCAAATTGAATATGCCAAAAGCCCGTAGACGGATCAAACCCAACTCGCTGTCTTTGAATGCCACGGGATCACGGGTGCCCCATTTAAGATTGGTGAAAATCTTTAAATTGATGAAATAAACTTCCGCACGCAGAGGGCTATTCATGGCCCAGGGGATACTGGCAATCTTAGTTAAAATAGGTATGTTGCCGGTTTTGAGGGTATGACGGCCGGCACCAAAAGCCTCAATGGCTTTGCCTTTATAAAAAAAGACCCCAGCCTGGCTTTCCCGTATGGTTAATTGGGCGCCGTATTTAATTTCCCCGGAGCCATTTTCCGGAATTCTGTGAACCAGTTCTTTTCCGGTGTCATCAAACCATTCCAGGTTTTCTAAAAAGATAACATTGTCAGTACCCATGTTTTTATGCTCCTTTAGAGATCGTTTGGTTATAAGCTAGTTAGCAGTCAGGGTCGGAACCAAATTCAGGAAATATCAATCTGATCTGGTTTCATGTGGGTTTGGGCATATTGCTTCAACAGGTCGCTGTTGATCACCAGGTCGTGCAAATTGGGGTCGATATGCCGTTCTGCTTTAAGTACCGATAAAATTTTGATGGCCTGGGTAAGTTTCATGGGTTTTTTATAGGGGCGGTCTTTGGCCGTCAAGGCCTCAAAAATATCAGCGACTGCCATGATACGCGATTGCAAGGGCAGCTGTTCTTCACGCAGGTTCCGGGGGTATCCGGACCCATCCAATCTTTCATGATGCCCGGCAGCATATTCCGGCACCATCTCGTACATCCTGGGAAAGCGAAGTTCTTTGAGCATTTTAAAGGTAACTTCGGCATGATTTTCGATGATTTTGCGTTCATCCTGTGTCAGGGTACCTTTGCGAATGCTCAGATTTTTGACTTCATCGGTATTGAGGTAAGGCTTTTGGCTGTCATTAAATTGGTAGGTCTTTGCTGCAATGGCACTAAGCTGTTGGACTTTTTCGTCATCTAAAAATTCGTTACCCTGATTGGCGCTCCTTAACAATTCGAAATCATTGGAAAGCAATTCCAGCTGTTGGATTTTTTCGCGATCAAGTTTGGCGCCCGTATCGGTATTCCATTCACCCTTGGCTGCCAGCTCCAGTTTGTGTTTTAAAAAGTCGTTTTCAATGGTAGCAGCAATCAGTTCGAATCGGGTTTCGATAAATTCTATTCGATCTGTAAAAGCATGTAGCTTGGTGGCTTTATCGACGATAATTTCCGGGGTCGTGATTTTACCGATATCATGCATCCACGCTGCCAACCTTAATTCTTCCATTTCGTCTTCATTGAAATGAATGTCTTCAAAAGGTGGCACGTTGGTATCGTTGATCAATTGCGCGATCATCATGGTTAAATCAACTACCCGATTGATATGGCCACCCGTAAAAGGCGACTTCTCATCCATCGCGGTGGCAATGCTTTTGATAAAGGAATAAAAAAGATCGGTCAGATTTTGAATCAGCTGAGAATTGGTGAGTGTCACCGCTGCTTGTGAAGCCAGGGAAACAACCAGCTCGATATCATCGGCTGAAAAGGATATGACCTGCCCGCTATCTGAATCTTGGGCGTTTAGAAGTTGCAACACACCAATGATTTCATTTTCGTGATTTTGCAGGGCGATTACCAGCATCGATTTGGATCGGTACCCGGTGGTCTTGTCATATTCACGTGGTCCGGAGAAATCAAATCCATCCGCATCATAAACATCGGGGATGCTGATGGTCTCGCCGGTCAAGGCCACATGTGAGGAAACATTGGTGTGGTTGGGATTGCCCTGCTCGTCGGTCAGCGGTACGCTGGGAAGGTCCACTGGCTTACCACTGGTCCCGCCAAGCCGGACATTCATGTTGTCGCTTTGCAGGATTTGAAACTGAAGACAGTTATTGTCTTTGTCGAGGATATAAAGCGTCCCGGCATCTGCATTGGTCAGGCTACGGGCCTCGTCGACGATCATTTCAAGTAGTTTATGGATATTTTTTTCAACCGAGAGGGCCGTGCCAATGCGTGTGATTTCCTTAAGATGCTTAACAAGCCGATTTTCATGAGTATCATACTGGGCTGACACATAGGTATACGGGCTGATGCTTTCTTGGGAAGAGCCCGAAGGTTCGAACCCTTTTGGGGAACTCATATTCTTACTCCAGAGTGTGTATGATATGCCAATTACCTGTGAGATTCACGCCTTACGCAATCTGCTACTATATCACAATAGGATAAGAAGTGTAAATACTTAGGAGTGTTAATGTGAAGTAAAGTGAATTGAACAGAATGAAATGTGTAATTAATAGGTTATGTCAATTTGTATCACAGGATGAAACAGGGTGAAAATAGCTTAAATAGGGGGGGAAGATTGCATACCTGTTGACGATTTGTTGACCAAAAATGGATGTATTAAAAAACATGAAGTGTCAATTCGTCGACCCTGCTAATGCTCTTTGGGATAAAATCTTAGTGCTAATCTTTTCGCCTATCTGTGCCACTTCTTCTATCTTTTAGAGTTCTTCTTTCGGGAATATAGAAGGCATAAGAGAAAGCCCTTCGATCTGTACCCGATCTTCTACCACCGCTATCAGGGAGTTCTGCCCTTTTCATTTTGTGTATTTCCCAGATCGCTTCCTTGAAACTGAAATGATGCCGATAAAACCAATACAAAGGAGAAAAAATAACGAAAGTAGGTCTATTTCGATGAGTTCTAATGCCCCTAAATAATCAAAAGTACCTAAATATGGGACTATATCACCACCACCCGAATAGTTGCTAATGATCAGTCTATCAGAAATTACTGGATCACCGATTAGAAGAACCAATATCAAAACAAATAATGCGCTGTAGGCTGGCTTCATTGATCCACTTTTTCTATTCTGGATAAACGAATTTATATCAAAATATAGGGATTTGGAGCGTCAGTAACACAATATATTGGATATTTCAATGAAAAAACTCACGGGAGAGGCAACCGGTCCTACATAGTAAAAAAGCAGGGTCATATTTGGCCCTGCTCATGTTCTTTGAAAAATTGATTTCTAAATTGCGTTTTTGAAAAGATCTATTTTGGAGGATTTAAGTATTCTTTGCCTTCTATCGTTATTATTTCTTCGATCAAAAATATCCCTTTTTTCCGGGCCTGTATATCCTTGCTTGTTTGGAGCCAGGAACCCACAGCACAGAAAACTATCCTGTTATTATCTCTCTAAAATTTGCAATAGTCTTGGCATAATCGGGGCTTTTGAATATGGCAGACCCGGCCACAAAAACATCAGCGCCGGCAGCAGAAATATCGGCGATGGTTTTCTGGTTGACACCACCATCTATTTCAATAAGCGTTTCAAGCTGTTGACCTTCAATAAGCTGTTTGAGAGCTCTGATTTTTTCGAGAGTACTGGCAATAAACTTTTGACCTCCAAAGCCGGGATTTACGCTCATGAGCATGACATGGTAAACATTGACCAATTCCCATTTCAAAGTGGAGAGCGGGGTGGCGGGGTTTAATACTACGCCAGCCTTGGCACCAGCTTCCTTAATCATCTGAATCGTACGATTCAAATGCACGCAGGCTTCTACCTGAACAGATATCAAGTCAGATCCGGCGTCTATAAAGTCCTGGATATACCTTTCCGGCTTTTCGATCATGAGGTGGACATCCAAGGGCAGATCGGTTGCTTTGCGGGCGGCTTCCACGATCAAGGGGCCGATGGTAATATTGGGTACAAAATGACCGTCCATTACATCAATGTGAATCCAGTCAGCCCCTGCGGCTTCAACCGCCTTGATTTCCTCGCCTAATCTTGCAAAATCTGCCGATAGAATGGATGGCGCAATCAGTTTCACGAGTCGATTCCTTTTTGCTTCAAATTTGCTGATTCCCCGCTGCGGCTCGACTGAGGCCTTTGAGTAAGCATCAGCCAAATTCCCCGCCGTCAAGTCTTGCAGGTCATGTCATCATCAAATTGGGATAAGTTCCTTATCAGGGTAAAAGTGCGGTGCTTCTGCCCGAAAAGGCCAACACAAAGATTTCGTAATACCCTGTAAGGACGCGACTTGAGCTCGTCGACAAGTCTTGCTGCAGGGTTAGAAATCTTAGCCGTTTGCCACGTAGCGACGATGCCTTTCGCTCTGCGGCGAAAGGTACGCGTTTTCATAAAATCGTTTCTACGATTTTATTTTTTGTTGAAAGCGATGTAGCGGTTTTGGGGGGAATTTTCAAGCACGAATACCTTTTATCCTTCTTTTCGACCTGATTTCCACAAAATCGAACTGTTCCACTATGAATCCCAAAGGCTATTAGGCGCTACATAGTTCAGGGTGTGTTTATAACCTGTGTCTTTATAAGCTCCCCATCTTCATAAAGGAAAAGAGTGGCAACGCTTGTGGTGGGAACCAGCAACCAGACTTCTTCCCCAGGGCTCATAAAATTGTTATATAATTCGCTGGACACGCCCATGCTATCAAGACGGATTTGAATATGTTTTTTTAGAAAACCAGCTTCTAATTTGTATTGGAAGAATCCAGAATGCAAACCCAGATCTGTTTCTGCTTTTTGGCGCGAACCGGGCTTGCGGTTAACCACCAGGTCCACAGCTGATTTTTCTAAAATGCGGTATCCAGATTTGGGATACTGCCCCACAATAATATTGTCAGATTGACTGGGTTGATAGGCATAGCTGAATCGACCGACCTGCAAATGACTGCGTTCAATCAGTACAACCGCTTCATCTAAGGACAATCCTTTCAGGTCTAGCATCTGATAGGCACGGGCACGCGTCCCTTGGCTAACCAGCAGGTGTACGCAACGATCACGTTCCACCAGGTTGCCGTAGGAAGGGGTCTGCGACAGCACAATATCTTTATTGAACATTTCATCGGCAAATACATAGGTTTCGTGTCCTAGGCACAGACCGCTTTCCTCAACCACCAAGCGTGCCTGGCGTAAGGCTATCCCAATGATATTGGGCATGGTAATGACTTTGGGCCCCTTGGAAAGCAGTATTCTGATATCTCGGCCTTTTTTTATTTCAGCGCCCGGGCTTGGGTCCTGCAGAATAACATGGTTTTTGGGGAAGCTATCATCATACTCAGAGCCCCCGATCTTGGTGTTCAGCCCCAAATCGGTGAGCAATTCCAGGGAATAGACAACATCTTTTCCCAATAGGTCTGGCACAACCACCGTGTCTTCGCTCTTGATGATAAATGTCAGGGTGAGATAGGCGCTGGCACCGGTAACAATCAAAAAGGCGATTAATAAAAGACCTATTTTGGCGAAGCGTTTAATCATGATTTTCGTATGAAGCGAACGGCGAAAAACCCATCCATATTGCCGGTGGGTGGATAGGTTCTGAAATAACCGTCCGCATCGACAAAAGATTTCAGATTGGAAGGAATGTCAGGGGATTTTTCAACTGTGAAATTCGGACAGTCCTGCTGGAAGGTAGTCGCCACGTGTTCATTTTCTTCCGGTTCCAAACTGCAAACAACGTACTGTAAAATTCCACCGATTTTCACTTGGGGTGCCAAGACTTTTAAAAAGGCAGTTTGACGTCGATGGTAGGTTTGCAGATCCATCTTAGATCGGATCCACTTGGCATCCGGATTGCGGCGGATTACGCCCAAACCTGAACAAGGCGCATCCAGTAAAATGCGATCAAACTTTCTACGGGGCGTACGGTCAAACGGTTGGGTCAAGTCATGCGAGTTCGTGGTCACAATGGATATACCCAAATGCATCATCTCAGCTCGAAGTTGCGCCAGCCGCCTTTTATGATTGTCCATGGCGATAATTCGGCCCTGGTTTGACATGAGCTGGGCTATGTGGCCTGTTTTTCCGCCTAAACCAGCACAGGCATCCAAAATGTTATCTTGGGGCTGTGGATTGAAAAACTGGGAGACCAATTGCGCGGCTTCATCTTGAACCTGAAACCATCCGCTTTGATAGGATGACAATTTTGCAACCGGAAGTATGGGCCGGTAAAAAGATATCCCCACATCAGAGTAGGTGGTTACCTGAACATCTTCAGCTTCATGTTGTAGCAAAGCGATCAAGCGGTCGCGGTCTGTTTTAAGCAAATTGGTGCGTACTGTTATAGGTGGGATGACGTTGGCCGCTTCACACAAGGCTATGGTTTCTTGGTCACTAAAGCGTTTCAGCCACCGTTTAACGAGCCATTCTGGAAAGGCATAGGTGGCCGCAATGGCTTCTACTTGATTTCGCTTAAAATCGGGGAACACCACCTCGCCGACGCCGACACTGGCTTTGCGTAACACAGCATTGACGTAGCGAACCGTGCGGACATCCGCAACCGACTTAGCCAATTCAACAGATGTATTCACGGCGGCGGAAACCGGCACGCGGGTAAGGTGTAGAATTTGAAAAAGCCCCAGCCGTAGGATATTAAGAACTTTGGGGTCGATCTTATCGATTTTAATGTGAGAGAAATGTTTGATAATCCAGTCCAGCCGACCGCGCCATCTCAAAACACCGTACACCAAGTTGTGAATGAAGGCTTTATCCTGCTTGGACTGGCTTCCGGAACTAAACACAGATTCAATGATACCATCGACGGGCACTTCCTGACTATCCCGTTCGTTCAAGATTTGCAACGCGTTATGACGAGCTTCATCCCTGGTTTTTTTCATGTTAGGACCGTGCCAGTCTCCATGCTGCATCCACACAGATAATCTTTTGTGGCCATGCATTTACCGGAGGCGCCTTGTAATTCTTCGATCAGGAGTGCACCCTTGCCGGTGGCTACCAGTAATTCATCTGGAAATGACATCAATACGGTACCGGGAGCTTCCTGGGTTTTTTTGTCAAGATGCTTGGATTTGTAGATTTTCAATCGCCGGTCATCACAAAAAGTGAAGGCGCCAGGCCAGGGCGTGACGCCGCGTATAAAGTTTTCGATATTCTGGGCAGGTAGTTCCCAATTGATACGCCCGTCTCCTTTTTTGAGGAGAGGCGCATAAGAGGCTTTCGAAGGATCTTGGGGTTTTGGATCAATTTTTCCCATGAGCAATTTTTCAACCGTTTCTAACAGCAAGTTGGCGCCCTCCTTGGCCAAGGTGTCATGCAGGGTTGCAGCGGTATCACTTGGTTCTACAGCCACGGTGGAAGCAAGGAGGATGTCGCCGGTATCCATGCCTGCATCCATGGCCATAGTGGTAACACCGGTTTCGCTTTCACCTTTTATGAGGGCCCACTGAATCGGGGCGGCACCGCGATAACGCGGTAACAGAGAGGCGTGAACATTGATAGCATGATAACGTGGCATACTAATTAGACTAAGCGGTAGAATTTGTCCGAAGGCGACAACCACAAGCAAATCTGGCTCCAAATCGCTGATAACATCATGAACTTCTGGCGTGTGTACACGTTCTGGTTGCAGCAAATCATAGCCAAAGCGGACAGCAGCTTCTTTGACCGGCGAGGGCATAATTTTGCGTCCGCGACCCCGGGGTCGATCCGGCTGAGTCACCACCAAAGCAATTTCATGACGGCTTTCATGCAGGGCCTGCAAGGAAGGAACAGCAAAGTCAGGCGTACCCATGAATACAATTTTAAGCCCGGTTGCTTCGATAACTAATCCCCTTAAGTATAACCAAATAACATGCAACAATGACTTGAACTTTTAGTCATAAAATATTTAATATTATTATTAAATATCATATAATTGCCATGCAAGTTTTAGGTGTTCTTTTTGAGCTGCTTCTTAACCCGCCTGGCATAAAGTTGCCGTTTAAGTGGACTGATCCGGTCGATGAAGAGCCTGCCGTTTAGGTGATCGATTTCATGTTGCAGAACGATAGACAAAAAATCATGGGCCTCAAATCGAAGGGGATTGCCGTCTCGATCAACGGCCTCAACCAAAATAGAGGTAAAGCGTTTTACATCCGAGCGGTAATCCGGGACACTCAGACAGCCCTCATTTTCTGACAAGACTTCACCCTCGCTTTCGACAATGCGCGGGTTTATCAGAACGTGCAAAGAACGGTCTTCCTCTGTTGGTGCGATATCATAAATCAGCATACTCTTATCGATGCCCACCTGGATGGCCGCCAGACCGATTCCAGGCGCCTGATACATGGTCTCGCCCATATTTTGAATTATATCTTGCAACGCTCCGTCAATATCTTCAACCGGTTTAGTCGGTTCTTTTAAGAATTTGTCCGGAAATGTTACAATATCGAGTATCGCCATGGAACACTCAGCTTTATGATTTTTTTACCTGATCCGATTTACGCCAGCTTTACTGATAGATAGTCATTATATCAAACACCAAGAGTGGTCAAGAGACCAAGGGTTTGAGGGTTCAAGCGTGGCTCGAAGCTTAAAACCTAAAACCTAAAACTTAACACTTAAAACCAAAGATATTATAGTCATTTAGATCGGATTTGCAATGGGCTGACACGAAGTCAAAAGGGTTACCCGTTCCTATATTGAGCGATTGTCGATGTTGCCGCAGGTACAAGGAAGATGTTGTTCGGCTTAATTCAGGTCTAAGACCAGAGGGATTAGACTGAATCGTGGTCAATGCAGGATAACATATGACACCGTAGATGCGGTGAGATCGGCATTCCCAACAGGTTTCAAATTTTAAAATTTGAAACACTCAGTTTAGGTCGGTCTTTGTAGGTGTTTGGAACATATTAACACCGGTAACAAAGGCGGAAACAAAACCCAATAGTACCACAGGGATTACTTGGAGGGCATGATTGGCCAGGGTAAACCCAGCGGCGTCCGTTTGAGAAACCCCGAGGGTCATCATGGCTAATATGCCTCCGGCTTCCCAGATTCCCCAATACCCAGGCACTGAGGGTAGGGCGATGAAGATGCAAATGATGACCATGACGGCCACCATTTCCGGAAACGATATGCCAATACCGGGGCAGCCTAAGGAGAATACGTAATAAGACAAGGCGGCAATAAACCAGATCATAATCGAGAGCACCAGACAGAGCAACATTCTTGAAGGAGACTGAATTGTGGCAAACCCCGAGGCGAAATTTTCTAGCAGGCGAACCAGGGGATCACAAAGGGTATGCCGAGTTTTTTCACGTAGGCGATCGCTGAGAAAAAATAGCAGGTTGGGACTTTTTTGGATTAATCGGATCATGAAATTGCGGCTCCATGCTAAGCTCACAAGCAGCATCCCGGCAATCAAAACAATGCCAAGCTGAAACATGCCCCTCACTATGGTTTCCAGGGTGCGTTGATCCAAGCGGGTATTGCCCAACTGCATGGACATATTGGGTTCGAATTCGATCCAAGGATAGGTGATTAGAAAAAGACCAATGATCAGGACGATGTCAAAAGCTCTCTCCACAGCAATGGTTGCCAGACCGGTTGAAAAACGAATCTTCTCCCGTTGCATTAATATAGCTGGTCGCGCCAGTTCACCTACGCGTCCGGGAAGAATGCAATTAATGGCAAAAGCAATCATAACCGGATGGAAACTGGCCCAAAAGTCGATTTTTTTTGTAGGCGCCAGGATCACCTGCCATCGAAGAACCCTAAGGACAAAGCTTAGAATAATCAGTCCAAAAGAAGGCAGAATCCAAAAATAATTTATCTGGGCAAAATATTGAATGATTTCTCTGGCAGGCACATTTCGAAATGCAAAATAAAATCCGGCAATGGACAATAAAAAACCAATAATGAGTGAGATGGTAAGCTTTTTTTTCATATGGTCAAGAAATAAAATCGTGTTCCACGATTTTATGAAACGCGACTATGTCGTTCCTAAGCGAAAGGCTATAATCCCTATCCTGTAGCAATCTACAGGGTATTTCGGGATTTTTACCGAATATAGGGGTCTGGGCTATTGTCTCAACGTAAGATGTTCCTGGCGGTCTCTACATCTTTGGCAATTTGATTAGAAAGCTCGGCTATCCCTGAAAACTTAATTTCATCCCGAATCCGCTCAATAAATTTTATGGTGATGTGTTTGCCATACAGATCGGATTTGAAATCAAGAATATGCACCTCAATGGTGAATTCCTGATCATCAAAGGTGGGACTGTAGCCGATATTGACGACGCCTAAGTGCCGCTTACCCAGGCAGTTTACACTGACAGCGTAGATGCCGGTTTTGGGGCAAAGTTCGTCTGTCAGTTGGATATTTGCGGTTGGGAACCCCAGTAGCTTACCCCCACGATTACGGCCAGGAACAACCGAGCCGCTAACCTGGTAGGGACGGCCCAGCAATTTTTGTGCATTCTGAACGTCCCCATCGAGAAGCATCTCCCGGATGCGGGTACTGCTGATGCGTTGGGGCTTGTTGTTTGAGACGGGAACCCAGTCGACCACATCGACTTCAAAGTCAAAGGCCTCGGCATAGGATTTCAATAGGTTGAGATTACCCTGCCGGTTTTTGCCAAAAGTATAATCTTCACCCACAACAATTATGCGCATACCGATACGCCCCAATAGCACATCATAGACGAATTCTTTGGCAGTGATAGCTGCAAACTCATGGGTGAATGGGACACAGATGAGGGCATCGATTCCTGATTTAGCGATCAGTTCAACTTTTTGATTGAACGGGGTCAAAAGGGGAGGGTGGCCGTTGTTTTTCAAGACACGGATGGGGTGGGGTTCAAAAGTCATAGCCAAGCTAGTGCTGTCCAGGATATCGGCTTTTTCAATCACCTCATGAAAGAGTGCTTGATGCCCAATATGAACACCGTCAAAATTGCCGATGGTGATAACGGCATTTTCGAAGGGCCTGTCAATATCTTCAAGATTTTCAATAAGTTTCATTCAATTGCTCATCAGCAAATATTGGCTTGACATCAAAAATGAAAAGATATACCTATAGCATCCGATGAATTGAATCAATCTCTTTTTATGTGTCACAAGCCTTTCATGGACATGAGATTGATTTTTTCTGTTCAAACGTGCCGAAGTGGCGGAACTGGTAGACGCGCTAGGTTCAGGGTCTAGTCGGGGTTTCCCGGTGGGAGTTCGAGTCTCCCCTTCGGCACCAAGTAAAACAAGGCCTTTAGAAAATACATTCTCTAAGGGCTTTATTTATTCTCACACTTGCAAGGATTTCCCTTCTAAATCACTTATATTCAATATCTCACAGAGGTATATCAAATAATATTTTCTTGTTGGTCAACACTATGGTCAACATTTCGAAGAAAAGCCTGCATTTGGTCAACGGCCTGCCTAGTGTCATCATCATCGATAGTATTATACCTATCAAACATTTCACGTGTTGAATGACCGGTGATTTCCATAATTACCGATTCCGCAACACCAGCTTTTCGCATGTTGGTATTGAAAGTATGCCTCAAGTCATGGAAAGTAAAGCCGTTTTTTATCTTTCTACCGTAGGGTAAGCCGCTAGCATCACAAGCCTCTTTAATGGCATATCTAATATCGTTTATAGGCTTGCCACGGTAAAGGAATACAAATTTAGTATGGATAGCCCTCGGGATATTTTCAAGGATTTCATGAAGTTCATCACATATCGGTATTTTTCGGGGTTCTCCATCCTTCGTATCGCTCGCTTCTAGACTAATCACACGATATTTCAAGTCAATTTTATCCCATGTAAGGCTTAGGATTTCACCTTTACGCATGCCGGTATAGTAGCCCATGGCTACAATCCCCTTGGTATGTCTTGGAAGCTTATCAATAAGTCCTTGAAACTCATCTTGGGATAAAACTCTGTTCCTCGCATTTGCATTACGTTTTAGAAGTTTCTTTACCTTTTTAAAAGTCCTTAGCGCATCACCGTCAACCATGTTGTTATCGAATGCTTTATTAATCATGGTTCTGGCTGCGCCAATTTCCTGATCAATGTAAGAGTCAGATAAGCCCTTAGCTTTTCGCATGGCTTGATAGTTTTCCAGGTCAACAGGCATGATTTTGCCTACTATCATATTACCGAAAACTGCGTTAAAGTTATTCAGGTTAATTTTCAGAATCTTGAAATAGGCCTTTGCTTTTACCTTTTCAAGTTTTAGATACCAATCCGAAAGGTCTTGAAAGGTATCTTTATAATCTGGCTTTACATCCATCATTCGCTTTTCGACTTTTTGAACCGTCCTTTTTGCATTGGCTATTCTGGCATCCTCGATGCTATATCCATTCAGGTCAACAAACGATCCAACAGATTCCCTTTTTTGTTTACCATTTGGAAGCCTGTAATTAATCCAATACTTTACCTTTTTTGAACTCTTTGCGTTATCCAAATTTTCACCACAGGATCTACACAATTTGTTTTTATTAGCTTGTTTTCTGTGGCAGTATGGACATTCTGCTAAAATTCCCATGTGTTACCTCCTTTCGCGTCGTATTGGCTGTGCAATCCAGTCTTATTTATTCATAACCGGAATGTTTACCGGTTCGTCGCTCGTGAAATAAATATTCAGGTAAAATGATAGCTCCTCGGTGGTGACACCTTTGCGGTGGACCTGATTGGTCATGCAGCCTCCTTTATTATTCGTTATTAACAATGATCTTTATGAACTCTATGGCATAATT
This sequence comes from uncultured Desulfobacterales bacterium, assembly GCA_964633115.1. Taxonomy (GTDB): domain Bacteria; phylum Desulfobacterota; class Desulfobacteria; order Desulfobacterales; family B30-G6; genus B30-G6. Next base: position 113,663 of record CAZWEO010000003.1, read on the forward strand.
CCACGCTGAAAACCTGCACTTAGCCCTCCCTTCAGCGTTCATAATAAATGGGTCTTCACCGAAGCTCGTATAGTAGTCGAATAGTTCATCCTCCGTTTTAATTCTTATGAACGCTTCATTGACAAAATCTTCGACTATTTTCTTACAAGCTGAAATCGCAGTTTCGCAGTCATCAAAGCTCCCAAGATAATATCGCTCGTTTTCGTCCATGTAATGGAAATTATCATCGACATACACTTTGTAAGTGCCCATGAGTGCGACCTCCTTCGTGGGTAATCATACGACTGCCATTCAGCACAATTACTAACCAGATTGTAAATTCGGATTTTTGAATTGGAACTGGTGGGATAATCGGTGTTTCTACTAAAAACGTATAGCACGATTCTCCTTGTGTCAATCTGTCTTGACCTGAAAAGGAATACCTGGTAATACCATATTATACTAATTATTAATATGTCAAGAAATAATTTGACAGGTTTAATTTTAAACAATAATTAAAAAGGATGTGGAAAATGATTTCATTAAAAGTCGACGCACGTATGAAAAAAGCCCTTGGGAAACTTGCTGAAAAAGAGTTCACCAGCGTATCCAGTCTACTGAAAAAAGGCGCTGAAAAAGTGCTTCAAGAGCATGGTATTGATTGGCGCAAAGAAGTAATCGACAAATAATTTTCGTAATTATTCAGCGTAATTTTCGTTTCTACTACTATCTATTCTGCAAATTCCGG
>CAZWEO010000004.1:0-86796 GCA_964633115.1 uncultured Desulfobacterales bacterium
TGCATGTAAATCCCCACTCCCCATCCCCTCTCTATATTGAGGTAAATAACAGGTGTGCGCCATGACAATCGGATTGGTTTGCAGGTCTGTGTTGGTTTGCCCGGCGACCACCTGTATGGACCCGCTTTGGCCCAGCCACTCAGGCGAAGCGTCGATGTTTTCCACATACCCCTCGATGATCACGTACATCTGCCCCGGCGAAACACCGCTGATGGTTCCGCTGCGATCGCTGCAGCGCCAATTGGGCGATTGTTTGTTGAGCACGTCGGACGCGTTGTAAATTTTAGCTATGACCGTGGCAATCCCGAAATCCTGGCAAACATTTCCCGTTAAGGCCCGTTGTGCAACACCAGAGGTCTCATCCCCATCACCAGAACCCGGCCACGCCACATTGAAGCTGATAGATCCCGTATCTATAGACACTTTATCACTATCACTTTTATTTTCACTACACCCCAAAATCAGCAGCACGCTGATCATGGTGGAAAAAATCCATTTTAGCTTTAGGAATGCATTTCGAGTGGTGACATATTTCATGATATTCCTCAGGTGTTATCTGCACAGTCCTCTTTCAAAGCAAACGTGATTAAGGTGTAATGCTAACAGCATAATAATCCAACCCCGCCCCTATTCCGAAATTATCGATTTCGTTCGATTCTTCAATATCATTATTGGGATCGATAACCATGCCGATATAAATTGTGCCTGAATCGGGGAAGCCTTCCGGGGCTGATGCTGGTAGTGTAAAGTTACTGGTTCTCCACTCGTACCAGTCGGCCGGTAGGCCGTCTGCATAGACAAGATCCATCCTGACAGTACCCAGCAGATAGTCATAATTCATAGAGGTTCGATAGGCAGTCCAACATCCTGTATCACCATCGGCATCGACCATATTCCCTTCCACATAGTCATAGGCCTCAGGATTAAAGGTTGTATCAGTAGACAAATAAAAATCTAAAAAAATCTCAGTACCAGAATCAATATCCCAGGAACCAACGTTCTTTACGGCAGAAGCTATATCAAAACTCTGTCCCCATGACATTGTATCGGGAGTCACATCAAAGCTATTATTTTCACTTGCGGCAAATGCTGTCAGATTGAGGTTTGATGCAAAACCGGTAAGCGGAGCTGTGTAGATTGCACCTCCGCCAAAAATTACTGTTAAATAATCTTCATTTAAAAACCATGAGCCTCCAGCCTGCTGCCATAAATCTCTATCCGAATCATACCATTTCACAATAAATCGATTGTTGGCATACAAAAATGCGGTCGAATCACCGTAGGATCCATCACAGTTCCAATCAAATTCCATCGTCCAAATTCCATCAGCACTCTCCTTTTCAACATCATTCCAGTAGAGGTCGTAAGTATTCGAACCAACATCGATATTCTCAATCTTGATATAATAGATTCCCGTGGACGGCACCACAAAATCGATGTGCTCGTTGTTTGATCCGGAAACCGAGTATGCCAGCTCGTTTTCTGACGCATCGTATAGGTATAATTCGATATCACCGTAATCATGATCAAACCGGCATTCGATCATAATGCGTTCGTATCCGTCTGTATTGACTTCTATTTTATACCAATCATCATCGCCTGCGACAGCGGTGCCGCTACCTTCGATATCAGACAACCACTCGCCTTCCCAATCCGCCGGCGCACCGCCATTATCCCATGCCGTTGCCAGGCTGTCATTCTGTTCGTAAAGATCTTCTGATGCCGTAGTACCGGTCGTAAAGCTCCAGACGAAATCGTAACCCCCATCTGCATCAAAGCCTTGAGGAAAGACCCCCCAAAAATATTCTGTATCTGAACTTAAACCATGATCTGAATTAATTATAAAAGAAGTGTCTCCCTGCAGGTGTTCATTTACCAAGATTAAAGAACTGGGATCATCCCAAGGAAGATTTCTGATTTGGAAGCGGTATTCATTAACACCCAGAGCAGCGCGCCATTCAAATGTTTGGCCGTCTGGATCTATGCCCATGGCACCACTGAAAGATGGAACTGTTTTGGTCGCATAGGATTTGATTGCTATAACCGAACCGGCATTGGTAGTCTGACCTGCGACGACATCGATGGACGTTTCTCCGCTGTATCTGATTAAATTATCCGAATTGAGACCAGCTATTCGCAAGCTGTAGCTATCTCCTGGCATGACATCAGTAATCGTACCAGAGCCAGCACTGCACAACCAAGACGGGCCTTTTTTTATCAATGTAGTACCGGAATAAATCTCGGCTTTTACTGAAGAAACTTGATTTGATGCAGTACCGCACACATCTGAAATAGCTTGTGGCGACAGTTGCCCCTCAACTTTATTTGTTGATAGCCACTCAATATTGAAACTAACAGATCCCGTGGAGGACGTGGCATCTATTTTGTTGACATGACTCGCATCTTCACAGCCTATATTCACATACAACATCGACAAAATCATCAGCAACCTTGAAAATCGCCTAAAGAGGCTACAGGCAACTTTCATAACTTCTTCCCCCTTGCCAGGTTTCGTGTCTCGCATAGCATCAGCCACTAAAATTTTATTATACTACGGACCCTTGATAATCTTGCCTTCAAGGTAGCTCACCCAATTTACCAAGACACGGTTACATTTCCGGTGTCATCATCATCATCGTCACCACCACCACCGCCACCACTACCGCCACCTGCAGCGGCTGCGATGCCGCCTACTAAAGCCACGCCAAGAATCGCCCACAACCAACTACCACCGCCACCCTCGGACTTGGCGGCCTTAACGGTTTCCACGGGAATTTTTTCTTCAGGCAAGGTCCGGATGACGGGTTTATTCTTGGTTATATCAGCCTTGGCATACCAGTTTTCCTGACTGAACACTGTACCCGCCATTAAAAAATTGAAAACACACAGGCTGAGAAATGACACAAACCAACGTTTCCATTGAATCATATGAAGTCTCCCCATAAATTGACGCATGCAACCTTGTCTTGAGCGGCTTCGGCGCCCTTAAAATCCGATGCCGTATTATTTTGTTATGCGATATTGAATAAATTTTTCCGCCCGGTAGGACAGGGGGATATCTACGATGGTTTTAACCAGATCGTTCACCAATGCGGACTGGCCGTCATAGATACCAAATATGCCTTCCTTAAACTTGGCGGCATTAAAAAACAAAGGTTCTTTTAAGGCCAACACATGAAACATCTCATCGGTATGCTGCTGACCTTCATTTAGAAACGCTTCCAGCGTAATACCTTTTTTGCGATCATTGTTACCTGGAAAAATGAACTGTGTATTTGCCTTAATAAAATTGTTTTGATTGAAACGATTGGGGAAAAGAACAATCACGGTTTCATCTTCCAAGACATTAAAAATAGTCACATAGCAGTCTTTGCTCGGTGTAACCTGAAGTTCAATCTGATCGCCTTCCCTGTAAACCGTCCGGTTTGCCTTGGCCTCCAGTCGAAAAAAGGCGTCTGTACGCCCGATTTCCTTGGCCACCTGCGCCCTGATTTTAACTTTATACGCCAAAAAGGGTACGTCGCCCTTTTTTTCGGCCGGGATCAATTCAATATCTTCGTTTAGAATCTCAATCCCGATGACCTTGCCATGGGGAATGGCCCGAATCACATCGCTGGTTACGTTATAGTTGATCACCATGGTTTCAGCTAGCAAATCAACGCCCACGACTTTTTCGACAGCCTCACGGCGGGCGTTGTTGATGGCTAGTTTGCGAGCCTCGGTTTTGGTCACATTTTCTATGGGTGCAAAGCCTTCAACGGTAACCCACGTTGTTTCTTGCGCAAACAACGTCCCTGAAGGGAAACCAGCGAGTATCACCACAAATGCCCAAACAATTATAAGTTTTATCATCCCATCCGGCTTCCAATATAGTTATCGCGGCTATTGTATTACCCTGGATACGGAAATATCCTTGAGGTCTTCCAGGGCGGGAGAAATGGTTGGCGTCTGTTCCTTACCCATGCGACGTGCAACTCGAGTTACTTGTCGATTCACGTAGTCATATATTTCTTTGATGGTCACAAAGCGGTCTTCATTATCATCAGCCTGGCCTTTTAAGGCTTTTAGTAAATAAAATGTGAATAGCCCATGCTCTTCTCTGGGTAAGGGATTGCTGACTTGATCATTGGTCGCGGCACTGATGGATATTACCTCCTGGGTGGCCAAACCCACGTCTTCTACTTTTATAAGCGCCGGGCGAGTGCCTTTGGTGAGCATCTCGGCAGCTCTATTCGCCACGCCGCTAAAACAGGAATCCAAAAAAACATAGGCTTGATTCACATTCAGATCATAAATCGCCTTGTAAAAATCTTTCAATTTGTAGCCTGTCTCTTCAATAAACAAGGTGTCGCCATCATAGGGTACCAGGTATGGTTCCCCTTTTTGCATATCAGGCGCCCCATGCCCGGCAAAATATACATACAGCGTGGTTTCTCTGCTGACATTATTTGGGATATAGCGTTTAAGATAGCCAGCTATTCTGGCTCTGGTGGCATCACTGTCAATCAGTGTTATAATATTCTCTTCAGGTACGCCCAATATTTGGTTGAAATACTCTTTAATTACGAGAGCATCTTTGCGGGCATAGTCGACTCTGGGCAGGTGGGCATAGTCTTCAACACCGATAATTAATCCCCAATCGTCAGGAAAAATTCGCTTACTCGTGGATACTGGAACTGCAACGGGTACAACTTTTTTTGTCGCTATGATTGAAAAGTTTTTGCTCTCCAGGACTTCATTATCAAAAAACACCTTAAGCCGCCACTCTCCCGGCATCTCTTGGGCCTTGTCACCCTTTATAGACAGGCTGTGCCAGGGGGTGCATTTGGGGATATAGTTTCCTCGACTGGCTTTAATGCGGGTGTTACCAGTCGTATAATACAACTTGCCATCCGGGCTATACCAATCCCAGCGAATTTTATGATCTCCGGAAAGATTTTCAAGATTCAGATGCGCGTAAACAGCTTTGTCATCAGCGTCAAACCGGTTCGTTACCATGGTGGGCATATCTAATTTGCCGCTGCTTTTAACGCCCTTGGACAGTGTGGTTCCGGCATATTGAAATTTGGGCGTCTTCTGAATGGTTTTTGAACCACCACAACAAACCATCGTGATAGCTATACATAATGATATGAAGAGCATGATTAAACGACGAAAACATGAATGGGCAGATCTATGACAGGCTGAATTCATTTTTTCACCTATCTATGATTGTAAGATCATTTATTTTAGTGTGGATTGATGGAGCTTTAATTATAGAAAAGAAATCCTAAAAAATTTGGGAAAACCACTTCATGGGACCGACACCAATAATTAGAACGACACCTACCCTTAGTATCTTTATTCAATTTTTAAATTTTGTTTGGAATACGCCATGCCGGCTCTCAAATCTCGATACGCGATTTGACAAACTAGACCTAAGGCAATTTAGGCAGGATAACCTGTAATTTTTCGAATCCGTTCATAGAGGGGTTTCAAGGTCTTATACATTTTCTTGTAGACTTGATGATAGAGGGCGTCATACATCTCATGGGTCTTCATATGCGGTTCGTATACCTCGCCCACGCGTGTCATGGCCTTGACCGCATTTTCAAAATTAGTGTGTATTCCCAAACCCACAGCTGCATCGATGGCAGCCCCCAGACCAGAGGTCTCGTAGGTGTGCGGTTTACCCGTGGGCAGACCGAATACGTCTGCCGTCAGTTGCAATGCATTACGGCTCTGAGACCCGCCCCCGGAAACCCGCAAACTGGTGACTCGCGTTCGGCTACGTTTTTCAATGCGTTCCTTGCCCTCGCGCATGGCGTATGCCAATCCTTCGATGATCGACCGGTATAGATGTGCCCGGGTATGAATATCACCAAAACCGATAATGGCGCCTTTGGCTTCTGGGCCAGGATTCTTAAGCCCCGGTGTCCAGTAGGGTTGGAGCACCAAACCCATGGAGCACGCCGGAATATCGGCCAAAAGATTTTCAAAAAGGGTTTCGGGTGTCAAACCTAGTTCTTTGGCCTCACGCCGTTCCGGATGCCCAAATTCTTCCTTGAACCAGTTGACCATCCAGTAACCCCGGTATACCTGAACTTCGACCGTATAATACCCGGGAACGGCCGAAGGGTAAGCCGGCAACAACGGAATTGGTTCAATATATCTCTTGTGGGTCACATTGATGGTGGCAGTCGTTCCGTAGCTGATACATCCGATTGTCGGATCCAGACTGCCGGAGCCGATGACTTCACACGCTTTGTCGGCGGCCGCCGCTATCAATGGCAGGTCTTTGGGTATACCGCTGGCCGCAGCAGCATCCGCCGTAATGGCCCCCAGAACCTGACCCGGTGAGACCAAATCCGGCAACATTTCCGGCTTTACCGGCAGACACCGCCAGCTCCAATCCCAGGAAGGTTCCCAGCGCAGATGTTTGTAATCAAAAGGTATATAACCGACCTGGCACCCGATTGAATCAATAAATTTACCTGTAAGGCGGTGGGTCAAGAATCCGGACAACAACAAGTATTTGTAAGTATTTTTCCAAATTTCCGGCTCGTAGGTATGTATCCAATTGGCCTCCGCCTCGGACTGAAAGTAGGCAATGGTGTCGTCCAAACGAATCAGCCGGAAAAGAAGGCCCCAAAGTCCACCAATAAAAGGCAATCCATGAGTTTTACGTTGATCCGGCCACAAAATAGCCGGTCTCAGGGGATTACCCTTTTCATCAACATTGATGACCGTGGCGCGTTGGGTAGTGAGGGTCACACCGCGCAAACGATCTTTAAGATCGGGATTATGTTTCCATAGGGATTGGCACGCCTGGCAGAGGGTATTCCAGAAGACTTCCGGATCCTGTTCAGCCCAACCAGGCTGGGGGGAATAATAGGGGTCAAACCCGATCTGTTCTTTGGCGATTTGATCGCCGCTGCCATTGAATATAATGGCTTTCAGGCTCTGAGTACCATTATCTATGGCCAGTATCAGGTCCCGCTCCATAATACTTTACCCGTATTAACGCTTCTACCTTCCTTAACTATACAATCATCGTTTTTGCTTATTTGAGTGTATGGATTCGTTCACCACGTAGCGTCTAAAAACAAACACCTAAAAACTCAAATCCTAAGCTCCAATGATCTGCTTATGCCATATAGGAAATGTATAATAGAATTGGTTTTAAAAACTCAGATTACGCCAATGAAAAAGTTGGGGATGACATAAATTCATCCGCTAAGAATTCAATCTAATCATAGTTAATATTAGAAGCCTGCATCAAATTAGGATTTTGGTTCAAGCTCAAGGCGGGCTGGTGTTTCAATCCAGAGTAAACCTTTTTGGTTTTTGAGGCATTGAAATATCAGCCCAACACAGAGATTGGGCCAAAAGGCAATTTTAGGCCGGCTTCTAAAATTTGTGGCGGACTCTTGTAATATTCTCTACCTCACCCATCACAATGAGGGTTTCGCCAGATGCCAACGCCCGCTTCGGCGGCGGATTGAACTCGATTTCCTGGCTATTATTACGAATGCCCAGGACCAGCAATTCGTATTTCTGCTTGAGTCCGGCATCGATAATATTTTTATCTACCAAAGGTGATTCATCCGCGATACTGATTTCATGGATGCGCAGATTCCCGCGGCTACTACGCAGCATGCTGTCTAAAAAATCTACTGCCGTCGGCCGAATCATCTCAGACGCCATCCGCAACGCGCCAATATAGTTGGGCGAGACAATTGCATTGGCTCCGGCTCGTCTCATTTTGGCTTCGAGGGCTTTATCAATAACCCGACTGACAATTCGGATTCGGCTATTGAGCATGCGTGCGCTCATGGTGGTAAACAGATTATCCTTATCTGACGCCAAGCTGACAATCACCCCTTTTGACTTTTCAATCCCGGCAGCTTTTAAATTGGCATCATCGGCAGCGTCCCCTTTGATATAGAGCAGATCCTCCCATTGGTTTTTACAGCGCTCAATTGTATCGGGGTCCTGTTCAATCAAGACCACGGGCTCCCGATTAATAATTAGTTCCGCCAATACGGGCCGACCGGTCTGTCCACCGCCGCAGACAATATAATGGTCTTTTAACTTTTGAATTTTTTTCTCCATTCTTTTTTTCCTCAATATACCGGAAAGTTCGCCTTCAACGATGACAGCCGTCAAGGTGCTGATGCCATATAGGATAATCCCCATGCCAAAGGTTATAAGAACCATGGTGAATATTTCGGCGGGGACATTGCCGGTTACTTCGATAATCTCACCGTAGCCGACTGTTGTTAGCGAAATAACGGTCATATACAGACACCGCATGAATCCATGTTCCGCCTGAAATATGAAATAATACCCAAAACTGCCTGCCCAAATAACACAAAAGATAGCAAACAGGATGTAGGCAAAACGTCGCTTTATTTCCATTTAAGTTAGTAACCGGAATGTTTTCGGAACGTTGATGAGATATCGGAATTAGAACTATCTTTAACGCATAGGCCCACAAGACTCAAGCTGAAAAATGTTTTTGTGATTGCAAAAGCGTTTAGAACGAGACCTGCGTTACCGATTCGTTCTCTCGAAGGACATTGCTGATATATATCTGGGAATCATCGTCGCGGATGGGTTCAACGCGGGAGATGGGAGCGCCGGTATTGTCGGTTTTGTATTTATAATCGCGAATATAACCGGGAACCTGTGCAAATGCGACCCCGCCTGCACCACAGCAGGTGCTGTTCATGACCGCACACCCCACATAATACAGCACATTGCGTCCCGCATGCAAAAGGGTACCTTCTTTCAGGAAAGCGTAGTGGCCGCCTATGGCTGTAATTTCGCAATTCAATTTATAATGGACATGGTCCTTTGACGTCGGCATTATTTTCTATCCAATACTAGCACAGCTCTCAGGCCAAGGTCGCCTAAAGGTAAATTATGGATAGGCAATTGTTAGCAACAGCCCGGGCCACCACACGCTGCCTGCTCCTTGCCCTTAAACCATGTCTGAATAATATAGGCGGCACATCCCACGCCCGGATTAACAGAAATGGCCGCCACGGGGCAATTGGTGGCACAGGCACCGCATTCCATACAGCCATTTTTATCCATTATTTTTGCCTTTTGCTGCATGACTTCAAAAACATGATGCGGGCAGACGTCTTCGCAGGTGCCGCATCCGTTGCAGGTTGCTTGATCAAGTTCCAAGGTGGTTACATTGTCAAGATATCTAAAATTTTCCATTCTATTTCCTTGTATTTCTGATTATCGCACGAGTCAGGAATGAAACCTCAACGTGGCTCTATGAGGTAAATGCAGCCGCTACCCATCCCACCAATACCAAAAGCATGGCTCCGGCCTGGATAGGTATGGCCACCCGCATCTCCTTTTCAACGCCTGAGGGAGAGGTATAGGGGGTCGACCCCGTAAAGTTCATTGCCAAATAGGATGAAATCGTAACAATCAGTAGGATCAAAGTTACCGATTCCATCAGGTTGACCGTATTGCCCAGTCCCAACAGCATGGCGATTGCCAACACAAGTCCGGTAATCGAGCCTTTTAGGGCAAATGCCCGTACCGGTATCCATGGGAGTAGGATAGGTGCCGCGACTGCACCCGCGAAAATACCCAAGAAGCAGCCAGCCCATATAATAATCCCGCGAGTCCAGGCCATGTTTATCGAGAAAAAATCAGAACCGATACCGGAAAGCAAAAATCCGGCGAGTATACTCCAGAGCAGGTACTTACGTAAAAAATTAAGCTCCACCGGCACCAGCACCAACCGCTCCAGCAAATTGAATGTTAGCATGCGCATTCTTCTGTCGGCCTTCATATCAGCCAGGAGGAAAGCACGGATATCAGTTGTCCGAATGGGTCCCCATATCACCTTAAAGCCGCACCCGCGCCTGACCTGCTTAGCGGAAACGCCGGTTGCAGACAATTGCGGCAGTATCAGTTTCTTATGGTTGACAACTTCCTCCAGGTGGCTCTGTTTGACACGCTGAACAACTTCTTGGCTGGAAAATGTTTTTTTTCCGGCGGCACACCAAACATTAATGCCGCGGGTGTCCAAAACTAGTATCCAGGCATCCACACCGGATAGCTCTTTGCGCAGCAAGTCAAATGTAAGTTTGTAGTTGGCTGTTACCAATACAGGTGACGTTTCATTTGCATCACCGATACAATATAAACCGGGCGCAACTTTATACTGATCACGGTTCACCCCCAGTCTCACCTTAACCAAGCCGAAACGGTCGCTAGCAGTGAGCTCACTTTTAATTTTAGGGATCGCGCCGGCCGGAGTCTGTCTAAAGGATTCTACAAAGGGACACAGATCATAACCCGGTCGCTCAAATACACTGCTGGCAGGACCTGCTGGGGGACCGCAACAAACCTTCTCTGCAGGCTCTTGGTTATGAATAGGAAAAAATTCGCTTAGTCCATCAGACCTACCGAATGCCTTATCCGATCCGCAGCAGCTTTCTTTTGGTCGCTGTGTTTCCATGGTTTCCTTCGGGGATTTATAGTTTATCTGCCAGTTGCTTAAACTGTTCTAAGATGGTCCGGTCCAAACAATAGCAGGTGCAGGGTCCTTCCACTTCTCCTTTGACCAACCCAGAATCCTTTAGTATCTTTAGATGCTGGCTCACTGTGGATTGGGCCAACGGTAATAGCCCCACAAGATCACCACAGATACATTGCTCCATTTCGTTTAGATGTTCCACAATCTGGACCCGGGCTGGATGACCGAGCGCTTTGCATAGCTTGGAAAATTTCTCTGCATTCATAAAAGTTCCAATCCATAAGTAAGATTGTCTAAGCTAACTTTCGATTAATCGTATAACGACGATATGCGATTAGTATAGGCCCTGTCAAATAGTTTATTTAGATTTTTGCGATAGGCAATGGTCGCCGGATGGCGTGGCGCCTGGCACCTTGCAATTGTCCGCGTTTAGACAAAGACGGCAGCGATCATCGCTGCAAACCTGGCAGGAAAAGCAATGTTTGCAATAATGTTTTCGAAGTGAAGCCGAATCCTGTTCAGGAACATAGAGCTTGCCTTCGTTGTTTGGTAGGATGATAAAAGGCATATTAGATCTCCTCATTTAAACATAACCCATGAGGCCTTCACATTGCTGTCTAGCTGCGCATACGCCGATAGACTAGTCAGGGCAGTAAAACCAGATATACAAGGATTCAAATCGTTAGAATCTATCAAATATAAACTTATCTTAAGAATGGTTTCCCACGCTGTCAAAGTGAATACCTGTTTAGTAGTGCTGGCGCTTGAAAATTTTAGATAAAAGACTTATGTTAAATTATAACAGTTTGGTTATGGTCTTTAGCATCCTCTCAATCAATCTGGTCAAGTAATAAACCGGCTAATCTGAATGCAGTAATAATCTGCAGGGAAGGCATTATGGTTCGAAAGAATTGGATCGTTGAAATTGGTTGTTGCTTGCTGGTAATCCTTTTGATTAGCGGATGTGCATCAACACCCAAATGTAAATCACAAGATTCCCCCAAGTGGCTGACCTCCACACCGAATGATGACACCTATTTTTATGCTGTCGGTATTTCCGGGCGCACACGCAATGTCAATGACGCCTGGATGCAAGCAGGCAACCGCGGTAGGGCCGAACTGGGTCGAATCATTTTTTCACATGTTTCCAGCCAAGATATGATCGTCAGCACGTCACGCGGTCAATATACGAGTCAGCTTATCGACATCTTGTCGGATACCGAACTCAATTACACCGAAATCATCGAACGCTGGTACGATCAATGCGGAGACTATGGTCAAGCTAACTATTATTATGTATTGCTTCGTATGAGTAAGAAAACAGCGGCAACGGTTTTAAGAAGTCTGCAATAAATCCTTTAGATAGGGGAGGTGATTATGAAACCAATCAAATCCAGAGCCTTTCTATTCACGAGTATGCTCTTTCTGCTTGCTTTTATTCCCATGAATTTGCCGGCCCAGGAAAATACCGATTCAAGTATCCAATTGGCAGAAGCCATCATATGCCGGTCGATCGAGAACCGCGCTCCGATTGCCAGTGCATCGGTTTTTTCTGATAGTGTCGGCCAAATATACTGTTTTACCAAAGTCGTGGGGGCCACCACGGATACCGCCATCATACACCACTGGTATCTAAACGGTAAACTGAAAGCTTCAATAACGCTTGCGGTTAGGTCTGCGTCCTGGCGAACCTGGAGCTCAAAAAAAATCACTCCTGGTGAAACCGGCGATTGGATGGTGGAGGTGGTTACCGAAGATGGCAATGCCCTGGAAAGCATTCTCTTCTTAGTCCAATAATGGAGAAGCCTACAGTTTAGGCAACCTTGTTTACCAATTCCACCAGCGTGGCGCCCCACCCCCCTGCCTCAGGTGGGGCGGTTTTGAAGGACCGAACCAAGGAATGGTTTTTCAGATGTTTTTTCACGCGTTCTTTTAGGACGCCCTGCCCCTTTCCGTGGATGATTCGGACTGATGAAAATCCCTTGGCAACGCATGCCTCTAGATAATCATCCAATAAGTCCGGCACCTCTTTTGGCAAAAAGGTATGCAGATCCAATACGTCTTCTATGGGAAGCTGAATGGGCTCCATCATGAATATACTGGAATTTGTTATTCTAGCGCTTCTTGCTTACATGCTAGGATCGATACCGTTTGGCGTTGTCTTAACGCGCCTATTTACAAACATTGATCTAAGAACCCAGGGGAGTGGTAATATTGGCGCAACCAATGTTTTGCGTTGCGCTGGTATCAAGCTGGGTTTGTTGACATTCCTGCTGGATATATCTAAAGGAGCGCTTCCAGTTTATCTGGCCCTAGCACTGTTTGGTAACGCTCCTGGAGGGGCCACCGTCTACCCGTATTCAGTAGCCCTGTGTGCCTTTCTCGGCCATCTCTTTCCCCTCTATTTTGGCCTCCGCAAGGGTGGTAAAGGTGTAGCCACAGCCTGGGGATGTTTCCTGGTATTATCACCACTAAGCGCTTTACTGATACTGCTTATCTTTGCCTTGGTCGTTTTGGTATCTAAAAGGGTTTCGGTGGCATCTCTGGCAGCGGCCTTGGCGCTGCCACCAATGACTGCATTCATTGATGCCGCGCGTTTGGGTACTCTTTTTAGCGCTATGATAGCCCTACTAATCGTCTATCGCCACCGACAAAACCTTGTACGTCTAATTCAAGGCAAAGAACCGCCAATTTGGAGCCGTAAGCCATAAGCTGTTAGCTGTCAGCAGCTTATAGCTCATACCTTACAGCTTGATGCTTGTTGGCTAGATCAACAAAGTCCACATCAGTGCAATCAGTCCAACCAAAACAAAATGAAATTCAATCAGAAATTCCAAATGAATACCAGGCAGCATATGCTCCTTTTCACTAGCCAGCAATGTCGATAGCATGAGTAAAGGACAAATAGCTAAAATAAAACCGATGGGTGCTAGAATGCTGGCAGCACTTCCGCCAACCAGAATTAGGGTTGAAATCAAGAGTAACAATTTTAAAACCCGCAACGTTCTCTTTTCACCCATAAGAATCGGAAGGGTTTCCTTGCCCACAATGCGATCACCTTGCATATCCAGCACATCAAAAAATGCGGTTCTAACAAAAACAAAAATAGTTGCCCAGGCAAAGGTTAGTAGCATGGCTGCATTCAGTCCACTTTTGTTTTCAAGGGCCGGAAAGATGGCCGTTACGACGCCCCATGCCAAAGCGATCAATATGGTTTTTGACCCCGGGATATCTTTGATGCGTCTGTATTTCAGCGACGGTGCCAACCATTTTGGAATGAGCGTTAAATTATAGGAAAATCCAAACACGCTCATGACCAAAAGCAGGCTAAAGGCGATCCCTCCCAGGCGAAAGGCCGTAAAAAGCCCCAGACCACCGGCGAGAAAGGCCAGGATCGAAAGCAATACGCGGTATCGGCGGTAGAATGTGGCCCGTTCGGGATCATTATAGCGATCCGATTGGCTGCCCATCAAATGGTTCAAGATATGCATGGATAAAACATAAAATGATGCGATGAGCATTTGGGGGAAAACCGAAACCGCATCCTGTAACTTGGCACAGGCAAAACAAAGCGCACCGGCTCCGATACCAACAATAATATTGGTCAACAAAAGAGATCGCTGCAAAAAGTAGATTGCTTTGTGCCAGCTAAATGCACCCCTAGTCGATAAGGTTTCAAGTCTTCGATACACCCGTTTTATGATCCAATTGGGTGTGCTGGCACCTGCGGTAATACCGATGCATTCTGCTGATGAGAGGGCATCCAAATCGAGTTCGGATTCGGTCTCAATGTGGTAGACGGGTTTGCCCACCTGTGCGGCAATTTCGGATAACCGCTGCGTATTACCACTGTTATGACCGCCGACAACGATGATAGCGTCCACGAGGTTGGCAATTCGTTGGACCTCGGCCTGTCTGCGCTCAGTTGAATCACAGATTGTGTTAAAAACCAAATAATGGGGGAATTTTTCCTGGGCCCATTTCTGGACATTATTGAACAAATCGACATTCTGAGTCGTCTGGGCCACAATTATGGCTTTTTCAAACTCGGGCAACTGATTTAGCTGATCCAGACTGTCGGCCACATGACCACGTTTACCGGCATACCCAAGCAAACCAACCACTTCCGGGTGATCTTTGTCGCCAATGATGATAACGGCATAGCCTTTTTGAGCATGTTTGCGAATGATGGTTTGGACTTTAATAACTCGCGGGCAGGTGGCATCGATTACCTTGTAGCCTGACTCTATCAGGGACGCCTTGATGTGCGGAGGTACACCGTGGGCCCGGATGAGGATGGATCCTGATCCGTTTTTGGGAATGCTGTTCTCGGTTGTTATTCCTTTTTCTTCAAAAATATTAAGGACTTGTGGATTATGAATTAGCGGCCCAAACGTCCATACAGGGCCTTTTTGTTTGTGCGCTGTATCAAGGACAATCTCAACCGCTCTGCGAACCCCCATGCAGAAGCCGGATGTTTTGGCGATATGTATCTTCACAAGAATGCTAAAAGAAATGATTGGTCAATGTTACATTCATTCTTTTTTTAGGAACACCTTATGTTCAACCAATGAAAGCGAATGAATTCGAGCATTTATAAATTTTTGATCCCCAAAAATGCTGACCAGTTTGATGCCGTCACCCTCTGGTTCGACTGTATCCACGGCTTCCATTAGAAGTTCAGGGTCATCGTCATTGATAAGGTATGCATTGGCTTCACACATTATTTTATCCTTTTTCCTTTATAGATTTTTCAGTTTGGTAACTACTCGCGCCTGCTATATAAATAGTCAGGTTATCCCCCCAATAAACTTTCTGCCAGCATAATTTCAATAAGTCTGGGGAGCGGGCTGGACTCAACCCCCACCACGGTCACGTTTTCTTGGGAAAGGGGTAACAGAATCTTCTTAGCCGGGCTTGATGCCACCGCTTCAGCCATGCCCGGTGTTAACTCGCCTAGCATTGCATTGGCCAAAACTATGCTGATGGGCCCGATAATCACATCAACCTGATAGGCTGTACGAACAATGGCATTTTGGCCGGATGCACCTCGGTTTGCACCGGCTTTTAACATATTGGCTGTCGCAATGGCGTTGGTGCCTAATGCAATGATTTCATCGCCCGCACCATAAGAAGTCTTGAGGTGTTTGATAATGGTGCTGCCGATACCCCCGCCTTGGCCATCGATAACACAAATTTTTCGCATAACCACCTCTATTGTAACCTAAGCTATTAGCGTTAAGCTTTAAGCGGCTAAATGCTTAGGGCTTAAAGCTTAACGATTTTTCGATTATTCCGACGCCTTCGCTTTGGCAATCGCCGGCTGGGACCTTTTTTACGTGTTGTCGGACGCCAGCCATAATCACCATGATCCTTTGTACTCTCACCTGTTTGTGAATGGAGTGCTGCGCTTACCTTTTGTTCAAATTCCCGTGCGCCAATGGTGGCGGCACCCCTTGAAGCCGCAAAACTGATGATATCCCGATCCGAACTGACTATAAGTGCCCGCTCACCTTCTTTAGCCGCCATCCGTTTAATAACATGCAATGCCATAAAAATTATTTATTTGTACCAGTTACGGATCTTAATCCATAATTTGAATTTAACGGTTAAGTAATTGTAAAAGCCTATCCAAATCATCGTTGCTGTAAAATTCAATTTCGACTTTTCCCTTTTGCCCCCTGCGCCGAATTTGTACTTTAGTGCCAAAGCTTCTGGAAAGATCTGCAGCAACATTGGTTAGATAGGTGTCCTCGGAATCTTGCTTGGGTTTCTTTTTAGGCCCGGTTACTTTTTTGAGCCGATTAACAAGCGACTCGGTCTCACGCACGGAAAGTCCCCTGGCCACCACCGTTCGCCAGGCTGTCAATTGCTGCGCCTTGGTGTTGGCACCCAACAGGGCGCGTGCATGCCCCATACTTAATATGCCCTCAATGATGCTCTTCTTAATAGATTGGGGCAGCTGCCTTAATCGCAAAAAGTTGGCCACGGCCGGTCGGCTTTTCCCAACCCGTGCCGCCACTGCTTCCTGGGTCATGGAAAATTCGTCCATGAGACGATGATACGCATCGGCTTCTTCCATGGGATTTAGGTTTTCGCGTTGGATATTCTCCACGAGCGACATTTCTAGCAGTTGCGTTTCGGTGAGGTTTTTGATAACGCAAGGGACTTCCTTATAACCCGCCAATTTTGCAGCCCGCAACCTTCTTTCGCCAGCCACAAGCTCATATCCGCCTTCATTTCTACGTATAATTAAGGGTTGGATAATGCCCTGTTCTTTGATGGACGCGCTTAGCGCCGCCAACTCGCTCTCCTGAAATTGCTTCCTGGGTTGATACCGATTGGGCCGAATCTGACTGATCTGGCAATAAAAAAAATCTTTAGGAGTTTCCCTATCTGCACGAATATCCGGGATCAGCGCTCCTAATCCTTTACCCAGGGCCACCTTTTTGGTCTTTCTCTTCTCTTCTTTGGGCATCTGCTGGTCTCTTGTCTAAGTTGAATTTGCTTCTAAGGCCTCGGCTCAGATGAAAGCCGCGCTGCCATAACTTCCCTGGCAAGTTCCCGGTAGCTTTCAGCTCCGGTTGAAGAAGCATCATAAAGTGCGATCGGTTTGCCGAAGCTGGGAGATTCGCCCAGCCTTACATTTCTGGGAATGGTTGTATTAAAGACAAGGTCCCTGAAGTGTTTGATCGTGTTCTCAGCCACCTGATGTGACAAGTTGGTCCGCTGATCAAACATGGTCAGTAAGATTCCTGCTATGCGCAAACCGGGATTTAAACTATGCTTGATGTGCTTAATGGTCTGAAGAAGTTGGCTCAGTCCTTCCAAGGCGTAAAACTCACACTGCAACGGAATCAAAAGTGCATCCGCAGCGGCCATGGCATTAACTGTCAACAGGCTTAAAGACGGAGGGCAGTCGATGATAATGTAATCATAACCACCAGTTAACTGGTGCAACAAATTCTTTAAAGCCATTTCGCGGTTATCGGCCGCCAGCATTTCGATATCAAAGCCGATCAATTCCACCCGCGACGGTATTACCTTGAGTTTCTCGATTTCACTATCAATCACAATACGGTTAATGGCAATATCGCCGATCAATCCATGGTAGAGAGTCTGCTCCAATTCATTTTTATCAATCCCCAGTCCGGTTGTGGCATTGGCTTGGGGGTCACAATCCACCAGTAACGTTCTTTTTTCAGCCAGGGCCAGGGATGCTGCCAAATTGACAGCCGTGGTCGTCTTGCCGACGCCACCTTTCTGGTTTACAATACATAGGATTTGCATCATGTCAGTGCGTCTATCATAAAAACAAGGCTTTGAAAATAAAATCGTTACACGATTTTATTGATATCAATAACATTGGCAGGGCCGAAACTTGCGTTGGAAGCTGGGCCATGCTTGATCGCCGGATGATTCTCTGATAATATTTCAAACATGTATAATTTTCGCAAATTAACGGCAGTTGCCACCCTATCCCTATTTCTTCTACACCTGGTATTCTTGCCTACGGTTTTTGGTATAACCATCCAAGAAGAGGAGGAATTATCAAAAGAACTGCTGCAGGTTATCGAGAAAAAACTACAACTTATCAAAGATCCGCTTGTGGTTGCTTATGTGAATACTATCGGTAATAGCATTTTAGCAAAAATGCCTCAGCAACCGTTTACCTATCGATTTTATGTTGTCAAACAGCATGTCTACAATGCGTTTGCCACACCGGCTGGCCATATATTTATCAATAGCGGTCTATTTGCAGCGCTTGAAACTGAAGAAGAATTGGCTGGGATTCTGGCCCATGAAATTGCCCATGTGGTCAGTCGGCATATCTCGCAAAATATTGATCGTTCACCTAAAATAGGACTGGCAACCCTGGCCGGTATTGCCGCTGGAATATTTATTGGCGCTGGTGGAGCTGCGGCACTTGGCAATGCGGTCGTCGCCGGTTCCATGGCGGCTAGTCAGTCTGCAACACTTGCCTTTAGCCGAGAGGATGAATTACAAGCTGACCAGTTGGCCTTGGAGTATCTTTATCAGGCCGGATATGGTGGCCAGGGCCTACTTGCATCCATGCAAAAAATAAGAAGTAAGCAGTGGATCAGTACAGATCAGATACCCGATTATCTCTTGACCCACCCTGCATCCGAAGAACGCATGGCCTATATTGATACCTATCTATCCAGCAACCCACTACCTGAAGCTAATCGCCTTACTATCGACCCGGATGAATTCCGCTTTGTACAGGCAAACATATTGGGCAAACACGGTGATGGGCAAATAGCCCTGGCTAGTTTTGAGGCCCAATTGAGGCAAGATCCGCATAACACCACATCTCTTTATGGTAAAGCATTGGCGTTGGCGCAGCTGGAAGAATATACCGAAGCAGTTCTACATTTGAAAAAGGCCTTGGAACGAAATGCCTTCAATGCAACGCTTCTGAGGGAATTGGGACGTATATACTTTCTACAAGGCCATTATCCCAAGGCGCTTCAATCCCTGGGGGGATCCTATCGGCTGGCACCCCAAGATAATGAAAGTCTTTATTATCTTGCCCGCGCCAATATGGCCTTAGGTAATCTGGCTCAGGCCGTTGAGGAATTCAACACCTATTTAAAAGCAAATCCCAAAGAGGCTGAAGCGCATCGATTACTTGGCAGTGCATACGGCAAGCAGGAAAAATTGGGTATGGCCCATTATCATTTGGGGAAATACAACCAGATGAAGGGCCGCTGGAAAACTGCCAGGATTCATCTCCAAAAAGCCTTACCCTTTATAACCGATCCGAAACTAAAGGAAAAGATCGAAACGATGCTAGTCCAGGTCAAAAAAGCGGCCAATCGTGAAGCCCGGGAGAATGAAAACAAATAAAATTGCGGAGCAATTTTATTTGTTTTCGCTGCGATCAAAATGCGAAAATTGCATGCTAAATGTCCCCCGCCCCTGCGTAGCCGATCTCAAGGAGGTTGAATAACCAAACATTTGGGCCAAGGGTACCACGGCTTTGATCACTTGCAACCCGGTTTTAGCTGCAATTGATTCAATCTTACCGCCGCGAGAATTTAAATCACCAATCACATCGCCCATAAAGGCCTCGGGCACAAATGCCTCCACCCTCATGATTGGATCCAGTAAAAAGGGATTCCCGTTTGATAACGCCGATTTGCAAGCCATTGACGCACTCACTTTAAACGCCAGTTCCGAGCCAACCGATTCTTTGAACGAGCCACCGATGAGTACAACCGCCACATCAACCACAGGATAACCCATCTGGACACCACTTTCCAGCGACTCCATTACCCCCGCCTCCACTGCCGGAATTAAGGACTCGGGTATCTCTTGGTGCTGGAGTTTTGTAACAAACTTATTTCCAGTACCACGGGGTAAGGGATTGATTTGCAATTCAACTTCGCCGAAATGTCGCTGCCCAGCCACCTCCTTATCAAAAACAGCGCTGCCTTCGGCTGAATCCTCGATGGTCTCCCGATAAACAACTTGCGGTTTTCCAACGCGTACACTGGTCTTGAATTCACGCAGCATGCGGCTGATGATTATTTCCAGATGCAGTTCGCCCATACCAGATAGTATGGTCTGACCAGTATCTGGATCCTCCTTGACAGTCAGGGTGGGATCCTCAGCCACAAACTTATTAAGGACCTCCTCCAATTTCTCTTGATCTGCATGTGTCTTGGGTTCAACCGCTACGGAAATAACCGGTTCGTAAAACTCGATCCGTTCCAAAACAACCGGCTGCTTTGAATCACACAAGGTTTCACCGGTGGAACTATTCTTCAACCCAACGACGCCGACAATGCTCCCGGCGCCGGCCACATCCACCCGCTCACGTTTATTGGCATGCATTTGTAAAATTCTACTGAGCTTTTCAGATATTTTGCGATTGGAATTATACACCGCCTCCCCAACAGACAGTTTGCCGCTGTATACCCGAACAAACGATAGTTTACGCCGCTCCATCATGGCGACCTTGAAAATTAAGGCCACCAGCGGTTCGGAATCCTTCGCGCCATATTCGTGGACGTCGCCGGTTTCAGGATCGGTTCCCTGGACAGGCGGGATATCTACCGGACTGGGCAAATAGTCGACAATGGCATCGATTAGTGGTTGAATCCCCTTGTTTTTGAGGGCGGCACCACAGAGGACCGGTACAATCTTCAAATCAATGGTGGCACTGCGAATGGCTTGTTTAATGGCGGCATCATCGATGGTTGTTTCGGAGAGGTAAGCCTCCATGATATCATCGTCGACTTCAGCAAGTGTTTCAATCAGCTTTTCACGATATTCTTGGGCCGTGGCTGTCAATTCAGGCGATATGCTTTCAAATTCGAAACTAGAGCCGAGAGAATCATCATCCCAAATAATCTGTTTCATCTGAATCAGGTCGATTATTCCTGAAAACGTATCCTCCGATCCGATGGGAATTTGCATTATCAAGGGATTTGCACCGAGACGTTCGTGCATCATGTCGATGGCATTAAAAAAATCTGCCCCAACCCGGTCGAGTTTATTGATAAAGGCGATTTTGGGTACAAAATATTTATCGGCTTGGCGCCAGACAGTCTCAGATTGCGGTTCGACACCCCCGACCGCACAAAAAACACCAACAGCACCATCCAATACCCGTAGGGAACGTTCTACTTCAATGGTAAAATCCACATGACCCGGTGTATCGATGAGGCCTATTTCAACACCTTGCCAATGGCAAGTTGTTACCGCGGAGGTGATGGTAATGCCACGCTCCTGCTCGTCCGCCATCCAGTCCATGGTGGCCTCACCATCGTGAACCTCCCCCATTTTATGTGATCGGCCGCTGTAATACAAAATCCGCTCGGTTACAGTAGTTTTACCGGCATCGATATGGGCAATTATGCCAATATTCCTGATCTTATCTATTTTATTCTTTTTCGTCATCTCACGTATAGCAGATTGGGCCGCAATGGAAATCGCAGGTCCATGTGCCCTCGTAGGGTCGTTGCTTCCTGCCCTTCAATCAGGATTTTTACGGTTTCGATTTCAACCAAATTCATCGCCAATGTGTTCACGATGGAATAGATTGTCAGTAGCTCCGAACGAGCACCACCTGGATGGCGATCGCGAATCGGGCTAGATAAATCAACGTATGCGGTACGATTTTTTAATATATAAAACCCCCGCAAGCGGGTTTCCATGGGAATCGTTCTTTCAAGCCGCTGTTTGGGTCCTTCCAGCAAGGCTTGCATGATCCGGACGCCAGCTTCCTCAGATCGAATCCCAGCGGGCAACGATCTTTGCTCAGCCATTAAAACAGTATGCTTATTATCTGAAAAATAAAGATACACCACCCGATCTTCATCCGAACGTTCGGCAATGGCAACAGTTTCGGTGGCTGTTTGGTTTTGGCTGGTCGGTTCCCCGCAGGCCGTCAAAAGAAGCAGCCCCACGATACCGAACAATCCAGCCCCCATCGAACCAACCGATTTGATTACGTTCCTGGCCATGAGGTTCGCCTAAGTAAAGAAATTCTTATTCTCGCATGCGTCGGCCGCTATCAGATTCCTTGCAAGTTTGAGCTTAGCAAGCACCTCGCCAAATCGCTCAAAGGAAAACTGCGCAATAAAGACTTGAATTTTTATGCTAATCTCTTGGTGATGTCAACAGGTATGGCTGTCTTAAATCGTAGAACGATTTAAGACTTCATTTTATTTCATTCTATGCGTTTAGCAAGGAATGAAATAAAATTTTTGTATTGAAAGTTCCTGTAAGACGTATTATAGCAGACGAGATTTTTTCGGATATCCAAGGGGGATGTGAATGTCAAAATATTATCGATTAATGGTGGGAGTCGCCCTAATTGCTTTATTGGGTTTCGGTCTGGTCATTGCGGATGAATCCGGGGATGATTTGTGTATTCCTTTGGGTACAATTCTTCTGGAACCACCAGAAGAAGTTGAATCGAAAAGGTCCGCCGTTGAGTTTCCGCATGCGATCCATTTTGATTATACCTGTAAAACATGTCATCACACCTGGGATGGGGAGTCACCGGTGCAATCTTGCATGGCCTCAGGTTGCCACGATCTCGCCCAAAACCTGCCCAAAGAGGATCGCTCCGCCAACCCAGAATTGGCACTCCGCTATTATAAAGAAGCCTACCATTCCGCTTGCATCGGCTGCCACAAAGAAATCAAAAAGCAAAACCTGGCGCTTGAAAAATCTTATCGCTCTGCCACAGAATCAATCCAGAGCAGCGGTCCCAGTGGCTGCACCGAATGCCACCCCAAAGACTAAAATCATTACCGAGATTTTAGTCGACCCGACTTCGTCACGCAACTAAATTGAAGGCCCCCTGGATCTTGGATCCAGGAGGCCTTATTAATTTCAGGTCTGATACAATTATTTTGATTTAGCCCTTCAGGGAAAACTCCGGCGCAATTCCATTATAGTATGCCTTCTCGGAAATACTGCCCCAGGTACCCACAGCTTTCTGAAACTTTTTGAAGGATGCATTGACTTTGGTGGCCATGGGGCTCTTAGCGGCCTCTTCCTCGATAACTTGCTCAGCCAATGGCATCATGTCCCTGAGCATCTTCTGCGGGAATGGCAGCACAGGCACCTTATGCTTGTTTATCAAGGTTTGCAGGGCCGCCCCGTTGCGGGCGTCAAATTGGGCCAATACCCAATGTTCGTTTTCAACACAGGCGGCATCCACGATGTGCTTTAAATCTTGAGGCAGCGCATCGTATGCCTTTTTGTTGAAAAAATACTCCAGGTAAGTCCCGGGTTCATGCCAGCCTGGATAATAATAATATTTAGCCGCCTTGAAAAATCCGAATCGCAGACCATGCAAAGGACCGACCCACTCAGTGGCGTCGATAACGCCGCGCTCCAGGGAGGTAAAAATCTCGCCGCCTGGAAGCAGTACCACGGTGCCTCCCGCCTTGGCGACGACCTTGCCGCCTAAACCTGGGATCCGCATTTTAAGACCCTTGAAATCATCCAGGGAATTAATTTTCTTGTTAAACCAACCGCCCATCTGGACACCCGTGGAGCCGCCGGGCCTGGGCACCAGGTTAAAAGGCGCATAGACCTCTTCCCATAGTTTCAACCCGTCGCCACCGTGAAACCAGGCCGACATGCCCTGGGCATTCATGCCAAAAGGTACGGCTGCAAACCACTGGGTTGCCGGCTCTTTACCCGCCCAGTAGTAGGACGCACCGCTTCCCACCTCAACGGTATGGTCTGATACCGCCTGAAAACTCTCCATGGCTGGTACCAATTCGCCAGCTGCAAACACCTCAATTGTCAGCCGCCCATCAGAGATTTCGCCAATTCTTCCTGCCAAGCGTACACATCCCTCTTGGAGTACGTCCAGTCCGGCAGGCCAAGTGGTAACCATTTTCCATCGATAGGACTGCTGGGCTATCACCGCCGGAGCACTCACTGCTGTCGCGGCCACGGCAGCGGCGCCAATACCGGCCTTTTTGAGAAAATCTCGTCTCTTCAATGACTATCTCTTTTCATTTGAGAAAGGGCTCTTAACAAAATTAAAAGAGCAGTAGATAGACTATTATTGTGCGACATAGATAGTGATTAGAATTGCAATGAATAATCGCGGTGTACCGACCGGCAACTGGCGACCGCTTTTATCTGCTCATCCGTCATCCATCGCTGTAATCGAAGACCGATGGAATCCTTGATAGCATTGTCATAGGTAGCTAGAGCAGGGGTAATTTCAAGTGCCGCTCGACGCCGCCATTCGACTTCAGCAGTGTACAACGTCAAACCTTCTTTAAGAAACTGAATTGCCTTTTCCGGGTCTGGTTTTTTCCCTTTGATAGCCCTGCGCGCTTTTGAAAGCTTTGATCGAACCGCGTTTGCACCGGCAATTTTACCAAGGGTTTTTTCCGATTGTTTGATCTGATCCACAGCAAGTTTCGGCGGCTCATTCATTATGGTTGTTTCGAGCGCAGTCATTTGTTGTTCGAGACCGGCCATTTCATCTGCACCTTCTATAACCTTTCGTAATTCCGAAATGGTTTCATAGGCATGGTCGATGTTGTTGCGGTACATACGGCGTGCTTTCTTTTCGGTCTTGTCCAGTTCCACAAAACGTTTGCGTGCTTCAGTCCAGCCCTCAGGAATTTGGTTTTGAAGTTCTGTTATTGCAGCCTCCGCTTTCTCGATTTGTGTTTCAATTCGATTTAGATCATCCTTGTCCGGAGACTCACTCTGAGAAGCCCTCGCCAAATCCTGTTTCAATTTTTCGATTTTCAATCTGATATTGCTCATTTCCGACTGCAGACTGCGAACATGCTCATGCTGTGGACGATATTCAGGTGAATAGGCGGCAAGATCTGCTTCTGCCAGGCGAACCGCTGCCACAAGATCGAACGTATCTAAGGTCCGATCCAGGCTTTTATTTAAGGCTTCCTGTCTTTTTTTCGGCAAAAAACTGATATCAGTAGCACGTAAGGTGCTGACATGGCTGCGCAGTTGATCGGCGTTGTTGTCATAATAATCAAAAAGCATTTCTTCAATGCAAGGCTGCAGGCGTGGATTTATGGGCGGTGGCGCTGTTTCGGTGGACAGCGAGATACGTGTGGGCAGATAGTTCACCATGGCGGGCGTAAGCGCAACAAGCGTCAATGCCACCAACTGCAATACAATAAAGGGAACAGCACCACGATAGATTTGCAGGGTTTTAACAATAGCGGGTGCAACACCACGCAGGTAAAACAAGGAAAAACCAAAAGGCGGCGTCAGAAATGACGTCTGAAGATTGAGGCCAACCATCACCCCAAACCACACGGCCGTTACATTGGCACCGGGATCGGAAAGCAGAATGGGGGCCACGATAGGGACGACAACGACCGCTATTTCAATGAAATCAAGGAAAAAACCGAGAACAAACATAACCGCCATGACCACGAAAAATTGAACCCAGAATCCGCCTTGCAGGTTGGTTAAAAAATGCTTGACCAGTTCTTCCCCACCAAACCCGCGAAAGGCAGAGGTCAGCATGGCCGCACCAATCAGTATGATAAACACCATGCAGGTTGTTTTGGCCGTTTCAATCATAACCCCGTTGAGGGTATCTTCAATTTTATAGATTCGCCAGGTACTCCAGGTTATGGCGACCAACAGTCCGGTGGTGGCCACCGCAGCCAGGAATATACCGATGGCTTCCCCCTCCTTGATACTTTTGACGTTCAGGTCATAGAAGGCGAGAATGATCCCAATGGCTATGGTTGAGACGACGGCCAGAATCGCAGGGTAATAGGAGTTGCGTTGCCCTTCGGTGAGGCGGTAGCCCCCCATGATCATGGCGCCGATGGCACCGACCGCACCGGCCTGATTGACCGTGGCGATGCCCAGTATGATGGAGCCCAGCACCAGAAAAATAAGAGTCAACGGTGGTGTCAGAGCCATGGCAACCCGGATGATGAATTTTCCATCGTATTTGCCATCATAGGGTACCGGCGGCGCGGACCCTTTCCGAAAGATGGCCACGATCAAGATATAGAGGGTATATAAACCCACAAGTACCAATCCAGGTACCAGGGCGCCCATAAACATTTCACCGGCACTGGTGGAGGTGACATCCAGTATCGAAGGCATGCTGAATTCCCCGGTTGCCGCTTTATAAGCTGCTTTGCGGAGCGTGCTGGCCTGATCGGAAGCACCGGATAACTGGTCGGCCAGGATGATGAGCACAATCGAAGGGGGGATGATCTGTCCCAGGGTGCCCGAGGCGCAGATGGTGCCCGTTGCCAAGGGTTTGGAGTAATTGTTGCGTAGCATGGCCGGAAGGGAAATCAAGCCCATGGCAACCACCGTGGCCCCAACGATACCGGTGGTAGCCGCAAGCAGGGCACCGACCAGGACGACGGAGATGCCCAAACCTCCGGGAACCGGCCCGAACAGCTGGGCCATGGCAACCAGAAGGTCCTCCGCAATCTTGGAACGCTGAAGCATGATGCCCATAAAAATAAACAAAGGGACCGCGATCAGGGTATCCCGTTCCACATCCCAGTAGAGGCTTCGAAAATTGGTCACGCCGGCACTGAGCCACTGTACGGGGCCTCCTTCTACGAAAAAGGCGCTGGAATCGCCTGCAAACAGAAAACCAAACAGAGCCGCCAACCCAATGGATAAAATGGCTGCCCCCGGTAATGAAAAGGCGACCGGGAAACCGGAAGAAAGCGCAACCACCATCGCCAAAAGAAGAATAACCAGAAAAACGATTTCCATGTAGTGGCCCTTTATATCTTGTTCGTTTTACGACTCACCGGCTAACTGATCACCACCTGGTTCCTGACGAAGGTCAGCAACATTGTCGAGCAGATAACTGGAAAATTGTACAATCATGGACACGGCGTAGACGGCCAGAAATCCTACCATCAGCCACTTCACATATAATCCGTAACCGGATTGTGAAACCTCGAAACTGTATACCGGACTGTTGATACTGCTGGTTTTATACCACATGCCGGTCCCGAGGATAACCCACCCCAATGGCAGGCCCAACAGCAATGTGCCCACGGTATTGGACCATGCCTTGCGGCGTTTGCTGAAACGTGAATAAAAAACATCGACACGAACATGCCCTTCATTAACAAGGGTATAGGCACTGGCAAAAAGAAACAGGGCTGCATACCAGAAACGTACCAGATCGCCCATGAAAGGCTGTTCATAGGAAAAAACAAACCGGGAAATAACGATCTGGAACTCCGCCAATACCACCAGAAAGGTCAACCAGGTAAATCCGAGAGATCTGTTAAAAAAAGCGATGACAAACGACAGCAGGATCAATGGATAGTGTACATAAATACCGCGAAATTGGGCGCGTCCCAGGGCCTGGGACAATTCATCACCAACTAAAGGCGCCAGGAGATTCTCCACCCTTAAAAAAGAGATGAGGATATCGACGAAGCCAATAATCAGTACGGTCCAGAAGGCCGCTCGGATGATATAGGCGGCAAACCCGGACAGCAAAGCGGCATCCGCACGCAAGGACTGGTTGCGGGTCCGCATGACATACAGGACAACAAGAGCAACTGCTCCCAGGTAACTTAGAAGCTGCAGCCACCCTTTTACAATCTGTCCATTATCGAGAGCGGTGCTTAGGGCTTCCAGGCCAAACCAGCCATGGTGTGAAAATAGTGATGGTAACCCAGGCCATTCCCGCCAGAAATTCAGGTAGTTGTTAAGCAAGAACAGCAGCATGACCGCCACGATCGATACTGCTAACATGCGTACCAGCAACACAAGAAATTCTTGACCTGAGACACTTTTCTCAACAACGGTGTCTAAGACATCTTCCTCAATAACGGTATCTTCAACGTCATTTGTTACAGTAGGTTCTGAAGAGCTCATGAGTTTTGTATTGTTTAATACCGCAGAATTCTTTGGGTTGTGATAGTAAGGCCGTGCCACATTCAACGACCAAATGGATTTACAAAACCTCCCCATAAAAAGGCGAAATATGGCATCCTGAAGGGTGCCATATTTCTATGGAAAATAGTTTACAATATCCTTTAGAGACCCAGTACACGGTTACGCTGGTTGAGGTAGGCCTGGTCTGAGATCTTCATCCAGCTGCCGACCTCTGCGCGCGCTTTGACAAAGCTTTCGTGGATTCTCTTTGCCAGAGTGCTGTGTTTGACTGTCTCTGCATAGACTTCCGCAGCGGCTTCACCAAAGGCATCGTAGACATCGTCGTTGAACTCACGCAGTTTAACACCCTGTTCGGTGACCAGTTTGGCAAGGGCTTCCCCGTTTTTGGCATTAAATTCAGCCATCATCATGTCATTTTCCATGGATGCGGCCGCTTCAATGGTCAGCTGGTCGGATTTTGCAAGACCATCCCACCATTTTTTATTCATGCCGATGGACAGCATCGAGCCCGGCTCATGCATACCCGGGTAGTAGTAGTACTTGGCGGCTTCATATAATTTCATGAAGCCGTCGTTCCAGGGACCGACCCACTCGGTGGCATCAATCGATCCGGCTATCAGGTTTTCATAAATCTGGCCACCTGGGATGGACACGGTCGAAGCACCGAGTTTGGTCATGACATCCCCGCCCAGGCCTGGAATACGCATTTTGAGCCCCTTCAGATCGTCGGGAGAGTTGATTTCCTTGCGGAACCATCCGCCCATCTGTGAACCGGTATTGCCGCACATCAGTCCTTTGATCCCAAACCCGGCTGCCAGTTCATCCCACAATTCCTGACCGCCACCGTAACGTATCCAGGCGTTCATTTCGGTGTAGGTCAAACCAAATGGGACACCGGTGATGTAAGCCCAGCCCGGATGCTTGCCTTTCCAGTAGTAATCGGCAGCATGATATATCTGGGCATTGCCGGAGGCAACTTCATCGAAGGAATCGAAGGCCTTGACGCGTTCATTGGCGGCAAAATAGTTTACTTTCATGCGTCCATTGGTCATATCCTGCAATCGCGCTGCAAATCGCTGGGCTCCAGTACCCAGACCTGGAAAATCCCGACCCCACGTCGCAACCATGGTAATCTCTATCATCTTTTGTGCATGTACGGCAGGAGCGCCTGCAATCACTGCTCCTGCGGCAATAGCCCCAACACCGGCCTTCTTTATAAAGTCTCGTCTTTTCATTGCTTACCTCCTAAGGTTGAATTGATAGGTGAATAAACTGCCTCCAACACTGAAATTTACTGGGAGAAGTTTCGACCTGCTGCGTTGACAGCAGATCAAAGAGCCTCTTTGTGAATTCTAAAAGTTTCGCGTTACACCCAAAATAAGGGCTGCTCTTTAAACCGTATCTGTCATAGCCGCGTGATAATATCCTCCTAAAAATGAAGAGGATGCTATGAACTCAAGAATACGGAGAGAACAATTTCTAATTGAAGCAGCATGTCGCAAATTTATTAAGAGCATCATCTGACATATCAGTCGTACTTGCCCTGAGGATACAATGTAGGACACTATAGGACCAGGGAAAACTTGAGTCAAGCATTAACAGTGGAATTGGGTAATACTCGATATGTGAAAAACACTCTCAGTAAATCGACAAAATGCCCGGTATCAGCATTGAAAGCATCAATAATTCCACTTGAAAATAGAATGCAACGGCTATTTTTTCAGCCCTCTGCAAAAAAGCTCAAAAGCAGTGGCGAGCGTTGACTTTAAATGATCTTTATCCGCGTCGATCACTTTCTTGCTAGCCTCCCATAAAATAACGCCCGAAAATAGTGACCAGAAGATATCGGCCAGTGCAATGGGGTGGCGTTCAATAAAATATCCCTGTTCGATCCCATCCTTAAATATGCTGGCCATATGACCCAGCGCCTTTTTCGATAATGTATTGATTTCCTGCAATAGCGCTGGAGAAAGGTTTCGCAATGTCTCACTGGATTGCAGATGAAACATATTAATAATCACCATGGGATCAAACTCGTAGACCTCATACATGGCGGCAATGAGTTTATCGAGTTTTTCTGGTGGGCTCGTCTTATCTGCTTCAATTACCTGGGCCACACGAATATTCAGAAACTGTAGAATCCTAAGTGACAGTGAGGCATAAAGCTCTTCTTTGTTCTTAAAATATAAATAGAGGGTACCCGGACTCAGCTCGGATTCCTTGGCGATATCCTCCATCGTGGTCTTGCTCAGACCTTTTTTGGTAAAAACACGTTTGGCGGCAACAATGATCTGCTGCCGTCGTCGCTCCTTTTCACGTTCTTTTCTTTCCTGTATGCCCATCTGATTAACAATATCCCTTAAGCAATATGAATTGCGTTATGCTCGCATTCTAGCTAAATTGCGATGTAATATCCTTTAATCTCTTAGAAACTTTGCATGTTGCGCCATGCCGCCTCTGGCGGCGCTAATCCATCTCTTTGAATATATCCCCTTTAGACTTAGATTGTTTGAAATCGGTCATTTTGTCGCGCATCTCATCCATGAGATCTTCCATGTCTTCCATAGATATTTTCATGCCCTCTTCGGCCATGGCGTCGAATTCAGCGTAAATCGATTCGATGTTATCCAATTGATTCAGAATAAATTCACGTCCTTTAAACCGTTTGGAGATTTCCGGGTGTTTTGCCAGATCGCCATAATGTGAAAACAGGCCAAAATGACACTCCAGCCGGCGGCTATAATAAGCAATTTTTTTGTTCAATGCTTTCTGCTCTGAACTGATTTTCTCGATTTCAATCAAATAAGTTTCATAAGCCTCGCTATCGCCCGCGTCCTGGGCAGCAGCGGCCTGTTGTTTGAGTTGCTCTTTTGCCGCCGCCAAGTCTGCGGCCCGGTCTACCAGATTCTTTAAATGATCCCTTCGTCGGTAGATCTCATCACTAACGTAACCGCCATATTTCTCACCATCCCCCAATAGCTTCTCCCGCGATCTTTGTTGGTCCTGTTCCCAATCCGGATCAAAATCAGTTGTGACCCGAATTTCTTTTTGATCAAAGGAAACCTGGGTTCCCTGATTAGCAGCCAGCGTTTGGCTGGTAGCTTCGCTATCCACCTCGACCTCGCCGCTGACCACCTGCACCAGCATGGTGCCATCTTCGTAGGCAGCGATTTCAAAATCGGTTCCACGCACGCCGCACACAGCGGTTGGTGTTTGAACTTCAAAGACTTTTTTACGAAGTGCTTTTTTACTAACCTTGTTCCATAATCTGCCAAAAAACAACAGGACAGAGTTCTTCTTCTCAACGGGTGATATACGGGTGTTCAGTACAACCTTGCTATTGGCTCGAATACGCATAATGCTGTCGTCTACCAGACTGATAACAGCCTCGGAATCTTCTCCGGTTTGGATCATATCCCCAAAGAATATTTCCGTATGTTTGCGGGCCTTCAACCAGGTGGTTTGTTTGGCCCGCTGAATTTCTACGCTACCCAGCATCGACGCGACCTCTCCCATGGCAGCCTCTTGTGCATGGGTGAAGTAAGCGGGACTCAAACAAAAGATCCCCACAAGCAGAGCAAGAATTAAGGTTTTAATTTTCATTGCTGGACTCCTGTTGATTGGGTGGGTGCACCCTTAAAAATGATAAATCCGTATAAGTAGATGGCAGATTTATAAAATGCTCAGATTCAACTGGAAATTCATAGATAGCCGGTTTTGCAAAAAGCTCAAATTCATGGCTACATCAACGCGATCTCTTAACCCATAAATACCGAGATTAAACCGCCTCTGGCATTGACTTGTTGAATTTTGACGCTCACCAAATCTTCAGGTTTTAAATCAATACCCTTGGAAAAGGGCAAACCGCATTCCAACATATATTCGCTGAGTAGAATTATATAGGCATTCCGCTTTCGTCCCAGGACGATGGCCTCTGTCCGCTCACCAACCTTCTGCTGTAGATATTTTAACAACCAGTAGCGATTGCGATTGTACTGGATTTGAGACACCGCGCTCATACGTTTTTCCAGTGCCGTGATCAGATGATCAATTTCCTCTTTTGAGTATGGTTTGTCAAGCCCCAGAACAGCACGGATCTGCCGTTGCGTTACCAGATCAAAATATTTTCGAATGGGTGATGTCGCAGTTACATATGCTTCTAGACCCAGGCCGGTGTGAAAATTGGCATTGAAACTCAATGCAAAGCGACTGAGTAATTTTCGCTGGGCCCAGTTTTGATATAATGTACCTTCATGATCCTTGAATATCCGACTGCGGGGCTCTGGCTGTGACCTGAATATCGCTGGCATATTGTGATCGCGTAAAAATTTGGCCGTAAGCCAGTTGCACATGATCATCAATTCTGCCACCAGCATGCGGCCCGGACTTTCCCTGTTGATTTTGCTGACGGTGGGTTCTCCATCTTGATTAATCCAAATATTGATTTCCGGAAGCGTGATTTGTAATGCTCCCTGGGAAAGCCTTTTTTGCCGGAACTGCTTGGCTATCTCATACAGAATCCGGATTTCTTCGTCATCATCGGCAACGGTGTTTACATCATAGTAGCTTAGCTGCCGTTGGACTGAGACCAGACTGGGGACCACCTCGACCTCGCCGATTTCACCATGTTTACTGATCTGCACCAAGGTACTGATGGCAGGACGTAGTTCCCCGGCTTTTAAACTACAAAGGCCCTCCGCAAGACTGGGCGGTATCATCGGTATCTTCATATCAGGTGTATAGATGGAACTGGCACGCTTGGCCGCCTCCTGATCCACCGAACTGTTATTCTGAATCAAACTTCCCACGTCTGATATATGGATACCCAGCCGATAATGGTTATTTGATTTTTCAATGCTCAAGGCATCGTCATAATCCAGTGTTGCTTGGCCGTCTATGGTGATCAGATGCAGATCGGTTAGATTAACACGATGACTATCTCGCGTGGTTTCGGTATTTGCGTAGTAGGCCTGTTTGACCAGATCTTCGGCGTTTTCCTGAACCCTCTCAATAAAATCCATAGTGACACCCAACCGCAGGAGATCCAGGTTTACATCTTTATCCCATACCCCAAGATCGACAAAAATTGCAAAAAGTCGGTTGTCATCCACGTTGCTGCCGGCTTCTTTGAGTATTTTTCTCCCCAGGGCATAATGAGGGCTCTCTTTTTGATAAAGATACGTGGATGTTAATACCTTCAAAATTTCAATATGTTCGTTTTCGGTAAGCTCAGAGTGGAAAACCGTATCTGGGTTTAGAAGGTGTTTAATCCAACGTGCACCAAGATCCGCAAGGTGCTTTAAGCGCATAGTTTCTTTATGGCGGTTATCCAGCGCAACTACTTTTTCTTCGGAATGGGGGAAAAACCGGTTACCGCTGAATTGAAAATAGTGCCGGTTATTAAAAAAGGCGCGCATGACGGCAGACTCATGATCCGGTGTCGCACTATTGGGGAAACAGAATGCCGTCATGGTTTCAAGATCGATCCATTCCTGTTCGCTGTTTAATACTTCCCATAATTCTTTAACATCCACATGATCGATGAGCGCTCTACGCTGATTGGAAATCTCCTTCAAGGTGTCAACTAGTTTCTCCCGGCTCATGGACAAATCGAGATGACGGCCGCTTCGGTGGGATAGTCTGTCAGCTGAAAGTTTAACTTCACGATTACCCTCGGTCAAGAGCCGTAACCTCAGTTTTTTTATCTCTAAAATGACCGCACAAACCATTTTTTGACGGTCGATAAATTCGACCACATTTCCTAAGTCCATAAAGACGCACTTTAACAAGTGGCCGCATGAAAGTCAATATCTTCAAGTGGTTGATCAAGTTTATTTCACAGCTTAGAAACAACAGTATGAGCCTATTATTTAAACATTTTCATGACAATTCATAATTTATGCTAATATTCTGATTAAATTTGTGACAGGCTTGTCAGCGTGTCCGCATGACAACCCTGTTTTTCATTAACGCAACTTTGGTCTTTGATTACAGGGTTCCTTGATAGCCTAAACTTGCGCTAAGAATGTATCACGGTTTTCCATATGACTCCTTTACAATTGATCAAACCTTATTTTATCGAAAATCGGTGGATCATTCTGATCGGTTTTGCGTGCCTGATTCTGGTAGACATATTGCAGCTACTTGTTCCACGCGTTATCAAATGGGCAATTGACGACCTGACAACATTTGCAATCGACGCTAGCGGTTTAATTCGCTATGCCCTCATCATACTCGCTATTGGTTTGGGTATTGGGTTGTTTCGTTACCTATGGCGGCGATGTCTGCTAGGGACATCCCGTCGTGTGGAAGAAGGTCTTCGCAACAAGTTGTTTAGCCATATTGAAAAACTTTCCAGTGCTTATTTCGATAAAACCCAAACTGGCGACCTCATGGCCAGAGCCACCAATGATATCCAACAGGTTCGCATGGCCACTGGCATGGGGATGGTGGCCCTCAATGATGCCATTGTCCTTGGGGCAGCATCCATTGGATTCATGGCCTATATCGATCTGCATCTCACTGCCTTTGTCCTAATTCCCATGCCTTTTATCGTTTTGGGTACACGCCTCCTCGGTCGGCAAATGCACCGGCGCTACCGGGATGTTCAAGGATCATTTGCAGATCTGACTGAAGGTGTGCGCGAGCGTTTGGCCGGAATTCGGATTGTAAAAGCTTACGGTACGGAATCAATCGAAAAGCAACAAATTGAGCACAAGTCTGGCGATTATGTCCGCCAAAACCTACGACTGGTGACCATTACAGGTACATTTTTTCCGTTGATGCTTCTGTTTTCTAATCTCAGCTTGGCAATCGTGATATACCTGGGTGGTCGTCAGGCGATTTTACAGGAAATCACTCCGGGAGATTTTGTAGCTTTTATCAGTTACCTCGGTCTTCTAACCTGGCCCATGATGGCCATGGGATGGGTAACGAACCTGGTCCAGCGCGGTCGAGCATCTCTGGACCGAATCCATGCTGTTTTGGAGACGATCCCCGATATCAAGGATGTCCCCAATGCTGTCCCCATCAGACGTCAGGCCGGTCATTTGCAATTTGATGGCGTGGGTCTCTCCTTTAATGCCAATACTGCCCCGATTCTCTCAGAAATTCATTTCGAACTAAAACCAGGAGAATCGTTGGGCATTTTGGGGCCGCCTGGAAGTGGCAAAACCACCCTTTTTAATCTGATTCTCAGATTCTATGATGCAACTCAGGGCCGGATCCTGTTAGACAACATAGCGCTGCCTCGCATTCGAATTGAGGATTTGAGGTCCCAGATTGCCTATGTGCCCCAAGAACCATTCATGTTCGCAGGCACCATCATGGAAAATCTGACCTTGGGTGAGAACCGATACAGCCAAAAGTCTATCGAGCAGGCCGCACGCATGGCATCTGTTTACGATACCATCCAATCATTTCCACTCGGCTTTGATACCGTAGTGGGTGAACGCGGAATCATTCTCTCTGGGGGTCAGAAACAGCGCTTGGCTTTAGCCCGCGCACTGTTAGTCGATCGACCGATTTTACTATTGGATGATCCCATCAGCCAGGTCGACACCAATACCGGCAACCAAATCATAGACAATATCCGCCAATTGACAGATCGGCGCAGCATTATGATCATCTCACATCGTATATCCGCCATCCGCTTCACCGACCAGATGCTGTCACTCAACCAGGGTCGAGCCATCGAGTATGGAAATCATAACGAATTGATGGCCAACAACAAATACTATGCTCGAACCCTTCGTCTCCAAGAGGTCCACCATGCGGCATGATTCTGGATTTTTCGAGGAACAACAGCTGGGTAAGTCCTATGACCTAAAGCTTCTGAAAAGACTGCTTCCTTTTTTAAAACCGCACCGATGGATGATTTCTGTATCCATCGTTCTGGTTATGTTTATCACGCTGCTGGATTTGGCCATTCCCTATGTCACTAAAATTGCCATTGATCAGTACATTGTGCCTAAAATGGAAGCGGCTTTCAAGCCAGACAGCAAGGATGCGTCGGATAAGACCCTTTCCCGCTATTTAAAAATCGAGCCGGATACGGCTGAAGTCCAAACAGTAATCAATCGCCATCGCAACCAATTCAGACGATCGGGTCAATTTTATCTAATATCCTACCAACAACTTTCCCGGCTCCAGACCGAAGAAATCGCAATCTTGCGAAAAAACCATTTGACCGGTATTACACGCGTTACTGTCGCCTTCCTGCTAATCATTGTGCTGAACTTTGGTTTTAATTTTTTTCAGAAAATCGTCATGGAATACACCGGTCACCGTATGATGAACGACCTCCGGCTAGCCCTTTTTGATCATATTCAACACCTGAACATGCCCTTTTTCACCCAAAACCCGGTAGGCCGTTTGGTAACTCGGGTCACCAACGACATTCAGAATATGCATGAACTTTTCACCTCGGTTATTTCCTTGGTATTCAAGGATTTTTTTCTGCTGATTGGCATTGCCGTGGTACTGATTGTAATGAATTGGAAACTGGCCCTGTTTTCGTTTATAGTCATGCCGCTGGTGGGGTATACCAGTTTTGCTTTTTCAAGCCACATTCGGGATGCCTTCAGGGTACTGCGAATCAAAGTTGCTGAAATTAATACCAAGTTTGCTGAAATGATTGACGGCATTGGTGTAATCCAATCCTTTTGCAAAGAAAAGATAACAGCCCAGCACTTTGCGAAACTCAATCATGAAAATTATTTAGCCGGTATGCGCCAAATTCATGTATTGGCCGTGTTCATGCCATTGATAGAAGTGTTCGGTGTTGTCACTGTTGCCGTGATCATCTTTTATGGTGGTCAAAGTGTTCTGAATGAAGCCATCAGCCTCGGTGTCCTGGTGGCCTTTATATCCTACATGCGTATGTTCTTCAGACCGATCCGGGATCTGGCTGAAAAATATAATATTCTTCAAAACGCCCTGGCATCGGCCGAAAGAATCTTTCTGATTTTAGATACACCCAACGCGATTGATGCTCAAATAAACACCGATGATGTGAAAACGAAGACCCTGTCCGTACCCCAAGCCCTGCCAAAAATTGAAACCATTGCCCTGGATCGAGTATCCTTTGGATATCTCCCGTCTGAAACAGTTTTGACGGATATTTCTCTTAAAATTCAGGCCGGCGAAAGTGTGGCTATTATTGGTCCCACCGGCTCGGGTAAAACTTCCATTGCCAACCTGATTATGCGCTTCTACAGTCCGGTTTCAGGCGGGATTTTTCTAAATAATCAGGATATTAAAAACCTAAGTGTCGCCGATTACCGTGCCAAAATGGCATTTGTATCCCAGGAGCCCTATTTATTTTCAGACACTATCCGTGCCAATATCTGGCGGGATCAAGCCAATCCCAGCGAAGCCGATGTGGCTCGGATTATAGCGGCTGCCAATTGCCAGGGGGTGGTTGCAAAACAAGTCCACGGATTGGACACCATCCTCTCCCGTGGCGGGGCCTCTCTTTCCAGTGGCGAGCGCCAACTGATATCGATTGCCCGGGCATTTGCACGCGATCCCGAACTGATCATTCTAGACGAAGCCACTTCCTACATTGATTCCTTAACCGAAGATGCCATCCAAGACGCCCTTTCCAAACTCATGATCGGCAGAACCGCCTTGGTAATTGCCCATAGACTTTCCACCGTCCGCCAGGCCGATACCATCGCCGTCCTTGATAAAGGCCGTATCCTGGAAATCGGCAATCATGATGTACTCATGCGAAAGCAGGGATTCTATTTCCGCATGAATCATCTGCAGCACTGCGTTGGCGAAACCTGCTGATGGGACTCCCTATTTAATCAATTGGGGTGGACTTAGCGCTTGCCAAATCAATCTTCACATGATAGCTGGTTGGGGTCATCAATTT
The DNA here is from genome assembly GCA_964633115.1 of uncultured Desulfobacterales bacterium. Taxonomy (GTDB): domain Bacteria; phylum Desulfobacterota; class Desulfobacteria; order Desulfobacterales; family B30-G6; genus B30-G6. The sequence goes on from CAZWEO010000004.1 coordinate 37,764, forward strand.
GACGCCTTTTTCCCCATTTCACCAATTCTAAAAGGCAAAAAACTAAGGACATATGAACGCTCGCATAAGAGCATCCCTGAGAACTCTATAAACGTAAGGAGGTTGGAACTATGGCATACAACGCAGTAGAAATGGCTGACTGGCAGATTTCGGAAGCAGCGGAAAAAAACATGCCGACACCGGATGAATGGGCCGAAAAACTGGGCCTGGCCCCGGGGGAAGTGCTTCCCATGGGCCGGCTGGCCAAACTGGACTTTCTCAAGATCATCGATCGCCTTAAAGACAAACCCGACGGTAAGTACATTGAAGTCACCGCCATAACCCCGACCCCGCTGGGTGAAGGCAAATCCACCACCTCCTGCGGCCTGATGGAAGGTCTGGGTATGCGTGGCAAGAATGTGGGCGGCGCTCTGCGTCAGCCCTCCGGCGGTCCCACCATGAACGTCAAGGGTACCGCGGCCGGCGGCGGCAACTCCCTGCTGATCCCCATGACCGAGTTTTCTTTGGGACTCACCGGCGACATCAACGACATCATGAATGCCCACAACCTGGCCATGGTGGCCTTGACCTCGCGCATGCAACACGAGCGCAACTACAATGACGAGCAGCTGGCACGCCTGACCGGCATGGCGCGTCTGAACATCGATCCCACCCGCATCGAAATGGGCTGGATCATCGACTTCTGCGCCCAGGCCTTGCGGAACATCATCATCGGTATCGGCGGCCGTTTCGACGGCTTCACCATGCAGTCCAAGTTCGGTATCGCGGTGGGCTCCGAGTGTATGGCCATACTGTCGGTTATCCGCGATCTGGCCGATCTGAAAGAGCGCCTCAACAACATCACCGTGGCCTTTGATAAGAGCGGCAACCCGGTAACCACCGGCGATCTTGAAGTTGGCAATGCCATGACGGCCTTCATGCGCAACACCATCAACCCGACCATGATGTGCACCGCCGAGTACAACCCCTGCCTGGTGCACGCCGGCCCGTTCGCCAACATCGCTGTGGGCCAGAGCTCCATCATCGCCGACCGCGTCGGCCTGAAGCTCTTCGACTACCATGTCACCGAGTCAGGATTCGGCGCCGACATCGGCTTTGAAAAATTCTGGAATGTTAAATCCCGTTTCAGTGGCTTGAAACCGCATGTATCGGTTCTGACCACCACCATCCGCGCCCTGAAGATGCACGGTGGCGGCCCCACAGTCGTGACCGGCAAAGCCCTGCCGGACGATTACACCAAGGAAAACCTGGAGTGGGTCGAAAAGGGCTGCGAGAATATGGTGCATCACATCAACACCATCCGCAAAGCCGGTATCAACCCGGTGGTATGCATCAACCGCTTCTACTCTGACACCGATGCCGAGTGCGCCGTCATACGCAAGATCGCCGAGGCCGCCGGTGCCCGTTGCGCCGAGTCCAAACACTGGGAAAAGGGTGGCGAGGGCGCTCTGGAATTCGCCGATGCGGTCGTCGATGCCTGTGAAGAAGAGAACGATTTCAAATTCCTGTATCCGCTGGAAATGAAGCTGCGCGACCGGGTAGACCTCATCGCCAAGGAAGTTTACGGCGCCGACGGCGTGGATTGGGCTCCCGAAGCCAACGCCAAGGCCGCAATGCTGGAAAACGATCCCAAGTACGCCGACTTCGCCACCATGATGGTCAAGACGCATGAGAGCCTCAGCGCCGATAAGACCATCAAAGGGGCGCCCAAGGGCTGGACACTGCCCATCCGCGACGTGCTGATCTACTCTGGTGCCAAGTTCCTCTGCCCCTGCGCAGGTGTCATCAGCCTGATGCCGGGTACCGGCTCCAACCCAGCCTACCGCCGCGTGGATGTGGAAACAGATACCGGCAAGGTCACCGGATTGTTCTAAAACCGGTTTTTGTTGGTTGTATAATCATAGGGTCCGGAATTTTCCGGACCCTATTTTCTTTTAATAATGATGAATGGTCTCCTAAAGAGGACGTGAATCGTATGGCAAAGTAAAATGTTCAAGTTCAAGGCGTCGCAAATTCCGTAGCTAGGCGTACATAAAGTACGTTGGTATAACAGCGGAATGAAGCGCAACGCAGAAATTGGATATTTTAGGAAGTCATTGCCTTTGTATAAATACCACTATGCGTGTATTATTAATTAACCCTTATTACCCTATTTCGGAAACCCCCTCACCGCCCCTGGGACTCGCCTTTCTGGCTGGCGCACTGGAAGCCGCCGAAATTGAAGTTAAGATTCTGGATTTAGTAGTCTATCCCTACGCCAAACAGAATCTTGAACAAGTTATTTCAGATTTTGAGCCCCACTTGATTGGGGCCACTGCCGTAACCATGAATTTCAACCACGCTGCCAGTGTATTGCAGGATGTTAAATCATTGGCGCCAAATATCGTCACGGTAATGGGCGGGCCCCATGTTAGCTTTTGCGCTCACGATACTTTAGCGAACTGCTCGCAAATCGATGTAATTGTCGTGGGTGAAGGCGAGGACACCCTCCTAGAATTGGCCAAGTCCTACCAGGACAGACAGTTTTGGGACCAGATCAAAGGAATGGCCTTTCGAACTCAGAATGGTGTTATATCAACGCCGCCCAGGGAACCGATTGCCAATATTGACGACCTCCCAGAACCGGCCAGACATCTGATCCCCCTGGTACGCTATCGTGCCCTTGGTCTGCCCATCAGCATGACCACCAGCCGGGGCTGCCCATTTAAATGTATATTCTGCGTCGGTCGAAAAATGGTCGGTGGCAAGGTCCGTTACCGCAATCCCAAAAAAGTCGTGGATGAACTGGCATACCTTAAGTCACTCGATTTTCATCAGATCAATATCGCCGACGATCTCTTTACAGCTTCCAAAAAACACTGCTTGGCTGTCTGTGACGAAATCATCCGGCGACAGTTAGATGTGCAATGGACTTCCTTTGCCCGGGTTGATACAGTTTCAAAATCACTCTTGGAACGCATGCATCAGGCTGGGTGTACAGCCGTCAGCTTCGGTGTTGAATCGGGCAGCCCTGAAATTCTCAAGCGTATCAAAAAAGGCATCCGCCTGGATCAGGTAATAGACGCGGTGAACCTGTGCAATCAGGTGGGTGTCACACCCCAGGCGTCCTTTATCCTGGGATTACCGGGCGAAAATGAGCAAACCCTCCAAGAAACAGTTAGCTTTGCCGAACGGCTCAAGGGCATGGGGGTTCTACACGGCTATCACCTGTTGGCGCCCTTTCCCGGTACCGATGTTCGCGAAAACCAGCATCAATATGACCTTCAAATCATGAGTCATGATTGGGATGACTATCATGCCAATTGCGCCATTATACGGACAGCGGCAATCGATCAGCAAAGACTTGATGGGATCGTCAAAGAATGGCAGGATCACTTTGATACTTGGTTGGATGACATTAAGAAACGTCGCGACCGCGGAACGGCCTCTGAAGAGGAGGCCTGGCCCCTGACCAACCTAGAACACATTATTTTAATATACGATCTAATGATGAAGTCGGTTATCGAAAACATGGAAACGGTGCCACGCAACGCAGCCGTAGATGATCTCAACCTGGAAAACCTCGTGATCCAAATCAACGGGCAGATGGACCACTCCGAAACCCAAATCCGAAACTCCCTGCAGTACGCTATTCAAAGAAATTATTTAGCTCGGGTACAAGCTGGTGGACATTATCACTGGGAATGGATAGATTATCTGTAGCATTGCAAAAAACCAAATTTCCGATCGACAGATTAGATCAGGTTTTCAACATAGATCGTATTAATTTCTAATGAAGATTCTCGTATTTCAACAAAACCAAAGTGGTGAAAGTAAAATCGCTGGGATTCGCAAATATGGCGGCGATCAATTTGAAATTATCACTATTTCCATCGACGCAGAACTGCCCCCTATCATCGATGATGCCCGCGAGTACTTGCCCCAGCATATCGAAGCCGACCTGGTACTCGATTTTTTAAAACATCCGGACCTCTCGCACGATCTGGCCAGGCTGTGTGCAGACCAGGAAATCCCGGTGGTTGCATCCGGCAAAAAGCATTCCGGAACCTGTGTTATCACCCCGCCCACCTGATGCGGCCTTTCCAGGCCGGGCTGCTTGGGAAGCTATGAGGAACGTTTTGGTGCACCAGAGGTGGATGTTGATGTTGTCGACGGTAAGATTCAACGCATAACTGTCACGCGGGGCGCACCATGTGGCGCCACATGGGAAGCGGCCCAAAAAATGATTAGTAAAGATGCGGCCGATGCCCCCACACGCTTTGGCTTGGAAGTTCAATTTTTCTGCAGTGCCGATCCGGCTGGATGGGATCCCATCCATGGCAAAAGCCCGGTTCACTTTGCGGGCCACATTCATCAGGCCGCGCTCAAAAAGGCACTCAAAAATAAATCCTAACTTAATCGTTGTACGATTAGATTAGGATTTATTTTTTAGCGCAGCTGCATGCTTTTTTAGCAAACCCCTCACTTGATCATAGGTCAAACCCAGTTTGTGAGCAGCTTTTTTTTGATTATAATGGGTGCTTTCAAGTGCTGTCTTTAGCATTCTAATTTCCAGTGTTTTAACGGCGTCTTTAAAAGGCATGCTGGTCAGATCGGTTGGGACTGGGTGCGATATGGATTGGTTAGCTTCGGAAATTGCTGGCCTTGCCACGAGCCCATAAGGTGATTGGAACGGATTGAAATCAATATCTGTTATGGCGCTACCCACAGTCTTATAAACTGCGCGCTCGATCACATTCTTCAATTCACGCACATTACCTTTCCAGGCATAGTCCTCCAGAAGGGTCATTGCATTTTCACTGAAATCCGGTGGTTCCTCGCGACCGAGTTCAAAGGCCATCCGCGCAGCAAAATGGTTGGCCAATAAGCGGATGTCCGCTTCCCGTTTGCGTAAGGGCGGTAAAAAAAGTACTTCAAAGGAGATGCGATCCAATAAATCACGTTTAAATAAACCTCTAGCGGTCAAGGCCACCAAATCCACATTGGTGGCGCCCACCAAACGAACATCTGCTTCAACTGGAACGGAGCCACCCACGCGTTCAAAGCTACCGTATTCAACTACCCTTAGTATTTTCTCTTGCACTTCCAAGGGTGTATTGCCAATTTCATCCAGAAACAGGGTGCCGCCGTCGGCAGCCTCAAAACGCCCTTTGCGGGACTGGGTTGCACCCGTGAAGGCTCCCTTTTCATGCCCAAACAATTCTGTTTCAATCAATGTCGGGCTTAAAGCAGCACAATTCAATGTTACCAGGGGTTCCTGCCAGCGGGGTGACAGGTAATGTAGCCGCAGGGCGGCCAACTCTTTACCGGTTCCGCGCTCGCCCATCAACAACACCGGTCGATTGACTGGTGCAACCTTGGAAAGTGATTCCTGAAAAAGAATAAAGGCATCCGATTGTCCAATTGCGTCGGTTGCCATCCGCGGAGTGGCAATTTTTGATGATGAATGTTCCATGTAATTAACCACTAATTCGTTTATTTTACCATTTATTGGTTAATAATACCACATCATCCAAAGCGTGTCAATTTATACTTTATATTATTATTTCAAATAGTTATATTAAACATGTAACCTTGGCATGCATTATGCTCATAATAATTTTTCAATAGGCCACGAAATGCAGTTGATTTTGCTTGCCGGCACAGAATCAGCTGTAGTCAATCGAACCTGAAATGCACTAAAATCCGGAGGTTTTAAAATGGGTATTTTTACACGATTTCGAGATATCGTCAGTTCCAACATGAATGCCATGCTGGATAAGGCCGAAGACCCTGAAAAACTGATTAAACTCATGATACGGGAAATGGAGGATACCCTTATCGAATTGAAGGCCGCCTGTGCTGGCGTCATTGCCAGTCGCAAGAAACTACAGCGACGGCTCGACAATGTTGCCGCCCGCAAGGACCAATGGCAAGCCCGGGCCAACCTGGCTGTGGATAAAGGTCGGGATGACTTGGCTCGCGAAGCCCTCAATGAAAAACGGCGATTTGCAGATCTGGCCGACTCTCTGCATGAGGAGCTCTTGGAACATGAGGATATGGTTACCAAATATCAAGAAGACATTCGACTCCTGGAAAGCAAGCTGGATTCCGCTAGAGAGAAACAGCGCATGCTGATTCAGCGCCATATCCACGCCCGCAGAAAAAAACGTGCCCAAGAAGAAATTCGCCGCATGGATAATTTCGAAGCCATCGCCCGCTTCGATGATCTGGAAAACCGTATCGAACGCATGGAGGCTGAGGCCGATTTGGTCAATTTCGGTAAAAAGCCAACTATCGAAGAAGAATTTGACAATTTGATGATGGATGATGATATAGAGAAAGAACTCGCGGCCCTAAAGTCCGTACGTAAAAAATCATCAACCGATTCCGAAACAGCCTAAGTAACGCAGTGTCTGTGGGAATCGGCAATCATCATTTGGGAGTACAACCATATGAACGCTGTCATCATCGTATCCATCGTTTTCACTAGCCTCGTACTCATATTCGGGATTTTGGCAGGTACCATATTAACGATTATTAAAATGCGACATGGCGGTGTTTCCCGCAAAGGCCGCAAACGATACGATGAGGAAACCAAGATGATCCAGGAAATCTATCATAATCTTTCCAATATGGAAAAACGTGTGGAAAGCCTGGAAACCATTCTCATGGAAGGAAAGGATAAAACACCATGAGCAGATTCAAATATATCAATGGTCGCGGCATCTATCGCTCCCGCAATGGGATCATACTGGGTGTCTGTCAAGGCCTGGCCGAACATTTCGATTTCAAACCCTTTTGGATCCGTGCCATCGTTCTGATCATATTTCTAGCCAGCGGTGTATGGCCCATACTGGTACTATATTTCGTGGCTGCTTTTCTCATGAAACCAGAACCGGTCCGACCGATTGAAACCGAGGCCGAGCAAGAATTTTATGATAGCTATACCACCTCTAGCCAACGCGCAACCAGCCGCATAAAGCGGCGCTACCAAAACCTGGATCAGCGCATCCGACGCATGGAAGACGTGGTCACGGCACGCGAATTCGAATGGGATCGCAAATTCAACGGATCATAAAATCGTGTTCCACGATTTTATATATCGCGACGCTGTCGCTCCTAATTGAGGGGTTTATCCGCCTTTGGTTTGGCAGGCTAAAATCTCTATCCCGTGACAAGATATCGGGTATTTCGGGATTATTACCAAAATTCATCGCATTTCGGCACCGCACTTTCTTATCACATTAGGACCTTATATGACAATTTGAATTCATCCCACGCTGTTTACTGCGGTCGCTGCAAAGCAGCGGGGAATTCAAATTCAAATCATGGCATTTTTTTCACTAGTTGCCGAGTGGGTTCGTACGTCCAAAATAATCATTCTCCAAAATAGTAAGGGTAGAGAAAATGACGACACCAACATCACAAAGAATGTATGAACTGGACTGGCTGCGTGTGCTGGCCATTGGGGTGGTCTTTCTGTATCACAGCACCCGTTTTTTTAATCTAGGCGACTGGCATGTCAAAAATATTGACACCTATATTTGGGTGGAAATGTGGAATGTGTTTGCTACCCGCTGGATGATGCCGCTCTTTTTCGTCATCTCCGGATCAGGCCTTTTCTATGCCCTGGGCAAGTCCGACGGTTTTGGAAAATTCTGTCAAAATAAGTTTCTACGGCTGATGATTCCGGTATTGGTCGCATCGCTTACCCACAGTGCTTTGCAAGTTTACCTGGAGCGATTGACCCATGGACAGTTTTCTGGATCCTTTTTTGCATTCCTGCCCGAATACTTTAACGGCCCTTACATGGGCATTGGTATACCAGGCAATTTTGCTTTTCACGGGATGCATCTTTGGTATTTGTTATTTCTATTCCTCTTTAGTCTGCTTTGCTATCCTTTGTTTATCTGGTTTAAAGCCAGTGGGCAGGGGGTACTGGATCGGGTTACATCCATATTTGCCTTGCCCGGATTCATGTATCTATGTTTTCCGCTACCGCTCTTGATCATGAAGGCCGTGATACCTCAGGCTATTTTAAATGTCGGCAATGGTGGCTGGGGATTTCTGTATTACATCTGGTTTTTGATCGCAGGCTTCCTGATTGCGTCCAATGTAAAGCTAAAACAACAAATAAAGAATCTGTGCTGGGTATCGCTCCTGCTGGGTTTTGGTTTTTCGGCCGCATACCTATATCTGATGTTCTGGCCGACGCGTGCGGTGCTACCCTTTTTGGGCAGTGACTGGGTCTACACCACCCTCTCTTTCTGGAGTGCCTGGCTCTGGTTATTGGCTATCCTTGGTTTGGGTATGCACTTTCTCTCTTTTGATCGTCCCATTCTGCAAAAAGCCAATGAGGGCGTGATGCCCTTTTATATCCTGCACCAGACGGTCTTATTGGCTTTAGGTGTTTTCGTCGTAACCTGGCAGATTCATGATGCCGCCAAATGGGCCATTGTGTTCACCGGTTCCCTTGTCATTATTATAGTCCTGCAAACACTTGTTGTTCAGCGCTTTGATTTGCTGCGATTTTTGTTTGGAATGAAAACAAACCGCCCCGTTTTCCAGATCTTTGAGAAGTGGCGTACCCTGGCTCCTTTGCATATACTGTTTGTCGGTTTGATTGTCTTTGCGGCTATCAATCCATTCAGCCAGGCTGACCAAGGACACGCGGCCATGCCTTTGCAGTATAATCCGGACCAGGATATATTGCTGAACTGCCAATCCATAACCAATCAGTCGACAACCGGAGTGGGTGTGGTCCCAGACGGAGATGCGTCCATTGGCCGGGCCATCGTATTTTCTTCGGGTGCAAATCAGCGAGTGGCCGCTCAGCCATCGGTTTATTTCAACATGCATTTTAAGGCACCGGCCGGCCGTTATGTCGTCTGGCTAAGGGGTAAATGCGAAGTAGACAACGGCTACACCGATTCGGTCTGGCTTCAGGTAGATGACCACATCGGGACGCCCCATGGCGGACTGCGCATGGGCAACTGGTTTGATGTCCAACCCCCCGGCGTCTATAAGTGGGCCAGTGACAGCCATCATCCCAAAGCTATAATTTTAAAGCACAATGGTGACCACCGGATCCGGATCCAACCACGGCAAACACCGCATCGGATCGATCAGATTTGGCTGAGTCGTTTTCAACATAGCAGGCCCACCAGCCTAAACCCCATAAAATAAATCATACCCACCGTACTGGGTGCCGAGTCGGTATAAACCATGCGGCCCGGCGCCCTCACCATCTCCCCAAAAGGCCCGCCAACTTTTCCAGATTGTTGGCAAATATAGAGCGTTTGTCAGAATCTCACATAAATCTGGGCCGTTAAGTAAAAGCCTTTACTTATTAAAACAATTCTCAATCGGAACATATTCATTAGAAACAACCGGTATAAATTCATTCAATCCCAAATAATTCAGTTCATCACCCTATATGTCATCCGGTCGCATAAGCCTGGATAAATCTTTTGCCAAAGGTCATACTCACGGCCAACCATGTCAAAAACGATACCCATTCACCGTGTCTAAAAAAGGAGTCAGGCATGAACATCCTAAAAAAAACAAACTGTGTTGTCTTAATCTGCTTGTTTTGTCTCGCTTACGGTGGCCCTCTGGCTGCTGAAACTCTGGGTACACTCATTGTCGGGATTGACGGTTTTCCGAGTTCCGAAGGTTATGCCATGGTCGCTATTTTTAATTCCGAGTCGGCTTACAAGGAAGGTACGCCCAGGGCGGCCCAGGCAAAGATTAAGGTGGTGGACCAGGAAGCAAGGGCCGAATTCAAAGGGCTGCCCTACGGCACCTATGCCGTGGCCATGTTTCATGATCGCAACGCCAACGGCAAAATGGATAAAAATGCCATGGGCATTCCCAAAGAACCTTACGGCCACTCTAACAATGCCCGGGGAATCCTGGGACCTCCTTCTTATAAAAAGGCAAAATTTGAACTGAACCGTCCGCAAAAAGAGATTCACATCAGTTTGGATTAACTTACAAAAGTAAACCTTTATTAATCCGAGTATTGCCTGTTCTTGGCTTCGCTATACGATAGGAGAAATCTGTTATGCATATGTATTCCAACAAACACCTCACCCGCCGGCGTTTTCTAAAAATTATGGCCATGGCCGGTGCCACGGCTGCTGTCCAGTGGCATAGTATTGAAACCCTGGCAGCATCACTGCCCACAAATAAGAAGCATCCGGTTGTAGTTATCGGATCCGGACTGGGCGGCCTGATCTCGGCCGCCTACTTGGCGCAAAACGGTTTCCCGGTGACTCTCATGGAAAAACATGATCGCCCCGGGGGCTACGCTACATCGTTTGATAGGGCCGCGGGCAAATTTACTTTCGAAGTGTCATTGCATGCAACCGTGACCGAAAATGCCATGCCCCAAAAAATACTGACTGAATTGGGCTTATGGCAGGACCTCGACCTCGTGGATACACCCGAATTTTGCCGCATTGTTCACCCTGATTTCGATTTGACCCTGCCGGCAGGAGACCCGGATGCCTATGTTGATCGGCTGGCAACGGTGTTCCCAAAAGAAAAAGACGGCATCAGCGCCTTTATGGAAGATATGCAAGCGGTACAGGCCGAAATGCGCGGTCGTTTTGGCAAGGAATCGGTCATGGACCGCCTCGAAACGCTAAGCCTTTCCCAGTGGCTGCAAATGCGCACCCGGGACAAACAACTCCGGCACCTCCTTTCCACCCTATGGGGCTACTATGGACAGCCTCCCTCGCACATGAACGCCCTCTATTTTGCCATCGCCACCGGTGAATATATTTTACAAGGCGGACAATATTATAAAACCCGCTCCCAGGATCTCAGTGACCTGCTCACGCAATCGGTGGTTCAGAACGGCGGCGAAATTCTGATGAATACCGCAGCGATCCGAATTGGTATTCACGATGACCGGGTGGCCTGGGTCGAAGACGCCGAAGGAATTAGGCATACAGCCCGAAGCATCGTGGCCAATACCAGCGTCCCTGACGTGCTGGGAAAATTGCTGCCCACAGCGTCGATGCCTTCTCACTATGTTGAAAAGATGGGGGCCTTGTCGCCATCGGTCTCCTCCAGCATTGTCTGGCTGGGTCTCAACCAGGAACTGCGCGGCCGGATTCCCGGATATGAAATCGTGGTCAGCGACAACCTTGATCCGGAAGTCGAGTACCAAAATATTCTGGTCGGCAATTTTAAAAAAAACGGCCTGGGCGTCACCCTGTACGACAACCTTTTTGAAGGCTATTCCAGGCCCGGGACAAGTACAATGTCCATTATGACCCTATGCGGGTATGCACCTTGGAAGCCATTTGAGGCGGATTACATTGCCGGCCGCAAATCAGCCTATAACCGGACCAAAAATGAAATGGCCGATCTCTTTGTAAAAAGGGTCGAAGACCGGCTGATACCCGGTCTGGGAGACATGATCGAGGTTATGGACACAGCCACCCCCCTCACCAATTGGTATTATACAGGCAACCCCCAGGGCGCCATTTACGGTTTTTCGCGGCCGCTTGAGCAGTTGCGGGCGCTCGATGTGCGTACGCCCCTCAAGGGGCTCTACTGGGCCAGCGCCTGGTCCCATGGCGGCGGCTACACGCCGGCCATGATGGCCGGCCGACAAGCTGCGGAGGCTCTGGTGACGGACGCCGGTGGCTGACACCGGTAACCGAAGCCGATTTACAGTGTTGACATAGATGCGGAATTATTCGAAAAATAAAGACAGAAATCAAAATAAGTGTATCTCCTATGACCAATTTCCGCCAAAAAACATTTATGCGTCGGTTCTTACTGGTCGCTTTTTTCAACACCCTTATCGCCGTCTTTATCACCTTGACGGATTTCACCGGGGAGGGTATTGGTGAAAACTTTGTATTTTCCCAATGCATCGGCCTGTCGATTTTCACTCCCGTACATTTCATAATCTACCGGTTTCAAAATGCCAGTTCCCTGCGGCTGTCCGCACTGGTATTGGCCGCCATGGTCGCCGCTATTTTGGTGGGCACATCTTTGGCAATATTTATAACCGGCACCGACGCCATGGCATTCATACGCAACAGCGACAAACTGATGCGTACCCTGTTTATAAGCCTCGTATTCGGCTTCATCATTACCTACTTTTTTATCTATAGAATGAAAATCGCTGATGCTGAGAATCTTGCCAAAGAAGAAAAAACCCGGCGCCTGATCAGCGAAAAAAGTGCCGCCGAAGCCCAAATCAGACAGCTCCAGGCTCAAATTGAGCCGCATTTCTTGTTTAATACCCTTTCAAATGTCCTCATACTCCTGGACACCGAGCCCCAAAAAGGGAAAACCATGCTGGAAGATTTTATCCGCTACCTCCGGTTGTCCCTTGCTAAAATTCGTGAGAACATGACGACTATAGGCTTGGAAATGAAACTGATTCAAGCCTATCTCGATCTTCACCGTGTGCGTATGGGAGAGCGGCTCACGTATCATATTGACCTGCCAGAAAATCTGACTGGGATCAATTTGCCACCCATGCTTCTGCAGCCCCTGGTGGAAAATGCGCTCAAACATGGTCTAGAACCTAAAATTGAAGGCGGGGAAATAGCCATTCGTACCTCAAAATCAGACGACCTGGTTCGCATCGAAATTCGTGATACCGGGCTGGGTTTTGCGCCGGGCGGCACGTCCGGATTGGGTCTGACCAATATCAGGGAGCGGTTGCAGACCCTATTTAATGACAACGCCCGACTGATCCTGGAATCACCCGAGAGCGGTGGCGCAAAAGCTATTCTGGAGGTGCCTGATGTCAGTTCTCCGAGCCGTCATCGCCGATGACGAAGCTCCCCTGCGGCTTCATCTCCGGTCGCAGCTAGAAAAAACATGGCCGCAACTGGAAATCTGCGCAGAAGCCGAGAACGGCCAGCAGGCCCTTCAGGCCATTGAAAAAAGCCAGCCGGATATCGCCTTTCTGGATATCAAAATGCCCGGATTTTCCGGCCTGGAGGTTGCCGCTAAAATTCGTACCGCGTGTCTCGTGGTCTTTGTGACAGCCTATGACACTTTCGCCATAGAGGCTTTCGAGAATGCCGCCGTGGATTATCTCCTCAAGCCGGTCAGCCTAGACCGCCTGACACTAACGGTTAAACGTCTGCAGGGTCACCTGGCACAAACGGACAGATCCCCGGGCGGGATACAGCGCATCGCTAAGGATTTGATGGCAGCCCTGGACGCCGAACCCGCAGACGACTACCTTAAATGGGTCACGGCCCGTGAGGGTGATGAAATCCAAATGATTCCGGTTGCGGACATTTACTATTTCAAGGCCGAAGATAAATACACTGTAGTCAAAACCCAGGATAGGGAATACCTGATACGCATCAGCATCAGCCGGCTGGAAAAAACCCTTGATCCGGAGTTGTTCTGGCGAGTGCATCGCGGCACCATCGTTAATATCAATCGTATCGCCAAGGTGTACCGTTCCCTGGCAGGGCGCCTGGACATTACGTTGGATGGAGTGCCGGACAAATTGCGCGTCAGCCGGACATATGCCCATTTATTCAAGCAAATGTAGCCCTCAAAAGGGCGTTTAGAATGGCACAATGTTCCATAAAAGTCTAGATTTTTTGTTGATGAAATCAACACCATCGCGGTTGTCATAATCTCACATAAATCTGGACCATTAAGTAAAAAAGCTTTACTTATTTAAACGAATCTCAATCGGAACATTTATGACAACCGGTATTAAGGCATGCAGAGCAATCAAGATTTAAAAACCCACCTGAACCGGATCGACGGCCGCGGCTACAAGGCTTACAAGCAGATCAAGGGCGAGTATGAATTCGCTGCTTTCACCCTCATTATAGATCATGTCCAAGGAGATCCTTTTGCCGCGCCTTCCCGGATCCGGGTACGGATTAAGCGAACCGCTTCCGGTTTTGATTCCGCGCTCTCAATAAATAAAAGCCGAATTATCGGGTTGTGCGATTATCTAACCCGCATTTTTTTCCAAAACTGCCGAAAGTACTCCCGGGGCAACCGCGGCACCGGAAAAAGCGGCTTGATCACCATTGACCCTCCCAATCAGGAAATTCTGGAATCAACGGCCATGAAGGTGACCGATCAGGTTGTTGAGGCCCGATTTTTTATGGGGCTGCCGGCTCAAGGGCGCCGGATACTGGGCCGGGATGCTGCGGCCATGTTTTTTGGCGAACTACCCCAAATCGTAAAGCATTCGCTATTTTTCAATGCCCTCAACCCGAATATGCTTAAATCCCATGTTGAGGCGGCCGAGGATGCCGACCAATTAAGAAGTCTTTTGTCCGAATTAAACCTCATAGGTTTTGTGGCCAATGATTCCCTGCTGCCGCGTGTCAGCGGCATCGATCCTGCGCCCCTGGATAACGATTTGGCTGTTCGATTTCAATCACCCCCACGTTTGCAAACTGAAATTGTACTGCCCAATAGCGGATCTGTTTATGGCATGGGTATCCCCAAGGGCGTAACCCTTATCGTGGGGGGTGGCTATCACGGCAAGACTACCTTGCTGAATGCCTTGGAGTTGGGAATATACAACCATATTCCTGGTGATGGACGCGAACTTGTAGTTACTTTGCCGGAAAGCGTTAAAATACGAGCAGCCGATGGCCGCAGCATTGAAAAGGCAGACATATCCGCCTTTATCAACAACCTGCCCTTTGAAAAAAATACGCATACTTTTTCAACTCAAAACGCCAGCGGCAGCACTTCCCAGGCTGCCAACATTTCAGAGGCTTTGGAGGCCGGGGCTCGCGTATTGTTGTTGGACGAGGACACTTCGGCCACTAACTTTATGATCCGGGATCATCGCATGCAAATGCTGGTGGAAAAGGATCAAGAGCCCATCACGCCTTTTGTCGACAGGGTGCGGCAACTTTATGATCAACAGGGCGTTTCCACGGTTATGGTTATGGGCGGATCGGGCGACTATTTTGCTGAAGCCCACCAGGTAATTCAGATGACTAATTATCGACCGCAGGATGTCACAACAAGGGCACATCAGGTTGCTAAAGACCATCCCACGGGCCGCTTCAAAGAAGGCGGTGAACAATCTAATGAAATAAAAGGGCGCATTCCGCAAGCACAAAGCCTGAATCCCTACCGGGGAAAGCGGTTAAAAATAGCAGCCCTTCGGATTGACGAGATCCTATTCGGCTCAACCGTCGTAGATATTAAAGATGTCGAGCAAATCGTGCATCTATCCCAAACCCGAGGCATCGCCTTGGCCATGCATTATGCGACTCGCTATATGGACGGTCGCCGAAATTTAAAACAAGTGTTGGACCAGGTCATGCAGGACATCGAAATAAAAGGTCTCGACGTGCTTTCGCCTCATGTAACCGGGGATATCGCCTGGTTTCGGCCCCTGGAATTGGCCGCAGCCATCAACCGTATGCGCACCTTGAAAGTAACCCAAAAAAATTATTTAAAGGATATTTAGACCAAAAACACAATCAAGAGGGGGATGATCATATGGAGATCAAAGTACAAAAACCAGAGGAAAAGGAAATGGAGAAGCAGGGCGTCCTCGCTTGGCCCATCTGGGAAAAGGAAGTCTCCCGCTTTGACTGGCATTATGACCAGACAGAGCAATGCTATCTCCTGGCAGGCAGAGTTGTAGTGGAGACTGAAGACGGTCAAACCGTCGAATTCGGTCAAGGCGACTTCGTAACTTTCCCCCAAGGATTATCCTGCAAGTGGGATATTCAGGAACCGGTGAGAAAGCATTACAACTTCAGATGATGCAAGACTCGCAGTTCCGCCAGCTTCTGGATCACTTCAATTATTCCTGGGCCGGTTTTCGCAAGGTCCGCAAGGGCGCCAAGAAGCGCCTAACGCGCCATATGCAGGCAGTTGGATGTAATGGTGTGGAAGCATATATCGCAGCGATCACAGACAATGCTGACACCCGTCTTGTTTTTAAACATTGCATGACTGTTTCTATCAGCCGCTTTTTTCGCGACCGGGACCTTTGGGAAATCCTACAAGAACGGGTTTTGCCCAAATTGGCGCAAACTTCATCTCAAACCATTAATGTATGGTTTGCCGGGTGCGCTGCCGGTGAAGAAGTTTATAGTTTCAAAATTATTTGGGAACAATTCCGAAATTCACGTTTGCAAATACCAGAGCTACAAATTTTGGCGACTGATCTGAATCCGAAAAACCTGCACAGAGCTAAAGCCGCGAATTACCCCAACAGCAGCTTGAGGGAAGTTCCGGAGAAAATTCGAAAGCACTATTTCGAAAAATATAGTAGGGGTAGATATCGGCTAAGCTCCGATCTTAAAAAAGGAATTGACTGGCGGATTCATGACCTTTTTTCAGAACCGCCGGGCTGCCGGTTCAATCTTATATTCCTGCGCAACAACCTGCTGACCTATTACCACGACCAAATTAAAATTTCTGCTTTTAAGCAGGTAACTAAATCGCTTTTCGCCACTGGCTTTCTGATAATCGGCAGCCATGAAAAACCTCCCATCGAAGGTGAAGATCTTAGGCAATTTGAGGAAAGTCCCTTTATTTACCAAAACCAAGTTCCAATTTGAGAATCACCGCTATTTTAGTTTAGAATTCTGTTGGAATTAGCTGCTCTGGATACTACGAGAAAAGAATAGTATATCCTTCCAATATAATTAAATAAATATATTGTCGGGCCGCTGGTATTCAGCATTAAAAAAGGTCTGTAGTCTTTGACTTCCTAACCAGCATTTGTTATCTGGGTACCATCGTTGGCAAGGGGAAACTTTTTACGGTTCGATATCCGGCGCTAAAGCAAGTTTTGGCAAATCCTGTTTAACCACATATTCAATCATTTCTCTTTTACGTGCGATAAAAGTTAGTAAATATGGTATTAGCTTGTTCCGAGAAAATAAATGTAGACTGTATGATAGCGATTAAGCAAAAAAACGAAATGCAATTTGTAGGTCGATACATTTTTTTACTTATTATCCTTCTATTATTTATTGGATGTTCACAGCACCACGTTAAACCGGAAAATGACGATTTCAACAGCAGCCCCCAAGTCGTAGACCAGAACACACCTGGCACAGATCCGCTTCAAACCGATCCGGAAACTACAAATATCGCTTTCCAAGACAATGAAGAAGGTTCAATGAATAGCGGTGTGGACCTTGATACGGCCGATGAGGATTTTGACGAATTCGAAGACGAGTTTGGGGATGTGGTCACCACTGAGGTTTATGATCCTTTAAGCGGGTACAACCGGTTTATGACCGGATTCAATGATAAGCTCTATTTCTGGGTACTTAAGCCAGTAGCTACCGGTTATAGCTGGGTCATGCCAGAATTCGCCCGACAGGGAATCAAAAATTTTTTTAAGAACCTATATTTCCCGGTACGACTCGTCAACAATGTCCTGCAGTTAAAGTTTAAAAACGCGGGCGAGGAAACCTTACGCTTTGCAACCAATACAACCATCGGTTTGCTGGGTTTATGGGATCCTGCCAAAATTTGGTTTGGCCTGGAAGCCCATCCTGAAGATTTTGGCCAAACGTTCGGTGTTTGGGGCATTGGTCCGGGACCTCACATCGTCCTGCCCATTTTAGGGCCTTCCAATCTACGCGATTCCATCGGCTTAGCCCCCCAATGGATTTATCTGAATCCCGTCAACAACCTTTCCACGGTCTCTGGCTGGGCTGGGTTTGAGGCGGTTGAGGATCTCGAAAAAACTGAAACAAAACTTGGCATCTTGGCATTAGAGCGCGTCAATAATACCTCACTTCGCCTGGGCGAATACGAAAATCTTAAAAAGGATGCCATCGATTTTTATCCCTTCTTAAGGGATTTATATGAGCAAAAAAGGCAAAAAGAAATAGAGGAGTAATTATGAGAATTTTGTTACTTTCAGTTATCATCGCACTAGTTATGCCCCAACTAACTTTTGCTGATGAAGCTGCAACAGTAAAAAAGAATGCCGAACAAAGAATCAATGCGGTCATCGACCACATCCGAGACAAGAGCCTGGATAAAAAGACCCGTAATGCAGAAATCATTGTGGCCATAGCACCCATGTTCGATTTCAGCCAAATGGCCAAATTGAGCATGGGCAAAAAAAACTGGAGTATGATGAACCCGGCTCAAAGACAGGAGTTCAACCAGCTGTTTGTAATCCGGCTGCAGGAGTCTTATCTTGAAAAACTGGATCTCTATACCGACGAAGATGTGGTTGTGGACCAAGCCAAACTGGTCAAGAAACGCATTCACGTGCGTTCTCATTTGGTGGCCAAAGACGACAAAATCGAAATGATTTACAAATTCTACAAGAAAAAAAACCAGGGCTGGAAAGTCTACGATGTCGTAATTATGGGGGTTAGTATCGTGCAGACCTATCGCTCCCAATTTGCAGGCATACTTAAAAATGAATCCATTGAAGATCTCTTGAAACGACTGCGCCAGACTGGTAGATTTACGGTTCCCGCAGGCAAGTATTAGAAACGGCTATGTGATCTATCATGTTAAAGCGTTTTTTTAAAGTCACTGCCCTGGCACATCCGCGCATCGTATTTATAATCATCCTAGCAATTATCTGCTTTTTGGGCTACCAAGCAACCAAGCTCGAAATCGATGCCTCTACTGAAACCCTGATAATGGAAAATGATGCCGACCTGCGCATCACCCGCGAAATAACAAATCGATACCGTTCACCGAATTTTCTCATCATAACTTTCAGCCCCAAGAACGAGAATTTACTTTCGGATACAACCCTGGGTTACCTTCGACGACTCAAGGCAGACCTGCTCGGAATAGAGCAGATCGAGTCCGTTACCTCCATCCTGGATGTACCCTTGTTCGAAAGCCCACCCAGGCCAGTCAAGGAAATGATCAAGAATATCGTCACGCTGGAATCGCCCGGTGTCGAAAAAGCTCTGGCTAAAAAGGAGCTGTTGGGCAGCCCCATCTATCAAGACAACCTGGTCAGCCCAGATTTCAAAACCACTGCCCTTTTGGCCAATCTGTACACTGACGAACTTGCGGCAGGCTATATCAGCCGCCGCGACGCACTCCGCAAAAAGCAAACCAACGGTACCCTCACTTCCCAAGAAGAAGCCGAACTGGAAACATTACGCGATGATTTTAAAACTCACCGCGATAAAATGCGCGCTGCCCAGCATGAAACCATCACCCAGGTTCGGGTTATAATGCAAAACTATAAAAATACAGCCGACCTCTTTCTGGGGGGTGTCAGCATGATTTCAGATGACTTGATCACCTTTATCCGCACTGATCTGAAATTTTTCGGCCTGGGCGTACTTGTGTTTCTGATCACTATATTGTGGATCATTTTTCGTCAATTGCGCTGGTTGATTCTACCGGTTTTGACCTGTTTTTTCTCTGTCGTAGCCACCTGCGGCATCTTGGGTATCTTTGGATGGGAGGTGACCGTTATCTCCTCCAATTTCATTTCCATTCAGTTGATCATTACCATGGCGATTACCATTCACCTGATTGTGCGATATCGGGAGTTGGCGGTGGTTCGATCCGAGGCTACCCAGCGCCAATTGGTTTTGGAAACGCTGCTTGCCATGGCCAAACCCTGTCTGTATGCCATCTTGACCACCATGGCCGGTTTCAGCTCTTTAGTCTTCTGCGACATACGCCCGGTCATCAGCTTCGGCTGGATGATGAGCGCCGGCATCGGCGTGTCTTTGATTCTGACCTTTCTGATCTTTCCCAGTTTGATGATGATGCTGCCAAAGCTAAAACCAAATACTGCCTTTGAAACTCGTTTTGCCCTTACCAAAGGCATGGCTAGTTTGACGGCAAAACACGGCCCTAAAATCCTGTGGATCAGTGCCCTGGTTGCCGTTTTGAGCATAGTGGGGATATCTCGGTTGATTGTGGAAAACAGCTTCATCGATTATTTCAAAGAATCCACCGAGATCTTTCAGGGCATGCAGGTCATTGACCAGCAGCTTGGCGGTACCACCCCATTAGATATCGTCCTCAACTTTGATGGTAATGACAATTCCGCCACTGATAACACGGATACCACTTTAAATGATGCTGAAGAAGACGCAGAATTCGATGAATTTGAAGATGAATTCGAGGCAGACAAAGACGAGGCCCAATATTGGTTTACAGCCGATAAAATGGCACAAGTCGAAAAGGTACACGACTATCTGGACCGTATTCCCGAAACCGGCAAGGTCATGTCCCTGGGCACGATGCTGAAAGTCGGAAAATCTCTGAATAATGACAAACCATTGGATAATTTCCTATTGGCTCTCATCTATAACGAACTGCCAGATAGTATGAAGGACATCATCCTGAATCCTTATGTTTCAGTGGCAGACAACCAAGTCCGGTTTGCCGTCCGAGTGCGAGACTCGCAACCGGATCTAAGACGCAATGAACTGCTAAAAAAAATCCACAGCGGCCTGAGGAATGATCTGCAATTGGATGAAGACAGCTACCAGCTTGCCAATCTACTGGTTCTCTACAACAACATGCTTCAAAGCCTGTTCAGCTCACAAATTCAAACCTTGGGGGCTGTGATTGCTGCCTTACTGGTCATGTTTATTATCCTCTTCCGCTCCCTCAAGATCGCCCTGATCGCTATTTTCCCCAATCTGCTTTCCGTAGTTGCCGTTCTGGGATTCATGGGCTGGGCCAGAGTTCCTCTGGATATGATGACCATCACCATCGCCGCCATCAGTGTCGGCATCGCCGTTGACAATACCATTCATTACATCCACCGTTTTAAAAGGGAGTTTGCCGATTGCGGCCATTATCTTACCAGCATGCATCGCTGCCACGGGAGTATCGGCTATGCCATGTATTATACCTCCGTGACGATTATCATCGGCTTCTCGATCCTTGTTCTTTCCAACTTTATTCCCAGTATTTATTTCGGCTTGTTAACCGGATTGGCCATGGTTATCGCCCTGATAGCCGCCCTGACACTGCTGCCGCAGCTTATCATCTTCATTAAGCCGCTCGGACCGGAAGGCATGGATAAAAAGGCTCAACTCTAAATTGAATACTTGAGGATAGTTGAGCAATGATATGAAAGTAACTATGCATTTGTGAAACCGGCTGATCTTTACCTTAGCTTTTTTGTCTTGACTCTCGCCTGTTCAGCCCGACGTTCCTCTCCCACTCTTAGCAACATTTCACGATTTTCCGCTGAAACTTGCATAAAATTCGTGCGCCAGGATTCGTCTTCGGACCAGATAAAGGGTGCCTGGACCGTGGTTCGCGGCTGCCAGGCATATTCAAGCAGATCCAGCACCATTGCCATGATGGCACGTTGCATTTCCTTATCCCAAGGCCTACCAAATGGATTCCCCAATGGAAAGTCCGTGAACAGAAAACGGGCTACGCCGCACTCTTCAACGATATCTCGAGCAGACCCCACCACAATAGTAGGGATACTATTTTCTTCCAGATGTCGGGCGACCAGACTCACGGTCTGGTGACACACCGGTCAAAGGGCCGGTAAAATCATGGCTTCAACTTTATCCTCTTGGCAAAGGGAAAGAACTCGGGGGGCAGATTTTTTGGATGTTTTGCCTTGGCTGTAGTCGGTCATGACACCGTAGAATCGGGGCGAGGCTAAACCGATTCTGCCTTCAGTAGCACATTCCGCCAGCCGATTCAGGGGCATAAAGCTGCCATTATCATCTGTGTGGGTAGCTTCCTGATCCCATTGTAGGTCCTGGGTGTAGAAATGCTCGGGGGCATCCACCACCTGATGGGCAAACACTTTGCGGGTCAGATGCCGTTCCTGCTTACTTTTACCGGGCGGCTTTTCAAGATCGGCCGTGGTCAGCAATCCGATTCGGCATTCGGAAAGCGGTTTGACCAGTTTGGCGAAGGGAACCTCTTTATGCGCAACCCATTTATAGGGCTGTGTGTAGCCATGGGCGGCATAATATTCCCTGGAACGGTCGATGTAGTTCACAAATGAACTGTTGGATCGACGTTTGATCATGTCGTCTATCCTATTATATGTGGTGAGGGTCTTTTTGGGAATGGTTTTTGGCATTTATAGGACACCCTCCCCTAACCCCTCCCATCAAGGGAGGAGAATACGGAAGACAAGTACTGTTGGCTTATTAACTCAACTTTCGGCTTTCGCTCAGAGGTGACGGATTGTTCATTTCGCGTCACCTGAATCCCGCGACTTTAGAAGTTCGTCCCAAACTGTTTGAACCCGACTTTTAGTCTCTTCAAGCGAACCCTCATTTTCAATTACAAAATCCGCATAACTGGTTTTTTCATCGATGGGAAGCTGGGACTTCATGACGTTTTCGGCTTCGGCCATGGATATACCATCACGTTCCGCCAGCCTTTTGGCCTGGGTATCGGGTTTAACATAAACCACTAGCAGTTTGTCGAAAAGAAACTGTAGGTTCTGTTCGATGAGCAGGGGTACCGACACCTGGATTACTGCATCGGGTTGATCTTGTGTGATCTGTTCAATCGCTTTGAAAAATTCGTCGTAAATATAGGGGTGGGTGAAGCTTTCCAGTTTTTTACGTTTCTCTAAATCACCAAATACAATGCCGGACAGCTTTTTGCGATCCAATTCACCATTTTCCTGCAAGACCTGCTTACCGAAATAATCCACAATCTGCTTATAGCCCTGAGTTCCCTGCGCCACAACTTTTCTGGCTAGTAGATCAAAATCGATCAAGGACGATCCCAATTCTGTCAGCATGTCGGACACGGTTGACTTGCCGCTGGCGATTCCGCCGGTAACGCCCAGCAGCAGGTGTTTGCCTTTGATCCTTTTCATGATATCCTCCAGACCGGCATAGGTGGCCGGAAACATGGGACCCACATCCCCTTCGGCACCGGCATAACTGATGGGATAGCGCACACCCCGCCGATATAGTGTCTCCAAGCCTGCCAGCGCTTTGGCCATCATACCTCTAGGCAGGGCCATCACCAGGTCCTCGTCCTGGGCATGTCCGTAGCGGCGCTCGCCATAGCAGGGAATACTCAGGGATGGTTTACCGGTTTGATAGCTGCGGACGATGGCATCCGAGCAGGAGGATTCGCCCACACAAAAAAACTGCATCACCTCATAATCCTCAAATTGCAATGCATTGATCAGCAAGATCATCTGAGCCGGGTTGGCATATATGAGCACGATGTCAGGCTCAAAAGGCTTATATACCAAGGGTGCCATGACCACGGCCTCATATTTTCCCAACGGCAATCTGGGTATGGCCGCCTCGAACTTGCGCGCATCCTTTTTGGTCTTGACCCAGACGATGCTTCGGAAAGTACCATCCTTGCAGATCTCGGGGACATCGCAGAGTCCGATGATGGAGGGGCAGGCTGAAAACAAAAAGTCATCCAGATCAGCGCCCACGGTCCAGTCAAAGTTGCGTACCCGTGTAATCAACTGGCACAAGGTCGTCTTTTTGCTACTGCGACGCAAAAAGGGAATATGTTCAAGCTCGGATTTGTCGGTTAACATCTTAAATGCCACCGGAAATGATTTCAGACGGAGCAGTTGCTCCATGCGTCTAACCACTTTTTCCCAGTCTATTGGCTTAAGTGACTGCGGACTATCTGGCATCATGTTCTCCTTATTGCCTATGTTTGCGATACGCAAAGGGGCTATAATTGCCCTTTTTTAGCGCTGTCACAAGATCCTGCTCATTTTCTATGGTCTGCTGAAAACAGGTTACATACCTGCCCACATCCCCAATAGCATGGGCATCACTGCCGCCGGTGGCAGGCAGTTTCATGCCGGCGGCTACCTGGGCGGCAAAATCATTCTCCGGCCGGGTGACTTTGCCATTTAATACTTCTATTGCATCCACCGCTTGATAAACTTGGCGCTGCATGGCCTTTTCTACGGTCATGCCAATCTGACTGGTGTTGAAAACGAGGAAACCTCTGAATGGATGGGCGGCAATTACAAATCCGCCAGCAGTATCCACCATCCCTCTAAGGTCGGCCAAGTTGATAATGCCTTTGACATCCTGGTACATCCCAAATACCAGCATGTCTCCCTGATCGGTGGTAATTTCATTACCCCTTATAATTGGGAATCCATGTTTGTGTTTCAAATTTTCGATATCATTGAGAGACCACACATGGTTGTGGTCGGTAAGGCAGATGGCATCCAGACCGATCTTTTTAGCCTCAACGATCAGATCATCGATATTGACGGTGCTGCACTGGGAAGCCGGGTAAGAATGCATGTGCAGGTCAATATAGAAATCTCCGGATGCTTCTTCTTTGGATTCCCTACGAGGCTCTGCTATGAAAATATGCTCTGCCTGCTTGGATTCTGGCGCAATCGTAGGCTGTTTCTCCCTATCCTCACCCACTACATCAGCTAGATAGTCAGCAAACGTCAAATCGTTTTGTTCTTTGTGAGCGGCCGTGAATTGGATAACACCAACTGCTTCTTTGGCTGCCTGGCAACATTCCAACAACAAATTGGCAAAGTGGGGACATGCTTGGCGGCTCACAACCTTGTTTATTTGTTGGCCCAGAGATTCATTGTCAATTTTAAATCCTTTAGCGACTTCCATTAAAGGCAGGGCTCGCGAGCATTCGGGGGTTTCTTCCCGGTTCCATTTTCCCTGGATGGATGTAATTGTCATGTCGTCAATGCAGACCGTCAGATCGATCTCCAGGCCCCAAATATCGTCTTCCAGTAATCCATGAACGCGAACATCTTCAGAATTATCCTGATAGACACTGACCAGCTTGTTTCTCTGGAATTTGAGCATCTAAAGCTATCCTTACCTAATGATTTTCAGTTAAAGTCAAATGCCTCGACCATGGCAGAACTTAATGATTCATTTTAATTATAGATTATTGAACCTAACAGAATTGTATAACACAACAATTATATCTCTATTCCGTCTAACAATGGGCTCCCCGCCGCAAAGGCAGCACAACTATTATGTAAGCGGATGTTTTCCTTAACCATTTTTTTAAAGAACTCAGTGGATTTGGCTTTTCCTTTGGGCGCCAAAGCCAAAGCATCTTTGGTAAAGGCCAGGATTACGGCATGGCAGCATTCCTCGATAAGATAGGGTAATTCCGCATTGTCGGTCACTTCACCGATCAGGCCCCGGATGATTTTTTTCATACCGGCACCGATGCGCACGCCCTTGATCTTCTCAAGTGCTTCAGATGCTGGAACGGCGTGACCAGCTGCCGTACGGTTGAAGCTTCCTTCAGCATTCAGAATCGTCAATTCAGGAAATTGAATGCGGACACGAACAAAGGCCTCGGTTAGGGTGTCTTGGAGAGAGCAAGTCGATACAAGGGTTTGATCATCCACTTGCTCAACACTGGTGGAACGATTGCGGGAATAACTCAGGATGGTAGTCATGTCGCCCCTTTTGTGTGGCTGCCTAGATTGATTATGGCGGGTTCAGCCCATAAGGCCATTTTTACTTTATAAACAAATAGGCTATAGGCTAATTTAGGCCCGATGCGTTTCGGGCAGCGTGGCCTGCTCTGACCATTCTTTGGGAAAATTTTGTTTCGGTTCTTCACCGAATTTTTCTTTCAGCTTGGCCAAACCAGGTCGGGCAAATTTCATATGGCCCTCGGTTAATGTACGCCCGTTGATGACGGCCTCCGACCGCAGGCGATGCCCCACGGTGCGCTCAAGCTGCCTTCCCAGCCACAGGATGCGATCCACATTATAACCGTGTTCGATACCCATTTCATCGATTTGAACCAGCATGTCTTCCAGACAGGTCAGGCCCACATAGCGGGGATCCTCATAGTAGTATTCGCCGGTTCCAGGCACCGGAGTATCATCCAGGAAATTAGCTGGCTGACCGCCCATTCCGCCCATGGTGGCTTCAAAATGAGTTATACCGGCATGCAATGCTGCCAATACAGATGCCGATGCAACCCGTTTGGTTTCATGAAAATGGGCAATATGGAGTTTGGTATCTGGAATTTCATCCAGGATCATGGAGAAATAACGGTAAACATCCGGTGCCGAAGCACTGCCGTCATGATCGGCATGTTCGATATCCGAGGCCCCTATCTCTAACCAACGTTTGGTGAATTCCACAGCATCTTTCATGTCTGTTGCACCGGCGATGGGGCTTCCCCAGATGGTGCTAACAGTACCGCACATTTTGATACCGGCGTCGGTGCATTTTTTAATGGCGCGCTCAGCTTCGGCCCAGTAATCCGGCAGCGTGGTTCCGGAGTTCGCAAAATGGTGCTCTTCTTCCGTGGACACCATCATCAGCACCCGATCCGGTCCGATGCCTTTCTGCTTGAGTTGAATTGCGCGATCCACAGATCTTTCGCGAATGGTGACGGCGGTGATACAAATATCGTCGTAATTGATGCCTTTGCGCTCGCACCGTTTTTTGAAGCGGTCACTGCGCAGATGCGCCAGCACCTCCTCGGCATCGGCAAACTGCGGCATCAGATATGCGTTCCCCAGGTTGGTAACTTCGATATTGAGGCAACCAGCAAAAATCAGTTCCTCGGCATAAAATATCTTGGCGCGGGTGCTGATGAACTTTTCCAGATGTTGGAAGCCATCCCGGATGGTGATGTCCCCAAGGGTAACTTTTTTCGGCATTCTGGGAAATATTTTCCAATAATCATGTTCTGACATTTTGACACTCCTTTCAAATTAATATTGTTTTGCTTAGTTACTCCGAGGTTTAATTTCCTTTATATACTGGTTTCCGTTTTTCGCGAAACGCTGCCAATCCTTCCAACCTATCTTCCGTGGGGATACAAATCCAATATGCATTCGATTCAATTGCCAAACCCGTGTGCAGGTCTGTTTCAAGACCGGCGTTTATGGCGTATTTAGCCTGCTCTATGGCGATGGGCCCGGCTTCACAAATCGTTGCTGCCATTGACACGGCCTGGCTTAACAACGCTTCCAACCCGCAAGTTTGATTGACAAGCCCAATCCGCAAAGCTTCCTCGGCATTGATGCGCTTCCCCATGAAGATGAGCTCTTTGGCCTTGCCTTTACCCACCAATCGTGGCAGTCGCTGGGTACCCCCGGCACCAGGGATAATAGCCAGACGCGTTTCGGTGAGTCCCATGGTAGCATTGGCAGATGCGATACGGATATCGGAGGCCAAAGCCAGCTCGGTTCCACCGCCCAGGGCAACGCCATTAACCGCGGCAATCACCGGCTTGTTCAGCTCTTCGATGGCGGCAAATAGATTGCGGATGGTGGTGATATATTCCTTAACCTGAATCGGCGTCAAGGTTGCCCGCTCCTTCAAATCGGCTCCGGCACAAAATGCCTTTTCCCCGGCGCCCGTAATAATCACCACACGAACATCTGGATTGAAACGCACGGCCTCGATCTGATCCCGCAAGGCATATAGTATCTCAAAATTGAGTGAATTCATCACCGCCGGCCGATTAAGCGTGAGGGTCAGGATCCCATCCTTTTCATCCATTAGAAGTACTTCAGCACCCATTTTTGTCACTCCTTAATATATTTGCGGCGAAGCCGCATTTTTAATTTTTGCTCCGCAAAAATTAGCAGCCGATATATCGAGATATCACGATCCGCTGCACCTCGGACGTTCCCTCCCCGATCTCAAGCAGCTTCTGATCTCGATAGAAACGCTCCACATCGTATTCCTTCATCAGCCCATATCCACCATGAATCTGAACGGCATGATTGGCAACCCGGCCCATGACCTCGGAACAGTACAGTTTGGCCATGGCAGCCTCTTTCTCAAACGCTCGCTTTTTATCACGCAACCAGCAGGCTTTGTATAGCAAATTGCGGGCACATTCGATTTCCAAGGCCGAATCGGCCAATTTAAAGGCAACCGCTTGAAACTTTGAGATGGGCTGGCCGAATTGTTCACGTCCCTTTGCATATTTCAAACCGGCATCATAAGCTCCCTGGGCACCACCCAGCCCCATGGCAGCAATGGAAAGCCGGCCCAAATCCAGAGTTTGCAGCATCTGGTGAAATCCATCGCCCTTTTTACCCAGAATATTTTCCTTGGGTATACGGACATCATCAAAATAGAGCTCAGCGGTACTGGATGCTCGCCACATGAGTTTTTTATGCATAGGTATAGCTTTAAAGCCGGGCGTACCATGTTCGACTAGGAAACAGGTGTATTCGGGTTTGCCACTGGGGCGTGTGCCGGTTATAGCCTGAACGGTCACCCCCCATGATAGTTCGCAGGCGGCATTGGTGATAAAAATTTTGGAACCGTTTAATACCCATTCATCCCCGTCCAGTTCAGCGGTGGTATTGCTGCCGCCGGCATCGGATCCGGCAGTCGGCTCAGTCAATCCAAAGCCCCAAAGCGCCTCGCCGGAGCAAAGTTTGGGTAGGTATTTTCGCTTCTGTTCTTCACTACCAAAATAATACAAGGGACCGATTCCCAAAGAGTTGCCGGCCGCGATGGTTGCGGCCTGAGAGCCATCGACTCTGGCAATCTCTTCCACCGCGATAATATACGAAATGTAATCCATGCCTTGACCGCCATATTCTTCTGACACAGCCATACCAAACAAGCCGATTTGGCCCATTTTCTGGGTTAATTCTGCTGAAAAGGTCTCGGTTTCATCTAATTCAGCGGCGATGGGTGCAATTTCCTTTTTGGCAAACTTGCGGACTTCCTTGCGAATCATATTTTGTTCTAAGGTCAAATCAAAATCCACTCGGACCTCCTTATGGTTCTAACATCTTCAATCAGCGACCATCTGTAAAACTGATAGAATTTGGTTGCCCTTGAAAAGGGCCTTGGGCATTGAGTGGTCGCTGAACGAGCGCTCGGTCGGCACACTTTATGATGAGCAACCGGGCTTTGTCAACAGCTTTCTAATGGTTTAAATCACCAGATTAACCCACGAAACGCTCGGTCTGCGGGTAGGTACACAGCGGAAGATACCCCTTGACATTAAAATCAGGCCCATGTTACCAATAATGACCGAGCGCTCGCTCAAAATACTTGAATGCAAGCGGCAACAAAAGTCCCAAACTGCTATTTATAACAGCATGTTATATTCATTTTCATTTTTAAAAGTTTGGGTGTAAGGACAAGCCTATGAACGAACATGCTATCCGAACGAGGGATGTTCCCACCCAGATCAAGAATCCTGACCTGGTCGAAAAACGGCGCCGACAAATTGTCGACGCTGCCGCCACACTCTTTATCGCCCAGGGGTTTCATAAAACCACCACCCGGCAAATCGCCCGGGCCGCCGGCTTCTCGATTGGGTCCCTGTATGAATACGTCACCTCCAAGGAAGACGTACTGTACCTGGTCTGTGAATCCATTCATGTCGAGGTGGAACGAGGTGTAGCCAATGCCATGCAGCGAACCAGCGGCGGCAAAGCCGTACTGGCGGAAGTCATCCGTGAATATTTTCTGGTCTGCCATCGCATGAGCGATTTCATTTTGTTGATTTACCAGGAAACCCGCTCATTACCGGCGGTTTGGCGCAAACGCGTCTTAGAAAATGAACTCCGCATTACCGGTATCCTTGTGCGGGTGTTGGCGGATCTGGTGGCATCTGGTAAAATATCGGGTCTGGACGAAAATGCCATCGATGTGATGGCCCATAATATTTCTGTGCTCGGACACATGTGGACCTTTCGAAGGTGGTTTCTTTCAAGCCATTACAGCATTGATACCTATATTGAGATTCAAACCAGTTTCATCCTCAAAACCATGGCATCGCATGCAGCCTGAAAGTGATTTTAGGGAGGAATAATGAACCAAACCGCAGTTTATCAGCCCAAAAACCCGGTCCGAGTGATCACTGCCACGTCATTGTTTGATGGCCATGACGCATCTATCAACATCATGCGTCGAATACTCCAGGGAACCGGTGTCGAAGTCATTCATTTGGCTCATAATCGTTCGGTTGATGAAATTGTAAAAGCTGCCATAGAGGAAGATGCGCAGGGAATCGCCGTGTCTTCTTACCAGGGTGGTCATGTTGAATTTTTTAAATATATGCTGGATTTATTAAAGCAACGCGGGGCAGCACATATCAAAATCTTTGGGGGCGGTGGTGGTGTTATTGTTCCCGATGAAATCCGCGAATTAGAAGCCTATGGCGTATCCAAGATATACACACCCGAAGACGGCACGCGTATGGGATTGCAGGGAATTATCAATCACATGGTTGCTTTGCTCGATTTTAACACACTTGACCATGGCAAGGCCGATGCTTCCCAGCTTTCTCCGGAAAACAGTCTGCAAGTTGCCCGGATGATTACAGCGATCGAAAAGGCAAACGAAGCCGCTGCCGATGAATTGGAAAGCTTGCGGCTGCAAATAGGCCAAGCCTTAGACCAACGACGTGTACCGGTTATCGGCATCACCGGAACTGGCGGTGCTGGTAAATCCTCACTGACCGATGAAATCATTCTGCGTTTTCTAATGGATATCAAAGATATCCGCATCGCCATTGTCAGCAGTGATCCATCCCGGCGTAAAACCGGCGGCGCCCTTTTGGGTGACCGCATCCGCATGAACGCCATCAATAACGACCGAATCTTTATGCGCTCCCTGGCTACGCGCTCATCATTGACCGAAATTCCCGCAGCCCTATCCGACGTAATTCAGGTCGTCCAGGCTGCCGGTTATGATCTGATTATTGCCGAGACAGCCGGTATCGGCCAGGGTGATTCGAGCATCGTCAACCTTAGCGATATTTCGCTCTACGTGATGACCAGTGAATTTGGCGCCGCCAGCCAGCTGGAAAAAATAGAAATGCTCGATTATGCCGATTTGGTTGCGGTTAACAAGTTTGAAAAACGGGGCGGTGAAGACGCCGTCCGGGATGTTCGCAAACAGATCCAGCGAAATAGCCAACTTTGGGAAACGGCGACAGAGGAATTGCCCGTGTTCGGCACCATTGCATCCAAATTCAATGATGATGGCGTCACGGCTTTGTATCATGCCATTATCGAAAGCATTCAGCAGAAAACCAATGTTGCTTTTGAAACCCAGATGCCCAAACCCGCAAGTAAAACATCCACGTCCAAAACCATTATCATTCCACCCGAAAAAACACGCTACCTATCCGATATTGCCAACAGCGTGCGGCAATATCACCAACATACTGAAATACAGGCCCAAAAACTACGCGACGCGTGGCACCTTGAATCGACACTGAAAAACCTTGATAAAGACGGCGGGTCCAGTAAAGACCTAATATCCGAATTAAAGCAAAAACAAGCCCAATTAAATGCGGCCGTTGAATCTCGCTCGCTTGAATTACTCAAGGAATGGGAAAAAATCCAAACACTCTACCGACAGGACGAGCTCGTCTATTCGGTTAGAAATCAGGAAATCAAACTGCCGCTTTTTACCCAATCACTTTCCCATCAAAGAATTCCAAAAATATCACTGCCTAGCTTCAAGGATCCAGGTGAGGCCTACCGCTGGATGCGGGAAGAAAACGTCCCCGGCCGTTTCCCCTACACCGCCGGTGTGTTTCCGCTTAAAAGGGTGGATGAAGATCCCACCCGCATGTTCGCCGGCGAAGGTGATCCCCAACGCACCAACAATCGGTTCAAACTTTTGTCTGAGAACTATGAAGCCAAACGTTTGTCCACGGCCTTTGATTCTGTGACCCTTTATGGATATGACCCGGATCGACGCCCGGACATTTATGGTAAGGTGGGAACATCCGGCGTCAGTATCTGCACCTTGGATGATGTCAAAACGCTATATGAGGGATTCGAGTTATGTGCCCCCAGCACGTCGGTTTCCATGACAATCAATGGCCCGGCCCCTATTATTCTGGCCATGTTTTTGAACACCGCCATCGATCAACAAGTAGACAAGTATCAGCATAAAAACGGAAACGATCCGTCACCGGAATCCTACCAGCAGATTCGATCGGATGTGCTATCCAATGTCCGCGGGACGGTCCAAGCAGATATTCTCAAAGAAGATCAAGGTCAGAACACGTGCATCTTTTCAATTGAATTTGCGCTGAAAATGATGGGTGATATTCAAGCCTATTTTATCGAACAGAATATTCGCAATTTTTATTCGGTATCCATATCCGGATATCACATCGCCGAAGCCGGCGCCAATCCGATTACCCAATTGGCATTGACCCTGGCCAATGGATTTACCTATGTTGAATACTATCTGTCACGCGGAATGCCCATCGATGCCTTTGCGCCCAATTTATCTTACTTCTTCTCCAATGGTATGGACCCGGAATATACCGTGATTGGGCGGGTAGCTCGTAGAATATGGGCTGTCGCCATGCGGGATTTATATGCTGGCACCACTCGTTCCCAAAAGTTAAAATATCATATTCAAACATCCGGCCGTTCACTGCATAGTCAAGATATTCAATTCAATGATATCCGCACGACCCTGCAGGCGCTCTGTGCCATATACGACAACTGCAACAGCTTGCACACCAATGCCTTTGATGAAGCTATCACCACGCCTAGTAACGAATCGGTCCGCCGGGCACTCGCCATCCAGCTCATTATCAACCGTGAATGGGGGGTGGCCAAAAATGAAAATATGATCCAAGGCAGTTATATCGTAGACGAACTGACAGAGCTGGTGGAAGAAGCCGTGCTGACTGAATTTGAAAGAATCAGCGAACGTGGCGGTGTTTTGGGCGCCATGGAAACCGGCTATCAACGTAGCAAGATTCAAGAAGAGTCCATGTACTATGAAGGCCTTAAACACACGGGCGATCTGCCCATCATCGGTGTCAATACGTTTCGGGATCCAGATCAAGCCTTTGACGAGTTGAGCGACAGTGTTGAGCTGGCACGCGCCACCGAACGAGAAAAACAATCACAGCTTAATCGGCTGGCCGATTTTCACCAAAGAAACCAGGCGGAAGCACCCCAGGCCTTGGAACGGCTGAAAAATGTTGTGCTGGCTGGAGACAACATTTTTGCAGAACTCATGCATACAGTGCGGGTATGCAGTCTGGGGCAGATTACCCAAGCATTGTATGATGTAGGGGGGCAATACCGCCGCAATATGTAGTAATAAATTTCAGTGAAAAGGATACCTTTTCACTGAAATTTATTACGAAGGGGATGCTTTGCGCTGATCGCAAAAGGAGAATTGTATGAAAGAAGCAGTGATCGTAAGTGCCGTCAGAACGCCATTAGGGAGTTTCAACGGATCGTTAGCCGCCGTAGGCGCCACCGACTTGGGTGCCATTGTGATCGAGGCGGCAGTTCAGCGCGCCGGTATTGAAAAAAAGCATGTCAATGAAGTGATTATGGGGCAGGTATTGCCCTGCGGCTATGGCCAGAATCCAGCCAAACAGGCTGCAGTCAAGGCAGGGATGCCCTGGGAGGCGGAATGTATCACCGTTAACAAGGTTTGCGGATCGGCGCTCAAATCGGTTATGCTGGCAGCCCAGGCCATTCAAGTGGGGGATGCCGACGTGGCTGTGGCTGGCGGCATGGAAAGTATGAGCAATGCCCCCTATTTCTTGGAAAAAGCCCGTTTCGGTTATCGCCTGGGACCGGGCCAATTGCAAGACCACATGGTGCATGACGGACTCTGGGATCACGTCAATGAATTCCACATGGGCATGTCCAATGAACTCTGCTCTGAAAAATATGATATCAGCCGCGAGGATCAGGACCGCTATGCAGCCGAGTCATATCGTCGAACCCTGGCCTCGATTGAATCCGGAAAATTCAAGGAAGAGATTACCATGGTTGAAATACCCCGGCGAAAAGGGGACCCTATTCAGTTCAGCCAGGATGAATGTGCCCAGGAAACAAGCTATGAAACCCTGTCCCGCATGCGGCCGGCCTTTAAAAAAGATGGGACCGGCACCCCCGGAAACGCCTCCATCATCAGCGACGGCGCCGCTGCAGTCGTACTCATGTCCCGAGAAAAGGCTGAGGCCCTGGGCTGTAAGATCATGGCCACCGTGGGAGCCCAGGCATCCTTCGGGATGGACATGCGTTACGTCCTAGTGGCACCCATTTGGGCGGTCCCCAAATGTCTGACCAAAGAAGGCATTGATATAGACTCCGTCGATCTTTTTGAAATTAACGAAGCCTTCAGCGGCTCCACAGTAGCTGTCATGAAAGAACTCAAGCTCGATCCCCAGAAAGTCAACGTCAACGGCGGCAGTGTCTCTCTGGGGCATCCCATCGGTGCCAGTGGTTGTCGATTATTGGTTACCCTGCTGTATGAGATGATACGGGAGGACAAAAAAAACGGGCTCGTGAGCTTGTGTCTGGGCGGTGGGGAAGCGGTGGCTCTAATTGTCAAGCGGAAATAAAATCGTTCTGATTTTATTTTGGTATGCAAAATTTATAAATTGTTCGGAAGGAGAAATGGTATGAAGACACTGGGGGTTATTGGATCAGGGCAAATGGGCAATGGCATAGCGCAAGTTGCAGCTATGAGCGGTATGAACGTGATCATGAATGATATTAACGAGGAATTTGCTCAAAAGGGTTTGGATAATATTACCAAACTGTTGACGCGAAGCGTTTCCAAAGGCAAGCTGGGTGAAGATCAAAAGCATGCGATTCTGGGACGCATCCGTCTCAGTACAGACCTGAAAAACCTGGCTGAAGCGGATTTCGTGGTGGAGGCTGCCACGGAAAATGAAACCCTGAAGTTTAAAATTTTCAAGGATCTGGATGCCATCTGCTCCCCGGATGTCATTCTCGCCACCAACACCTCCTCCATACCCATCGGTCGAATCGCCACCCAAACCCAGCGGCCAGATAAAATCATCGGCATGCATTTCATGAATCCGGTTCCGGTCATGAAACTGGTGGAAGTCATCCGCGGCCTGGCTACCTCCGATGAAACCTTTCGAATAACCTGGGACCTGTCCCAATCTTTTGGCAAAACCCCAGCGGAAGCTAACGATTTTCCGGCCTTCATCGCCAACCGCATCTTATTGCCCATGATTAATGAGGCCGTCTATTGCCTCTATCATGGTGTCGGTAAAAAAGAAGACATCGATACGGTCATGAAACTTGGCATGAATCATCCTATGGGCCCTTTGGAATTAGCGGATCTCATCGGCTTGGATACATGCCTGGCGGTCATGCAAACCCTCTACAATGGATTCAACGATTCCAAATATCGGCCCTGCCCACTTTTAAGAAAATATGTGGAGGCCGGCTGGCTAGGTCGCAAAACGGGGCGCGGGTTTTACGAATACACAAGTTGAATTCATATCGGTCGGTATGGCTTTGACGGCGATTCGTTTAGATTTCACTCAACATTCGATTTCGATTAACATGATTGAATTCAACTTTAAGTGAGGAAAAAGGGATGCCTAGAAAAAAAGAAACCACCGTACCCATTGGTAAAAAGATAAGAAAGGCCCGCTTGGCTAGTAAAGTCGCCTATGACCAGCTGGCCAATGAAACCGGATTTGCGGTTGATTATCTCAAGGATATCGAAGGTGGTAAAACCACACCACCCGTGGGAACGCTTCTCCAAATTGCCAGAGCGCTTAAAATTGACTCGGGCGCGTTGCTAAAAGAGGACGAATCAAAAATGAAGCGACGCATCAAGGCCTACACCAAACGGACCGATCATTATGCTTATACGACGCTGACACCAGGTGCCGAAAACAAGCATCTAAAAGCTTTCCTGGTGACCATTGATCCCCAGACAGACCACAAAGGGGTTGGTTATCAGCACGATGGAGAAGAGTTTTCCTATGTCTTGTCCGGCAAAATCGAAATTATGGTTGGCGAACATGTCAACAAGTTACAGACCGGCGATTCGCTTCATTTCAACTCGGGCATACCCCATAGTTTGAAAAATGTTGGCGATGAAGCGGCTGAGCTGCTGGTCGTGATTTATGGGCCATAAGGGCAGGCGTAGCGGGTGTCGAATTACGTGTTGCGTGTTGCCAAGCGCTGTCAGCAACTCGATACTCGTAGCCGGTAACACGCAGCCCATCGAGTCCTTGGACCCTATCAATGTGTAGAAATTCAGATAAAAGAATCCGCAATCATAATGAGGCCATAATATGACCTTCAAACTAAATGATGAACAGCGCATGATACAGTCTATGGTGCGAGAATTTGCCCGCAAGGTCGTCGCCGTTACTGCTGCGGAGCGTGATCGCACCAAGGAATTCCCATCGGAAAATCTGGAACAGATGGGTGAGCTGGGGCTTTTGGGTATGATGGTACCGGTTGAATATGACGGCTCCCAGGCGGATACGGTCAGTTATGTCCTCGCCCTTTCCGAAATCGCCTCTGCCTGTGCATCTACCGCCGTTGTCATGTCGGTCCACAATTCCATCGTGTGTGAAAGTATTCTACGTCATGGCACTGAGGAGCAAAAAGAGAACCATTTAAAACCGCTGGCTCGGGGTGACATGATCGGCGCTTTCGCTTTGACAGAACCACATGCCGGATCCGATCCGGTACGCCAAGCTACAATTGCCGAACGAGATGGTAATGACTACATCCTTAACGGCACCAAACGGTTCATCACCAGCGGTAAAAATTCAGGTCTTGTAATCGTTACCGCCAAAACCGATGAAACTTTGCGACATCAGGGTATCAGCGCGTTTCTGGTTCAAAAAGATACGCCCGGTTTAATCGTCGGGGATATGGAAAATAAAATGGGTTTGTGTGCCTCCGATACCACCGACCTGATATTTGAAAACTGTCGTGTGCCTGCTAAAGATATACTCGGCGCCGAGGGAGACGGATTTAAAATTGCCATGCGCGCCCTGGACGGCGGCCGCATCGGCATCGCGGCCCAATCGGTGGGAGTTGCCCAGGCAGCTTTCGATGCCGCCGTACGTTACGCCAAAGAGAGAGAACAATTCGGTCAGAAAATTTCAAAATTTCAGGGTCTTCGTTGGATAATTGCCGATATGGCCACTGAGATTGAAGCCGCGCGCCAATTCATGTTCTCGGCCGCAGCCATGAAAGATAGAGGTGAGAACTACACTGTGCAGGCCTCCATGGCCAAATTATTTGCCAGTGAGATGGTCAATCGGGTTACCGCCAAAGCCCTCCAAATACACGGTGGCTATGGATTTGTCAAAGACTATCCGGTGGAACGGTATTACCGGGATGCCCGCGTTTTTACCATCTATGAAGGCACCTCAGAAATACAACGCGTGGTAATCTCCAATCATATCCTCAAAGATAAGAGAACGCCCAGGTAGGATTAGAAAGATGCGGACGTCATCCCCGTGAAAATGGGGATCCAGGATTAAACCTTTGCGGACAGCAGACAGCAAATAGCTTATGGCTGAATGCCGATTCTAACTCTCCCTTGGCCGCAAATAAGCATGAAAATGGCGTTCTGCCATTTTAAATCCCCACACGATCATAAAGGTTAGAGCCAGGTAAAATACTCCGGCGGTGATGAAGGATTCAAAAGGCACAAAATGGCGTGAGTTCACAATTTTGGCTGCGCCGAACAGATCCACAATGGTAATGACGCCTGCCAATGAACTGCCGTGCAGCATAAAAATAACCTCATTGCCGTACGCCGGTAAAGCCCGCCTAAAGGTGCTCGGCAGGATGATGCGCTGATAGATCTTGGGCGTAGACATGCCACATGCTTTGCCGGCTTCAATCTCCCCAAAGAGAGTCTGCTCGATAGTGCCCCGCAATATCTCACCCGTATAGGCAGCTGTATTCAAGGCAAACGCAATCAAAGCACACGCAAAGGCTTCCTGGAAGATAGTCCACAAAAAGGTTTCATGCACGATGGTGAACTGCCCCATGCCGTGATAAATCATGAACATCTGCACGATTAAAGGTGTCCCGCGGAAAAAATAAATATAAGCTTTGGGTAAAAAACTGATCCATTTGCTCTTGGCGGTGGCCAGAAGAGCAATGGGCACGGCCAGACAAAGCCCGATCGCCAAAGAAGACACCACCAGGATAATCGTGACCCAAAGTCCCTGGAAATAAAGCGGCAGATTGTCGATGATGACTTGAATGTCCATCTTTTATCCCTTAATCAGATCGTTAATAAGTTTAAATTATTTGCTTTTCAATCCAAACATTTCACATAGTCCGTAGGGTGAAGCTTGGATCAGGCTTTGCGCACCCCTACACTATACTTCTTGTTCAACCAGCGGAAGCCGATATCCGAGACACCTGTAATAATCAAAAACAAAAACGCCACAAAGCAAAAAAAAGTAAAGGGCTTGCGCGTGGCGCCGCTGGCCATACTGGCTTTGAAAACCATGTCCTGCAGGCCGATCACCGAAACCAAAGCCGCAGTCTTGGTCAGGACTAGCCAGTTGTTGCCAAAACTAGGTAAGGCATGTCGAACCATCGCCGGCAATGTGATCCGAAAAAATACTTGGGTTGGTTTCATGCCAAAGGCTTGACCGGCTTCAATCTCCCCATGGGAAACTGCCAGAATCCCGCCACGGAAGGATTCAGTCATATAGGCGCCGAAAATAAAGCCGATTGTGAGGACGCCGGCCGTGAAAGGGCTGACATCGATGTAGTCCCAGCCAAATTTGGCACCGATATTGTTAACCATAATCTGACCGCCAAAAAAAATAATGGTCATTAAAACCAGGTCTGGAATTCCCCGAATTATGGTTGTGTAGATGCCTGCGATGGTTCTGGCGATTTTAGACTTGGACAGTTTGGCGACAGCACCAATCATACCTAAAACAATCGCAATCAAAACGGAGAGGACAGCCACCGATACGGTCAGCAGCGTGCCGCTAAGAATCATTGGAAAATACTCGATAATTTCTAACATCACATTCCCTTTATTTTAGGGTGCCGGCCATGAACTGGCGAAAGCGATCCGATGTGGGGTTGTCGAAAACTTGATCAGGCGGGCCGTTCTCCTCCACCAGACCGGCATCCAGAAAAATAACCCGGCTACTGACTTCACGTGCAAACCCCATTTCATGGGTAACCACCAGCATCGTACGGCCTTCTTCTGCCAGGCTACGCATGACCTTGAGGACTTCGCCCACCAGTTCCGGGTCGAGCGCTGAGGTGGGTTCGTCAAATAGCAGCATGTCCGGCTCCATGGCCAGTGCCCTGGCAATAGCCGTGCGCTGCATCTGCCCCCCGGAAAGATGGGCCGGATAATAGTCCCGATGCTCATACATCCCCACCCGGTTCAACAATTTTTCGGCCCGCTCCCTGGCTTCGTTTTTAGGAATCTTCAAAACATGCACCGGTGCTTCGATGACATTCTGCATCACCGTCATATGGGCCCACAGGTTGAACTGTTGAAAGACCATAGCCAACTTGGAGCGGATGCGTTCCACCTGCCGTTTGTCTTCGGGAACGCGCTCGCCGGAATTCAGGTCACGCATTTTAATGAGTTCACCATGGACATACACCTCTCCAGATGTGGGCGTTTCCAACAGATTGATGCAGCGCAAGAGGGTGCTCTTACCGGATCCGCTGCTGCCTAAAATGGAGATAACGTCCTGTTCGGTGGCCTCAAAGGATATGCCTTTCAAGACTTCAATTTGTCCAAAACTTTTGTGCAGGTTTCTGACGCTGAGAGCTTGCGTTGCCATAGGTGCTTTTCCTTATTAAAGATTGATATTGTCCCTGGGGCTGGGACCATGACCGGGTAGAAATGTGATTTACAATAGAACAATAAAATTGTTCACTCGTCAACCGCCAATTTCTTCGAGTTGTTTATGAACCGGAAATTGCTGACACAGGGAAACTACCGCTGATTTCACCGCATCGATAACACCCGGTTCTTTGCTTTGGGTTAAAACGCGGTTAATAAGATCGGCAACTCCTGTAGCCTGGATTGTATCCATACCCCTTGCCGCCATGGCGGCAGTGCCAATGCGAATGCCGCTGGGTTCTGCGGCATGCTGTTCGTCGCCGGGAATGACGTTTCTGTTCAGAATGATATTGGCAGCTTCGAGGGTGGTCTCTGCCCAGCTACCATCTATACCCAGTTTGGACACATCAAGTAGCACCTGGTGGGTATCCGTGCCACCTGTCACGACATCATTACCAAGCTCACCAAATCGGTCTGCCAATGCCTTAGCGATTGCGATGGTCTTTTGCTGGGTTGCAACAAAAGCTTCCCCTTGGGCGTACTTAAGAATGACGGCCTTGGCCGCAATACCGCTGACGGCACTGGTTCCCTGGCAGCCTGGAAACACAGCCTTATCGATCTGTTTTGCGAAAGTGTTGCGACACAGAATGATACCCCCGCGTCCGCCCATCATGGTTTTATAACAGGTCATAGTAACAAAGTCAGCCCAAGGAACCGGACTGGGGATCACACCTGCCGCTACCAGGCCGGCGATATGAGCCATATCCACCAGGAAATAGGCATTTATATCGGCTGCCAGGCCAGCAATTTTCTGATAGTCTATTAATCGCGGATAGGAACTGGCTCCGGCCACAACCATCTTCGGCTGAAAAGATTGACAAAGCGCTGCCAATTGATCGTAGTCGATCTGACCTAGATCAGGGTTAACGCCATAATGTTGAATCTGAAAACACTTTCCGGCGAGTGAGGCAGGATGTCCATGTGATAAATGACCGCCATGGGAAAGCGTCATGGATAGAACCTTGTCTCCGATATCGAGAACGGAGAAAAAAACACCTAAATTGGCGGATGTTCCGCTATGGGGCTGTACATTGGCATGCTCGGCATTGAATACGTCTTTGGCCCGCTGTATTGCCAGGTTTTCAACGACGTCGGCATAAACACAACCGGCATGAAATCGATTGCCTGGGTAGCCTTCGATGGTTTTGGTATTAAACACCGAGCCAAGTGTCTCCATGATGGCTGGCGGGGCGTGGTTCTCTGCGGCGATGAGATCGAGGGTCTCTTCCAGGCGGCGCGCCTCTTTTTGAATCAGGTCGGCAATCTCCGGGTCCTCGAATTTCAGGGCAGACATGGCAGCATGCAGTCAACAATCACCGACCTTGTCGGTGGCTTATGATTTGAATTAAAATCTCTTCCAAATTTGGGAATCAGGATTCCGCTTTTTCGTTTTCAGAGGGATATGGCTCGACCACAAAGCTTTGAACCAAATTAAAAAGCTCGTTGACGCCGAACGGCTTGGCCATAAATACATCCGCACCATGTTCTTTGGCGGCATTCTCGTTTTGAGGTGCATCTGAAAAAAGGGCCACGATCGTCTTCGGCTGAACCTGTTTTATTCTAGATGTCAGTGTCAGGCCATCGATCTCCTGTAGATTGACATCCGCCACGACCACATCTGGGAAACCGGATTCTTCAAAATGGACCCAGGCATCAAATCCATTGTCAAATGCCACAACATTCCTGTTGACGCTATACATCAACGTACTGACAACAAAATCTCTCACCACGACATCTTCATCGATGACCGCTATTTTTACATTGGCAATAATGGCAACCTCACGCAACTTTCAAAAACTGCATTTCGCTGAGCTTCTTTCTGAAGGTAATGGCCTCACAGATGGATTCCAGGTTGTGCTCCAAAGCCTCCCGTTTGTGGTCTTCAAGGGAATGCCCCTTGGCAAAGGCCTCAGCCATGACAGTCAAAAGTTTAATACGCTGATAAAAAACAGGCTCAAAATCCATTGCGCTGGTATCAGGATCATCCACTTCCAAGGCAGTAGCTTCTTCGGCCAAACCCGCCGCATCGATCTGAACCAGGGCAGCATTTTCCAGAATGCTACGCTGCCTGAATTCACCCAACGGATATTGATTTAGATAAGCTTTGGCCATGA
This sequence comes from uncultured Desulfobacterales bacterium, assembly GCA_964633115.1. GTDB lineage: Bacteria > Desulfobacterota > Desulfobacteria > Desulfobacterales > B30-G6 > B30-G6. The sequence continues at coordinate 79,384 of CAZWEO010000004.1, forward strand.
TAACCAGCAGCTGAAGCCTGGAAAGAAAGATATCATCCAGTTCCATTTCGCGCATATACTCTGGTTTGGTACCTAGTCGGAGCATATTTGACTCCCTCGGTTTGGAAAATCTCATCAAATTTCATGCAGGATTCAGGTATTAGCCTTTTTTATAGGGTTTACCACATTCCTTACAGCGACCATCTGGGCCGATTACACCGATACAGCTCTCATCACTGCACAACGTCCTATTTTCCCAGTTATCGTCAAACTGAATCTCGCTTACATCCGATGCATCTGTTTCATCGGCGACAGCAACTTCTTGCTCCTGGGACGAGTCAATATCAACCGCCAGAGACTCTTCTGACGGTGGCGTAAATCCCTCATAGGGTTTACCGCACTCTTTACAACGTCCATCTGGACCGACTACACCGATACAGCTTTCATCAACACACAAGGTGCGATTTTGCCATTCGATATCTGCTTGGGTTTTTTGCCTCACTTTTGACATGCTATTTTACTCAATCACATTAAGATTAGGGTTTAAGATTCGACTATTCCGAACTCTGGGATCGTTGAGAATTAATACTATCGATCAAGGATTGAATCATGTCCTCTTGAACCTGGCTGGTGGTTTTGAATTGCACACCAATCCCATCTGGTGCTACCCGTACAACCGAGGCAGGAATTTTAAATGCGCTGCCTTCTGGTGACAATCCCATGGACAGAACCACTTCTTCTCCGATCGAAAATGATTCTCGGGTTTTGATAAAACCACCGGTGGAACTGATGTCTTCAATGTAATCTCTGAAGACGCGATCCGAATCCGTGTAATCGACACTCACAAAACAGTCCACGCGAACTTTTTTGCGGTCACCTTCAGCGCCACTTCCTCCCAAAGCTGTAGCCTCCAGACGGCTTACCAGATCTCTTAATTCATCCGCGGACATGCTGTGAACCAGTTCAACAAGACGGCCAACCATACGGTATTTTTCCATTTGTTCTTCTGAATTCATGATTTGATATCCTTACCTTTAATTTAGGATCAAAAATATTGTCCAACTTATGACGCAATTTGGCAATTTGAATATCGTGATAATTTTTACCTGGGCTGATGGTACTGAATTGGCTGTGGCCTTATTCCCGCTATGCATGGATATCGCACACCCGATGTGCCTGAACGATAACCAGCGGGAAATCCACAAATTTTAGATAATTTGGTATTTTAATTTAATGTGTATCAGAGGTCAATAGAAGTATTGATAATTTTTTCAGGAAAATGTATTTGGAGACGCATGATTCGGATCAAACAACCCATCAATATGGGTCGCCTGGCTCTGGCTGGATTTAGCGGCCTGCTGTTATCGGGATCTTTTCCGGGAATCGGCCTGGATTTTATGGCTTGGTTTGCCCTGGTACCCCTGTTGATCGCATTGCGAGACCTATCCGCTTTCGATGGTTTTCGATTGGGTGTTTTTTGCGGGTTGATTCACTACCTATCACTGCTATATTGGTTTATCCCCTTTTTGACCACCTATGGCCCGTTTCCTGTAATCCTCAGCGCCGGCATTCTCCTGCTGTTTTGCTCGTATCTGAGCATCTATATGGGCATGTTTGGCTTGATGCTTTGTTGGATCCGCGTATCTGTTTTTAGCTTGATTTTAATCATGCCAGCCATCTGGGTTGGCCTGGAATATTTACGTGCGATCCTATTGAGTGGGTACCCCTGGGAACTTTTAGGACATACCCAATTTAACAAATTGCACCTCATCCAAATTTCCGATATAGTTGGTGTTTACGGTGTTTCCTTTTTACTTGCAGTTTCAAATGGATTGGTACTTGTTCTCTATCACTTTATGGCCAAAAACAAATGGCGCGGACAAAAACTCGTCCTGAAGCATGTGTTGATTTACGCCTCTTTTTTCGGGATCCTGTTCTCCCTCGTCTGGTCCTACGGCCAGTGGCAGATCGGAAACCTAAGCAACAAGATCTCGCAGGCCCCCTCAAAAAAAATTGCCATTGTACAAGGCAATGTCGACCAGACGCTAAAATGGGACCGTGCCTATCAGTTAACAACCATAAAGAAATATATCGATCTATCGCGTAAGGTGTCCGCCAATGATCCGGAACTTATCGTATGGCCGGAAACATCTATGCCATTTTATTTTGGTGGCCAGATGCCTCAAACCCGGCTGGTTCTCAAAAACATTCAATCAATTGGCGTTGATACCTTGCTAGGCAGCCCGGCCTATTCACAGGAGACCGACACGGTCGCATATTATAATCGTGTGTTTTTGATTGATTCCAATGGAACTATCAGCGATGATTATAATAAATCACACCTGGTTCCATTTGGTGAATATGTGCCATTTAAACGCTGGATTCCTTTTCTGGGCAAAATGGTCAAACATGTGGGTGATTTTTCGACTGGCGTGGCGGGAGATACCCTGACGTGGAGGCAGCATAAAATTGGCGCGTTGATATGTTATGAATTGATTTTTCCTTATCTTGCCCGCTCGGCTGTACAAAATGGCGCCCACTTGCTGATCAATGTCACCAACGATGCCTGGTATGGAAGAACAAGCGTACCGTATCAACATTTTTCCTTGGCTATCTTCCGAGCGATTGAAACGCGACGTGCGCTGGTAAGATCTGCAAACACCGGCATCAGTGGTTTTATCGATCCGCTGGGTCGAATTGTGTCCCAAACAGCCCTTTTCGAAGATGCCGTATTGACGCAAGATGTCCCCTTGATGGGAGATCAGACACTTTATGTAAAACGGGGTGATTTTTTTGCCATAGCCTGCACTATTGCGGGTTTGATACTCATTTTGTATGAACATATCCAGCGGATTCAATCAATCCGTAAGCCATCATGAGGAGGTAATAGGTATGTCACTCGAAATTAAACAGGTAATTAAGGAATTAGAATCCCAGCTTGAAAACCTGAAAGACTATCTTTGACTTAGATGCAAAAACCTTACGTCTTCAGGAAATCGAAAGCATCATTGCCGGCAATGGATTCTGGGACAACCCGGAAGATACCACAGCGATTTTAAAGGAACGCACTTCCTTGTCAGACAAGCTGGAGACCTTTACCAAGCTGGCATCGGACCTGGAAGAATGTGATATCTTATTAGAGCTTGCCATCGAAGAGTCAGACGCCGATACCATTGATGATGTCAATGCTGCCATCTCAGATATTCAAAACCAAATCAAGACCTTGTCGTTTAAATTGATGTTGGACGGCGATGACGATGGAAAGAATGCCATTGTTTCCATCAACGCCGGTGCCGGGGGTACCGAAGCCCAGGATTGGGCTGAAATGCTTTTTCGCATGTATACCCGTTGGGTTGAAAGCAAGGGATACAAGCAATCGATCATCGATTACCAACCGGGTGATGAAGCCGGAATAAAAAGTGTCACGTTTACGGCTGCTGGTGATTATGCTTTCGGTTATTTGCGATCCGAAATTGGCGTGCATCGCCTAGTACGGATATCGCCCTTTAACGCCAGCGGAAAACGCCATACCTCCTTTGCCTCCGTCTTCGTCTATCCTGAACTGGACAGCAGCATTTCTATCGACATCGAGGACAAGGATTTGCGTGTCGATGTCTACCGGGCCAGCGGCGCCGGCGGCCAGCATGTCAACAAAACCAGCAGCGCTGTCCGCATTACGCACTTGCCCTCGGGAATTGTCGTACAGTGCCAGCAGGAAAAGTCGCAGCACCGTAACAAAGAAATGGCTATGAAGGTGTTGATGGCCCGTCTTTACCAGGCCGAAAAGCAAAAACAGGAAGAAAAATTACAGCAACTGCATGCAAGCAAGGACGACATTGCCTGGGGAAACCAGATTCGTTCCTATGTTTTGCATCCCTATCAGATGGTCAAAGATCATCGGGTTAACATGGAGATCGGCAATGTCAATGCCGTCTTGGATGGTGATATCGATCCTTTTATCGAAAAAGTGCTGATGATGCCTAAGAAAAAGTAATATGGATTTGGAGAATTTAGCATGGGATGGTCGTTCAAATAATTTCAATCTCGTGATTATCTTTGTCAACCCATGTACTACCTGGCATCCACTTCAAATAGAAAATTTTATTCTTTTCAACAGTATTAGTTACCGGGAAAAGAAAAGATCGAATTTCTTTCATCAAATATATGAAAGTCTCTGGCGGATCTTCAAATAGCCCTTTCCGAACAAATGCCTCCCATTGCGTTTGTTTGTCGTTTCGATTCGCAAACTCATCGGAAAACAGCTGCGATTTGGTTTCGATGGCTGTTTCTCTTCTTGAACATGTTGCAATGATAGCTTCTTGAAGTGCTTTGCCATCAAAGAAAAAATTGCGACTCAGCGCCCAAATATCATAGAAGTCTTTCATCCTGCTATTTAGATCAGCTAGATCAAGAGCCGCTTCGAATTTTTCAGCAACGACACTTTCAATTGAATAGGCCGATACTATCGGAGGCTCCATATCCAGTATGGTTGGGAACTCCATCTCTTTAATTGCAGGGATAACTTGATCGCCAAACCCCACATCAATTTGTATGGGTATTTTTGCCTGACCTAAGTTACCCGTGAATTTAAATCGAAAGCCGGGATATTCAGAATCTGGAGACATAATTTCATAAATCAATCCATCCAAATTAAAGTTTAGGCCATCATCAACATCCTTAATTGCGATTTCCCTGATAATATTAGAAACTGTTTCTACGTCACTATTCATTAATCCCAATAAATCAATATCTCTTGTGGGCCTTACTTGAGGAAAACCCAATCCTACTAATAGCAAGCCTCCCTTGAGAACAAATTTTTCTTTATATGGTGATAATGAAAGTCTAAAAAGGAACCTCTCTTGGCCATATAGAAAAAGAAGTTGATCAAATGGCTTACCACTTTGGCGGGCAATATTTAACAACCGACTTCTTACAGAAGCAGCCATATTTTTTATGTTACGTTCTTTCATACAATGAGTGCCTCTAGATAAGGTCGTACAAACTTTTCAGTATTACAAGCTCTTGCATACTCCATTAATTCTGACGGACTCGAATCTCGTCGCATTAAATAATCTTTTGCGGCCTCGATAGCGACATCGAGTCCCACAGCATTCTTCCATCGAAAACAATCTATCACGGTTTTTGCACTGTTGTATATTTGCACCTTTTGTTCCATGATCCTATGTATTTCTATCCCCCGGGAAAATGAAGCGTTACTAAAATGAAATACTCTTATAGGGGGATAATCTATTTTGGGCTTTCGAGCTTTCCTGTCGATAGCTAACCATATTTGATGGGGCATCTGCGTTGTCAGCTCATGAAAACTCAACGCCGATAGTAAACATATAACACCCTTCGGAATCCTTTTAGCCACATCAGCAAAATGTACTTGTGCCGGTATTTCCATCTCTTCGATTCTAAACAGCCCGCGGGTTACGGGTACGAGTTCTCCTTCATCCCGCAGGCTATAGAAAGTCCTTCTGTGAATCCCCAGAGATAGAGCTTCACGGGTCCGGATGATTCCTCCTCGATTCCTGATAATAGTCAGTGCTTTTTTCCTTGCAGAAGTCATGATGCACAATGGTACAATTTCGCAGGCAATTTGTCAAGCTTGCCGACATTATTGTACCAAAAATATAAAAATCAGGCTCTTCTCCCATTTAGTTGGGAGAAAGGGTTCAAGGGGTCCAGGATTCAAGGATTCAAGTGTTTGTTTTCCAGGGATTTGATCATCGCTTTGAGCATTCTCTCGACATCCCCGATTTCCTCTCTCAATTACCGTACATTTCATCTTTTGGAAAAGGTTTCGTTACTTTATAAATATGCAAACAAAGCTTATACGATTTCTGCCAAACGTTTAACTCTTTATAATTTTTAAGCATATCACTCGAATCCTGGACCCCTGGAATCCTTGAATCCTTCCTTTAGATCAACTTTTTTGGAGATGATCTAAAAATCATAACCACCGGACTGGTCTACTAAACCTCAATCAGCACGAGGCTGCAAAACACCGGTATTCATTTTATAAATGGGTGTATAAGGTGGTTAGAATAGGATCATGTAATCAGCACAAATTGACTATTGAAGCGCAGTTTGGACTTTTTAGATTATGTCAACGGTCTGAATTCACGTATATAATTAGTTATTGTTACAAAGTCATCGTTGTGTGTCGAGTTTATCTCACGAACGAATTATAATAGATTACTTATGGACGAAACCGCTCCATGGCAGCTCACCATATTGACCTTCTGGTGTCGTTTTCCCATCGCGCTCTCCACATCCGTATTCTTCGTCACCAGATTGTGAATACTACCTTTTTTTTAGTTGGTTTAACCCCCAACCAAGGAGGTAGACCATGACACCACTTTTACAGGTTCCATTATATATGCGTGTCGGAGCTTCTGACCTTCCGCAAGCCGCTGATTGAGCAACAGATGTGCCCTTGGATAGCATCAGGTATTCAGGTAAAAATCGGAATTATGTTGACAGAACAAGATGTTATGGTAGATTGGCGTGCATCGCCTGGTACGGATATCGCCATTTAACGCCAGCGGAAAACGCCATACCTCCTTTGCCTCCGTCTTCGTCTATCCTGAACTGGACAGTAGCATTTCTATCGACATCGAGGACAAGGATTTGCGCGTCGATGTCTACCGGGCCAGCGGCGCCGGCGGCCAGCATGTCAATAAAACCAGCAGCGCTGTCCGCATTACGCACTTGCCCTCGGGAATTGTCGTGCAGTGCCAGCAGGAAAAGTCGCAGCACCGTAACAAAGAAATGGCCATGAAGGTGCTGACGGCCCGTCTTTACCAGGCCGAAAAGCAAAAACAGGAAGAAAAATTACAGAAGCTGCATGCAAGCAAGGACGACATTGCCTGGGGAAACCAGATTCGTTCCTATGTTTTGCATCCCTATCAGATGGTCAAAGATCATCGGGTTAACATGGAGATCGGCAATGTCAATGCCGTCCTGGATGGTGATATCGATCCTTTTATTGAGAAAGTGCTGATGATGCCCAAGAAAAAGTAAAACCGTGGCAATTGTACTTTTTATTATGGACATGGGCTTTGATTAACGAATCAAAGGAACATCAATCAGCTATTTGAGGACATGAAGGCTTCATATTGATTATGTCAACTATTTGTTATCATTATTTTTTTGACTCTGTTACATAATCTTTTGTTTGGTGAAACCCCCAGGTATGATGTAATCAACTATATTTCTACAGAGTTCGAATTATAAAGATTTCATTCGGTAGTCCGAATTGGTCATGTCCTTATTTTCAGCGTTGGTGATACCACTGAAATGCAACTTGTATTCAAATTTAGGACCGATGCAGATACCATACGATGGTATCTGCATATTTGACTGGGTGGTACTGTGTTGGAGTGATGTTGTTAGATTTATTATGTTGTTCGATATTATTCCCTTATG
>CAZWEO010000005.1:0-82248 GCA_964633115.1 uncultured Desulfobacterales bacterium
AATTATATTAATAGGTTAAACTACTTTTGATGCTCTTAAGTTAATGACATTGAGTGGTAAATATTAAAATCCGGATGTCCCATATCAGGAGACAGATGTCGAGAGACCCGGGTAGTTTGTTGGCGTTTCTATGTATCCTGGCAATACATCCCTACGTGTCATATAAGTGTAAACGGGGATCTACATAAACGGCTTATTGCTGATTGCTTTGTCTGGATTCCCTCTTCCGAGGGAACGACAGGGAGGGGAAAAGGTCGTTAATGAAGGTCGCGGGATTCGGGATACGTTTTACCGCTTCCATGCGTCTTTGCATCCCAGCCTTCTATCAAAGAATTTTTGAGGCTTTTAGGATGAAGACTATTTGGTTATTAGATGCTTACAGTTTAACTGCTTGATTGTTAGCTTTTAGCGGTAGGCTTATTCTGGATTCTGTCTCCTGGCTCCTGATGACTAAAAAGTCCCCAATTCAATAGCATCCAACACTTCCTTCGCATCCGTAAACTTGGGATCGATCTTCAGGCATTGCTGGAAATAGGATTTTGCCTTTTCGGGATCCTTCATTTCGATGTAAAGTCGCCCGATATTATAATGGATTCGCACCCGCTCTGGGTGGATCTTAAGGGCTTTTTTATAGTTTAGAAGGGCCATTTTATAGTCGCCCTTTTTGCGGTAAAGCACGCCCAGGCTGTTGAAAATATTGACCGTGTTGGGGTTGATTTGCTTGATTTCGTTGAGCACCTCCTCAGCTTCGCTAACATTCTCCTTGCTCATGTGGATATCCGCAGCCTGAATCATATACTTTTCAGCTTCATTGATCTTGCCAAGCTCCTTATACGCACGCGCCATGCCTTCGTAGGCTTTGGCAAACAAGCGATCGATGGCGGTGGCTTTTCTGAATGCTTGGATGGCTTCGGAGTATAGACTCTTTCCGGTCTTTATGTAACCGATATTATAGTAGTATTCCGCGGATTCTTCATTCGCGATTAGGTTGTCTAAAATGCCCAATGCCGTGGCATAGCTTTTATTTTCAATAAGACGCATGGCGTCATCCATGGACTTTTCGGTTTCAGCCAGGGCGATATCCTCGGCAGGATGCTGCAGCGCCTGCATTTTCATTTTGATGTTGCCGGTATTGAATGGTTGCACAATCAAGCCGCTGATGCCGTCCTGACCAGCCATGATAACCATGCCTTCGGTATAGGCTGAATGGCTTAGGAAAAAGGGGATTTTATAATATTTATCCATTGAACGGACGATTCTCAGGAGCGCCAATCCGTTCATTTCTTGCATTTCCCAAGCGGCGATAATGCAATCGAATTCCTTGAGTTGTATCTGCGACCAGGCGTGGTTGGCATTGCTGGCCTGGACTAGATCTCTATGCCCGCAGCCTTGCAGGATTTCTGTCAGATTATCGAGTTCATCAGGATTGTCGTCTACGAGCAGGATTGTTAGTTTTTCCATATGGTTGTTATCTTAATCTGTATTTGGCGCTGATTTGATTCAAGATTTAATATGTTTTGTCCGATAATACAATAAGATAGATGTTTCAACAAGCTCTTTTGATTAGGATGGCCACATCTGGTTAAATTATACTTATACGCATTTAGCTGTGAAGGCTTTAATGTAATAGTCTGGTTTTAATATGATTTCAAACACTAATGAATTGACCAAAGACTCCCTCGATAGTGGTTCACAGAATTTTGATGATCCAGATAATGGATTCGAACTCGACAAACTTGAGATCCCCAAGCCTTCTCCAGAAAGTAAGCCCACAACGGTTGTCGATGTAAATCATAAAACCGATACCCACAGCACACCGGAATCGGAAGTGTTGATTGAACCAGAATCCCTGAACGAACTGACCCCTGTTCCCAGATCTAAAAAATTCAGCAAATTGATTATTTTACTTGTAATATCAATTGGCTTGATTTTGTTATTTGGCATCGTTGGCGTTTTTTTAATCAAATCGATGCAGGCCAATAAAACTGCGGCACATACTGAGGTGGCCGACCTTGGTATCTACCAAGCCATCGAGCCGATTGTCACCAATCTGGGTGATAACCGCTATGTTTACATTGCCCTGATGCTACGATCCCATTCTGAACAAAATACCCAATTCATGGCATTTCAATCCAAAGTAGTAGACGCTGTTTTTAGTTTTCTGGGATCTACAGATTTTAAACGGCATGTGGCCCATGGCGGGTCTGCAAAAATGAGATCTGTCATATATAATGAATTAACAACGCTCTTGGATGAAAAGTACCCCAATCAAGTTATCCTTTCTGAAGTTCGATTAAATTAGAATCCAGGTCAGTTTCATGAATCAGGCTAAAAAATCAAAATTATTAGGCCGCTATGAAATCCAATCTAGCATTGGCAAAGGCGGTATGGGAACCGTATATAAGGCCATCGATTCTTTTTTGCAGCGCACGATTGCGTTAAAGGTTGTCAATATTGCTTCTCTGGACATTGCTACACCTGACAAAAGGAAACTGGATCAATGCCTCAAAGAGGCCAGGTTAGCGGCTCAATTCATTCATCCTAATATTGTCATCACGCATGATGCTGGCATCGCTAACGATCGTTTCTTTATCGCTTTGGAATTTATCGACGGCCGGGGTTTACAGAAACATAGTAAGAAACCAAATCTGCTACCTCAGAGCCAACTAACAGAAATCATATATAATACTTGCTATGCACTAGACTATATACACCAAAAGGGATATGTGCATCTGGATATTAAACCTTCTAACATCATGCTGACCTCTCGTGATGAGGTCAAGCTCATGGATTTTGGTATCAGTCGGATTTTAAACCAGGAATTCGAGCAGAAGAAAAAGGGGGTTGTATTAGGAACGCCGGCTTACATGTCTCCGGAACAGGCCTCTGGTAGATCGTCCATTGATCAGCAATCCGATATTTTTTCACTTGGGGTGGTACTATATGAATTGCTGGCCGGCAAAAAGCCATTTGAAGGTAAGGATGCCCACGAAACCGTTTACCGAATAACAAATATTGAACCGGCGCCATTGACTAAGTATCTACCAGATGTTGGCAGTGGGCTAGAATATATTGTTCAGCGCGCGCTTGAAAAAGACAAGGCCGACCGATACCAAACAATTTTGGAGCTGGCGGAAGCATTGTTGCCCATCATCAAGGGCAAAGATTCCAGCCAGTTGGATAAAAAAGACCAACAAAAGATCGACTATCTAAAGCGACTGCTTTTTTTCAAACACTTTCAGTATAATGAACTGATGGAGATTTTGCGTATCTCTGCCTGGAGTTATCTGGATCGGCATTCCCAGATTATGGGATCCGATCCTAATGACAACAATATCTATTTCCTGATCCAGGGACGGGCTAAACTTGATCTACAGGGGGGCACCCATGTTTTGCAGCAGGGGGAATGTTTTGGTGAAACTGCTATTTTATACAAAATGCCCCGTAAAGCTACAGTGACTGCCGAGAGCACTTGCGTTGTCATGGCCATCAACGCCAACTTGCTTAAACAAGCCTCGGAAGCCTTGCAGGTCAAGTTCTTAAGGGAATTTTATAACAAAAAAATACTCCAACTTGTGGATACTAATCTGAAATTAATTCGGGCGGGTAGGCCCTTATAGGGCAGGCTGTTAGGCTGAAGACTGTTAGACTATTAGGCCGTTAACCGCTAAAAGCCTAACAGCCTAAAAAGCTAATAGTCTATCTATGGCTCAGTCTTTACGTTCTTCTTCGATGGGAAAGCACAGCACCGGCCGCTTCAGAAATCGCAGCACTCGTTCGGTGGTACTCCCGAAAAAAATGCGTTTTAGATCACCGGATGTGCCATGCGTACCCATGACCACAATATCGATATCCTTTTCTATGGCTTTGCGATTGATTTCCAGAAAGGGTGTGCCGGTGCAAACCTCCATTTCAATGGCGTTGGGGGCTAAATCCTGGGCTTGTAGAAACTGTTTCAACTTCTGCTTAGCTTCAATGAATAATGATTTCTTAATTTCAGCTTCGGTACCTAGCCTACTGGCTACGCATTGTTCGATAAAATCCTGATCAATGACATGTAGCACATAGGTCTGATCGGGTTTACGCCCCATAATATATTGGCTATTTGTTAATGCATTGGCGGAGCAGGGAGAAAAATCGACAGCCACCAGGATTTTATACTCTTTTTCAGTTGCCTTCAAGTTGGGTATCCTCATTTGGTGATGGTGGGCTAGTTGATTGGCTCCGAAACCAGTCGATTAATTCACTACTGGTTCGTATGACAGAACCGCCCATGTTTCTGGCGGCCTGGGTGAGTCCGTCTAAAGTTTGCTGAGTTAGGGAGTCCTGACAACGACCCTGTTTTTCAATCCAGTGAATGGTGTTGCCAGTAACTACGATGGATCCGGAAACAACCAGCGAGCCCACTGAAATGGCCACAATCGGGGCCACCACCAGCAGGCATTCTGGTTCATGGCAGTCAGATGCTATCGCATTCACCATCTCATCTACCGTCTCATCAATTAGGGCCTCAGACGTATGCACATGCAAAGTCATACTTTTGGTTGCCAGCAAGCAATCTTGGTCTTGCTGCGGGACGGTTTTGGGCAGGAAGATGCAACTCTGCATGGGCATGAGCAGCAGCAACATTATGAAAAGCCCAATAAGGTTAGGGCATGGCTTCATATCGAAATCCTGGGAAGATATATTTGGGGCGATCCCCATGAAATCAGATGAATGTGGCCTAAGATCAAGGCGCTACTGATTGATGCCAGATACCGTCCAAATGTTCAATAATAAAATCTTCTTACGATTTTATTATGCATGCATCTTTTCGGCTCTATCAGATAAAGATGCTATTCGACTTTTAATACTTGCCCCGGAAAGATCTTGCTCCTGGGTGTCAGATCGTTGATGCGCAGGAATTGGCCCAGAGACATGTTATGTCGCCGGGCGATTTTATAGGGACTATCGCCGCGACGCACAAAATATTGGTTGGTGCTGCTGGTGGGCGCTGGCTTATCGTAGCGATATTCGGGCACCTTGAGACGTTGGCCAATATGAAGATTTGTGGTTCTGAGACCGTTTAGGGATTGGATTTTCTTGGTGGTGGTCCCATAGCGACGGGCGATAATCCAGAGGGAGTCGCCGCTGCGAACCCGAAGCGTGACGGTTCTGCCGGTGGGCTTTTTCTGAGCAATGTTGGCCCGAGCGATGACGGTCCCGCGCTGGGGGATCCGCAATTTCTTGCCAGCCACAATAAAATTGGAAGACCGCAGGTTATTGGCTCGCATAATTCGACTGACACTGGTCCGATATTTATCGGCGATGCCGGAAAGTGTTTCGCCGCTACGCACACGGTGAGTGACATAGGCCGGCCGAGGTGGATGCGAAATGGGGATACTTTCGATGGATGCCTGTAGCTGGTCGGCGCTATCCGGTGGTACCTTTAAGGCATAAGTTTCCGGCGGAAGAATGTTGTAACGCAGCTCGGGATTGAGATCCTTTAAAATCTGACCCTGAACACCAATTTTTTGTGCGATGTCGGTCACTTGTACCTGCTTGGATACTTCTACAATCTGATAATTCAAGGGTTCATCGCGTACCACCGAATCCAGACCGTATTGGGATGCATTCTCCATAATATGCAACGCTGCCAGAAAGCGGGGAACATAGCGGGCTGTCTCTCTAGGTAATCGCTCGTAAAGGTCCCAGAAATTGTCCAGATAATTGACGTTCTGGCTGCGGATCACCCGCAGTACGCGTCCTTCTCCGCAATTATAGGCCGCTAACGCCGTAATCCAGTCGCCAAAGATACCGTGCAGTTCCTGTAAGTAAGCAATGGCAGCCTCGGTGGCTTTCACCGGATCGATGCGCTCATCTATATAACGATTACGTTTTAATCCGAACTTGTAGCCCGTAGAAGGAATAAACTGCCACAAACCCAGCGCCCGCGCTTTGGACAGGGCTTTGACCTTAAAGCCGCTTTCGATTAAGGGCAACCAGGAGAGTTCTTCAGGCATACCCGCCGCCTTGAGGCGTGCAAGGATCATGGGACGGTATTTTCCAGAGCGAATCAAGGATTGCTTGAAAAATTTTCTTTCCCCACCGCGTGTAAAGAGTCGAATTTCAGCTTCAACATGGCGATTTAATACCATGGGAATAGCGTTGTGGCTGCCATTTACCACGGTATTGCGTGACGCGTAGATCTCCAGGATGCGCTTGGATATCAGAAAGCGTAGATCTTCCTTTTGCTGCATTTGTTGGGATTGATCCTCGAATTCAACCTCTAAAATGAGCGAGTAGGCTTGGTCCAGCGATTCCAGCGCATTTTCAAACTCGCCCTTTTGCCAAAATTCTTGCGCAGCTTCGCAGAAACCCAGGGCTTCGTCCAGAATCATCTGGGGTATTTTAGGTGGCGGCGGCGGCGGCAAAGTGACCGGCTCAGGCGTTTCAACCGCATTGATTCCAGAAAGGGCCTCTTCCGCCAAAGAAACTCTCGGACCCGGGACAGGTTGTAGGTGTTGACTAAGTGCCCTCCCAAGTTCTTGCTCTGATGTTTTGGTGTCGGCATTTTCTCCCGGGGCCTGGCCTTGGGGTACAACTTCCGCGGGAATTGTTTCGGCCGACGGTAGCGCTGCGTCGGGTATTATCTCGGCTGGTGCTTCCTGGACCGTTTCGGCTTCAGACAATGTTGCCGGTGATTGAACATCATCCCGAAGCAGGCCCACTTCTTCAGGAGCTGTTTGCTCGGCTGGCGCTTGGGGTTTGGTGGCCAGGGTTTGGCATCCTGCTAAAAAAAAGACCAACAGCAAGAAAGGTAATAGGCTACGGGTCAATTTGGTAGCAAACTCCTGGTTATGGTTCTTATTTATCTGCATATCGAATTCTGAAGACGCAGGCATATATATAAAGGACATCGATTGTCAACCCTAAAGCGACATAAATCCAACTCTGACCAACGAGTTTGCACCATATATAGTATGTCTCCGTCATATGAACACACACTATATAGTTAAAAGGGCCTGAAATGTCAAGATTAAAGCGTAGCTGTCCCACACTGAATTTAAATTGTCCGGCCAAACCACGCAGTCGATGCGGGTTGAAGTTTGAGGTGAGGAGGGTTGCGGGTTGAAGGGTAGGCTCAAAGCAGATTGCATTTAGCACCTAATAGTCATCAGCCTAAACACCTAAGCGGCTATATTCGATGTTCAGTGTTCAATGTTCGATGTTTGGACGTTCATTTTATAACGGCCGACACAGCAATAATAAGGACGCTTAAATCGAATGATACGTTTTTATGTTTTTTAAGGACTTGCCATTTTTAGAAAAACACTTATGTTTGTTCTTCAAAAAAGAATTGAAAGAGCGAAAAAGCTCGAAAAAAAACGAAAATAAATAAATTTAATAGAAAAACATATATATTTATAAAATAAAAACATATATTTGGTTATAATAATCAAATTTAAGGGTTGAATAATAGTCCTTGTGAAGATACAAGATGCTGTTTGGATCCTCAAGCATTCCTAACCCAATGGGGCCCATCAAATTTCAACAGAATCCAATTCGGAATATTCTCCAATCTAGAATAACTGTTGAAATTTTAAAGGTTAAAAGGTTTTTGGAATACTTGAGATTGGCGGCAGGTTAGCCAGCGTAGCTCAGCTGGCAGAGCTACTGATTTGTAATCAGTGGGTCGGGGGTTCGAGTCCCTCCGCTGGCTCCATTTAATTTGAATTCCTCAATGCGAATTGATCGGGATTTTATATAAGTATCGCCCAAACCTTTAATCTCAGGTTAGCTGGTCTGTATGAATTCAAATTGTTAAGATGTTTGCAATTATTTGGTGGGGTTCCCGAGTGGTCAAAGGGAACAGACTGTAAATCTGTCGGCGAAGCCTTCGGAGGTTCAAATCCTCCCCCCACCACCAATCAACTGGTGAGTTGTATGTAGGAGATTTCGGTTCTGAATCGGGGTCGCAAAGAACTACATGGCTTCTTCCTGAATGCATGCTCTGCACTTTGAAGAATCTTTGTCGTCTCAATGCCCTGACTGAAAGCCACTGATTAGAATAGGCGGGAGTAGCTCAGTTGGTAGAGCTTCAGCCTTCCAAGCTGAATGTCGCGAGTTCGAGCCTCGTCTCCCGCTCCATATTTTGATCAGTGTTTCAGGAAGCAATCGGCAAGTATTGAAGTAGATTTGAATCATCAGCCCACGTAGCTCAGTCGGTAGAGCGCTTCCTTGGTAAGGAAGAGGTTCACCGGTTCGATTCCGGTCGTGGGCTCCACTTGCTCTACGGCGAACAGCCGACGATCTATCAGAACCGCGTAGGAAAAACGGAAATATATTTAATCATTGTTCAGTGATATCATTTTTTAGAACTCATGGGAGGGTGAGAAGATGGCCAAGGAAAAGTTTGAGCGAACGAAGCCGCATGTAAATGTAGGAACAATCGGTCACATCGATCATGGTAAGACGACCCTGACAGCGGCGATAACCAAACATGCCGGTTTACGCGGTATGGCGGAGTTCGTGCCGTTTGATCAGATCGACAAGGCTCCCGAGGAGAAAGAGCGGGGGATCACGATTGCGACCGCGCATGTTGAATATGAGACCGATAACCGTCATTACGCGCACGTGGACTGTCCCGGTCATGCGGACTATATCAAGAACATGATTACGGGAGCGGCGCAGATGGATGGAGCCATATTGGTGGTTGGCGCAGACGATGGTCCCATGCCCCAGACCCGTGAACATATCCTTTTGGCCCGCCAGGTAGGTGTACCGCGTATTGTTGTGTTTTTGAACAAATGCGACATGGTGGACGACGAGGAACTGGTGGAGTTGGTAGAGCTGGAACTGCGTGAGCTGTTGGATAAGTACGAATTTCCGGGCGACGATACACCGATCATTCGGGGCAGTGCTTTAAAGGCCTTGGAGAGTGACGATTCTGAGAGCGACGAAGCCAAATGTATTTTTGAGCTTTTGGAAGCCACCGACAGCTATATTCCGGAGCCGGAACGTGAGATCGACAAGCCGTTCTTGATGCCCATCGAAGATGTGTTCAGCATCTCTGGTCGTGGCACCGTGGTAACCGGTCGTGTTGAGCGCGGTATCGTCAAGGTTGGTAATGAAGTCGAAATCGTAGGGATCCGCGAAACCCAAAAGACGGTCTGCACGGGTGTTGAGATGTTCCGCAAACTATTGGACGAAGGGCGCGCCGGAGACAACATCGGCGTTCTTTTGCGTGGCACCAAACGTGACGAGGTGGAACGTGGTCAGGTTGTAGCGATTCCGGGTACGATTAACCCGCATACCAAGTTCAATGCCGAAGTCTATATCTTGAGCAAGGAAGAAGGTGGCCGTCATACACCCTTTTTCAATGGCTACCGTCCGCAGTTTTATTTTCGGACAACCGACGTAACCGGCGTATTGGATCTGCCCGAAGGTGTAGAGATGGTGATGCCGGGTGACAACGTAACCATATCGGCCGAGTTGATTACACCCATTGCCATGGAAAAAGAGCTGCGGTTTGCTATTCGTGAGGGTGGCCGAACCGTAGGGGCCGGTGTGGTCAGCGAGATAATCGAGTAGACGTGAAGGAGTTTACTGGTGAGAATAATTGTAACGCTTGCATGCTCTGAATGCAAAAGAAGAAACTATACAACCACGAAAAATAAGCGGACAACACCGGACAAGCTTAAATTCAACAAGTATTGCCGATTTTGTCAAAAACATACAGTGCACAAAGAAACCAAATAACGCGGGTCACATAGCCCACAATGCAGGAAACGATGACCCACCCATGCAGGCCAGTAGCTCTAACGGTAGAGCGTCGGACTCCAAATCCGGGTGTTGGGGGTTCGAATCCCTCCTGGCCTGCCATTTTTTGGGCACATGACGATTTATAAAAACAGGACCACAGCGAAAACGCGATGAGGCCAAAAACGAGAGCGGCATCGTGAAGTCGCTTTTTCAGGAGACCAATGGGACGGTTAAAACGAAAAAAGACTAGCGCGAAAAAGAAAGTAAAAGCAACGGCTTCAGAAAAAGTGCTGGCATCACAAGCACAGCCGGCGGATACGGCGCAAGCATCACAGCCCAAACCAAAAGCGAGCAAGGCAAGTGGTGCCAAAAAGATCTTGCCGCTTATGAAATCATCAAAAGCGGTTAAGGCCGCCGCTGGCAAGCAGAGCATCATTGACAAAAGCCTCCAGTTCCTGCGTGAGGTTCGGGTAGAGCTCAAAAAGGTAACCTGGCCTTCCCGCAAGCAAGCCATTGGATCCACTGTGGTGGTTTTAATACTTACCATGATAATATCCCTTTTTTTGGGTGTTGTCGATGTCGGTTTGTCTAGCCTGATTCGGGTCGTCCTTAATTAAAATTTGAATTTCCCGCAAACTGCCGCGGTCAATTCAAATTTGTGATTTTATTTTTTCAGGAGAAAATCGAGATGGCACTTAAATGGTATATAGTCCATGTTTACTCAGGCTTTGAGAGTAAGGTGAAGGTGGCCTTGGAAGAACGGATCGCTTCATCTGCACATGCCGATAAATTTGGGGAAGTGCTTGTCCCGACAGAAGAAATTGTGGAATTGGTTAAAGGCAAACGCAAAACCTCATCGCGCAAGTTTTATCCCGGATATATTCTGGTGCGCATGGAGTTGGATGACGAGACCTGGCATATTGTTAACAACACAGCCAAGGTGAGCGGTTTTTTGGGCGGCCGCGAACGGCCGACACCCATTTCTGACGAGGAAGCCGAACAGATTTTAAAACGCATGCAGGCTGGTAAAGAGAAACCCCAGCCCAAATATTACTTTGAGTCCGGTGATGAGATTCGGGTTATTGATGGTCCCTTTTCAAACTTCAATGGTACCGTCGAAGACGTCAATCCGGAAAAGGGCAAAATTAAGGTGCTGGTCAGCATTTTTGGCCGATCGACACCGGTTGAGTTGGAGTTTGTGCAGGTACAAAAAATTTAATCCCAAGCTGGGATCAAAGCTTGGGGTAAAAGCATAATTCGCGGTTGTGAGAACGTTGGTTAAATATAGGAATCAGGAGTAAACAAAAAAATGGCAAAAAAGGTAATGGCTCAGATAAAACTTCAGGTTGAGGCTGGCAAAGCCAATCCGTCTCCGCCTATCGGGCCCGCATTGGGGCAGCACGGCGTTAATATCATGGATTTCTGCAAGGCCTTCAACGCCCGCACGGCCAATGAAGAAGGCATGATAATACCTGTGGTAATAACGGTTTTTCAGGATAGATCCTTCCAATTTATCACCAAAACACCACCGGCAGCAGTGCTGCTAAAAAAAGCAGCCGGGGTTGCCAAGGGTGCCGGCGATCCCAAGCAGGAACGGGTTGGTTCGGTCACGCGGGCCCAGGTGGAAGAGATTGCCAAGCTTAAAATGGTCGACCTAAACGCCAATGATCTGGATGCAGCTTGCAACATTATCGCCGGCACAGCCAGAAGCATGGGCATTGAGGTGAATTAATCGCTTTTAAAAAGCAAAATTGTAACCCGCACCGCCGGGGAAAAGCTATATTAAAGGCTCAAGGGAGTGAGTGAGTAAAATGCCAAAACGGGGTAAAAAGTATTTAGGTGCTTCAAAGAATCTGAGCAAAGAGAGGCAAAGCATGGCCGATGCGTTAACCGCGGCCCTGGACGCCTCATTCGCCAAATTTGATGAAACTGTGGACGTCGCCGTCCGCCTGAGCGTGGATCCCAGACATGCGGATCAGATGGTCAGGGGCTCGGTCATTCTGCCCAATGGACTCGGTAAGAAAGTCACCGTACTGGTTTTTGCCAAGGGCGAAAAGGAATCCGAAGCGCAAGAAGCCGGTGCTGACTTTGTTGGCAACGATGACCTGATCGAAAAGATTAAGGGCGGCTGGTTTGGATTTGACAAAGCCGTGGCAACACCAGACATTATGGGGTCAGTCGGGAAAATCGGCAAGCTGTTAGGTCCGCGGGGCCTGATGCCCAATGCCAAGACCGGCACCGTGACTTTTGATGTGGCCAGGGCCATTCAGGAGCTCAAGGCCGGCAAGATTGATTTTCGGGTCGAAAAGGCGGGAATCGTTCATGTGCCCATGGGCAAAGTTTCATTTGGTGTAGATAAGATTCTTCAGAATTTAACTGCATTTTTGGAAACCATCATCCGACTAAAACCAGCTTCTAGCAAAGGTACCTATCTAAAAGGCATTGCTGTTTCCACGACGATGGGACCCGGGATTAAAATCGACACGTCCTCAATTAAAGACCTGACCAAGTAAACAGTTTCTTAAAAGGATATCAACGGTTTGAAGCTGCGAAGACTGTCCACGTCACAGCATAAGCTATGCATGCCTTGTTATTGCTGGGAAGGGGAGGTGCTTTGCTTGGCCAATATAAATGAAAAAAGCCTGTCAGAGACCGTAGGTGCACGTTTATGTGCCTAAGTGGCTTTGCCATCCTACCGAGGCGGCTAATGAGTGCAGGATCTGCAAATATCTGTCTCCTCCGGTTTTTTTCAATAAACGGAAAGGAGGTGTGAGTTAACCTTGAAAAAAGAAGACAAAAAACTGATCGCCAAGAATCTCAAGGAACGCTTTGAGAAATCCAAGGTAGTTATTGCAACGGACTATAAAGGTCTGAATGTAATGGCCATGAACGATCTGCGGCGCAAACTCAGGGAAGCGGATATCGAATATAAAGTGGTGAAAAATACGCTTCTCATTCGTGCATCCGAAGATACCGATGTCGCCCAGATGAAGGAACACTTTGTGGGCCCCAGCGCCATCGCTATCAGCTACGATGATCCTGTGGCGCCGGCTAAAGTGCTGACAGATTTCGCCAAAGAGAATAAAAAACTTGAGATCAAGGCCGGCGTTATGGGCGACAAGATGCTGGATGTTGCTGCCATCAAATCGCTCGCATCGTTGCCGTCACGCGAAGTCCTTCTGGGGCAGGTGCTTTCTGCCATGAACGGCGTACCGACCGCCTTCGTAAGGGCCCTCAATGGTGTCGTGGGCAATTTCATGAATGTCCTAACCGCCATTAAGGATCAAAAAGAAACTGGATGAGCTGTGCCCACCCTAAATGGTTAATTTGCCCGATTTCGGTCCTGGAACTCGACCAAATTTCCTCATTTACGCCAAGGCACATAAAAAAATAGAATAACTGGAGGAAGTATTAAAATGGCTGATATTACTAAAGATGATGTTGTTGAATTTATTGCAAATATGTCTGTATTAGAGCTGTCTGAGCTCGTCAAAGAAATGGAAGAGAAATTCGGTGTTTCCGCTGCCGCGCCCGTAGCCATGATGGCTGCAGGCCCCGGTGATGCCGGTGCCGGTGCTGCTGCCGAGGAACAAACCGAATTTGACGTTATTCTTACCGCGGCCGGTGATAAAAAGATTGCCGTTATTAAGGAAGTCCGTGCCATTACCGGTCTGGGCCTTAAAGATGCCAAGGCCTTGGTGGACGATGCCCCCAAACCCGTGAAAGAAGCCATCGCCAAAGAAGAAGCCGAGAAACTTGTTGCTCAGCTTGAAGAAGCTGGCGCACAGGTGGAAATGAAATAGATCCTACCTGTTAAATCCGTAAAGGTTGTCTGGCCGGGTCTGCTTGGAATCTGTGCCAACCGGATTCGGCTAAACAACTTACGGAGCGATTTGCCTGACGGGCAAGACGATTTGCCTGACGGGCAAGACGATTTGCCTGACGGCAAATCTAAAAGTTTATTATAGGAACTGTAAGATAAACCCATACAGCACCTAAAAAATGGAGATGCCATGTCGAATAGAACTTCGGCCACAAAGCGCATTCGTAAGAATTTTGGTAAAATAAGAAAGATCGTCGACATCCCGGATCTGATTGGTATGCAGCGCGAGTCTTTCCGACGTTTTCTACAGATGGATGTTCCGCCGGATCAACGTGAGGAAATTGGATTGCAGGCAGTTTTTAAGTCTGTCTTTCCTATTAAGGATTTTACGGGAAGTGCATCACTTGAGTTCGTGTCCTATCGTTTCGCGGAAATTAAACACAGCGAGGAAGAGTGTGTCCAACGCGGTATGACCTATGAACTGCCGGTGCGCATCACCGTACGCCTGGTTGTGTATGAGATCGACAAAGAATCGGGTGTATCCAATATTCGCGACATCAAAGAACAAGAGATTTATTTTGGCACCATTCCCCTGATGACCGAAAAGGGGACCTTTATCATCAACGGAACCGAGCGGGTGGTTGTGAGCCAATTACATCGCTCCTCGGGTGTGTTTTTCGATCATGATAAAGGCAAAAGCCATTCCAGCGGCAAGATTATTTACAGTTCGCGGATTATACCGGTACGGGGTTCCTGGATCGATATGGAAATTGATCCCAAGGATATTTTGCACATCCGCATCGATCGCCGGCGAAAGTTCCCCATTACGATCCTTTTCAAGGCCTTTGGGTATTCAACCGAAGACATCCTCAGCTATTTTTACAACTTTGATCGCATCTTTATTAAAGGTAAAAAAGTTTATAAAGCGTTTAACCCCGATCTTTTAAAAGGTTTGCGGGCCAGTCAAAGTGTCAAGGATCCCAAGAGCGATGAAGTCGTCGTTAAAAAAGGGCGCGTGTTTACCCGCCGGGCTATTAAACAACTGACTGACAGCCAGTTGGATATGATTCCGATTGACATCAGTGAGATACACAATCGGATAGCCGCTTACGATCTCACCAATTCAAAATCGGACGAAGTCCTGGTGGCTGGCAACACTGTTATCGATGAAGAATTGCTGGAAAAACTTACTGCAGCAGGCGTATCTGAATTTGATGTGTTGCATATTGATGGTGTCACCAGCAGCGAATCGATCCATAAAACCCTGAATCTCGATAAGGTCGATTCCAAGGAAGACGCCCTGATTGAAATCTACAGACGCCTGCGGCCAGGCAACCCCGCCACACCGGAGGTGGCCCAGGATTTCATGGATCACCTGTTCTTCAAATCTTCTTATTATGATCTGTCCAGTGTGGGCCGCTTGAAGCTGAACCTACGCTTGGGAATCGATACCCCCATACAGCTGCGAACGCTGCGCAAAGAAGATATCTTTCTGACTTCCAAAACGCTCTTGACCCTCAAAGACACGCAAGGTGTTGTGGATGATATCGATCATTTGGGCAACCGGCGTGTGCGTGCTGTGGGCGAATTGCTAGAAAACCAATATCGCATCGGTCTGGTACGGATGGAACGGGCCATCAAGGAACGTATGAGCCTGCAAGAGGTGGATGCGCTCATGCCCCACGACTTGGTCAATCCCAAACCAGTTTCCGCGGTCGTTAAAGAATTTTTTGGCACCAGCCAGCTCAGCCAATTCATGGATCAAACCAATCCTTTATCCGAAACCACGCATAAACGACGTCTCAGTGCACTGGGACCCGGCGGGCTTACCCGTGAACGCGCCGGTTTTGAAGTGCGTGATGTCCATCCCTCGCATTATGGCCGGATCTGTCCCATTGAAACCCCGGAAGGCCCCAACATTGGTCTGATTGTATCTTTGAGCACCTATGCGCGTGTAAATGATTTCGGTTTTATCGAAACCCCTTATCAGGTTGTCAAAGATGCCCAAGTGACCGAAGATGTCAAATTCTTAAGTGCTTTCGAAGAGAAAAAACACCCCATTGCCCAGGCCAATGCGCCCCTCAGTGAGGATCGTGCCCTGGTTAATCCGCTGGTAACTTCCCGCGTGGAAGGCGAGTTCATGATGGTCAATCGCGAAGACATCGAACTCATGGATATTTCGCCCAACCAGCTGGTAAGTGTTTCGGCCTCATTAATTCCTTTTCTTGAAAATGATGACGCTAACCGGGCCTTGATGGGATCCAACATGCAACGCCAGGCCGTGCCGCTGATTATGAACGAAGCGCCCCTGGTGGGTACCGGCATTGAAGGCGTTGTGGCCAAAGATTCCGGTGTCACCATCGTAGCTAACCGCGATGGTGTGGTTGAGGATGTGGATGCTTCGCGGATTGTCCTGTCGCATGACGCCAACGGCGATGGGTTTGAACGGCCGGTGACCGTCTATAATTTATCCAAATTTGTGCGTTCTAACCAGAATACCTGCTTTAACCATCGTCCCATTGTTCAAAAAGGACACCAGGTTAAGGCCGGTGATATCATCGCCGACGGGCCTGCTACGGATAAGGGTGAACTGGCCCTGGGCAAAAATGTGACCGTGGCTTTTATGCCCTGGGGCGGCTATAATTTTGAAGATTCCATCCTGGTGAGCGAAGGCCTGGTGCGGGATGGCATCTATACCTCAGTCCACATTGAGGAATTTGAGGTGGTGGCCCGGGATACCAAGCTGGGTAAGGAGGAAATAACCCGAGACATACCCAACGTCGGTGAGGAAGCCCTGAGCAATTTGGATGAAAGTGGAATCTTTCGGCTGGGCGCTGAAGTGGTCCAGGGCGATATCCTGGTGGGTAAGATCACACCCAAAGGCGACACGCAGCTCTCACCCGAAGAGAAATTGCTACGGGCTATTTTTGGAGAAAAGGCCGGAGATGTCAAGGACACTTCCCTGCGGGTGCCGCCAGGTGTTGAAGGTATTGTCATTGATGCCAAGGTGTTTTCGCGACGCGGTACCGAGAAGGATGACCGCACCCAGTTCATCGAAGATTCGGAAATCGCAGCTCTGGAGCGCGACCGAGATGACAAGCTGGCCGTCATGCGCGATTTGATGCATGCGCGTATCGCCGAGATCCTGGTAGGCCAGAATTGCGCCGCGCCCCTTAAAAAAGATAAAAAGACCTTGATTCCCAAGGACAAGGCTATCGATACCCCGATGCTCCAAGACATATCTGTGGCCCATTTTGAAGGCATCGTTCTCAGCGACGCCGATACCACCGAGGCGGTCCATGATCTCCTGGAACTTTATCGAATGGAACAGGAACGTGTGCGCGATGATTTTGAACATACACTCCTGCGCTACGAACGCGGCGATGAAATGCCGCCAGGGGTCATTAAGATGGTCAAAGTGTATGTGGCCATGAAACGCAAACTTTCGGTGGGTGATAAAATGGCTGGCCGTCACGGCAATAAAGGCGTGGTGTCCCGAATTCTACCCGTGGAAGATATGCCTTATTTTGAAAACGGTGAACCGGTAGATATGGTTCTGAACCCCTTGGGCGTTCCCTCACGTATGAATGTGGGGCAGATCCTGGAGATTCATCTGGGTCGCGCGGCCAAAGGTTTGGGCGATCAACTCAATCAGCTTATCCGCGACAATGAACTCAAGGAAATCCGCGCAAAAATGAAACGGATTTTCGACGATAAGTCGGTCACGGAGGTAATCGATGATATGACTGATGACAGCCTACAGGAATTTGTCCAAGAATACCGCAAGGGTGTCCACATGGCTACACCGGTTTTCGATGGAGCCAAGGAAGATGAAGTCAAAGCACTTCTATCCGAAGCGGGGCTATCCAAAACCGCACAAACAACCTTGTATGATGGCCATACTGGTGAGCCTTTTAACGAGAGAATTACTGTGGGCACCATGTACATGCTCAAACTGCATCATCTCGTTGATGATAAAATCCATGCTCGATCCATTGGACCTTATTCATTGGTGACCCAGCAGCCATTGGGTGGTAAAGCCCAGTTTGGTGGCCAGCGCCTCGGTGAAATGGAGGTCTGGGCCATGGAAGCCTACGGGGCTGCCCATGCCCTGCAGGAGTTCCTGACAGTCAAGTCTGATGATATGGCCGGCCGGACCCGTATGTACGAAAAGATCGTAAAAGGTCAGAATGTGTTGGAGCCTGGAATACCCGAGTCTTTTAAAGTTCTGACAAAAGAACTGCAGAGTCTGGGGTTGGATGTAAACCTCCTGGAAGATGATGCGAACAATTAAAGGCATGCAAAGGTAATAATCTATGGAGACACTATACGACTTTTTCGCCAAGCCTAAAGATCCGAAATCTTACAAAGGAGTCCGCATTTCATTGGCCTCCTCAGAACAGATTCGTCAGTGGTCCAGTGGCGAGATCAAAAAACCGGAGACGATTAACTATCGAACATTCAAGCCGGAACGCGATGGTCTTTTTTGTGCCAAGATATTTGGTCCCACCAAGGATTATGAGTGCAACTGCGGTAAATATAAACGCATGAAGCACCGTGGCGTTATTTGCGAAAAATGCGGTGTTGAGGTCATTCAATCCAAAGTCCGGCGTGAACGTATGGCTCATATTGCGCTGGCCACACCGGTTTCGCATATCTGGTTTCTAAAAAGTCTGCCCAGTAAAATAGGGAACTTGTTGGATTTAACCCTTAAGAACATGGAAAAAGTTCTCTATTTTGACAGCTATATCGTGATTGATCCCAAAGATACGGGTCTGAGCAAATGTCAATTGCTGACGGACGAGAAATACCGTGAGGCCCAAGAGCTATATGGAGATAAGTTTGAAGCCGGTATCGGGGCCGAAGCCGTTAAACGGCTATTGGAAGAAATCGATCTGGATGCCCTATACGGGCAATTGCGCGAGGAGATCCGGGCGACCAACTCGGTGGCCAAACGCCAGAAGCTTTCCAAACGGCTTAAAATAGTGGATGCCTTCCGGCGTTCCGGAGTTAATCCAGTCTGGATGATCATGGATGTGATACCGGTGCTACCACCGGATTTGCGTCCCTTGGTCCCCCTGGAGGGCGGGCGCTTTGCAACCTCGGATCTGAACGATCTGTATCGTCGCGTCATCAATCGCAACAATCGTCTCAAGCGATTGGTGGACCTCAAAGCGCCTGATATCATCGTGCGCAATGAGAAACGTATGCTGCAAGAATCGGTGGATGTCCTTTTTGATAACGGCCGTCACGGACGGGTGATTACGGGTACCAACAAGCGGCCCTTAAAATCTTTGAGCGACACGCTCAAGGGGAAACAAGGACGTTTTAGACAGAATCTACTGGGTAAACGCGTGGACTACTCCGGACGAACGGTTATCTCGGTGGGGCCTGAGTTGCGGCTGCATCAATGTGGACTGCCTAAAAAAATGGCCTTGGAATTATTTAAGCCATTTGTCTATTACCGCTTGGAACAAAAAGGGCTGGTTTCCACGGTAAAAAGTGCCAAGAAAATGGTCGAAAAGGAAATCCCGGAAGTATGGGATACACTGGATGAGGTCGTCAAGGAATACCCGGTGCTCCTCAACCGCGCCCCCACGCTGCACCGTCTGGGTATTCAGGCCTTTGAACCCACACTCATCGAAGGCAAGGCGATTCAATTGCATCCCTTGGTTTGCACCGCTTTCAATGCCGATTTTGACGGTGACCAAATGGCCGTGCATGTGCCCCTTTCGGTCGAGTCCCAGATCGAGGCGCGGGCGCTGATGCTGTCCAGTAACAATATCCTATCACCGGCCAATGGCAGCCCCATCATCGTGCCCAGTCAGGATATCGTTCTGGGGATATACTACATGACACGTTCCATCGACGGCGCCAAGGGCGAAGGCAAGTTGTTCGCCAATCCCGAAGAGGTTCGTTCGGCCTATGATGCCCGTTCGGTGGGGCTGCATGCCCGCATCACTGTTCGGATTGCAGGTGAGCGTGTGGATACGACGGTGGGCCGGATCTTGCTTTGGGAGATCATGCCGCGGGAATACATTATGCGTTTACGCCATATTATGGTGTCGGGTGAGGATATGGCGCGCGAGATCGTGGAAAAAATCAACTCAGGCGATAGCTTCATCAGCCTGGTGGGAACGCATTCCGAAAGCGACGATAAACGCTATGAAGGTGATATTGGGTTAGTCAACCATAGCGATTTGAATGAATATTTTAAAATTGATAGCGCCGATGCCGCCACTATTTTCACGCTTAAGCCGGGTGAAACCAGTAACATCATCATGTCCAATGATCTATCTTTTCACCTGTTTGAAGCCATTGAAAAGCGACCGGAAATTCCATTTCAGGTGGTCAATAGGGTCATGGACAAAGGTGAACTTCGCAAACTGGTGGATTATGCCTATCGGAACCTGGGGCCTAAAGCAACCGTCATCCTGGCTGATCGTTTAAAGAATATCGGCTATAAATACTCCACCAAGGGCGGGTTGTCGATTTCCATCGATGCCATGATTATTCCGGAAGCAAAATGGGATATTCTTCAGGCGGCTGAGAAACGGGTTGCCGAGATCGGTCGGCAATATACCGAGGGTTTGATTACCCAAGGTGAGAAATATAACAAGGTCGTGGATATCTGGGCCAAAGCGACCGATGATGTAGCCAATGAAATGATGGATTCCATGAAAACTACCCCAACCCGGGATGAAGCCGAGAGCAGTGCGTCGGATGAGGATGGTCAACCGGGATCCATGGATAGCCTCAATCCTATCTTTATGATGGCCGATTCTGGGGCGCGGGGCAGCAAAGATCAGATGCGCCAATTGGCTGGGATGCGTGGACTTATGGCCAAGCCCTCCGGTGAGATTATTGAAACGCCGATTACAGCCAACTTTCGCGAAGGTTTGTCGGTGTTGCAATATTTTATATCGACACATGGTGCCCGCAAGGGTCTGGCTGATACAGCCTTGAAGACCGCCAACTCGGGCTACCTGACGCGCCGACTGGCCGATGTGGCCCAGGATTGCATTATAACCGAACACGACTGTGGCACCATGCTGGGCGTGGAGGTCGAACCGCTGATGGAAGGCGGGGAGGTGATCCAACGTCTATCCGAACGTGTATTAGGACGTACAGCCCTGGAAGATATCCTGGATCCATTCACCGATAAAGTCCTGGTGAAGACCGGCGAGGAAATCGATGAAGCCGCCGTGGATTTAATTGAAAATGCCGGTATAACCCGGGCCAAAATCCGGTCCGTGTTAACATGTAAATGTGGGCATGGGGTCTGCGCCAGTTGCTACGGCCGCGATCTGGCTTACGGCAAGAAGGTGGAAATCGGACAAGCCATTGGTATATTGGCAGCCCAATCCATCGGCGAGCCCGGAACCCAGCTGACCATGCGGACCTTTCACATTGGCGGAACCGCCAGCCGGCGGGTGGAACAGGCTGACATCCGCGCCAGAGTGGAAGGCGCCATAAAATTCATCGACCTGGATGTGGTTAAAAATGCCGAAGGCAAAACCGTGGTTATGAACCGACGCGGCGGCGAATTTGCGATTGTGAGTGATGCCGGACGAGAGCGTGAGCGGTTTCCGGTCATTTATGGCGCCCATCTGGAAGTCAAAGATGGCGATGATGTAAAACCTGGTGACCTCCTTGCTGTTTGGGACCCGTTTACCACGCCGATTATATCGGAAGTGGGGGGTACCGTAAAGTTTGGTGATTTGGCTCTGGGTAAAACCATGCAGGAAAAAGTGGATGCGGTTACGGGCAAATCGAGTCGCACAGTTATCGAGTCTAAAACCGCCGAAGAAAGACCACGGATTTCCATCAAGGACAAGGATGGTAAAACCGCGGCGCTGCCCACAAAATCAGGTGATGCCAGGTATATTCTGCCTGTGGATGCTATCCTGCTGGTGGAAGAGGGCGACGCTATCCAGGCCGGTGACATTCTGGCCAAGCT
The DNA here is from genome assembly GCA_964633115.1 of uncultured Desulfobacterales bacterium. Lineage (GTDB taxonomy): Bacteria > Desulfobacterota > Desulfobacteria > Desulfobacterales > B30-G6 > B30-G6. The sequence goes on from CAZWEO010000005.1 coordinate 21,528, forward strand.
ACCCCGGGCCACAACCAAGACCAAGGACATCACCGGTGGTCTGCCCCGTGTGGCTGAGCTCTTTGAGGTTAGAAAGCCCAAGGAGATATCCGTCCTCAGCGAAATCGACGGTTACGTAAGTATTGCCAAAGGAACCAAAAAAGGTAAACAACGGATTACAATTTCGCCGGTGGATGTTGGCGATACAAAGGACTACCTGATACCCCGCGGCAAGCACATCAATGTATACGAAGGTGACTACGTGCGGGCCGGGGAGCCGCTGATCGGCGGATCAGCCGTACCCCAGGATATTCTCAACATCAAAGGTGAAGTGCCCTTAGCCCGCTACCTGGTGGATGAGGTACAAGAGGTCTACCGTTTGCAGGGCGTTCGCATCAATGACAAGCATATCGAGGTCATCGTCAGGCAGATGATGCGGCGGGTAAAGGTGCGTGAGATCGGCGACACCGACTTCATCATCGAAGAACAGGTGGACAAAACCATCTTCGAAACAGCCAATCGTGCTATAATTGAAAAAGGTGGTAAACCAGCTGTGGCCGAGCCATTGATCCTGGGCATCACCAAGGCTTCATTGAGCACTGAAAGCTTTATTTCTGCGGCATCTTTTCAGGAGACCACCAAGGTGCTAACCGAGGCCAGTATCGCTGGGGCAGTGGACCGACTAAGGGGGCTTAAAGAAAACGTTATTATGGGCCGGATTATTCCAGCCGGTACCGGCATAAAGGACCATCGCCACGTGGAAATCGAGCGGGCCGAATAGCCGATCGATCGATGGGCCTTAGGCCTTATTGGCAGCGGTTTTTTTTCAAGAAAAAGATGGATAAAATGCTTGACAGTGGCAAGTTAAATGTATACATATTCGCTTTTGTGCGATGCCGCATGTTATTTCGATGTAACTACCGAATTAAACACTAAATGAGGAACGTATGCCAACGATTAATCAGTTAGTCCGCAAGGGCCGCAAACGCGTCATTAAGAAAACCAATACACCGGCCCTCAAAAAAGCGCCCCAGAAAAGGGGTGTGTGTACCCGCGTGTACACCTCGACACCCAAGAAGCCGAATTCGGCTTTACGGAAAGTTGCTCGGGTGCGCTTAACTACAGGAATGGAGGTAACTGCCTACATTCCCGGTATCGGCCATAATTTACAGGAGCACTCGGTGGTCCTGGTTCGGGGTGGCCGGGTCAAAGACCTGCCGGGTGTGCGTTACCATATCGTGCGGGGTACACTGGATACATTGGGCGTTTCCGACAGACGGCAGGGCCGGTCTAAATATGGTGCCAAAAAGCCAAAATAGCTTACCACAGCGGTTTATATTGGGAATTTAAAGGAACTAGAGGATGCCGAGAAGAAGAGAAGTACCGGAAAGGGTTATCATTCCAGATGCCATGTACAACAGCCAACTGGTATCGAAATTTATTGCCTGCATCATGCGGGACGGCAAAAAAAGCGTGGCCGAATCGATTTTGTATGGTGCCTTTGGCATCATTGAAGAAAAGACCGGTAAACCGCCGCTGCAATTTTTCGAACAGGCCGTGGACAATACCCGGCCGATGATCGAGGTTAAATCACGGCGCGTAGGTGGCTCGACCTACCAGGTGCCAACGGAAGTCAGGCCCTCGCGCCGGACGGCTTTGGCGCTTCGCTGGCTCATCAATTTTTCACGCAGCCGATCGGAAAAAGGGATGGCCCAAAAGCTGGCCGGTGAATTGCTGGATGCCGCCAACAACCGGGGATCATCGGTCAAGAAAAAAGAAGATACGCATAAAATGGCCGAAGCCAATAAGGCCTTTGCACATTATCGGTGGTAGCAATTATCGCCTAATTAGAAGACTTAAGCCTCACGGATCTGGTGCATTAAACCGATCATTAATTTAAAGGGGAGGGTGAGAAGATGGCCAAGGAAAAGTTTGAGCGAACGAAGCCGCATGTAAATGTAGGAACAATCGGTCACATCGATCATGGTAAGACGACCCTGACAGCGGCGATAACCAAACATGCCGGTTTACGCGGTATGGCGGAGTTCGTGCCGTTTGATCAGATCGACAAGGCTCCCGAGGAGAAAGAGCGGGGGATCACGATTGCGACCGCGCATGTTGAATATGAGACCGATAACCGTCATTACGCGCACGTGGACTGTCCCGGTCATGCGGACTATATCAAGAACATGATTACGGGAGCGGCGCAGATGGATGGAGCCATATTGGTGGTTGGCGCAGACGATGGTCCCATGCCCCAGACCCGTGAACATATCCTTTTGGCCCGCCAGGTAGGTGTACCGCGTATTGTTGTGTTTTTGAACAAATGCGACATGGTGGACGACGAGGAACTGGTGGAGTTGGTAGAGCTGGAACTGCGTGAGCTGTTGGATAAGTACGAATTTCCGGGCGACGATACACCGATCATTCGGGGCAGTGCTTTAAAGGCCTTGGAGAGTGACGATTCTGAGAGCGACGAAGCCAAATGTATTTTTGAGCTTTTGGAAGCCACCGACAGCTATATTCCGGAGCCGGAACGTGAGATCGACAAGCCGTTCTTGATGCCCATCGAAGATGTGTTCAGCATCTCTGGTCGTGGCACCGTGGTAACCGGTCGTGTTGAGCGCGGTATCGTCAAGGTTGGTAATGAAGTCGAAATCGTAGGGATCCGCGAAACCCAAAAGACGGTCTGCACGGGTGTTGAGATGTTCCGCAAACTATTGGACGAAGGGCGCGCCGGAGACAACATCGGCGTTCTTTTGCGTGGCACCAAACGTGACGAGGTGGAACGTGGTCAGGTTGTAGCGATTCCGGGTACGATTAACCCGCATACCAAGTTCAATGCCGAAGTCTATATCTTGAGCAAGGAAGAAGGTGGCCGTCATACACCCTTTTTCAATGGCTACCGTCCGCAGTTTTATTTTCGGACAACCGACGTAACCGGCGTATTGGATCTGCCCGAAGGTGTAGAGATGGTGATGCCGGGTGACAACGTAACCATATCGGCCGAGTTGATTACACCCATTGCCATGGAAAAAGAGTTGCGGTTTGCTATTCGTGAGGGTGGCCGAACCGTTGGGGCCGGTGTGGTCAGCGAGATAATCGAGTAAAGAGAGAGACAAAAACATGATAATGAACTCAAAAATAAGAATTAGGCTCAAGGCGTACGACCACAAGCTGCTGGATCAATCTGCCGCAGATATTCTGGATACGGCCAGAAAAACCGGCGCCAAGGTTGTTGGGCCCATTCCGTTACCCACAGCAATCAACAAATATTGTGTTTTGCGCTCTCCGCATGTCGATAAAAAATCGCGTGAACAATTTGAAATGAGAACACACAAGCGTCTGTTGGATATACTGGAGCCAACTCAGCAAACAGTGGACGCTTTAATGAAACTGGATCTCTCCCCAGGTGTTGATGTTGAGATAAAGCTATAGCGTAGCCAGATAAATAAGAACGTATCTATTTAAACGGTTATTTCTGTGTGGACGAAATAACCGTTTAATGTCCTCGATCAACGACTCGGTTGAATGAGATGCTTAAAACGGGTCAAGCGAACCGGGCGATAGGGATGGTAGTGAATCATGAGTAAAGGTTTAATCGGAAAAAAATTGGGTATGACCAGTCAGTTTTCTTCGGAAGGCGGAGCCGTTCCCGTAACGGTTATCGAAGCCGGACCCTGTGTGGTTACTCAGGTCAAGACAGTGGAGACCGATGGGTACAATGCCTTGCAACTCGGTTTTGGCCAAAGCAAGAAAAATCGCACCAATAAACCCTTACAGGGTCATTTAACCAAAAGCGGGCAGGAAACCGTTGGAACGCTTAAAGAGATGGCCGTTGAGAATCCAGAGGAATTCAGTCTGGGCCAAGAGATAACGGTGGATATGTTTAAGGTCGGTGAGCGGGTTGAGGTCATCGGCAGGTCCAAGGGACGCGGATTTTCGGGTGTTATGAAACGACATGGTTTCAGCGGGGGCAAAAAGACCCATGGCAGCCATAGTCACCGGATTCCTGGCTCCATCGGATGTAGTGCTTGGCCGGCCAAGGTGATTCGTGGCAAAAAAATGCCTGGACATTATGGCAACGCCAACCAAACTGTCCGTAATCTCGAAATATTCGATATCCGCTCCAAAGAAAACCTGATTCTTTTGAAAGGGGCGGTGCCTGGGCACAAATCAGGAATTGTCACCATTAGAAAAGCTAAATTTGCAAAATAATAACTGAGGGAACATATGGCTGTCGTAGATGTTATCAATAGCTCAGGTAAAAAAGTATCACAGGTTGATTTGAACGACGATATTTACAATGTACCTGTGAAACCGAGCGTTTTGCATGAAGTGGTAATCATGCAGCAGGCCAGCAAGCGTGCCGGGACTGCATCCACCAAACACCGTTCGGATGTGACCGGCAGTGGTCGCAAACTATTCCGCCAAAAAGGGACCGGTCGTGCCAGACGCGGCAACATTAAGGCACCGCTGTTGCGTGGTGGCGGCGTTGCTTTTGGACCCAAACCCAAAAGCTGGGCTTATAAAGTACCCAAAAAAGTCCGCAAGCTGGCTCTAAGAATGGCCCTGAGCAGCAAGTTGCAAACCGAAGACATTCTAATTCTGGATCAATTCGATCTCGATCAAATTAAAACCAAGGCTTTTCTGGAAGTCGCCGGAAATTTACAGATGAACGATGCCTTGATCGTAACCGACCAGAAAAATGAAAATCTGGAGCTTTCTTCCCGAAATATACCGGCTATCAAGGTGCTACGATACGAGGGCCTCAATGTCTATGATATCCTGAAGCATAAAACCTTGGTTCTGCTTGAAGCTTCAGTGATGGCCATTGAAGGGAGGTTGCTCTCATGATCCAGTATGACATCATTATCCGTCCGCTGATCACAGAAAAGACCAGCATCCAGAAAGAGGATTTTAACCAGGTGTCCTTTGAAGTAGATCGACGGGCTAATCGGGTTGAAATCAGACGGGCGATTGAAAAAATATTCAATGTAAAGGTTGCCGATGTGCGCACGATGCATATCAAGGGCAAAGTCAAACGTCGCGGACGTATCGAAGGCAAACGCAAAGACTGGAAAAAAGCCATTGTCAAGCTCATGCCGGGCGAACGCATCGATTTTTTTGAAGGGGTATAACTACGGTTTTAAGTTTTAGGTTTTAAGTTCAAGCAGATGGCCAATAGCTGATTGCTACCTAAAACCTAACACCTAAAACTTAAAACCGGAGGGTTCTTCTGGAACCCGACGATGGAGAATATGATGGGTATAAAACGAGTAAAGCCGACATCACCGGGACGGCGATTTCAGACGTACGCTTCGAATGATGAGATTACCAAGACTAAACCCGAAAAAAGCTTACTGAAAATTATCAAAAAAAGTGGTGGGCGCAATGCCAATGGACGCGTGACGTCCCGGCATCGTGGCGGCGGGCATAAACGCTATTATCGCATGGTTGATTTTAAGCGCGACAAAATTGGCATCCCCGCTAAGGTTGCTTCCATCGAATACGATCCCAACCGTAGTGCGCGTATTGCGTTATTGAATTATACCGACGGGGAGAAACGTTATATTCTGGCGCCCTTAAATCTGAACGTGGGGGATCAGGTAATGTCCGGCCCAGATGCTGATATAAAGCCGGGTAATACCCTGCCACTCAAAAATATCCCTTTGGGTACGCACATTCATAATATTGAATTGCGCTTGGGAAAAGGTGGACAAATCGTACGCAGCGCGGGCACATTTGCGCAACTGATGGCCAAAGAAGATCGCTATGCCCTGGTTAAGTTGCCTTCCAGCGAAGTGCGCATGGTTCTACTCAACTGTATGGCAACCGTGGGTCAACTTGGAAACGTAATCCATGAAAATGTTGATCTGGGCAAAGCCGGCCGCAAACGCTGGTTGGGACGGCGTCCCAAGGTCAGAGGTGTGGCCATGAATCCCGTTGACCATCCCATGGGCGGTGGCGAAGGGCGTTCTTCGGGTGGCCGGCATCCGTGTACACCCTGGGGTGTTCCCACAAAGGGTTATCGTACACGTAAAAACAAACGTACCGATAAATTCATCGTCAAGAGACGTTCTAAAAGATAGCAGGGTCGCGTTGTAGCGCGGCAGTAATATCAAAACCGTAACAGCTGGAAAAAGTAAAAAGCGCAGGAGAAGTTATGCCACGGTCTCTAAAAAAAGGTCCTTTTATCGACCAGAAGTTAATGAACAAAGTGTTGGCTGCCCAGGCATCCCGAAGCAATCAGGTAATCAAGACCTGGTCCCGGCGATCGACAGTAATTCCCGAAATGGTGGGTATCACACTGGCGGTTCATAATGGCAAGAAATTCATTCCGGTATTTGTCACTGAAAACATGGTCGGCCACAAATTGGGCGAATTTTCTCCGACACGCACCTATTACGGGCACTCCGGAGATAAAAGGTCGAAGTTGAGAAGATAATTTATTCAAAAGGGAGTTTCGGTAATGGAGGTCAAAGCGGTAACCAAATATGTTCGTATTTCTCCTCAGAAAGTGAGAAAATTTGCGGACGTCATCAAGGGAAAACCGGTAGAGGTCGGATTGAACCTACTGCATTTTATGCCCCAAAAAGCTGCGGGTTTTGTGGAAAAAACGGTTCGTTCCGCTGCTTCAAATGCCGACAACAATCACGGCATCGATGTCGATTCTCTGGTAATTCAAAATTTGATTGTCGATCAGGGACCCGTGTTGAAGCGCTTTCGAGCCAGAGCACGGGGGCGTGGTGCCAGGATATTGAAAAGGACGAGCCATATCACAGTCATATTAGCCGAAAAGGCTTCTTAACAAGGCTTCATATTAAGAAGGCTTCTTAACAAAGGCTTCATATTAAGAAGGCGTCATAAAAGGAGGAACGAGCTTGGGCCAGAAAGTAAATCCGATTGGATTGAGATTGGGAATCGTAAAAACATGGGATTCCAGGTGGTATGCCGGGAAAAATTATGCGGATTATATCCTCGAGGATGCCAATATCCGTAAATTTATCAAGAAAAAACTGTATCATGCAGGAATTTCCCGGATCGAAATCGAACGGTCTGCCAAGCGTGTACGTCTGCGCATATACACAGCCCGGCCTGGGATTGTGATCGGCAAAAAAGGCGCCGAAATCGAACAACTAAAGCGTGAACTGGAAAAATTGATATCACAGGAAGTTATGATTGATATCCAGGAAGTACGCAAGCCTGAAATTGATGCGCAATTGGTTGCGGAAAATGTAGCCTTGCAAATCGAAAGGCGGGTGGCTTTTCGGCGCGCCATGAAACGGGGCGTATCTTCGGCCATGCGTTTTGGCGCCCAGGGTATCAAGATCATTTGTTCCGGGCGTTTGGGTGGTGCCGAAATGGCGCGTACCGAATGGTACAAAGAGGGTCGCGTTCCTTTGCATACATTGCGAGCAGACATCGATTATGGTTTCACCGAAGCCAAGACCACATATGGCTTGATCGGTATCAAGGTATTCATTTTTAATGGCGAGATCCTAGGCAAAGAAGACACCCAGATGGGTGCCCGCGCTTAAGGATGATCTCAAAGCGGTTCCAGGCGAATCATCCAAAAAATAAGAGTTTACAAGCATTTTGATATAGTTGTTACAACAGGAGATAGACCATGCTGAGCCCCAAAAAGGTTAAGTATAGAAAAAAACAAAAAGGAAAAATGAGGGGTCTCGCGCGCCGGGGGGGTCAGCTCAACTTTGGCGAATTCGGCCTGCAGGCGATAGAGTGCGGAACCATTAGCAATAAACAGATTGAGGCCGCCCGTATTGCCATGACCCGACACGTAAAAAGGGGCGGTAAGCTCTGGATTCGGATATTTCCAGATAAGTCATTTACCAAAAAGCCGGCTGAAGTTCGTATGGGCAAGGGCAAGGGCGCACCCGAGGGATGGGTTGCCGTGGTTAAACCCGGCAGGGTCCTGTATGAGATGTCCGGTGTGACCCGGGAATTAGCCCAAGAAGCCCTGCGGCTTGCTTCGCACAAACTTTCTGTTAAAACCAAATTTGTGGAAAGGAGTTTGAGCTGATGAAAGCCAAGGAAATTCGGGATCTCAGCCCCCACGAACGTCAGCAGAAGTTGATCGATTTGAAAGAGGAACTATTTAATCTGCGTTTCCAACATGGGATTGGTCAAATTGAAAATCCCACCAAACTCAAAACAACCAAAGCAGAGATCGCTCGTGTCAAAACGATCATCAAAGAAATTGAAAATCAAACCCAGGAATAGGCAAGCATAACGCTTATGAAAACGAGAGGCATGAAAAGACAACAGGTTGGTACAGTCGTAAGTGATAAAATGGACAAGACGGTGACGGTCCAGGTTCAGAGGCTCGTTAAACACCCGCTTTATGAAAAATATGTTCGCCGACGAAACACCTTTGCCGCCCATGATGAGGCCAACGAATGTCGGAGCGGAGATGAAGTCCTGATGACGGAATCACGACCCCTAAGCAAAAATAAACGCTGGCGAGTTGCGCGGATTATTAAAAAAGCTATTTGATATATAAAGGAATAGAAAGATGATTCAGGCGGAGACAAAACTGACCGCAGCGGACAATTCAGGCGCCAGGGTACTTTATTGCATTAAAGTTCTTGGTGGATCCAGAAGGCGGTATGCAAGTATTGGAGATATCATTGTCGTTTCGGTCAAGGAAGCCATTCCCAATGCCAAAGTAAAAAAGGGAGATGTTCTCAAGGCGGTTGTTGTCCGTACAAAGAAGGAAATCAGACGGCCGGACGGTTCCTATATACGATTCGACGATAATTCGGCTGTTTTGATCAATGCCCAAAAAGAACCAATCGGAACGCGTATTTTTGGTCCTGTGGCACGCGAATTGCGCGCCAAACGATTTATGAAAATCGTTTCATTGGCACCCGAGGTACTTTAGCCCAGCCGACTTGTGGAGACGAGGAAATGCTAAAAGACAAATTCCATATAAAAAAAGATGACAAGGTAAAAGTCATCACCGGAAAAGATAAAGGCAAAATTGGGAAGGTCTTGAAAATCGAAAGCAAGAAACAACGTATTCTTGTGGAGAATATCAATGTTGTTAAGCGCCATACCCGACCGACTGCCCAAAACAGGCAGGGGGGCATCGTGGAAAGCGAAGCGCCGGTGCCTTGGTCCAATGTGATGTTATTGTGCAGCAAATGTTTGAGCCCCGTTCGGATCCAGATGCGGCGCTTGGATGACGGTAACAAAGTGCGCACTTGCAGAAAATGTAACGAAATTATCGATGCATAGTTTGGTGCCGGCCGCAGCTGAAATCAAGATCTAGCCGGCTTCAGATCCCGGCCTTAAAAAGAGAATTAGGTTCGAGGTATAAAGCATGTCACATATGAAAGAATATTACGAAAAAACGGTTGTGCCCGCTTTGCAGGAAAAATTTAAGTATAGCAACAACATGCAGGTGCCCAAGATTCAAAAGATCGTTCTAAACATGGGTATGGGCGAGGCCATCCATAACATCAAACTACTGGATTCTGCTGTCGAAGAATTGACCGCCATTGCCGGACAACAACCGGTTGTGACCCGAGCCAAAAAATCAATTGCCGCCTTTAAACTGCGAACCGGTATGCCCGTGGGCTGCATGGTAACCCTTCGTAAGCAGCGCATGTACGATTTTTTGGATAAATTGGTCAACATCGCGTTGCCACGTGTACGCGACTTTCGCGGTGTATCCGGCAAGGCCATGGATGGCCGGGGTAATTATTCCTTGGGAATCAAGGAGCAAATTATTTTCCCCGAAATCGATTATGACAAAATCGATAAAATTAAAGGTATGAATATTAGTATCGTTACAACCGCTCAAACAGATGATGAGGGCAAAGAACTGCTGAAACAGCTCGGAATGCCTTTTAAAAATTGACGGTCTTATAAAATCGCGCAACGATTTTATTACTGAGGGAGGACAACTTGGCAAAAAAAGCGCTAATTAACAAAGCCGCCAGAAAACCCAAATTCAAAGTGCGGGCATACAATCGCTGTCCCATTTGCGGTCGACCCAGAAGTTTTATTCGAAAATTCGGTATTTGTAGAATCTGTTTTCGTGAGTTCGCATCAAAGGGTAAACTACCAGGCGTGGTAAAATCCAGCTGGTAAGCTGACAGGTTGCCAGATCTATGTATGGATCTGGCCGGTAACCAGTTTCATTCGTGAAGTAGGAATAGGAGAGAACAATGGCGATGAGTGATCCAATTGCCGATTTGCTGACCCGGGTGCGAAATGCCGGCAAGGCCAAGTTCAACAGTGTCGATATTCCCGGCTCCAAGTTGAAGTTTGAATTGGCAAAAGTATTAAAGGAAGCAGGATATATCCGTAATTATAAGTTTATCAAAGATAGCAAACAGGGCATTTTACGGATTTATCTAAAATACAATGACAACCAGGAACATTCGATTTTGCGGATTGACCGGGTCAGTAAGCCCAGCAAGCGGGTCTATAAAAAAGGCAAAGAGATCCAACCGGTTTATAATGGTTTGGGTGTTGCGATCGTATCGACCTCCCGGGGGATGATGACAGATAAACGCGCCCGCAAAGAGAATGTTGGCGGTGAGATTATTTGTAACGTCTGGTAAGCAAGTCGATTCAAATTTGAACGTTAGAGGACAGTGGAGGTCAACCCATGTCTCGTGTTGGGAAAATGCCGATTCCGGTTTCAGATAGAGTAAAAATTACCTATCAGGATAAAGTCCTGACGGTGAAGGGTGAAAAAGGTACCCTGACCAGAGAAATCCATCCAGTCATCGAACTGGACATCAACGCTAATGTGATCCAGGTCACAATGCTGAAAGAAAACCGAGAGAACCGAGCGCTTCAGGGCATGACTCGTAGCCTGGTTAACAATATGGTAACTGGCGTCAGCAACGGTTTCGAACGGGTATTGGAAATTAACGGTATCGGATATCGCGCTGAAATTAAAGGTAAAAGTATTGTATTGAATTTGGGATACTCCAACCCAGTAACATTCGATCTGCCGGATGGTGTTTCGGCCAGCTCAGAAAAAAACAATATCGTCAAGCTTTCCGCCATCGACAAGGAACTGTTGGGACGCACGGCGGCTTCCATACGACAACTGAGACCGCCGGAGCCATATAAGGGCAAGGGTATCAAGTATGCCGAAGAGTATGTCCAACGGAAAGCGGGCAAGACAGGAACCAAATAACAGAATTAGATTTAGGATAAAACCATGGGCGCAACAAATCCAAATAAGTTAGCACGATTGAAAAGAAAAAAGCGGATCCGCAAGCAGCTTAATGGAACCGACCAAAAGCCGCGTATGAGCGTTTTTCGTAGCTCCAAACACATCTATGCCCAGCTAATCGATGATATCAGCGGCAAAACCATTGCGTCGGCCAGCAGTGACGAAAAAGCCATTAAAGAACTGCCTAAATTTGAAAATAAGGTGGCAGTTGCCGAGCATGTGGGCAAAGTTTTGGGAGAACGAGCCATTAAAATGGGTCTCAAAACGGTCGTATTTGACCGCAACGGTTTTCTATATCATGGCCGTGTCAAAGCGGTTTCTAAAGGTGCCCGCGATGTGGGGCTGGTGTTTTAGTTGCCGCAACAGTTTAGCTAAGGAGGCATACCCTTGTTCAAACGAGATACAGAAGATAATGAATTTATTGATAAAGTAGTCCATATCAGTCGCGTAGCCAAGGTTGTTAAAGGCGGTCGCCGTTTCAGCTTTAGCGCTATTGTCGTGGTCGGGGATGGTGATGGCAATGTTGGCTATGGTCTCGGTAAAGCCGGTGAGGTGCCGGAAGCCATCCGCAAGGGTGTCGAAAAGGCCAAAAAGAATATGTCCCAGGTTGCATTGATTGAAGGAACCATTCCCTTTCAAGTAACGGGTAGATATGGAGCCGGTAAGGTCCTATTGGTCCCGGCAGGCAAAGGAACCGGTTTAATTGCGGGCGGTGCTGTGCGTGCTGTGCTGGAGGCCGCCGGCGTCCAGAATATTCTGACGAAATGCTTAGGTTCTCACAATCCGCACAACATTGTTAAGGCAACCATACAGGGACTTCAGCAACTTCAAACCCGTGAGCAGGTTGCGGCCAGACGGGGCATTCCTGTTGAAGATCTATAATCGAGGAAGAACGCATGGCTGATAAATTAAAGGTTACACTTGTTAAAAGTATGATTGGTAGACCAGAAAAACACCGCAGGGTGCTTCGCGGGATGGGCTTCCGCAAAATGAACCGAACCGTGCAGCTAGAGGACACCGCGAGCATAAGAGGGATGATCAACGCGGTTTCTCATTTAGTCAAGGTTGAGGAGAATAGCGATGAAATTAAATGAACTCTCCCCGGCGGTTGGATCAAAGTCTAACCGCAAACGTTTGGGCCGCGGCGTCGGATCGGGTAGTGGAAAAACGGCCGGGCGTGGTACCAAAGGTTACAACAGTCGATCCGGCGGCGGTGTTCGGCCAGGTTATGAAGGCGGCCAGATGCCCATCCACCGAAGACTTCCCAAACGGGGCTTCACCAATATTTTTGCCAAGAAGATTGCGACTATTAATATACGCGATTTAAAATGTTTCGAGAGCGGCAGCGTTGTCGATGAAGCCGCTTTGGTAGGCCGTGGTTTGGTTAAAGGTGTTCGGGACGGCATCAAGCTCCTGGGTATTGGCGAGATTGACTACCCCTTGACGATTAAAGTCAACAATGCCAGCAGCAGCGCCAAGCAAAAAATTGAAGCTGCCGGCGGCAGTATCGAGGTCGTATAATGATTGGTAGCGGATTCCAGAATATTTTCAAGATTCCGGAGTTAAAAAAGCGGATAATCTATACCCTGGCGCTGCTGACCGTTTACCGTATCGGCGTGCATGTGCCGACACCCGGTATCGATACCGTGGCCTTGGCTTCTTTTTTCGCCAAAGCTCAAGGAACCCTTCTGGGACTTTTCGATATGTTTTCCGGGGGTGCTTTGGAACGGCTTTCGGTGTTCGCCCTGGGTATTATGCCTTACATTAGTGCCTCAATTATTCTGCAATTACTCACCGTGGTGGTGCCACATTTGGAAAGGCTTTCCAAAGAAGGTGAGCAAGGGCGTAAGAAAATTACCCAATATACCCGCTATGGTACGGTGGTCTTAAGTATTATTCAGGGATTCGGCATCAGTGTCGGGCTCGAGAGCATGGCCTCTCCGGGTGGCGCACCGGTGGTTATCGATCCTGGTTGGGGTTTCCGTCTGATGACGGTTATCACCTTGACTTCTGGTACGGCCTTTATCATGTGGCTGGGAGAGCAGATAACCGAGCGTGGTATTGGCAACGGTATCTCCCTGATCATTTTTGCCGGCATTGTGGCCCGCATGCCCAATGCTATCGGCAACACGTTTCGTTTGGTATCAACCGGCGAGATGAGCATTTTTGCTGTCCTGATTCTAGCGGTCTTGATGATTGCGGTTGTGGGTTTCATTATTTTTGTGGAGCAAGGTCAACGGCGCATTCCAGTTCAGTATGCCAAAAGAGTCGTCGGGCGGCGTATGTATGGTGGCCAGAGCACGCACCTGCCTTTGAAGGTCAATACCGCCGGGGTTATTCCGGCCATATTTGCATCTTCAATTATTATGTTTCCGGCGACCATCGCCAGTTTCATTGCTATACCGTGGGTGCAGAGCATCGCCGACGCCATGCGACCCGGCAATTGGATTTACCAGGTTCTTTTCGTGGGATTCATCTTTTTCTTTTGCTATTTTTACACGGCCGTCACCTTTAATCCGGTGGATGTGGCCGATAATATGAAAAAGCACGGCGGATATATTCCGGGGATTCGACCGGGAAAACGAACCGCCGATTATATCGACCGGGTTTTAACACGAATTACCTTGGGTGGCGCCATTTATGTTTCGGCTGTCTGTGTGCTGCCTTCGATTCTAATTTCACGATTCAATGTGCCTTTCTATTTTGGCGGTACGGCGCTCTTAATTGTTGTCGGTGTGTCCATTGATACGATCTCTCAAATCGAATCCCACATGCTGACACGCCATTATGAGGGCTTTTTGAAAAAGGGCGGGGTAAAGGGAAGACGCTAACGCGCAGGACCAACCATCTTAAAAGAAGGATGAGGCCAAATGCCGAAGGAAGAGGCGATTAAAGTTGAGGGTGTTGTACTGGAGACATTGCCAAATGCAATGTTTAAGGTTGAACTTGAAAATAAACATCAGGTTCTAGCCCATATTTCGGGTAAAATGCGTATGCATTTTATAAAAATTTTACCGGGTGACACGGTTACGGTGGAGCTTTCGCCTTACGATCTGTCGCGGGGCAGGATAACATATCGCTCAAAATGATGTCGGTTAAGGCGGCTTTAAAAGTAGAGCAAACCGGATTGGGAAGCCGATGGTATCAGACAAGTGGATCAGACTGATTGAGAACAAGGAGATGCACACATGAAAGTCAGGGCATCAGTAAAAAAAATGTGCAATAAATGTAAAATCATTCGTCGGAAAGGCGTTGTGCGCGTTATCTGTACGAATAAACGTCATAAACAGAGGCAAGGATAGAGGAGGATAGGCTTTGGCACGAATTGCTGGCGTAGATTTACCGAGAGGTAAACGAATAGAGATTGGCCTAACATATATTTACGGCATTGGCAGAACCATATCAAACCGGATCTTATCACAGCTTAAGATCAATCCGGATACCAAAACGGACAACCTGTCAGAGTCTGAAATCAATAATATTCGTAAGGTCATCGACAGTGACTACCGGGTTGAAGGGACGCTCAGAACCGAAGTTTCTATGAACATCAAACGGCTCATGGACTTGGGTTGCTATCGCGGACTTCGGCATCGCAGATCCTTGCCGGTTCGCGGCCAGCGGACCAGTACGAACGCGAGAACCCGTAAAGGACCCAAACGTTCCGCTATTAAGAAAAAGGGCGGTGTGAAAAAGAAATAAACGATCCGATTAGGACGAATAAACAGGAATTTTCCTTATGCCGAGAAGAACTCGTACAAAAAAGAAAGAGAAGAAAAACATTCCCAGTGGTGTTGTGCACATACAGTCCACATTCAATAACACAATTGTCACGATTACAGACCCGGCCGGTAATGTGGTTGCCTGGTCCAGCGCCGGCGTTCAAGGCTTCAAGGGTTCGCGTAAAAGTACGCCTTTTGCAGCCCAATTGACAGCCGCCGATGCTGCCAAGAAAGCCATGGAACATGGTATGCGTAATGTGGAAGTGTATGTGAAAGGGCCCGGAGCAGGCAGAGAATCAGCGCTTCGTTCGCTGCAAGCCGCCGGGTTTAATGTTCTTCTGATAAAGGATGTCACCCCGATACCCCATAATGGATGTCGGCCGCCCAAGAGACGCCGGGTGTAATCGCTGGGGCCAGGCAGGCCATAGGTTACAGTCCTATAACCACAATAAAATCGTTGGTCGATTTTTTTAATAGACAAGGTTTTAAACAACTATTTGAATTCAGTCCAGGCTGTCAGATCATGAAGCGGGTTTAAGCCGAAGATCGCTTGTGGCTCTCAGTCGAGTCCCAGAGGGAATTCAAATTAAAGGAGGGAGATTTGGCAAGATATCGCGGATCGGTCTGCAGAATATGCAGACGCGAAAACATGAAACTATTTCTTAAAGGTGACCGCTGTTATTCGGATAAATGCGCATTCGATAGACGCGCATATGCACCTGGCGACCACGGACAACGCCGGCGAGGTAAAACTTCGGATTATGGGCTGCAACTGAGAGAAAAGCAAAAAGTCAAACGCATGTATGGTCTTTCCGAAAAACAGTTCCACATTTTTTTCAGCCGGGCAGACCATCAAAAAGGCATCACTGGTACTAATCTGCTTGTGGGTTTGGAACGCCGGTTTGACAACGTTGTCTATCGTCTGGGTTTTGTAAATTCAAGAACTCAGGGACGCCATTTTGTGCTTCACAATCATTTTCTGGTAAACGGTAAAAAGGTCAATATTCCTTCGTATTTGCTAAGCGTTGGCGATGCTATCGAAGTCAGGGAAAAGAGCAGAAGCATTCAGGCCATATCGGATTCTTTGGATGCGGTTGTTCGCAGAGGAATTCCCCAGTGGCTTGATCTGGAAAAAGAAAACCTAAAAGGAATGGTAAAGGGATTTCCAGTGCGTGAGGATATCACCATGCCCATACAGGAACAGCTTATTGTTGAGCTTTACTCCAAGTAAATTTTCATGTCCCACCGGAAAAAAGCCCCATAATTTGGGCACACGCTTGGCATGCTGCCGAGACTCCGTTAAAGGCCTGCATGAAAATTTAACCTATTCAAGATAACCTGGAGATAAACAATGACTTCAAATGACATTATGTTCATGAACTGGCAATCGCTAATAAAACCAAACAAGGTTGAAGTTAGCAGCACACCTTCGTATGGTAAATTTGTTTGCGAACCGCTTGAAAGGGGATTTGGCATAACTATCGGCAATTCCCTAAGGCGAATAATCCTTTCATCTTTGCATGGCGCCGCCATCGTTTCAGTTAAATTTGATTCGGTCATGCACGAATTCACCACGATTCCTGGTGTATTGGAAGATATTTCCGAAATCATCCTCAATTTAAAAGAGGTACGGCTGCGCATGGACGGCACCAAATCCCGGACCGTTGTCATTGAGGCCTCTGGTGAAGGACCTATTACTGCAGGTGACATCATTAGCGAGGATGGCAAGGTGGAGTTCTTAAACCCTGGTCATCATATCGCTACCTTGTCCGAAAAAGGCGAATTGAAGATGTCCATGACCGTCAATATCGGCAAAGGGTATTCGCTGGCTGAAGCCAATAAAGATCCGGACGCACCCGTAGGTACCATTCCCATCGATGCGGTGTTTTCACCTGTCAAACGAGTGAATTATGTGGTCGGCAATGCGCGCGTGGGCCAGCGAACGGATTATGACAAGTTGAGCCTGGAAGTATGGACCGACGGCAGTGTTATTCCAGAGGATGCCGTGGCCTACGCGGCCAAGATTTTCAAGGAACAGATGACTATCTTTATCAATTTTGATGAGGAGCTTGAACCCGCCCCAGATGAATCCTCTGAGGATCAGCAGAAGCCCAAATTCAATGAAAACCTCTATCGCAGCGTTGAAGAACTTGAGCTGTCGGTTCGCAGTGCCAATTGTCTTAAAAATGCAGAAATACTAAAAATTTATCAACTGGTGCAGAAGTCTGAGGCTGAAATGCTCAAGACCAAGAATTTTGGCCGCAAGTCTTTAAACGAAATCAAGGAAGTTTTAGCGGAAATGGGACTTTCTTTGGGAATGAAATTAGAAGGATTTGTTCCGCCTGCTGATGATGAAGAAGAAGGAGAATAGGCAAACCAATGAGACATCGTAAATCAGGCGTTAAATTAAATAGAACCAGCAGCCACAGAAAAGCCATGTTTCGCAATATGGTAACGTCTTTACTCAAGCATGATCGCATTCAGACAACCGATGCCAAGGCCAAAGAACTGCGGCGTTGGGCCGATCATATTATTACCTTAGCCAAAAAAGGGGATCTACATGCCCGCCGACAGGCCCTGGCGATTGTGCGCGAAAAGGCCGTGGTCCATAAGCTGTTTGAAGAGGCGCCCAAGCGTTTTGGATCGGTATCTGGTGGTTATACCCGCGTAATAAAAGTAGGCCGTCGCCCCGGCGATGCTGCTCCGGTTTCCCTGATCGAACTGATCACGCCCGAAACCAAAAAGAAAAAAGCGACTAAAAAAACCAAAACCTCCGCCGCCCCAAAAGCCACACCCAAAAAGAAGGCTGAAAAGGTAGAAAAGGCTGAAGAAACCGCTAAAGAGGCGCAAGCCAAACCAGAAGCGGTGGTGGACGACGGGTCCAAGACCAGCGAGGCAGGGGATGCGGATCAAAAGCAAGAGGCCTCTGAAGAAGCTGCTCAGACAGCCGCACCTGCTGTGGTTGAACCGGAAACGCCAGTTGAGCCAGAAGCTTCCGAGGATGAGCCGCCTGCATCTGAGGCAGACGATAAAAAAGAATAAAATCAACAACACGATATATTTGTTTTAAACCAAAGGCCCCGGCATTTGCCAGGGCCTTTTCTAATTTAAAAAATAACGAATCCTAAAGAACAGTGGGGGCGTTTAATATTGTATTGCCAGGCCGCCTGCCTCTCCTCCGTCTTTCCCTCGGAAGAGGGAATCCAGACAAAGCTATTAGCTCAAGGCTTATTCTGGATCCCCGATTTCTCGGGGATGACAACCGAAGGCTGGGATGCCGTTGCGCTTAGAAGCTGTAACCCGTAACTCCTAGCCCGCAACTTGTAACGACTTCTGGCTTCTGATTGTTCGAATTTCGAAATTCGGATTTAAGATTTCATAATCGTGTAAAGTATAACTTATGGGGTAAAATATGTGTCGCACCATCTAAGCTCGGAGATTTACTATTAATGACGTTATGATGATGTGTTTTGGTGGTCTATATAGAGTATCCCATTCAGATGATCGATCTCATGTTCCAACAAGCCCGCCGAGCTTCTGGCGGCCACCAGTGTTTGTGGTCGGCAATCCAAGTCTAGATATTGGAGCCGAATATATTCGGATCGTTGGATCGTGCGGGTGGGATGATTGGGAAGCGAAAGACAGTATTCACGATTTTGATAGGATCCACTTTTTTCAACAACGGCGGGATTGACCAGCACCTTGAGCTCTCCATGCAGACCGCATACTGTCAAGCGTTTGGACACACCGATTTGGGGTGCTGATAATCCTCTGGGAAGGGATGCTTTCATAAAAAAATCGGGAAGGGCACGAACTTTTAAAGTGGTAATCATGCGGTCGGCCAATTGGCTAATACTGTCATCGATAGTATCAATCGGCTGGGCGGATCGTCGTAGTACCGGATCCGGAAATTGGACCACCGGAAGCCGGCGGATTTTAGTCTGCGAAATTATCCAGACGGTCAATAGACCCGTGAGACCTGCGGCCCCCATCAATCCTGTTTTGATTATCTGTCGTCTAGACCACATAGCATATACAATAAAGAAAGCGACGCAGTCGCATACCATAAAAGCGTGTAGCGCTTTTATTCTTGCAGCCAAGCAATGGCTTCGGCTTTATCTCGGAAAACATTAATTCGGGTGAGATTATTATGGCGGAAGGCTTCATAAATCCGAGATACACCAAAGGCAAGATCCTCACTCACCAGCATGGCGACTCTGGAGGGACGATCATCGGCGACGGATGCATAGGCGGCGATATCGATGATTTCGTGCTGAGAAAAGTTAAAATCGGCATCACGAAAATCCCATAGACGCGCAGTGTGCGAGTAACCGGAGGCATTGCGGGTTTTATCCAGGATAAGCTTGATATCATCCACGCTGGGATTACCTTTTATGCTCACCAACAGGATATCATCCTGTTCGCATATTTCATATGACATAGTCATCCGGACATGTTCCCAGCTAGCAAAGACCTGTAATTATAGCCTGAGCATTCAGTTGCCACGCAATTTTAAGCATTAAGCATGGATCCCTGGTTGTTCGCGGCTGCAAATCCTGCTGATGAAAGCTGCCCATAAAATGGTGCCATTTTAAGAGCAATGGAAATCGCAACCGCGAAAACTAGCAATATTTTAAGATATTATGATTTTATTAACCGGGTTTGTCAATAATTTCATGCCCTGATTTTATTCTTGACTATTGGCCCATGTAGCTGTAATTTAGCTTCAAATCAGCTTTGGCGAATGAATGCAGTTTAGTCGGTAACTTTTGTAAATGACTCGTATCGAAAAGGAGGCACAGATGATTAGAAAAAGATTATTAATCTTAACGGTTTCTCTGCTCAGTCTATGTTTTTTCTCAGGCGTGGCCTTTGCACAGCCGTCATTGGATGCCTGGAAGCCGGCGTTCGATCCATCAGGCGCCAAGTATCGCATTCTTGTTTCCAATGTATCCCATCCCGGCATAAAGGGAGTCTACACCGGTTTTGCCGTTCGAGATGAACTGTGGAAGCGTACCAATGGGCAGATGTTTCTGGACTACAAACCCTTTTCGATGCTAGGCGGTGAGGTGGAGGTTCTTAACCAACTGCAGATGGGGGCTATTCAGGGCATGGGTGTCAGCTCTGTTGCTGCAACCAATCTGGGTCCCCGTTTCGGCGTCATCAACCTGCCGTTTTTGGTCAACACATTTGACAAATTGGACAAGTTTGTGTCCAACAAAAAGCTGTTTGATCATTTCATGATGTCCATGGAGCACCAGGGAATCACAGGGCTCGGCATTACCGGCTACGGTAGTTATGGTTGGGCAACGACTACGCCGGTCCGAACTCTCGCGGACGCCAAAAAAGTTAAATTCCGAACAGCGGAAGCCATTGTTAACCAGATTCTCTATCGTGAATGGGGATTCAACCCCGTGGCCATGCCTTGGCCGGATGTGCCCGTGGCTTTGAAACAAGGCGTCATCGAAGGGCTCGATCACACTGCTTTGGTTTGCAACCTCACCAAGAAATTTGAAATAGCTAAATATTATACATACATTAACTATGCCCAGGGGCTCTTTATTTGGATTTTCAATAAAGCCTGGCTCAACGGTCTGCCCGCTGATCTGAGAGAAACCTTTATTGATGTGGTTCGCGATGTCTGCGCCGATATCAATAAGCAAAGTGAACAGCAGGAAAATGATCAAATTGCCAAGGCCAAAGCCGCGGGCATTGAATTTATCAGCCTGTCGGACGCAGCCATGAATGTGCTCCAGCGTAAAGGCAACGTTGCCCATGAAAAGATGGCCGGCGAGATCAACAAGCTCTATCCAACCGATACCTATCGACCAGCCAATTACTTAAAAGAAGTACAGGATTATATGGGCTACAAACCCTAATCTCTAAAATTGCAAATATGAAAGGGGCTTCGGTTAAGCTGGGCCCCTTTTTCTCTTGACGAGGTCGGGGGGGGGGTAAATATTTGTATACGGCTAGCGCCCAAATAGAATCGAGGGATTGGCGATGATTGAAATGATACTCGCAAAGATAGACAAAGTACTCAGTTTTTTTGAAGATTGGACCCTATTCATAGCCGTCATGATTGCCCTGGTGGCCCTGTTTGTTAATGTGCTGTTGCGCTATGGATTTAACTATACCCTGGCATGGTCGGAAGAACTGGTGCGAGAGGTGATTATCTATACGACGCTCATCGGATGCAGCGCCGCCACCAAGCAGCGCAAGATGATCAAGATCGATGCTTCGGTGCAACTCCTGCCGAAACTGAAGGTCCCTTTGAATTTTTTTAGCAACCTGGTGTCGCTCATATTTGCATCCTTTGTAATTTATTATGGGTGGCTCATGATGCTGCTTCAGTTCCGCACGCATCAAAAGACCATCATCATGCAGATTCCACTATACTATCTTTACGCCATCTTGCCCCTAATGGGTGTCATGATGTTTATCCGAACCATAGAGGTTATTTACGAGGACGTCCTGGAACTGAAAGCCAAAGATTCCGCCTAGTCTAACCGCAGGTGAACCAAATGATAAAAAACCACAGACCACCACAATCAAAAGCGTGTGCGCTCATATTTTCTAATGGTGGGTTGTGCAGTGAGGAGAACCCTTGAATGGAAACCAGTGACGTAATCATCCTTTGCATACTTCTGGGTTGCATGGCGACCTATATTCCCGTATTCATGTGCCTCTTTTTCACGGCAGTGCTCGGTTTCGTCATTTTTACGGATCTACCGTTGCTGCTGCTGGCCCAAACCCTGTTTCGTTCCATGGATAACTTCGCCTTGGTGGTCGTGCTCTTTTTTATCCTCTGCGGTAACATTATGACGGCCGGGAGTATCGTTGAAAAACTGATAAAGGCTGCCAATACCATGGTGAGCTGGTTGCCAGGGGGTCTGGGCATGGCCGGTGTCATCGCCTGCGGCCTGTTCGGCGCCATATCGGGTTCAACTGTGGCTACCGTTGTGGCACTGGGTGGATTTATGATTCCGGCCTTGATCAAAAACGGCTACCCGGAAAAATACACCATGGGCTTGATGACCACATCGCCCAATCTAGGTGTCATTATCCCACCCAGTATCGGCATGATTCTCTACAGCATGATCAGCAATGTAAGCCTGGAAGGCTTGTTTATGACCGGGTTTATTCCCGGGCTGCTTATCATCATGGGCGTCTGCGGCTACACCTATCTGAAGTTCCGCAAGCGGACGGAAATAACCCGGATGCCGGTACCCACCTTCGGGGAAACCATAGCTGTGTTGAAAGAGTGCTTCTGGGCCCTGATGCTGCCCGTTATCATTTTCGGCGGTATTTTTTCAGGGGCATTCACGGCCAACGAAGCTGCTGTGGTTGCCAGCGTCTATGCCTTTGTCGTCGAGATATTCATTCATAAATCCATCAAATGGAATCAGGTCAAGGAAATAACGGTTTCATCTGCGGTCACTTCGGCATCACTCTTGATTATCGTAGCCGGCGCCACCTGCTTTGGCCGCTTGTTGACCTTAGAGAGCATTCCCGGTCGAATCACCGAAACGGTTTTGGCTGCTATTCAATCACCCATGGTGTTTTTATTTGCCATGAACGCTTTACTCCTGATTGTTGGGATGTTCATGGATATTATTTCTGCCACAATGATTCTGGGACCCGTGTTCCTTCCCATGTTGGGTGCTTTTGACATTAATTGGATGCATTTCGGCCTCATCATGACCGTCAATCTAGCCATCGGATATTGCACACCGCCCATGGGCGTCAGCTTATATATCACCGGTGCCATAGCCAACCGCAACCTGATATATGTATCCAAGGCTGTGATTCCATTTATCATTATCCAAATGATTGTTTTGGGTATTATCACCTACATGCCTGATTTAGTGCTTTGGATGCCCCGGTTTTTCGGCTATCTTGATTAAGCGTTTTATATTTTTTTATGATTGCAGATCAATTCAATCAGCGACCATCTTTCAAAGGTGGTCGCTGATTTGCTTTATCCGCCTTCGCAGCAGACCTTCGGCTTGCACATGGATATGAATGCCAAAAATAAGATAAACGTTGCGGCGCGATGTCACCCCAGAAATAAGGCGGATAACCGCGACGTAGCCGAAGGCGAAGTCGGGTATTTAAATTGGAACCCCATTTTACCCGTGGGGTTCCATAACTATAATGTAGTTACAAAATAGCTTGACATGGTTTTGGGGTTATTGCTATATTCTCGCAACCCATCCAGAAATGATTCAATAAAAATATTGATATAAATCAATTGGTTAAATT
This sequence comes from uncultured Desulfobacterales bacterium, assembly GCA_964633115.1. GTDB lineage: Bacteria > Desulfobacterota > Desulfobacteria > Desulfobacterales > B30-G6 > B30-G6. The sequence goes on from CAZWEO010000005.1 coordinate 44,712, forward strand.
AATTCACGGTGTGGCTACTTAAATGCTTAGCATGCCGGGTTTGAAATTAGGAGGCGAATAAATGGATTTTGGACTATCCAAAGAAATGGAAATGCTCAGAAAAGCTGTTCGGGAGTTTGCTACCAAAAAAATAGCGCCTTATGCTGATCAATGGGATGCCGAGCATTATTTTCCCTACAAAGAGGCTATCAAGCCCATGGGTGAGCTGGGTTTTTTTGGTACTGTGATTCCCGAAGAGTATGATGGCGATGATATGGGTTGGCTGGCGACTGTGATTGTCACGGAAGAAATAGCCCGGGCATCGAGTTCATTACGGGTTCAAATCAATATGCAAGCCCTCGGTTGCGCCTACACTATCTTGACTTATGGCAGCGATGAGGTCAAATCTAAATATATCCAGAAACTTGTGAATGCCGATTACATTGGCGGATTTGGCATTACTGAGCCAGATGCTGGTTCCGATGTCATGGCCATGGTATCCACGGCCGAAGATAAAGGTGATCACTGGTTGCTGAATGGTTCCAAAACATGGATATCCAATGCTAATATCGCCGATGTCATCATTTACTATGCCTATACCGATGTTTCCAAGGGCTCCAAAGGATTATCGGCATTTGTGGTGGAGATGAAGAATTTCAATGGAATCAAAACTTCTAGCTTGGATAAAATGGGATCGCATTCATCCCCGACCGGAGAGGTTTTCCTGGACAACACCAAAGTTCCCAAGGAGAATATCCTGGGTAAGCCCGGCGATGGCGCCAAAATCGTTTTCGGATCGCTGAATCAGACGCGGCTATCGGCAGCTGCCGGTGCTGTCGGGGTTTCACAGGCTTTCCTGGATGTGGCTACCAAGTATTGCAACGAGAGAAAACAGTTTGGTAAACCCATCGGGCAGTTCCAAATGAACCAGGATATGATTGCCCAAATGGCCACGGAAATAGATGCAGCCCGATTGTTGGTTTACAAGGGTGCCTGGCGCAAGGATCAAGGCCAATTGAATAACGGACTCGATGTGGCCAAAGCCAAGTATTTTGCCGGCGAAGTCGTCACCAAGTGCGCCAATTATGCCATGAAGATTCTGGGAGCCTATGGATATTCCACCGAATATCCGGTAGCGCGTTTTTATAAAGATACGCCGACTTATTTTATCGTGGAAGGTTCGGCCAATATTTGTAAATGGATTGTGGCCTTGGATCAGTTGGGATACCGTAAGGCCAACCGATAATACTAAATTTTAGGGCAGCGGTGCCGCCCTAAAATTTACTATGGTAAGCGGCTTCCGTCTTCACCCTTCGGGCTGCGCCGAGACAAGCCGCTGTATTACCATGCCGGGTTACTAGGGCAATACAGGGAGGTGGCGGATTGGATAATGAACTCGTCGAAAAAACCAAGCGGACGGCCGAGCTGTACTTCAAAGATGTGAAGGGCGAACGGCCTTTTGACCTATGGCGGGCATTTGACAAGGATCTGGCCAAAGATCTTAGCTTGTTTATCACTGGGAGCATGTATGCCCGGGAGAAACTTCCCCACCCGACGCGTCAGTTGGTGACGGTTGCAGCTCTCACAGTTTTATCGCGTCCTGAAGAGCTTAAGCTGCATATCGAGGCTGCCTTAAATGTGGGCTGTACCCCCGCTGAAATTGCTGAAACCATTTTTCAGACATTGGTATATGGCGGTGTGCCCTCGGCCAATACGGCGCTCAAGGTACTACGGGAAGTCCTGCAGGAAAAGGGGAGCTGGCCGCTATATCCAGAATGATGGCTTTAGGTTTTAAGTACGCACAAGGCTTGCAGCTGAGAGCTGTGTGTCATCCTAAAACCTAACACTTAAAACTTAAAACGTTACGAAACTAAATGGAGTAATCCGATGAAACCTTATTTCGAAACAATGCCTGAATTTGGGAAAATCATTAGCCATGGTCAAATTCTCAGCACCGAGGAAAATGTTCAAAAAATAAAGGAAGTGGAAACGGAGATTGAACAGGAAGTCGAAAAAGCTAAGAATGTCGGTTTCCCAGAAGAGAAAATCAATGCCCGCGGCCAATTAACCGTTTGGCAACGCTTGGAATATCTGGTCGATCCCGGTACCTGGTGCCCCTTGCATACCCTTTATAATCCCGATGATAATGCCGAAGGCACCACCAATGTTTTTGATGGTTTGGGGAAGATATCCGGGAAATGGGCCGTTATTATCGGTTTTGACAACAAGCTGCTGGCTGGTGCCTGGGTGCCAGGACAGTATGAGAATATTTTACGGGTAACCAATCTCTCCAAACGACTTAATATCCCCTTGGTATGGTTGGTGAACTGCAGCGGTGTCAAACTGACCGAGCAGGAAAAATTTTACGCCGACCGTCGCGGCGGCGGCACCACGTTTTTCCGGCATGCTGAGCTTGAGCAGATGGGTATTCCGGTGCTGGCAGCAATCTACGGGACCAATCCGGCTGGCGGCGGCTATCAAGGCATCAGCCCCACAATTCTTTTTGCCCATAAAAATTGCAATATTGCCGTTGGCGGCGGCGGAATTTTAAGCGGCATGTCTCCCAAAGGCTATTTTGACGAAGACGGTGCCGAACAGTTAATTAATGCCGCTAAGCAATATAAGGCGACCCCCCCGGGTTCGACCAAAATCCACTATGATGAAACCGGATTTTTCCGCTATGTTTACGAAGAAGAAAAGCAGGTTTTAGACGGTCTGAAAGATTATATGAAGGACATGCCGGCCTATAATCCTAAATTTTTCCGCGTAGCTGCGCCCGCAGAACCCCGCTTTCCGGGTGAGGATCTTTATCGCCTGATTCCGTTCAATCAGAAACAAATGTATAGCTTTGATGAAGTGCTGGCTCGTTTGGTGGATAATAGCGAGCATATGGAGTTTAAGCCTGATTATGGCCCGGAAATATATACCGGCATTGTTAAGATTGATGGCTTTCCGGTGGGTATTATCGGTAACCGTCAAGGTTTTCTGGGAATGGACTACCCCGAATATGCCGATTACCCAGGTATCGGTGGCAAGCTTTACCGCCAAGGCCTGATTAAAATGAACGAATTCGTAACCTTATGCGGCCGGGATCGTTTGCCGATCGTCTGGTTCCAAGACACATCTGGAATCGATGTGGGGGATATTGCCGAAAAAGCTGAATTGTTGGGTTTGGGACAAAGTCTGATCTACTCGATTCAACAAACCGATGTTCCCCAGATATTGGTATTGTTGCGCAAAGGCACGGCTGCAGCCCATTATGTCATGGGTGGACCTACCGACAATCGTCATAATGCGTTTACACTGGGCATCGCGACTTCGGAAATATATGTGATGCATGGGGAAACCGCTGCCGCCGCCAGTTTCTCACGGCGCCTGGTTAAAGAGAAGGATGCCGGTCGAGACCTAAAGCCCGTCATCGATAAGATGAATCAGATGGCCCAGGAGTATTATGATTATTCCCGGCCGGTGTACTGTGCCCAAAAAGGATTTGTGGATGAGGTGGCACGCATGACTGACGTGCGCAATTATTTGGTGGCTTTTGCTGGGGCGGTCTATCAAAACCCAACATCAATCTGCCCGCAGCATCAAATGTTGTTGCCCAGGAGTATTCGCGGATAATTTTCAAGGAAAACACCGGCTCAAAAAATGCTGGTATTCGTTTCAATAAAAACCTCGCATCAATTTTAAGTTGGTGGGAGGTTTTTTATTTCGAAAATCGTTGAATCCGTCCTCTGAAAAAGGTAATTAAACCATATGTCCAATGATGTCCAAATCACCCTTGATCCGGCCCCTGGCAGCTCACTGTTGCGTCATCGGGGCGATACGCTTGTATTTGCGCTTCGGACCAACCGACCGATACAGGGGCGGGCGTTTTTAAGAACCAACCTGGGCAGGGGACGAATTAGCAGGCAGCAGATCCGGGATGCGGTTGAAAATAAAGTGGCCCCAAGTGGCCGTGACTGGTTTGATATCCGCATGCCAGAAGTTGAGCCGCAATATTTCCGTTTACGCCTACCCCTGATTGAAGTGGGGCATTTTGAAGCCAAAGCCTTGTTTATACCCCGAGGCCAAACTGAGCCCTTGTGGGTTCCGGGCGTCAACATTTGCATCAACATCGAGCCGGCCGAAAGTTGTTGTGCCAATATCATATATAACGCATTCGTGCGTCAATTTGGTGCAAATAAAGAAGGGCTGGGGTTTGGAGAGAACCATCTTCAAGCCATGTCAGTACTGGATGAAACCGGCTGTCATGTAATTCCGCCATCCGGAACCTTTCGGGATTTGATTCAGGAACTCGATTTCATAATTGGGGAACTCGGCTGCCGATACATCCAACTACTACCCATTCATCCAACACCCACGACATTCGGCCGCATGGGACGTTTTGGGAGTCCCTATGCGGCCCTCAGTTTTACGGCAGTGGACCCGGCCTTAGCAGAATTTGACGATAGGGCCACACCGCTGGAACAATTTCTGGAGTTGGTGCAAGCCGTTCATGCTCGCAATGCCAAGGTGTTGCTGGACATTGCTATTAACCACACCGGTTGGGCTGCATCGTTGCATGAAACCCATCCCCAGTGGTTGGTGCGCAGCGACCAAGGCAACATCGAAGTCCCCGGTGCTTGGGGTGTGCGTTGGGAAGATTTAACCAAACTAAACTTTCAGCACCGGGATTTGTGGTGCTATATGGCTGAGGTTTTTCTGACCTGGTGTCGCCGGGGAGTGGATGGATTTCGATGCGATGCCGGGTATATGATCCCAGCAACTGTATGGCAGTACATAATTGCTGTGGTGCGTGATCAGTTTCCAGATACAATTTTCTTCCTGGAAGGTTTGGGGGGTAAGGTGTCTGTCACCCGGGGACTATTGGATTCAGCCAATTTCAACTGGGCATATTCCGAACTCTTCCAAAACTATAGCCAGCACGACATCGTGGCACAAATGGAATTGGCCCAGCAGATTTCACAGGGCCAAGGTTTGATGGTGCATTATGCGGAAACACATGACAATCTGCGTTTAGCTTCACGGTCACAGACCTGGGCTCGCATGCGAACAGCCCTGTGTGCACTGGCCTCATTTCAAGGGGGGTTCGGGTTTGCCAATGGTGTTGAATGGTATGCCAGCCAAAAAATCAATGTGCATGAATCGCCATCTTTAAACTGGGGCTCCGATCAAAATCAAGTAGACTATATTCGTCGCTTAAGTCAGCTGCTAAAGAAACATCCTGCTTTTTGGGATCAAAGTCGGATCGACATCATCGATCAGACATCGGAGCATACCTTCGTTTTTTTGCGGCAGCATATGCCGACTGAGAAAAAATTACTCATCGTTGTCAATTTGGATGATAGCCGGCCGCAACGTGCTGTCTGGCCAGAGATGGATCGGATGGGAACCACCGAGTCCTGGCTCGATCTCATATCAGGCGAACGGGTAGCTGCTCGCATGCAAGCTGGAAACATGCAGATCGATCTGCTTCCGGGCCAGGTTCTTTGCATTAGCAATGAACCGGATGGGTATGTTGATACTGCTGTTCAGGCTGATAAACCGTTTGGAATTCCAGATCGTATCCTCCGTCAGCGTCTGCGATTAAAGACGTTGGAAGTCCAGCAAGCATACCACGATTTTGGCGATATGGATGATTGGGATGTAGATATCGCCAGCAGGCAGTTGCGGGAGGACCCACTGGATTTTTGCCGCCGGATGAATTCCCACAGTGGAGAATCCCGCACGATCCATTGGTGCTGGCCTCAAGACTGCCGCCGAGAGGTGATGCTACCACCACATCATTTCTTGTATTTAAAATCGCCCCACCCATTTAAGGTAAAGATTGGTCAGGGACAACAGATATGGGTGTCTGAAACTTCGCTACCGTCACGACATGATTTTCACTGGGCCCTAATCAAGCCTTTTCCGGTGTCTGATGCCATGCGTGAATTGAACATGAATTTGTCGGTCTATGCCCTTGAAAAATGTCAGCAGGTGGATGCGCGTTTAATGTTGTTGCCGAACAGGTTGTCGGACTTCAACCTGACTTACTCCCGCCGATGCATTGATAGTTCCCAGCAGCGGTTGCTGCTATCCAACGTGCGCGGGGCGGCCTGCTTTTTGCCACTTGCCTGGGGTCGACAATATAGCCGCTACGATAGTGTGTTGGCAGCCAACATTCATCCGCAATTGCCCGTTGACCGCTGGATCATGTTTACACGCTTACGGGCTTGGGTTGTGTATCAGGATTACTCGCAATCCCTTGACATGGACTGTCTAACATCTTTTGGCCTAAACCGAGCACTGCAGGGTGATTGGTCTTTCCAGGTGCCCACGGGCTGTGGAACGCATGTCATCCTGCAACTTTGGGTTCACTTGCACAAGGATTCCAATCTGATTCAATTCGAAGTGCGAAGATGCCCCCAAAACGGGGAGCAGGGCCGACTTTCTAATGCAGAAACTGTCGAGATCATTTTACGTCCAGATATTGAAAACCGATCTTTTCATGCCAATACCAAAGCCTACCGGGATGTTGAGAATGCATGGCCACAGGCGGTCTCATCCCAGAAAGATGGATTTACTTTTAAACCGGATAATTCTCACTGTTTGAATATGGTTCAACCAGGGGGTGAATTTGTTACCGAGCCAGAATGGCATTATATGATTCACCGAACTGAGGATGCTGATCGGGGCTTTGATCCCCACGGCGATTTATTTAGTCCTGGGTATTTCAGGATTCAGATCCAGGGCGGCGAACAAGCCAGTTTGCATGCGTGGGTAGGTGAACAAAAAGCGCAAGCAGCACTCAATCTATATGAAAATGCAGGAACCCATCAAGGTGGGCGCCCAAAACCGGAAGAATCTTCGTCCCAATCCATAAAGGAAGTTCTGATTGCCGCACTTAGCCAGTATGTCGTGCACAGGGGCGAACACCAGACTATCATTGCCGGATTTCCCTGGTTTCTGGATTGGGGCCGCGATGCTATCATCGTTACGCGGGCTCTGATCGCCTCAGGTAAAATCGAGGCGGCGCGTCAGGTCTTGGGGCTTTTTGGCGGTTATGAAGAAGATGGCAGCCTGCCCAATATGCTTCAAGGAATGCAAACCTCAAACCGGGATACTTCGGACGCTCCCTTGTGGTTTATTGTTGCTATCCAGGATTTGTTGGAAAAAGAAGGCGATCATTCCTGGCTGGACGAAACGTATGCACAGCGTATGATTAAAGAGATCATCACATCCATCGCCGAAGCCTATATTCGGGGAACCCATAATGGCATTCACATGGATCCGGAATCGGGATTAATTTTCAGCCCATCCCACTATACCTGGATGGATACGAATCACCCCGCCGGCACACCCCGGGAAGGCTATGCCATTGAAATCCAGGCCTTGTGGTACGCAGCACTACAATTACTCGCTAAAATCGATGCCAAAGAGAAGCGTTGGGCACAGTTGGCTGCCCAAGTACAAACCTCGATTGCGGCGTTTTTTTGGTTGCCATCAGAGGGTTTTTTAGCAGACTGCCTATACGCAAAAGCGGGTACACCAGCTCGAGCAGCAGAACCCGATGACGCGCTACGCCCGAATCAGTTGCTGGCTGTGACCTTAGGCGCTTTCTCAAAATCATCGCATTGCCAAACATTGCTAGAATCTTGTCAGACCTTACTCATACCTGGTGCCATTCGAAGCTTGGCCGACCGTCCCTTAAGGCGTCCACTGGAAATATTTCATAATGGGCAGCAATTGGGTGATCCGCATGCGCCCTATCAAGGTCGTTATCAGGGCGATGAAGACACCCAGCGAAAACCAGCTTATCACAATGGCACTGCCTGGACCTGGCTATTTCCATCCTTTTGCGAGGCTTGGGCCAAAGTTTTCGGTCCCGCAGCAACCCCAACGGCAATGGCTTGGTTGAACAGCATCATCGTCTTACTGCAAGAAGGATGTGTCGGTCACCTTCCCGAAATTATAGATGGCGATCTGCCCCACAAACAGCGCGGTTGCCCGGCTCAAGCCTGGGGGGTCAGTGAGGCTTTGCGGGTATGGCTGAAACTTGAGCAGGATCTACAGGACCAAGAATAAACCTTAAAGTTGCAACGTTGGGGTAGACAAGATCGTAATGGACACCATTGGGATACCTTGCTTGTGGCCGTGGACATTATGTATTATAGTGTCGCATTAGCAAAAAAAAGGACCTGTCATGAAGCATCTCCAAATGTATCAAGTTTTTCCGTCTGTTCCCGAGCCATTAAAATTTCTGGAAGTTCTATCCAGAAACATGTGGTGGTGTTGGCACTTGGATGCGATTGAATTATTTCGGCGCATCAATCCGCATCTATGGCGCCAATCGGGACGCAACCCGATTCTATTTTCAACCATGATTCCGCCTAGGCGTCTGCTGGAACTGGCAGAAGACGAGGGCTATCTTGCCCATATGGGGCGGGTTAAAAAGAAATTTGAAAACGAAACCGGAATTATAGAAAACCAAACTGCCTCATCAGCTGCACAGCCGGGGACGATTGCCTATTTTTCGATGGAATTCGGCATTCACGAAAGTTTGCCTCTGTTTGCAGGCGGGTTGGGTGTGCTGGCGGGCGATCACCTAAAAGCGGCATCGGATTTGTCGGTACCGCTAGTGGCTGTGGGTCTAATGTACCACCAGGGCTATTTCCATCAGTTCCTAAATGATGACGGTTGGCAACAGGAGGAATACCCGGATACTGATTTTTTCCATTTGCCGCTGAGACGTGCTAAGGACCAATTTGGCAACCAAGCTGCTATTTCGCTTAAAGGCCCCAAGGGTATTATTAACGCTGTGGTTTGGAAGTTACAGGTCGGGCAAATTCCGCTATATTTATTGGATACCAATATTCCGGAAAATTCAAATGAAGATCGGGCGATTACCCGTCGGCTATATGCTGGCGATCCCAGACAACGACTGGAACAGGAAATTTTACTGGGCATCGGCGGTATGCGGGCACTCAATGTCATGGGCATCCAGCCCAAGATCTGCCACATGAACGAAGGTCATTCAGCCTTTTGCAGTCTGGAACGTCTATGCCAGATTAAGGGTCAATATAATATCGATCTGGAAACAGCCCTGGAGATCGTGCCACGAGGAACGATATTTACGACGCATACACCGGTGGCAGCAGGTCATGATGAATTCCCCGCAGACATGGTTCGGCCCTACGTGGAAGACTTGCAGGAATGCTTGGGTATCGATGCGGATCAAATTATCTCCTGGGGTCAACCGGGTGGTGGCGAATCCGATCAACCCTTATCCATGTTTGTTCTCGGGCTTCGCATGTCTCAATACCATAACGGTGTCAGCCAATTGCACGGTCATGTTGCCCGGCGAATGTGGTCGCATGTGTGGCCGGGATGGCCCCAAGATGAGGTCCCCATTTCGCATGTAACCAATGGCATCCACATACCATCCTGGATTTCGATTGAAAACGCAACCTTGTTTGAACGCTATCTGACACCTGATTGGCATTTACACACCGGCACCAATGGCCTGTCCCAGATGATCGACCAAATTTACGATGAAGAATTGTGGCAGGCCCGTCGTATGAGTCGTGCCAGGTTGATTCGGTTTTGCCGGGAGCGAATGGTTAGACAATACGGTCGCCGGAATGCACCCCAAGCCGCCATGCGGGCGGCAGAGAGTGTGCTGGATCCGGAAGTGCTGACCATCGGATTTGCACGGCGCTTTGCTACCTATAAACGCGCCACCTTACTGCTAAATGATCCCGATCGTTTCAAAAAAGTAATTAATCACACGGACCGCCCGGTACAGATCATTTTTGCCGGCAAAGCCCATCCCAAGGACGGCGAAGGCAAGGAAATTATCAGGCAACTGACTGCATTCGCCCGTCAGCAGGATGTGCAGCACCGCATCATTTTTTTAGAAAACTATGATATCAACGTAACCCGCACCCTGGTTCAGGGAGTCGATATCTGGCTCAACACGCCCCGGCGCCCGCTGGAAGCCTGCGGTACTTCCGGTATGAAAGCTGCCATAAATGGTGTTTTGAACCTCAGTGTCCTGGATGGCTGGTGGTGCGAAGGTTATCGGGAGGACCGTGGTTGGGCCATCGGCCACGGCGAGGAATATGATGATCCCGAATATCAGGACATGGTGGATAGCTATGCACTCTACAATATATTGGAAAACGATGTAATCCCGCTTTTTTACGATCGTAAAAACGGTGAAACTCCTGAAAAATGGACCCGTATGATGAAAGCCTCCATGAAAATGGCCCTGGATCATTTTTGTACGCATCGAATGGTCAGGGAGTACGATAGTAAATTTTATCAGCCGGCATTGGCGGGGTATGACCGCATGACAGCCAAGGATGCCGAGGCTTCCAAACAGCTACTGTCACAGCGCAAACGGCTTATGGAAAAATGGGGCGATATTCATCTGAATGCGCCCGTTCGTGAGGACAGCGGATCCTTTCGAATTGGAGATTCATTTCGTGTCACCACTGAGGTGACATTGGGCGAAATCCGTCCAGAAGAGGTGTTGGTGGAGTTGTACTACGGCAAAATGCGTACCCTCGACACCCTCATGTCTGGCAATACCCAGATGATGGAGGTTGCCGAAGATTTGGGACAGGGAATCTATCGATATGCCTGCCAGCTCCCATGCGAAGCCTCGGGGCGTTTTGGTTTTACTGTGCGGGTCAGTCCCAAAGGAGATGCCTTTCTACGATTTACGCCTGGTCTGATATCATGGGCGTGAAATAGGGTTTAAGGGTTCATTGGGTTTGTTGAGTTTATTGAGTTGGAAAAGAGTAAATGGGTCTCTGGAAAACGGTTAGGGCTTAGCAACTCAATGAACGCAATGAACTCAAGAAACACAATAAACTAAATTTGTGATTACTATTTAAGATCGTAAACATTTATCTTCGGAAATTCTGATGCCCACCAATGGCGCGACATCATCACCCCGCGTGCTCATCGTGACACCCGAGGTTACTTACCTGCCGGATCGCATGGGGAGCCTGTCTAAACTATTGACCGCAAAAGCCGGTGGTTTGGCCGATGTTTCTGCCGCCCTGATTAGTGCCTTATTCGAACAGGGTGTCGATGTGCATGTGGCTCTGCCTGACTACCGCGCAATTTTTGCCGATCGACTGACACCATTTCTCAAGAAAGAGCAACGCACAATCCGGCGGGTAATGCCCGACGATCGCGTGCATCTGGCTCAAGACCGGGCTTTCTACTATCTGAATCGAGTTTATTCTAATTACGGGGGTGAGAATACCAAACTTTCGCTCGCATTCCAGCGAGAAGTTATCAATCATGTTATTCCGCAAGTCGAGCCCGACCTCATCCATTGCAATGACTGGATGACCGGATTAATCCCAGCCATGGCGCGCCAAATGGGAATTCCTTGCCTATTTACGATTCATAACATTCATACGGTCAAAAGCACGCTGGCTCATATTGAAGATCGGGGGATTGATGCCGCCTATTTTTGGCATTATCTGTTTTATGAAAAAGCACCATACGATTATGAGGAATCGTGGGGACACAATCCAATCGATTTTCTTGTCAGTGGCGTGTTTGCGGCCCATTTTGTCAATACAGTCAGTCCCACTTTTTTAGGCGAAATTATCAGTGGCCAGCATGATTTCGTGGCTGAGAACTTAAAATGGGAACTCGCCAATAAGGTTGCGGCCAATTGTGCCGTGGGAATATTAAATGCACCCGACCCGGTATTCAGCCCGGAATCCGATGAATACCTCTTTCATCGCTATACTTATCTGGATCCCGTCATCGCCAAACAGGAAAATAAGTTGGAACTTCAGATTATGCTGGGATTGACGGAAGATCCCGGAGCCCCCCTTTTTTTTTGGCCTTCTCGTTTGGATCCAATTCAAAAGGGCTGCCAGTTGCTGGCGGAGATTCTCTACCAGGTTATCACATCATATTGGGATCAGAATATACAGATTATATTTGTGGCTAACGGTGACTATCAAAGAGTGTTCCGCGATATAGTCTCATTTCATAACTTGCATCAGCGCGTGGCTGTTTGTGATTTTAGCGAACGCTTGGAGCACCAGGCATATGCTGCTTCGGATTTTATACTTATGCCGTCGCGCTTCGAACCCTGTGGCTTGCCCCAAATGATTGCCCCGATATACGGTTCCTTGCCCTTGGTTCACGATACTGGTGGCCTGCATGACACAATTGAACACCTGGATGCTGATGCCAACATTGGCAATGGATTTGTTTTTGAAACCTATGATGCCAATGGACTACGCTGGGCGATTGACCAGGCCATGCATTATTATAGACGGCCCATAGATCAAAAGGCGGCCCAGATAAAGCGTATTATGCAGGCCAGTGCTGAAACCTTCAACCATGCTGTGACCGCTCAGCAATATATCAAACTGTATGAGCGCATGCTGGATCGACCCTTGATTGCTGCATCCCCTTATCAGAGATGACAAAAGATCACCGCAAACAATCGATAGAATTGAAAGTAGACACACTGCTGAAAGCAGACCCCTATCTGAAGCCTTACACTACTGCCATTCGCAGCCGTATGACCAAAATTGAGGCAACACGGGCCCGCCTAACCCAAGATAAAACAAGCATAGCTGAATTTGCCTTAGGGCACTTGCATTATGGCCTCCATCAGGTTGACGGTGGTTGGGTGTTGCGAGAATGGGCCCCCAATGCTAGCGCCGTCTTTTTAATTGGCGATATGACTGGCTGGTTGGAAAAGGATACATATGGTTTTCAGCGCACGAACTCTCTCGGAGAATGGGAGCTGCGTCTACCCCATGATGCTTTAACGCACGGGCAACACTACGGTTTGAGACTTCATTGGCCGGGCGGCAAAGGAGATCGGATTCCGGCATATTGCCAGCGAGTGGTACAGGACCCTAAAACGCTGATCTTCAGCGCCCAAGTCTGGCATCCGCAAGCGCCATTCGAATGGCGGCATTCAAGGCCGCTTAGGAATAAAGAGGGGCTGTTAATTTACGAAGCCCACATTGGTATGGCCCAGGAGGAGCCGGGAATCGGAACCTATGCCGCTTTTGCTGAAAAAATCATCCCGCGGATTGTGCGTGCCGGCTATAACACTATTCAATTCATGGGCCTGCAGGAACATCCCTATTATGGTTCATTTGGCTATCAGGTGTCTAATTTCTTCGCGGCTTCATCCCGTTTTGGATCCCCCAAAGATCTAAAGCTGGTCATCGACACGGCCCATGGCGCCGGTCTAATGGTGATCATGGATTTGATTCACTCCCATAGCGTTTCAAACGAAACCGAGGGTCTGAGCCGATTCGACGGTACGACCTATCAGTATTTTCATGAGGGGGAGCGTGGTCATCATCCTGCCTGGGATTCGCGTTGCTTTGATTATGCCAAACCCCAGGTCCTTCATTTCCTGCTTTCCAATTGCCGTTTCTGGCTGGATACATTTCATTTAGATGGATTCCGGTTTGATGGGATCACAAGCATGCTTTATAAGCACCATGGGTTGGGCCACGCCTTTACAAGCTATGCAGACTACTTCGATGATTCCCTGGACGAAGATGCCTTGGTTTATTTAGCCCTTGCCAATAGTCTCATACATGAAATCGAACCGGCGGCTATTACCATTGCCGAGGATGTGAGCGGACTGCCGGGCTTGGCGGTTCCGGCTGGCCGCGGGGGTATCGGATTTGACTATCGATTTGCCATGGGTGTTCCCGACTACTGGATCAAGCTAACCAAGGACAATCGGGATGAAGATTGGTCCATGGGGCATCTTTGGCATGAGTTAACAAATCGCAGGCAGGATGAAAAAACCGTTAGCTATGCAGAATCCCATGACCAAGCCATGGTGGGAGATCAGACCCTCATATTTCGCCTGATGGGTGACAACATGTACACCCACATGGCCCAGACAGATACCCATCTAAAAATCGACCGGGGCATGGCGCTTCACAAGATGATCCGGCTACTGACGCTATCCACTGCTGATCAAGGTTATCTAAACTTTATGGGGAACGAATTTGGTCATCCGGAATGGATCGATTTTCCGCGGCCTGGCAACAATTGGTCTTATCATTATGCGCGGCGGCAATGGCATTTGGTGGACGATCCTGAGCTAAAATATTCGCAATTGGCTTGCTTTGATCGCGATATGATCGGGCTGGCAAAAAGATATACCATTTTTGATTCACATGCGAACCTGGTTCATGTGCATGACGATGATAAGATTCTCGCTGTATCCCGGGGACAACTCATATTGATTTTCAATTTTCATGCCAACCAATCCTACCCGGATTATTATCTCAACCTAGCCAAAGGGCGTTATAAATGGGTTTTCGATACAGATAAAAATTGTTTCGGTGGCCAGGGCAGATTGAATGAAGCCCGCAAATGTGTATTTGAAACCCATAATCAGAATAAAAATGCCACTGAAGGGCTCCGTATCTATCTTCCCTGCCGGTCCGCAATTGTTATAACATGCTATAATAATTAGAAAAAATATTTTAGCTGTTATACGGGTATGACAACTTATAAGCCCACCTATAAAATCCACAAAATTTGGAGGATTTCAATCTTGAAATGATAATATCGGCCATCCATCAGACATGGCCTTTTTTCTCAAACGTTCGGTGGGCTCGACCGCAGTCGGATGGCCCACCGTTTCCAGCATGGGAATATCAGAGTGATGATTGCCGTAGGCATAGGATTGATTGAGTTGGATATGGTGTTGATGGGCCAAATCTCGGATGGCTTTGCCTTTATGTTTGTCGATGCAAATGGGTCCGTCCGTGGCACCAGTTAGCTGGCCATTGTTGGCCATTTCAAGCTCAGTGCAAAGCAGATGATCAAATCCAAGATCTTTTATCACCGGTGCCAGCATATAGCGCACCGATGCTGAGACTAAAACGAGGGTATGGCCCGCAGCTTGGTGCTGGCGAGCCCGCGCAAGAATATTAGGCGCCAGGTGCGGTTTCAGATGGTTAAGGTAAAATTCTTTCGCCCCTGCCTTCAACGGTTGGATGTTTCGACCTTTGTAAAATGTCAACATAACCCGCGCCATTTGCATGTCGGAAACCCAATCACGTTGATATAAGTAATTGACAAGGCCAACTTTTATTAAAAAAGGGAGTCGAATTTCCTTGATTTGATAGAGGTATTTGAATCCAACGCGGCCACTTTCAACCTTGATAAGGGTAAGATCAAAATCAAAAAAAGCACCGATGTGGGGACCGGGGTTCATGGAGTTTGTTGGTTTTGTTGAGTTCATCAAATTAGCTTTTTAGGCTGTAGACTATTAGTCACTTACAAGTTCAAATGGCAGTAAAACGCACACGTTTCAAAGGATGAAATGCAAATGATGCATGCAGAATGTAGAATATCGAATGTCGAAGGAATGAGATGTTTAAAAATCAAACCCTCGAACCCTCGAATCCTTGTGGAGATATCTCCCGAATTCCTTAACGGCTTCAAACATGGCGATACAATTATCCGGATCAACACCCGGGTGAAGGGTGTTGGAAGAACATATAATCAAGCCACCGCCCTTACCAGCATCTTGTATGGCTTGTTGAACCGCCTGTTGGACTTGCTCTGGGCTGCCTTTGGGCAGGAGCTCTTGGCAATCGATATTACCAAGGAGGCAGAGCCGATCACCGCAATACGCCTTTACTTTTTTTAATTGCATATCGGCCTGGGGCTCCAAGGGATTAAGCCCATCATAGCCCGCATCCAACAGCTGGTCGATGATGGGCCAAAGATTTCCGTCGCTGTGCCGGATTACTTTCAGGCCTTGTTCATGGGCTTGGTCCACCAATCTGCGATTATAGGGCAGGATAAACTCATTAAAATGATCGGGTGAAATCAAGGTGGTGTTTTTATCGGCTATATCATCCTCAACAATCAGGACATCCAGCCCGGCGGCCACCAGCATATCGAGTTGCCGCAGGCTGTATTCGGTGACTATTTCAGCAACCTGATGTAAAAAATTAGGGTTGTCAAACAACTTCATCATATAGTTTTCCATCCCAAGCAGTCGCCAGCTTCGTACAAAGGCACCCCGCATCATCCAAAATATGGCCTTTTGATCCCCGAATCGATCCTTCATTAAATCAACGGCAAAAAGCTGTTCACGGGCCGGAATTGGTGGGGTATAGCCTGACAGATCAGCCTCGGATTGGATCGGATGCCGGCAAGGAACAGGGATGCCATGAGGACTGCGCGCAAAACCAACACCCCAATCATCCACTAGCTCGGCCTGGTCGGAGAATTCCGTTCCGGGACCGAGTGGCAGGCATGTATATCCATCAACACCGTAGGATTCCAACACCAGAAAAAGGGTGTCGATGAGTTTGATCTTTTCGGCGTCATTCATCTGGTGCAGCATTTTACCCAGGGGTAACCCATCTGTCAGGTATTTACCGATCCCCATAATGGGTCCTTCATTAATGCCGTGAATAAATAAAGGCACGCGATCCGGCTCGCTAATGTTCAAAGCTGCCAGAATGCGTTCTTTTCCAGTCATGCTGCCTCCATGAGAACATCTAAATCATCAACGGATTGTAGGTCATCATTATAAAAAATTGCACCAATCCAAAAAAGTAGTCCGGCCAGCAGGCAAAACAGGGGCAGGATTTTAAAGGCTGTGACAAGTTCATAACGATCGGATACCATACCCACAAAAAGGGGCCCCAAAGGGCTCCCCAAGGTGTGTTGGATGACGATATTGATACTCAAGGATACAGCCCGCAATCCTGGATGAACCACATCCTGGGTTACCGCGACTCCAGCCGGTACAAACATGATGATGGTGATGCCTAGACAAAGTAAGACCACATACTGGGGCGCTCCCTCCAAGTACCCGAAAGCCACATAGAGGAGCACGGCCGAGATCATGGATGTGATAGCCGGTAGCAGCATGCGAGCTCGAGGTGTATGACGCATCCAGCGGTCGCAGAGATAGCCACCCAGGGGCGCACCGATGATGGCCATAAACATGACCAATCCGCCTTTGGGACCGGCTTTGCTCATGGGTAAATCATGCATGCGATGGAAATAGGTTGGTAGCCAACTCAATAAGGCCGTGGTCACAAAAACGTTTGATGCAAAGGCCAAATTATTGAAGAGTAGTGATTTTTTGGTGATAAAGGCCTTGATCATGTCTGCCAGGGTCATCTTTACTGGTTTCTGACCAGGAGTTTTATTGGCAGTGTGTACCAGGGCCACTGTTTTGTAATCTTGTACCTTAAAGAACATCAAAGCCAGGATAAAACCAGGAACCGCCACGATTCCAAAAGCATGCCGCCAACCCAGATGTTCAGCAATGATGCCACCAAGGGCGATACCGAGGGCACTCCCCAAAGGGATGGATGCATTCCAGATTCCTAAAATCCGAGCGCGTTTCTCAGGCGGAAATAGGGCTGAGATCAAAGCTGTTCCGCCCGGAGCATAGCCGGCCTCGCCGATGCCGATGGCAATTCTAGCCGTAAACAGCTGCTTGAAATTTCGCGTAAAAACACAGGCGAACGTTGCCAAACTCCAGAGGGCAGCCATGAGGCCCACGGCTTTTTTACGACTCCAGCGATCAACTATGATGGATACGGGAAAAGAGAATAAAAGAATGGACCAATAGACCGCCGAAACCAGGAGTCCGCATTCCGTATCACTCAAGCCCCAGTCTTTTTGTAGAAAAGGAAATAAAGATACAATGATGAGCCGATCGATATAATCGAACATATAGAGCAAGAACAGGAGTAGAAATGTAAAGGTGGCGTTCTTGGATGTTTTCATGGTGTTGCGAGCATATCTATGTTATTTTATTTCAAAAGGCAAGCCCGTAAAAGGGTACTATGAATTCAATAATGACCACCACAGACAAGATATAGCATTTATCAGAAAAATATTCCGTTTCGTTTTGGCTTGAAATTCGAATGGTAATTAAACCGACAGGTTTTAGTGTGATTCATTTTTAGCAAGGATGCGGAAACTGTAAATTGTTGGCTATCAAGAATGAGATTTGGGTAGAGATGTAAAGGGGATCAGAACCGCAAGTAGGAAATACTTTTGGGCCCACGTTCGGAAGGCATGCGAAAATCTTACGGATGCTTATTGTTGCTATCTTCCTGACGATTATATGGACCGGCCAGTCAGGTGCTGCCAGGGCGGTTTTGAACAATGGCCAAGCGATTGATATCCCCGTGGAGCATCTACAGCATATTAAAAATAGCCCTGGGATCTTTTTCTTTACCTATCCACCTGAAAAAATCTTTAAACACAATATCAAAGACTGGATCGTCATAAAGCTTTCGGATGAACTGGGAGGCGGATTTTTAGCTGGTACTTCCGAGAATGTCAACCAAGCTTTTACAGAGCTAAATACAACCGAAAGCATAATAAAATCGGCGCCCAGCCAATCAACAACCTTTCAACCGGACCAGGAAAAAGAAAATCCCGATCCCAAAATCGAGATCGAGACCAGCTATGGATATCGTCAAGACCGACTCGATTGGAACATAGCCGGCAACCTCCAGGGTGAAAACCCCAACATTCTTTCAGAATTGACTTGGGAGGATTTGCTAATTCATGAAATGCGATTGGGTATCCGCACGACTCTGAATCGACCATTCTATTTTAGAGGATCGATCCACTATGGCGTGATTGTGGATGGCGAGAATCAGGATTCAGATTATGCCGCCGATGATCGCGAAATGGAGTTTTCACGTTCAAATAACAACGCAGATAAGGGTCGTACCCTGGATGGGCTGCTGGGTATTGGGTATAATTTTCGACTTATATCTAAAACTGTGAATTTTGTACCCCAGGCTGGCTACTCGATTCATAAACAGAATCTAAATATGACAGATGGTTACCAGACAATCACTTGGGCGGGCGGCCCGCCTTTGGGATCATTTGATGGTCTTGACAGTACGTATGAGACCCAATGGTGGGGACCCTGGATCGGATTCGATCTGGTGGTGAATATCAAAAAGTCTGTGTCATATCTGCCACCACTTTCGATCCGAGCCGGATATGAATATCATTGGGCTGAATATTATGCCCAGGCGGACTGGAATCTGCGTGAGGATTTCGAACATCCCAAAAGTTTTGAGCATGAGGCCGATGGGAGCGGCTCGCTGATGGGGGTGGAATTGTGTGCCCACATATCAGATCTTTGGTCAGTAACATTCGGGTACGAAACCGAAGTATGGTCGACCGAGGATGGTATCGATCGTGTATTTTTAGCAGACGGCACCACGATTTCAACGCGTTTAAACGAGGTTAATTGGCAATCAACAACAATCCAATTCGGATTCAGGTTTCGCTTTTAAAATACTTTCTAACTATTTATAAAATAAAAATAATATTTAAATCTACTCAGCAGAAATTTCCACTTGCAAAAGTAATAACATTAGGATTCAAGGAGTCAAGGATTCGAGGAGTCAAGGATTCGAGGAGTCAAGTGAAATGATATTGCGACGTTTTTATTCCTCCAAACAAAACAAGGCCCAGCGACATGGGGATAATGGCATTCCAGTAGGCGACTGCTCTTATTTCCGAATCATAATCAGTTGCATCTGTTTGTTTTTGCTTATGGCCTGTGCTCATGGACCTGCAAGAGATCCGCAGGCCAATTTGTTCGAGGACACGCTCCATATCTATCGAGGGCCGTTGAATCACCTAGCTGCAGTCCGACGTGGTTCCTGTCCCATGCATCCATCCTGTTCTGAGTATGGGCGCCAGGCGGTTCGAAAGCATGGCTTCTTTGTGGGGTGGACCATGGCCATGGATCGGCTTTTGCGGTGCGGGCGCGATGAATTAAAACACATTCACAGAATATGGGTTGCCGGTGATTGGAGATTTTATGATCCTGTTTCGGCCAATGATAATTGGTGGTACCCTGTGGAAACCCAGCAAACTGATCAGGATTAAATAGTTGACACCTTGCCAAATTTCTTTTTAAAATAAGCAATTATCCTCAAGGTATCGGACGCCGCCGCATACACATAACGATCTAAGCCCACCCCAATAGGCTAAATGGCCAACCGATCCGAAGATAACGTATTAATCATCTTATAATTATTTGAGTTGCGTGGTGCCAAAGGAGCTGTGACATGCTGCATAAATTTGTCATCAAACGAAATGAACGCAAACAAGAGCTTCAAATCAAGGAATATGCAAACCTGGAACGGGAGCCCAAACATGAATGGCAACCTGACTTTACATCATTTGCCCTCATCGGCCAGGAGATTTACGGAAAAACAGATGTTACGCGAGCCATTAAAAAGGGCCGTAGGCATCTTGTTTCTGTACTACGAACCCATAATATGTACCCCATTGGTATTTATGCTGATGAAATCGCATCGTCGGTGATACAATTATATGCCTCCAAAACAGAACGCACAGCTGAGCTGTCTTTTGACGATAAATCAATATTTGATAATGATGTCTAACGCTAACGATTGGTAATATTGAATTGGCATATTGATCTGATTGCTTTTAGTTCAGCTCTCAGAAACCGGTCCAAGGAAGTATCTGGCCTAGATGTGACGGTTAGCTGGCGATGCATTCGATTACCGGAAGTACCGCCACCCACAAGTTGTCGAATTTCGGTGAGCTGCTCCATAAGATCGACCATCGACATGGTGGCAGCTTTCTGAATGGGGTTAATCGGCTCCGCAACGACCGGTTCCATTCGCAAATATTCTTGATATTCCCGGCAGCCATCATTGCCAGTACATTGCTTGCAAACGTCAATATGTTTGCGTTGAAAACCGCGATTTTTTGTACAAACAATGTAGCGAGTCTTAATTTGGACGGGCATGATTTTTAAAGACCTTTTAAAGGGAAAATAAATTTTAGCAATAATACCAGATAGGTGAGTTTTTTTCAAGTATAAATGGAGATAGGTTATGGGATGGTTAGGTAAAATTGTAGGCGGAACAATTGGGTTTGCACTGGGTGGACCGCTGGGCGCCGTTGCCGGGGCTGCCTTTGGGCACGCATTTGATCGCAATGAGGGTCGTCGCTTTGGGGAGACGCAACAGCGCTTATCGCCTAACGAGGAATCTCAATTTGCTTTCTTTATTGGTGCTTTTTCGATGCTGGCAAAATTATCAAAAGCCGATGGCCATGTATCCCAGGAAGAGGTGACATCGATTGAGCAATTCATGTTATATGACCTCAAATTGAACCCCCAAAGCCAAGCTGTGGCCATGAATATCTTTCAAGCTGCGTTGAACACACCGGGAACCTTTGAAGAATTTGCCACTCAATTCCATGGACGCTTTCGGTTTCAGCCCCAACTCTTGGATGTTATGATCGACATTTTGCTGCGGGTATCCATGGCGGACGGGGCCCTTGCTGAAAGTGAAGAACGGATGATTCTGTCGGCCAAATCCATATTTAACCTGAGTGACAACCAGTACGCGGCCATTAAATCCCGATATATCAAAGATGATGATAAATATTTTGCCATTTTAGGCGCCACATCCACAGACAGCAACGAAACGATAAAAACCAAATATCGTCGTTTGGTAAAGGAGTACCACCCAGATATGATTGCCTCAAAGGGGCTGCCCGAAGAATTTACCGAACTGGCGGAGGAAAAGTTTCGGGAGATCCAGGCAGCTTATGATGCAGTGCGAAATGAAAGGAACTTTTAAAATAAAATCGTGCAACGATTTTATTTTTCAATAATTCGACCTCGCATGGTCTGGGCGTCGTGAATTCCCTCCAAACGAACTCGTTGAAAGGTGTTTTTGATCCCAGTTCGATATTTAAATAATACTTTTATATAGTTAGATGTCACTCCCTTAAGGTTCCCGGTGGTTGCATCGGGTGTGGTTTCCACCAAAACTTCTGCTTCGTGTTCCAGGTGCTTGGCAAAAAAAGCCTGCCTTTTTTCATGACCCAAAACTCGAATTTCTTGGCAGCGCTGTTTAATGATATTCGCAGGTACTTTATCAGTATACTGACTAGCCGGTGTACCAGTTCGCGGTGAAAAGGGGAATACATGCAGGTAAGCAATCGGCAGCTCATCGATTAAATCGTGCGTGTTTTGGTAAGCCTTTACATTTTCTCCGGGGAATCCAAGCATTACATCCACGCCGATGGATGCATATGGTAACAACAGATGAATGGCTTTGATACAATTTATAAACTTCTGACGATCATATGGTCGGCCCATACGTTTTAATATCGTGTCATCACCACTTTGCAAAGGAACATGAATATGGCGACAAATATGACCCGGTCGATCAGAGGCTTTCGCTATAATTTCGATTAATTCATTATTAATTTCAAGTGGCTCAATTGAGCTGAGGCGAATTCTATCAATGGTCTGCCGTTGGTGGAGTTGAACCAGGAGTTGGGCTAAGCCGATTTTGGGTGTGAGGTCACGGCCATAGCTTCCCAGATGAATACCGGTCAGAACGGCCTCACGAAATCCTGCGGTTTTAATCTGTTCTAATGAGGTGATAACATTTTCAAAGGGCATACTGCGTTGCCGACCACGAGCATAGGGCACGATGCAGTAAGTGCAGAAAGCATTGCACCCATCCTGAATTTTTAGAAATTGTCTGGTTCGGGCGCCCAGTGAAAAGGGATTGGGTGAGGAAGCCAGCGGTGATTCCAATCCCGATGGGACTGCCGGCAGCTTTTGGTTTAATTGATGGGATGCCTGTAAGAGTTGCGGAATACGTTGCTTATCGGAATGTCCCACTACATAATCAATCCCTTTGATTTCGCGAATATTTTCAGAATCGGTCTGGGCCAAACAGCCGGTTACAACCACGGTTGCATTTGGATTGGCTCGGATCGCTTGGCGGATTGCTTGGCGAGATTGCATGGCGGCTTTATGTGTGACTGTGCAGGTATTAACGATACAAATGTCGACACCGTCTGATCCTGTTTCAACAGATTGGCCAGACATTTCAAGACCAGCTAGATCTAATTGATGTGCGAGTGTTTCCGATTCAAATTGATTAACCTTGCACCCAAGCGTTTTAATATTAAATATTCTTTTTTTTATCATTATATATATAAGTTATATAATTTTATTAAAGTGATGCATAATGTATGATGCGCAACAAACCAAAACTGTTGCCTCTTGAAATCTAACCGCTTTTCGCAACTCGCAACCCCAAACCGGCTTTTACGCAATCCAGCCACCACCCAACACCTCATCCCCGATATAAAACACGGCCGCCTGTCCGGGCGTAATAGCAGATTGTGGGGTCTCAAAGTGGACCTGAACCTGATCTTTTTTCAGCAGCGTTAGCCGTGAAGGTGCAGCCTGATGCCGATATCGAATACGGGTATCAACATGAATATTATTAGGCGGTGCTTCTTGGATCCACTGGATATCCAATACATTACAGGTCTGTGCATAGACAGCCTGTTTGGGTCCCACCACCAGGCGGTTTTCGGCTGTATCAATGCGGATGACATAATATGGTTCGGCGGCCGGGATATTGATACCTCGACGTTGGCCAATGGTATAACGATGAAGCCCTTGGTGTTGGCCGATGACTTTACCATTTACAGTTTCGATGGGGCCTTCTGCAGCTTCAAAGTTGGGCTGTCTGGCCAAAAATTCATTATAAGTTATGTCTTGAATAAAGCAAACATCTTGGCTTTCCAATGGCGTAACAGGCTTTAGTCCCAGTTGTCGGGCCAATGATTTGGTCTCAGTTTTGGTGTAAGAACCCAAAGGGAAAAGTGCCTGTGCAAGCATATTCTGGTCCATCCGGGCTAAAAAATAGGATTGGTCTTTACTTACATCCTCACCACGATAGAGGTGATATCGGGACTGGTGATCCTGTCGAATCTGGGCGTAATGACCGGTGGCCAGTTGGGATGCACCCATCTTTCGGGCCAGCGAAAGACAAACACCAAATTTAATCAATGGATTGCATATCACACAGGGATTTGGCGTTCGACCCGCCTGATAAGATTGGATAAAATAGTCAACAACCATTGATTGAAACACCTGACGAACATCCAGGACTTCGATGGGTATGTCCAACTGTTGCTGTAGTGAATTAGCTTTTTCTAAGGCAGTATCTCGGGAAGGATTACCTAACTCATCTGGAAGTAGACACTTTTGCGAGCATTTTGACTGGGCACTTTCATACCCGGTATAGAAATGAATGCCAAATAGGGACATGCCTTGGTTTTTTAGAATTCCGGCGGTGACAAGTGAATCGACACCGCCACTAAGCAGGACAGCGGTTTTTGTCATTCGAAAAAGATGGTATTGGTTGGGCGAATTTCCATGGCATGCGTCGGACAGGCAGGCACACACAGCTCACAGATGCTGCATTTGGACTGCTTGAATTCGACTTTCATTTCGGGTCGTTTGACAGATAATGCACCAGTGGGACACACAGCCGTACAGGCGCCGCAATGGGTGCACTGCCGTGTTACACGTTTAACTTCCTGGGACGCATTTTGTACCTGAACGCCCATGTCTTTTAGATATTGAAGACCCTCGGAGAAATTCTTTTTAGGCCCGGTGAGTTCCAAGACCATAACGCCTTCCCGCTGGGGCAGAATGGCGGCATTGAGAATATTGAAGGTAAGATCATAGTTTTTAACCAAATTGCAGACAATAGGCTTCTCAACTACGGTTTTGGAAAATTTTAATATTAGTATCTTGGAATACACGCTTGCCTCCAAGTTTGACTTAATAGAAACTGTATAATTTGGTCTTTATTTTTTCTAAAAGTCAGCGTAAAGTATGGGTTAAGTCATAGGCCGCTTGCATCATATTGTGTTGAGCAATGAGCTTATTACATTCCATTCCGATATATCTCCATGAATAAGTCGATGTCAAGGATACAATGAACCGCATCGCCTATCGCACAACCGGACTCTTAGTGAAGGTTCTCGAGAACCTGTCACGGGCTCGTGTTAACCTGCATGCCACTGAAAATATCCCAGACGGCAATAATATTTTCGTGGTAAATCATTTTACCCGCATTGAAACTTTTGTTTTGCCAACCCATCTTTTCCGCTTTACCCAAACGCCCATCTGGTCTCTCGCCGCCGCTGAGTTTTTTCAAGGGACATTTGGCAACTATATGGACAACATTGGCGCCGTGTCCACCCAGAATCCGGATCGGGATCGATTGATCGTAAAAACGTTGCTCACAGGCGAAGCCATGTGGATCATTTTCCCAGAAGGTCGCATGGTTAAGAACAAAAAGATCATTGAAAAAGGTCGTTTTATGATTTCATATGCCGGTGGCAAGCACCCACCGCATACAGGCGCAGCAACACTGGCCCTACGAACGGAATTTTACCGCCAGCGTCTTTTTGCTTTAAGCGAAACCAATCCGGAAGAAAGCACACGCTTGTTAGAGCGTTTTAGAATTGATTCCATCGACGATATTTCAACCACGGGTACCCATTTGGTACCCGTTAACATTACTTACTATCCGGTCAGGGCCAGGGAAAATGCCATCAGCAATATGGCCCAGAACCTGGTGGAAAATCTGTCTGATCGCTTGATTGAAGAGCTCATGACAGAGGGAAATATGATATTATCCGGGGTAGATATGGATATTCGCTTCGGAGATCCCATAAACATCAGCCCATATTTACAAGACCCAACCATCCAGAAGGACATTCATACAACCAAGGTTTTTCAGTTCGACGATGTTTTACCGTCCAAGAAAAAAATGCATACAGCCGCGCTGAAAGCTATGCAAGCATATATGTCAGCGATTTACTATTTAACCACCGTAAATCATGACCATTTATTTGCTTCCATATTAAAATTGTATCCTTTCAGTCATATTGATGTAATGGATTTGAAAAGACGTGCCTTTCTGGCGGCCACATCAGCGCTAAAAGAACTGAAAATATACTACCACGAAAGCCTGAATGGCGATCAAACCCATCTGCTGGTGGATGACTGTTATGGAAAATATCAAGATTTTATTTCGCTGGCGGTCGAGCAAAAATATGTTAAAAAAAAGCATACCAAACTTTTGAAAATCAGCCCCATCGGCGACGTCATCCATTTCCACCTTGCCCGCATTCAGAATATTATATCGGTCATTGCCAATGAGGTTGAGCCTTTGAATAAATTCCAGCGTTTGGTGCGACGCATTGCATGGCAACCAGCTTTTTTGATTCGCAAAAAAGTTGTTCATCGTCTTTTGAACAAAGCCAAAGATGAATTTGTGCAGGACTATCAGACGTATTATATCGAAAACGAATCCAAGGAAAAGCATGTAGGAATGCCCATGCTATACAAAGCCAGATCACGACGACTTGGCATTGTTTTATCACATGGCTATATGGCGGCGCCCATGGAGGTTCAAGGTCTGGCAAGATACCTGCAAAATAAAGGATACTGGGTGTTTACGCCGCGATTAAAAGGTCACGGTACATCGCCCGAGGACCTGGCCCAGCGGAATTATCTGGATTGGCTAGCGGCGGTGGAGGAAGGATATGTACTTATGAAAAGCATCTGTGAACGGGTTGTTCTGGGTGGCTTTTCCACCGGGGCGGGTTTGGCATTACACCTGGCTGCGCGCGTAAGTGACTTGTCCGGTGTTTTTGCTATTGCTGCCCCGCTGCGTCTACAGGATCTGGGGGCGCGATTTGCATCGACTTTGGATGCATGGAACCGTTTAATGGACAAAATCGGGCAAGGCAAAGCCAAAAAGGAATTTGTCAACAATTCTCCTGAAAATCCACATATAAATTATATGCGTAATCCCATCGCTGGCGTTAGCGAGATTGAAAAACTGATGGAGTCATTGTATCCCATGCTACAGAAAATCGAGATTCCGGCCTTGGTTGTCCAATCGCATAAGGATCCGGTTGTCAACCCAAAGGGCTCTGAAACGATATTCAAACGTTTGGGATCAGTTGATAAAAAATATACCCTCTTCAACTTTGAGAGACACGGCATTCTATTGGGTGATGGCGCCCAACGTGTTTACCAGTCCATCGCAGAATTCATTCAGCATTTAAATAAGTGAGAGCTGCTTCTGATTTTAAAGGATGGAACATCAGTCTACGAGCTACGCATCATGGGAAGAGTGGTTTCTGGGAAATCAACTCTAAGTAATTATTCATATATTCCTGCATTTCATATTAAGTTTTTCAACTGTGATGCCGATACTGAAGATTGAACACCCCCAGCTTGCCCGCAAAAATCTTTCAGACTTTGGGAGCACGAAATCAATCAAAAGGGTGGATTGTTGGGCCACAAAGTTGAGTTGTTGCTTTATAATGACAAAAGCCAAAAAGAAGTAACGCGGGAGTTATATCGCAAACTGATTGTGGAAGATGGCGTAGACTTTGTTTTTTCTCCATATGGAACTCCGCTCACATTGGTTGCATCTGAAATTAGCGAAAAACATAAAATGATCATGCTGGCCTGTGCAGCCTCTGGGGATGTCATTTGGGAAAGGGGCTATCGCTATGTCTTTGGCGTCTATGCGCTGGCAAATCGATATTTTATCGGATTATTGGATATCATGGCTCGCCATGGGCATCAAACCGTGTCATTAATCTACAATAATGCTTCACCATTTAATGTCAGTGTCGCCCAAGGTGTAAAAAAGTGGGCCAATAGATTTAAAATCTCTGTGGCACGAAAAGGCGGTAATTGAGTCCCACTCGTTGGAAAACGATGATATCCGGGACTATATTGCAGCCTCGGATACAGTAACCGTTATCGGCCGTTTCAAGGTCGATGCCTCCGGCAAGCAGGTAGGACACAATCCGATCCTGATACAATGGCAGAATGGCAAGAAAGAGATCGTTTGGCCAACAAAAATGCAAACCGCACCCCCGCTACTGTAAAACAAATGGCACCTGAAAGCGCACACAAACATCCTCGTCTATATAAACGCATTGTATTTTTGTTGCTAGTACCCGTTGTCATCGTCGGGATCAGTATAGCTGGCATTTTGACCAACTACCTGAGTGAACCCACCGAATCATTTTTAGTTAAAAATTTTGAAGCCAATCTCCGTATCGCAGCAAAATTGGGATTAGGTGTTTGTGAAACCCATTTTAACCAACTCCTTGACATGCGACTCGAAGATAACATTGAAATGAATACAGCCTTAAAAACTGAGGCCTTGGAGCAGATCAAAGCCATCAGCAAGCAGTTTCCCAATATTCACATGATGGTATTAAAGGAAAAACAATCCATTTTGGCCATTTCCCTTGATTATGACCATCATACCTGGCACTTGCCAGACTACTATCGTGACAGTAGTGCTATTATAGATACACGCTTAGGCCAAAACAGCATTAAAGCCCATATCCAATATTTTCCTTTTTGGGATTGGCATATAGTTAGTTTTATGGGTGAGACCGATTTTCTAAATCCCATCAACATGGCCCGGCTGGTTATTTATCTGAGTACCATGGGTGTTCTCGTGGCTGTATTTTTAACGCTGCTGATTGTTTTTCATTTTTCGGTCAGAAGACCATTGAACCGGCTTATCGAGGCAACCGAAGCCATTTCCAAAGGCGATTTGGAGCCAATCGAATCAGTACCGGGAAATGAAATCGGTCAGTTGACTGCCTTTTTCAACAACATGGTCGGCAGCTTAAAAAAGAAAACTGAAGAGGCATCCGACCTGATCAATCAACTGAAGGAGTCTGAAGCACGCTACCGCGGTTTGGTGGAGCTATCCCCTGAAGCTATTATTGTTCAGCAGGAAGGTGTAATCAAGTATGTCAATCGCCGGGGAGCCCGCAGTTTTGGGGCCGCCGATCCCCGAGAGTTGATCGGAATGACGGCGATGGATCTGATTCACCCAGATTTTCGTGAAATCGTTCGATCACGTATTTCTAAAGCCTACCATGAGCAAACCACGGTGCCGGCTCAGGAGTATAAGTGTCTAAAACTAGATAAAACCATAGTCGATGTTGTCGCCTCCGGTACCTACCTGGAATATTCAGGCAAGCCAGCTATGCTCAGCATTGTTCGAGATATCACCCAACAAAAACGGGCCGAACAGATTTTACTTCCCCATAACCAGAGCCGACCTGGTTGAAAAAGACCTGCCGCTATCAATTGAAGAATACAAGGGCAACGGTGAAACGATTCTGGTGGTGGATGATGTTAAAAGCCAACAAGAAATAGCTTGCCAAATGCTGGCGAAGCTGGGCTATGTCACCACAGCTGTATCGAGCGGCGAGGAAGCTGTCGATTATCTACAAACCGATTCGGTCGATTTAATCCTACTAGATATGATAATGGATCCCGGAATGAATGGTCGGGAAACCTATGAATTAATTAAGAAAACGCATCCCGACCAAAAAGCCATCATTGTCAGCGGATTTGCCCATACTGAGGATGTCAAAAAGGCTCAGGAATCCGGAGCAGGGCAATATTTACGGAAACCGGTTTCCTTTGGAGAGCTTGGTGTTGCAGTCAAAGCCGAATTGGCCGGATAACCAAGGCTGGAATCTTATTCAGGTTTTGAAACCATTAGCATCGTGGATGGATCCAAGACCAGTCCAGGCATTTTGTTATCGGCTGCTTGCCCCTTGATAACCCGCACATGAATGTTTTTGCCTTCAGGTTGTAGTTGAATCTCCACGTCAAATAAATCATCGATGGCGGTCAGTTGGGGCGGCATTCCATCTGATAGTGGTTCCTCGTGGCGGTGGGTTCGTACCGAAAACCAGACACACAGGTTGTGGGCCTTGGCAAAGGACTTTAACTGCTTTAGCGACGCAGCTTCATCGGCTTCAAAAGGAAAGCCATCGATAACGATCATATCCGGAGAGAAAATATTCTGGGCACCCAAGTCTGTCATGCGTTCCGCTAATTTGGGTACGCTGAAACCCTCTACCTTAAAGGTCATAATAAACCGGTGGCTAAGGATAGATTCCCAAAGTTGGCTAACCTGCTGAGGATTATATTGTTGGGACAAGTTCTGAAAAACTTCCTGATACCAAAGGCCGACTTTATTGACTGGGTCGCTCAGACTGACATGCAGGACATTCTTTTCTCGCAGTAAGGTTTCCAAAGATAGCTGGACCATCAAAGCGGTCTTGCCGACACCAGCTCTAGCCAAGACGGCACCAAAACCACCTTTGGGCAGAATCTCCTGATTTTGATCACCCAATAGTCTCAATGGGTTACGTAAAGCCAGATCTTTTTTTAACATCTGAAAACTCCTCTCCTTAAGATTGATTATCTTCTCACCGGAGGCTGATTCAATCTTGTTGAACCGCATGCCAGTTTCCGAAGGATAGGTTGGAATGTTATCTGTTTTCCACATATCGTAAAGTTATGCCACGTTTTTCTTGTCTTCCTGAGACTTTTTGACCAATTCTTCGGCGATGGATTGGGGAACCTGCTTGTATTCACAAAATTCCATCGTAAATTGAGCCTTTCCTTGGGTGGCGCTACGCAATACCGTGGAGTACCCAAACATATCCGCTAAAGGGACACGTGCTTCGATAACACAAATGGCGCCTTCATCCTGAGACCCGAGAATCATGCCACGTCGCTGGTTGAGCAGGCCCATGACAGCACCCTGGAATTCTGTGGGTGTTTCCACCACAACTGTCATAATTGGTTCCTGAATAACGGGCGCAGCTTTGGCATAGCCTTCCAAGAAGGCACCGCGGGCAGCAGCCTGAAAGGCCATTTCGGATGAGTCCACAGCGTGAGCAGCACCATCATCGATCACCACACGGATACCGGTTACGGGAAGTTCCATTTTTGGCCCTTTTTCGAGGCAGGCTCGGAATCCCTTTTCGCAGGCAGGAATATATTGGGTCGGGATAGCACCACCGGTGATCCGATTTTCGAAAACGAACTCCTCCTCGGCAAGCGGTTCTAGGTAACCAGCCACACGCCCGAATTGACCCGCACCACCGGTTTGTTTTTTATGGATGTAATTAAAAATACCCTGTTTTGTGATGGTTTCCCGGTAAGCCACCCGCGGCATGCCGGATTCCACTTCAGCACGGTATTCTCTACGCATGCGTTCGATGTAAACATCCAAATGTAGTTCCCCCATCCCAGAAATGATGGTTTCACCAGTCTCTTGGTTCAAATGAGTTCTGAAAGTAGGATCTTCCTTGGTGAAGCGATTCAGCGCTTTGGACATATTGTTTTGAGCGGTTTTATCCTGCGGTACGATGGCAAGCGAGATAACCGGCTCTGGAACGAACATAGAGGTCATACTTACTTGTATGTCTTTTTCGGTGAAAGTATCGCCGGAAGCGCATTCCACACCAAAAAGCGCTCCGATACGGCCGGCCGGGATAGCGCCAATATCTTCCATTTGATCGGCATGCATTCGGACCAGACGACCGACCTTGACTTTTTTTCCGGAGCGAGAATTTATGAGGGTGCTGCCTTTGGCAACGGTGCCCTGGTAAACACGGATATAGGTCAATTGGCCGTATTGGCCATCCTCCAATTTAAAGGCCAGAGCCACCGAGGGTTTCTCCGGATCAGATGCCAAGGTCATGGGGGCTTCATTGTTGTTCATATCCAGGGCCTGATTTTCAATATCAGCAGGGCAGGGCAACAGATCGGTTACGGCATCCAGCAAGGGCTGCACACCCTTGTTTTTATAGGCCGATCCAATCAATACCGGCGTTAATTCGCGTGCCAAGGTACCTTGGCGAATCGCTTGGATAAGCAATTCGGTAGTAACCTCGTCTTCCAGGGCGGCTTCCATCAGATCATCCGAAAACATGGAGGCAGCATCGACGAGGGCCTCCCGTTTTTCTTCAGCTAAAGACACCAGGTCATCGGGAATGGATGCCATACGCAGCACTTCGCCATTTTCTCCATCGAAATATACTGCTTGCATGGAGATCAGGTCCACCAAACCTTGCATATCGGCTTCCAGGCCGATTGGAATCTGTAAGGCAACTGCATTGTGTCCCAATTTGCTATTGAGTTGATCAATGACCCGGAATGGATTGGCGCCACTACGGTCGCATTTGTTGACAAAGGCGATACAAGGAACTTTGTAACGTTTCATCTGTCGGTCGACCGTAATGGATTGGGACTGGACTCCGCCGACAGCACATAATACCAGTACGGCACCATCCAGAACGCGTAATGACCGTTCCACCTCGATGGTGAAATCCACATGTCCGGGTGTATCGATGATATTGATGTGGTGATCTTGCCATTGGCAGTAGGTGGCAGCAGAGGCGATGGTAATACCTCGCTCTCGTTCCAGATCCATAGAGTCCATGGTTGCGCCCACCCCATCTTTGCCTTTGACGTCATGTATGGCATGAATTCTGTCGGTGTAAAATAAGATACGTTCCGTCAGGGTAGTCTTACCCGAGTCAATGTGGGCACTGATGCCGATATTACGAACTTTTGTCAGATCCTGTTTCATTTGTTACGATCCTTAGCAAAATATGAAGATCACCTGAAAGAAACAAACAAAGCCATCCAAACACAGGGATGGCTTAGGGGTGATCGAAAAAAGTCAAATAAAATAGGGATGTCAACCAGACTTGTCAACAAGGATTGTGAAAAAATATTCATATCACGTCCTCTCTATGCCAACTCCGAAAGTATAGATATGTATTTATATGGAAAAATAGTGTAGATGCGGTCATGCACATCAAGCATGAAAAAAGCCGCATCAAATTTACTGGATCTGCGATTACGATCTCTTGATTGAAAATGGAAACAACATGAATGAAAATAGCATTCCCTTCGCTCAAAATCTTAGACAGGGACTCAAGGCGGCCTGGCCAATCTGCTTGGGTTATATTCCCATTGGCCTAGCGTTTGGCGTTTTGGCCCAAAAGGCCGGCATGTCTTGGTTGCATATTGCCGGCATGTCGGCCATTGTTTTTGCAGGGAGTTCACAATTTATTGCCGTATCCATGTTAGCCGGGGGTGCCGCAGGATTGGCCATCGTTGTCACAACTTTTTTTGTCAATTTAAGGCACGTGCTTATGAGCTCATCCTTGTCTGTCTGGCTCCCAAATGAGCACCGAGGTAATTTGTCAATCTTGGCTTATACTGTGACTGATGAGAGTTTTGCGGTCAACTACACACGCTTTTTAAGCGGCAATTGGGATTTACAGCGATCTCAGGTGGTGAATCTTACAGCATATATCGCCTGGATTATCAGTACGGTTGTCGGTGGGTTTAGCGGACATTTGATACCAGCGCATAGTTTTGGCATCGACTATGCGCTGATTGCCATGTTTATCTGCCTTTTAAGTTTTCAG
This sequence comes from uncultured Desulfobacterales bacterium, assembly GCA_964633115.1. Taxonomy (GTDB): domain Bacteria; phylum Desulfobacterota; class Desulfobacteria; order Desulfobacterales; family B30-G6; genus B30-G6. The sequence continues at coordinate 77,895 of CAZWEO010000005.1, forward strand.
CTTATCAGCCGCTTGGTGGTCTTGACTGCTGTGGTGGCCGGTCTGGTCTCAATGATCCTCTCCCTATATATTGCAGGTAACGCCCATGTGATATTAGCCTCAGTTTTTGCTGCTACGGTTGGAGTCGGTCTTGGCAAGTTGCGGTATTTCAGAAAAAAATCAGCAACTGAGCAGAAAGGATTATAGGGATGCCAGAAGCGTATTTGAGTATAGTTGTGGCCATGGGCTTGGTAACCTACATACCGCGTTGGTTACCTCTATTTTTCCTGACAAAATATTCGCTACCAAGCTGGTTCAAAGAGTGGTTGGCATTGATACCAGGTGCCATTTTAAGTGCGTTGTTATTGCCGGCTTTGGTGACAGTGGGAGAACCCAGACATTTAGTGTTCATGCGACCCGAGCTATGGGTGGCGATACCCACATTTGTGTTCGCCATCGCAACCAAATCGTTAGGTGGTACCGTGGTAGTTGGGATGGGGCTGTATTGGATTGTTGATAAGTTATTCTAAATTGCGGTCTAATCCACCGATTATATTGGCGGATTAGACCGCAATTTAGAATTGGATTTGCCCTTTGGATAATCTCGCAAAAGCACATAGGTGGCCCCAGCACCGCCATCGCACAACCTGGCACTGGCGTAGGCGACAATCCATTTGCGCCAGGGGCCGCTATTGATTCGTTTAATTACTGCAGTTTTGAGAACTGGTTCGGCCGGGGATGATAAACCCCGTCCATGCACGATCAGGATGGCTTTGCGCCTGCGGGTAAGGGCATATTTTATGAATGCATCCATTTGCTCCATGGCTTCTTCAAGGCTGAGGCCATGCAGGTCGATGAAGTCCTGGATGGCAAAATCACCCTGATGAAGGCGCGCAAGGATGGCCGGGTTGATCGGTTCGCCTGATCCTTCCACATATTCTGCTGTCTGGGAAACACGAAATCCCTGGCCGGTCTCCACCAGATGTTTAAGCTGACAATATGCTTCTTGATCCGGATTGGTAGTGGGTCCCAAATTACGGCTGCTGGTGGTACGTTTTTCAATCTGGCGAGATTTTGGCAGCTTTGTGACGCCGACCATTGCCTGTTGAAAGAGGGCAACGTCATCCATTCGCTGCTCGCTAGAACCAACATTGCTATCGGAACGATCAATTTGGGGTCGCGGATTGCGACGCCGGGCCTTTTTTAGAAGTTTGTTAAGATTTTCAAAAGGCCTGAACTTGCTGTTTGTGGATTGCCGCGGCATACTGAAACCTTGAAGTAAATTTGGATTGGGCGCTAGTCGCAGCGCGCAAGGTAAATTATAGCCTAAGATCCTTTGTTTAATCAAGTGCGCTGCCGGAATCCCGAGGTTTTCGGCCTTGTCTCTAACATATCGATGGTCTATGCTAAATACCACCCTAAAAGGACAGATCGCTTTAGATCTATTGCCATAAAAATGTTCTGACATAAAGATTGGAGGAGACGCGCCCATGGATTTGAATTCCTATTGTCCTGACAAAATGCTCTCAGCACAAGATGCCATCGGCTTGATTAAGCGCGGTAGTCGTGTGTTTGTTGGTACAGGTTGTGGTGAGCCGCAGCAACTAATCCGTGCGATGGTGCAGGAAGAACAACTCCAGGATATCATGATATATCAGATGTTGTCGTACACCCTTTCCAAATTTGTGGATGATCCTTCATTCCTACGGCGATTTTCACTAAAGCTATTTTTTATTAGTCAGCACATGCGCAAAGCAGCTTTTGAGGGCAAGATCGATTACCTGCCCATGTATCTTTCCCAGATTCCGCGCTTGTTTGCCAGTCAGCGCATCGGTCTGGATGTGGCCCTCATTCAGGTGGGGCCCCCCGATAATTTTGGTTACTGCAGTCTGGGGGTGTCTGTGGATATCACTCGATCGGGAATGGAAAATGCCAAAATGGTAATTGCCCAAGTCAATCCGCGTATGCCCAGGACCTGGGGCGACAGTTTTGTGCATGTGGATGATTTGGATTTTTTAGTGTGGCATGAGGAACCTCTGGTTGATTCGGTGCCCAACGTCAAGGACAACGATGTGGCCCAACGCATCGGATTCTATGTAAACCAGTTGGTGGATGACGGTGCTACCCTTCAAATCGGTTTTGGCCAACTTCCCTATGCCATACTCAGCCATCTGATGGATAAAAAAGATTTAGGGATTCATACCCAGTTGATAACCGATGCTTTCATTCCTTTGTTTGAACAGAAGGTGATCACCAATAAGAGGAAAACCTTGTTGCAGGGTCGGGTGGTTGCATCGCTTTGCATGGGCTCTGAAAAAATTTATCGTTATGTTGATAATAATCCCATGTTTTACTTCAGATCGTCTGAGTTTGTGAACGATCCCACCGTGATTGCCCGAAATGATAATTTTGTATCGCTCAGCTCAGCCTTGGAAGTCGATTTGACCGGGCAGGTGTGCTCGGATTCCACCGGATATCTATTCTATAGCGGAATCGGCGATCAAGTCGATTTTTTGAGGGGAAGTGCCATGTCCAAAGGCGGCTTTTCGATCATCGCATTGCCGTCGACAGCCCAAGATGGCAAAGTAAGTCGGATTGTTCCCCATCTAAGTGAAGGAGCCGGTGTAGCCACCACTCGGGGAGATGTCAATTTTATCATCACCGAATATGGTATCGCCGAATTGCAAGGCAAGGGTATCTACCAGCGCGTCATGGAACTCACCCAGATTGCTCATCCCAAATTTAGGGATGATCTTATCGCGGTAGCCAAAAAACGTCATTACATTTTTGGCGATCAGCTGCCACCCGCCAGCGAAGATCTGCATTTTTTGGAGAGTTATAAAAGCACGTATACGCTGCGCAATGGCAAAACCATTGAAATTCGTCCCTTGCTGCCTTCGGATGAATTTGCCTATCGAAATTTTTTCTATTCTCTTCGGGAAGAGACCATCTACTTCCGGTTTTTTTATAAGATGAAGCTATTTTCACATGAAGTAGTTCAAAAACAATGGGCCAGTGTGGACTACCGCAAAAACATGTCCTTGGTGGGGTTGGTTCAAAAGGGCGGACACAAAGAGGTCATGGCCATCGGATCCTATGCAGATGATGGCGACCGCGCCGAGGTGGCTTTTGTCGTACGCGAAGATTTTCAGAAAATGGGCATTGCATCTCATCTACTTAAAAACCTAGAAGTTATCGCCAAGCAAAATGATTACAAGGGGTTTTCGGCCACTGTTTTGAAAGAGAATGCTGCCATGTTACGGGTATTCAAACGGCAATACCCCGATGCCAAGGTCAACATGAGCGGCGGGAATGATATTACGGTGATCATGGACTTTAAATAAAATCGTGTTCCACGATTTTATGAAACGCGACTACGTCGCTCCTATGCGAAAGACTATAATTCCTGCCAGCTCTCTCTGATTTATAAAGCAATAATCCCCCCCGGGTTTCACCTTTTATTTCTTGACATAATAGGGCCTTATCTACTATATCTTGTACGTTTATAGTATAGGCATACACAATATGCGGTATGGTATCCCCAAATTTTGGTTGCCGAATGGTAGGATACCATAAATCCGCTGTCATGAATTACGATATATCATAATATATTAGATAGTTAGTTGCTTGATTCAGTCGCATCATCGCAATGCTGTGATTTAAGCTGAATATAAGTATGGAAAAATGCGATTGCTTATAGAGGATGGGATCAGGTCTTGATCATTTTGCATAGCCATATGCGTTCTAAAATAGCATACCCAAAATCCAGTGGTATTTTCCCACTTTGGGTGATCCCCACGCTTCTCTTAATACTCCTGGTCCTTTCACCTTCAGTCAGTGCAGAAGTGCGCCGGCCTTTTAACACCCGGTTTGAGGCAAATGCAACCGGGGATATCTTTCTAATTGGAAACACCTCCCTCAGAGCTGACCCGAGTGATCCCGATGCCGCTAACAGCCAGAATGGTGTGGGAACGCGTATTAACAACAATAATTTCAACATGGTCAATGTGGATGTGGATTCGGATGGAAGCACGTTCAATTCCAGTAGTGCCGACTTTACCATTCCATCTGGCGGTGATGTGTTGTGGGCAGGTCTCTATTGGGGCGCTGATATCGAAAATGCGACAGCTTCGAATCCTCCCGATATCAACATGAGAAATCAAGTGCTGTTGTCTATTGGGGGCGGGTACCAAACAATTTTTTCTGCCATCCCATTGGATGAGGACGCCACCGGAATCCGATATCAAGGATATGCCAATGTTACCAATCTGATTCAACTCCAGCCAGCCGGCAGTACGCGAACCTATACGGTGGCAAATATTCAGGTGTTGATTACAACGCTCTATCCGCAGTGACTTAAGGTATTATTTTGCCC